>NZ_JBIAVB010000014.1:0-255829 GCF_042893675.1 Streptomyces sp. NPDC001594 | reverse complement strand
GGGTGGTCACAACCCGGGTGCCCGCGTTGGTGGTGGACGTCTTGGCGGCGGGCCCGGGGGGGGGGGGGGAGCCCCCCCCCCCCCCCCCCACCGGGGGGGGGGGCCCCCCGGGCCCCGCGGCGCCCCCACCGGCCTTCCGCATGCCTCAGGAGCCGTCGGATCCCAGGGTGAGGGCGGTGTTCACCAGGCCGATGTGGCTGAAGGCCTGGGGGAAGTTGCCGAGCTGGCGCCCGCTCGCGGGGTCGTACTCCTCGGCGAGCAGGCCCACGTCGTTGCGCACGGCCAGCAGCCGTTCGAAGAGTTCCCGGGCCTCCTTGGGGCGGCCGGTCAGGTGCAGGGCGTCCGCCAGCCAGAACGAGCAGGCCAGGAAGGCCCCTTCGTCGCCGGGCAGCCCGTCGACGGAGGGGCCTTCGGTGCTGTAGCGGCGTACGAGCCCGCTGCTGCCCAGCTCGGCCCGTACGGCGTCGACGGTGCCGACGACGCGCGGGTCCTCGGGCGGCAGGAAGCCGACGCGGGGGATGAGCAGGGTGGCGGCGTCGAGTTCGCGGGAGCCGTAGTACTGGGTGAAGGTGCCGCGTTCGGGGTCGTAGCCGTGCTCGCAGACGTCGCGGTGGACCTCGTCGCGCATGGCCCGCCAGCGTTCCACGTCGCCGGGCATCTGGGGGGCGGCCTCCAGGGTGCGTACGGCCCGGTCGGCGGCCACCCAGGCCATCACCTTGGAGTGGGTGAAGTGGCGGCGCGGCCCGCGCACCTCCCACAGCCCCTCGTCGGGGCGGCGCCAGTTGCGCTCCAGGAAGTCGAGCAGGGCGAGCTGGATCTTCCAGGCGTGCCGTTCGGAGGCCAGGCCGGTGGAGCGGGCCAGGTACAGGGAGTCGAGGACCTCTCCGTAGACGTCCAGTTGGAGCTGGTCCACGGCGGCGTTGCCCACGCGGACGGGCGCCGAGCCGGCGTATCCGCGCAGCCACGGGAGCTCCGTCTCGGGGATGCGGCGCTCGCCGCCGATCCCGTACATGATCTGGAGGTCGGCCGGGTCGCCGGCCACGGCGCGCAGCAGCCAGCCGCGCCAGGCGCGGGCCTCGTCGCGGAAGCCGGTGCTCAGGAGGGCGCCGAGGGTGAGGGTGGCGTCGCGCAGCCAGCAGTAGCGGTAGTCCCAGTTGCGGACGCCGCCGAGCTCCTCGGGGAGGGAGGTGGTGGCGGCCGCGGCGATCCCGCCGGTGGGGGCGTAGGTGAGGGCCTTGAGGGTGATCAGGGAGCGGGTGACGGCCTCCTGGTAGGGGCCCTCGTAGCGGCACTCGGCGGACCAGTCGCGCCAGTCGGCGAGGCTCTGTTCGAGGGCCTCGTACGGGTCGACGCGGGCGGGGCGCGGTTGGTGCGAGGGGTGCCAGGTCAGGACGAAGGCGACCTTCTCGCCAGGGCCGACGGTGAATTCGGCGCGGGTGCTGTTGTACTCGCCCCAGGTGCGGACGGGGGGCTCGCTGCGGAACCAGACCGAGTCCGGTCCGGCGACGGCGACCCGGTCGCCCTCGCTGCGCCGGACCCAGGGGACGACGTGGCCGTAGTCGAAGCGCAGGCGCAGGGTGCTGCGGACCGTGACCCGGCCGGAGACGCCCTCGACGATGCGCATGACGTCGGGGGCGGTGTCGCGCTGCGGCATGAAGTCGGTGACCTTGACGGTGCCGTCGCCGGTCTCCCAGAGGGATTCGAGGACCAGGGACCCGTCGGCGTAGGCCCGCCGGGTGCACCGCTCGCCGTCGGCGGCGCCGGCCGGGGCGATCCTCCAGTGGCCGTTCTCCTCGTCGCCGAGGAGGGCGGCGAAGCAGGCGCCGGAGTCGAAGCGGGGCAGGCACAGCCAGTCGATGGACCCGTCGCGGCCGACCAGTGCGCTCGTCATGAGGTCGCCGATGAGTGCGTAGTCTTCGATGGGTTGTGTCATTTCTGCGCTGTTCCCCTGAATGCCCCGGGTCAATCAGGGCGCGGGAACAGGAGGATGGTGCGGCCGCCCCCGCGGCAGGGGCGGGGACGGCCGGGCGGTCAGCTCCGTACCAGGAGGGTGACCGCGGCGAGAACCACGCCGAGGGCGAGGGCCGCCGCCCCGAGGGCCGGGCGGGGGGTGCGCAGCGCCGGGAGCGGCAGGACGCGGTCGAGGGCGAGGCGGCCGGGGCCGGTGAGGGTGAGGGCGGCCGCGGCGGCCGCGAGGAGGAGCTCGTACTCCATGCCCTTGGGGGCGAAGAAGGCGCCGGCGCCGTGGACGGCGAGGGCGTTGATCATGGTGCCGGTGACGGCGGCCCCGGCGAGCGGGGTGAGCAGGCCGGCGGCGAGGCCGAGGCCGCCCAGGGTCTCGGTCAGGCCGGCGACGGCGGCCATGGTCTCGCCGGCCGGGTAGCCGGCGGAGGTGAAGAACTGGCCGGTGCCGCTGATCCCGCCGCCGCCGAACCAGCCGAAGAGCTTCTGGACGCCGTGGGCGGCGACGGCCAGGCCGAGGACCACGCGCAGGAGCAGCAGTCCGGCGTCCAGACCGGCGGTGGAGGCGGTGGGGGCGGGGGCGGATACGGCCGGCGCCGTGGCCGGGGCCTTCGTCGCGGTGGCGGAGGCGCTGGTCATGGGGGATTCCTTCCGGTCGGGGCGGTCCGACGGGGACGTTCGCGAGCAGGTTGTTCAAATTCGAACCGCCGCCCCCGACCCTAGCCACTGATGAGCCACTGATTCAAATTCGAACAACTCGTGTACCCTGGGGCCCATGGACGGAACGAGATGGCTGGACGAGCGTGAGATGCGGGCCTGGAGGGGCTTCCTGGCCGCTTCCGCCCTGGTGAACCGGCACCTCGACCAGCAGCTCAAGGACGATTCAGGACTCTCCCACCCCCAGTACGAGATCCTCGTGCGGCTCGCCGCGGCGCCCGACGGCGAGCTGCGCATGACGGAACTCGCCAACGGGCTGATCAACTCCAAGAGCGGGCTGACCTACCAGGTCACCCAGATGGAGAAGGCCGGACTGGTCCGGCGCCGCAGCTGCCCCTCCGACGTGCGCGGGGTCTTCGCCGTCCTCACCGAGGCCGGACTGGCCCGGCTGGAGGCCGCGGCGCCCGGCCATGTGACGGCCGTACGGGAGGTGCTCGTCGACGTGCTCACCCCCGCCCAGCTCGACGCGCTGGCCGACGGCCTCGGCGAGGTCAGCCGGCGGCTGCGCGAGAACGGCGGCTGACCTGCCGTCCGCTTGGCCGTTCCTCCCCTGATCCGGCGGCCCGCCGTGGTTGACTTCGAAACCCCGGCCTCGAACGGGCCCGGGGCGCCGCGCCATCTGGGAGGCAGCTTTGAGGATGCTCATCAACTCCGCGGACACCGTGGTCGCCGACGCGCTGCACGGGATGGCGGCCGCGCATCCCGAACTCGACGTGGACGTCGAGCGGCGGGTCGTGTCGCGGCGGGACGCGAAGAGCGGCGGCCGGGTCGGCCTGGTCTCCGGCGGAGGTTCCGGGCACGAACCGCTGCACGGCGGGTTCGTCGGGTACGGGATGCTCTCCGCGGCCTGCCCCGGCGAGGTGTTCACCTCCCCGGTGCCCAACCAGATGCTGCACGCGGCGGGCAGCGTGGACGCCGGAGCGGGCGTCCTGTTCGTCGTCAAGAACTACACCGGCGACGTCCTCAACTTCCAGATGGCCGCCGAGCTCGCCGAGGAGGACGGCCTGCGCGTGGAGAGCGTCCTCGTCAACGACGACGTCGCCGTCACGGACAGCCTGTACACGGCCGGGCGGCGCGGTACGGGCGCCACCCTGTTCGTGGAGAAGATCGCCGGGGCGGCCGCCGAGGAGGGGGCGCCGCTGGACCGGGTCGCGGCCCTCGCCCGTCAGGTCAACGAGAGCTCGCGCAGCTTCGGCGTCGCCCTCAGCGCCTGCACCACCCCCGCCAAGGGCAGCCCGACGTTCGAGCTCCCCGACGGGGAGCTGGAACTGGGCATCGGCATCCACGGCGAACCCGGCCGCGAGCGGCGGGCCATGATGACCTCCCGGGAGATCGCGGACGTGGCCGTGGGCGCCGTGCTGGACGGCCTCGCCGAGACGGGCGGCCCCGCCGACGGCCCCGTCCTGGCGCTGGTCAACGGCATGGGCGCGACCCCCCTGCTGGAGCTGTACGGGTTCCACGCGGAGGTGGCCCGGGTGCTGGAGGCGCGCGGCGTCCCCGTGGCCCGCGCCCTGGTCGGCAACTACGTCACCTCCCTCGACATGGCGGGCTGTTCGGTGACGCTCTGCCGGGCCGACGAGGAGCTCCTGCGGCTCTGGGACGCGCCGGTGCAGACTCCGGCGCTGCGCTGGGGCCGCTGAGGGGACGGGGCGGATGTCGGCGGGCGGAGCAGAGGGACGGACGGACCATGACGGACGAAGGGAATCCGGTGCGTGACGCAGAGTTCTTCCGAGGCTGGCTGGAGGCCGCCGCCGCGGCGGTGGAACGGGAGTCGGACCGGCTGACCGAGCTCGACTCCCCCATCGGCGACGCCGACCACGGCGCCAACCTCCTGCGCGGCTTCACGGCCGTCCGCGCCGCGCTGGCCGAGGCCGAGCCCTCGACGGCACCCGGCGCGCTCCTCCAGCTGGCGGGCCGCACGCTGATCTCCACGGTCGGCGGCGCCTCCGGCCCCCTGTACGGCACGCTGCTGCGCCGCACCGGCAAGGAGCTCGGGGAGGACGCCGAGGTCTCCGACGCCGCGCTGCAGCGGGCCCTGGAGGCCGGGGTGGCCGCGGTGGCCCAGCTGGGCGGGGCGGCCCCCGGCGACAAGACGATGCTGGACGCCCTGACCCCCGGGGTCGCGGCGCTGGGCACGTCCTACCGGGCGGCCGGGGACGCGGCGGAGGCGGGCGCGCTGGCGACGGTGCCGATACTGGCCCGCAAGGGCCGGGCGAGCTACCTGGGCGAACGCAGCGTGGGCCACCAGGACCCGGGCGCCACCTCCTCGGCCCTGCTGCTGACCGCCCTGGCGGACACGGCGGAGGGGGCCTCGTGACCCCGGTCGGCATCGTCCTGGTCTCGCACAGCGCCCAGGTGGCGGAGTCGGTGGCCGAGCTGGCCCGGGGCCTGGCGGCGGGCGGGGCGGTGGCCCGGGTGGCGCCGGCCGGCGGCAGCCCGGACGGAGGCCTCGGCACCAGCGCGGACCGGGTCCTCGCGGCGGTGGCGGCGGTGGACCAGGGGGCCGGGGTGGCCCTGCTGGCGGACCTGGGCAGCTCGGTCCTGACGGTGAAGGCCCTCCTCGCGGACGGCGACCTCTCCCCGGACTGCCGCCTGGTGGACGCCCCGTTCCTGGAGGGCGCGGTGGCGGCGGTCGTGGCGGCGTCGGCGGGCGCCTCCCTGGACGCGGTGGCCACGGCCGCCACGGAGGCGTACGACTACCGCAAGGCGTGACGGGGCGCGGGGGTGCGCGGCCGAAGCCCGCCCCCCGCACCCGGCGGTCTACCGCCCCCGGAGGGTGTCGAACTCGCGCCGCTCCCGCTTGGTGGGCCGCCCCGCCCCGCGGTCGCGCACGCCCACCACCGCGGCCTCCACCGGGGTCGGGGCCGGCGGGCTGTTGTCGACGTAGCACTCGACCGCCACCGGCGGGCCCACCCGCTTGGTCACGGGCCTGCGCACCACCACGACGCGCTCCCGTCCCGCGTGGAACAGCCGTACCTCGTCGCCCGCCCGGACCTGCTGCGCGGGCTTGGCCCGTTCGCCGTTGACCTTCACGTGGCCCGCCCGGCAGGCGGTCGCCGCGACCGACCGGGTCTTGGTGAGCCGGACCGACCAGATCCAGGCGTCGACCCGCGCGGTACCCGCCTCCAGCGGGCCCGGGCCGGCAGCCGCGCCCGTGCCGCTCTTCGTTTCAGCCATGCGCCGAGCCTATCGAGCCGAGCCCTTCGATCGTCGGCCCGGAGCCGGAACGCATTTTGGCGGATACCACAAGGCCCATGGCATCTGCGATAGAGAACGCGCCAAACGAATTGCACATGCGGCCGCAATGCCCCTACCTTGTCGCGCATGCAGTCCTACACCATCGGACAGGCGGCGCGTCTGCTGGGCGTCAGCCCCGACACCGCGCGCCGCTGGGCCGACGCCGGCCGGGTCGCGACCCATCGCGACGAGGCGGGGCGTCGCCTGATCAACGGCCGTGACCTCGCGGCCTTCTCCGTCGAGGTGGGCCAGGGCGCCCACACCGAGGACGGGGAGCCGTACACCTCGGCGCGCAACGCCTTCCCCGGCATCGTCACGGCCGTCACGCTCGGCGACGTGGCCGCCCAGGTCGAGATCCAGGCAGGTCCCCACCGCCTGGTCTCCCTGCTGACCCGCGAGGCCGTCGAGGAGCTCGGACTGGAGGTCGGCATGCAGGCCACCGCCCGCGTGAAGTCGACCAGCGTGCACATCGACCGCACCTGACCCCGGCGCGGCCCCCGTTCGCCCGTTCCACCACCGTTCGTCCCCACCCGCTCCGCCCGTCACGGCGCGGGTCATACCGTGCGGACCGGCACCCGGCCGGCCGCCGACCCGACCGAGGAGCACGTCCCATGCACGCGATCCTGAACGGCCGCCGCGCGGCCGCCGCCGCGCTGACCGCCGCCCTGCTCGTCCCGCTGTCCGCCTGCGGCGGCACCGACGAGAACAAGGACGGCGCGGCCGCCACCCCGGCCGCCTCGGCCCCGGCCTCCGCCCCCGCCAAGTCCGCGAACCTCACCGTGCTCGCCGCCTCCTCCCTCACCGACGTCTTCAAGACGGCCGGCGCCGCGTACGAGAAGTCCCACCCCGGCACCAAGGTGACCTTCTCCTTCGCCGGCTCGCAGGAGCTCGCCGCGCAGGTCAAGCAGGGCTCCCCGGCCGACGCGCTGGTGACCGCCGACACCAAGACCATGGACGGCCTCAAGGGCGACACCGGCGACGCCACGGTCATCGCGAAGAACCGCCTGGTCATCGCCGCCGGCAAGGGCAACCCCTTCAAGATCGCCGCGCTCAAGGACCTCGCCGACTCCAAGATCAAGGTCGTCCTCGCGGCGCCCGAGGTCCCCGTCGGCCGCTACAGCAAGCAGATCCTCGACGCCCAGAAGATCGAGGTGAAGCCGGTTTCCCAGGAGCCCAACGTCCGCGCCGTCCTGAGCAAGGTCGAGCTCGGTGAGGCCGACGCCGGCCTGGTCTACAAGACCGACTCCGCCAAGTCCGGCGACAAGGTCGTGAGCGTCGACATCCCGGACGACCAGAACGCCGTCGCCTCCTACCCGGCAGCCACGCTCAAGCAGTCCAAGAACGCCGAGGCCGCGGCCGCCTTCGTGGCCTGGCTGAGCACGCCCGAGGCGCAGAAGATCCTCCAGGACGCCGGCTTCCAGAAGCCGTAGGGCTCCGCGGGGGCTGCCCGGTCCGGGGGGACGGGCAGCCCCTTCGGCATACCCCCCGTCAGCCGGCCGCAGCAGCGGCCCGGCCGCCCAGCAGCCCCGACCAGGAACGCCATGAGCAGACTCCGCACCCGCAACCGGCCCCCCGTGACCCTGGCGCTCCCCGCGCTGCTCGCCGTCGCGTTCCTCCTGCTGCCGCTGGTCGGCATCCTCACCCGCACCGAATGGGGCGAGCTCGCCGACCACCTCACCAGCCCCGGGGTCACCGAGGCCCTGCGGCTGTCCCTGCTGGTCTCCGCCTGGGCACTCGGCCTCTCCCTGCTGCTCGGGGTGCCGCTGGCCTGGCTGCTGGCCCGGGTCGAGTTCAAGGGCAAGGCCTTCGTCCGCTCGCTGGTGCTGCTGCCGATGGTGCTGCCGCCGACCGTCGGCGGTGTCGCGCTGCTGCTGGGCTTCGGTCGGCGCGGGCTGCTGGGGCCCTGGCTGGAGGGCACCTTCGGCATCACCCTGCCCTTCCACACCTCCGGCGCCGTCGTGGCGGCCACGTTCGTCGCCATGCCCTTCCTCGTGATCAGCCTGGAGGGGGCACTCGGCGGGCTCAAGCAGAGCTACGAGGAGACCGCCGCCTCCCTCGGGGCCCGGCCCGTCCGGGTGTTCTTCACCGTGACCCTGCCCATGGTGGCGCCGGGCCTGATCGCGGGCGCGGCGCTGACCTGGGCCCGGGCACTGGGCGAGTTCGGCGCGACCATCACCTTCGCCGGGAACCTGCCCGGCACCACCCAGACCCTGCCGCTGCAGGTCTACCTGCTGCTCCAGGACCGCCCCGAGGCGGCCACCTCGGTGTCGCTGCTGCTGCTCGCCATCGCGATGGCCGTCCTGATCGCCCTGCGCGGCCGCTGGACCGGCACCCCGGCCGGCCGCAGGACCGCCGCGGCCGCCAGCGCCGCCACCGCCGCCGAGGAGCCGCCCGCGGGACCGGCCGGGAACCCGTCGACGGGGGCCGGGCCGACCCCCGCGGACGACGCGCGCTGGCCCCTGCACGCCGAGGTCACCGGCTTCAACCGGCTGACCCTCGACGCCGAACCGGGCACCACCATCGCCGTGGTCGGCGAGAACGGCGCGGGCAAGACCACCCTGCTGCGCGCCCTCCTCGGCCTGACCCCGCGCGCGCACGCCGAACTCCGGCTCGGCGACACCGACGTCACCGCCCTGCCCGCGCACCGCCGCCAGGTCGCCTGGGTCCCGCAGGACGGGGCGCTGTTCCCGCACCTGAGCGCCCTCGCCAACACCGCGTACGGGCTGCGTGCCCGCCGGGTGCCGCGCGCCGAGGCCCGCCGGGAGGCGCAGGCCTGGCTGGACCGCCTCGGCGTCGGACACCTCGCCCAGCGCAGGCCCGCCCAGCTGTCCGGCGGACAGGCGCAGCGGGTGGCGCTGGCCCGGGCCCTGGCCGCCCGCCCCCGGCTGCTGCTGCTCGACGAGCCGCTGGCCGCCCTCGACCAGACCACCCGGGCGCACGTGCGGCACACCCTGCGCACGCACCTGGCCGGCTTCGGCGGGGTGTGCCTGATCGTCACGCACGACCCGGTCGAGGCGGTGTCGCTGGCGGACCGGGTGCTGGTGCTGGCCGACGGGCGGACCCTGCAGGACGCCCCGCCCGCGGAGGTCACCCGGCATCCGCGCTCCCCCTGGGTGGCCCGGATGCTGGGCCGCAACGCCTGGCCGGGCACCGCATCCGCCGACGGGCTCGCGCTGGCGGGCGGCGGGCGGCTGGTGGTGGCGGAGCCGCTGCCGGAGGGGGCGGAGGCCCTCGCGATCATCGCCCCGGAGGCGGTGTCCGTCCACCGGGACCGCCCCGGCGGCAGCCCCCGCAACGTCTGGCCCGGCACGGTCCGGGAGGTCACCGCGGTCGGGAGCCGGCTGCGGCTGCTCGTCGGCTCGGCCGAGGCCCCCGACCTGGTCGCGGAGATCACCCCGGAGGCGGCGGCCGAACTGGGCGTGGCCGACGGCGCGTCGGTCTGGACGAGCGTGAAGGCCACCGAGGTCACGCTGGTACGGCTCTAGGCCTTCGGCCACCGCCTTCGCGACGCCCGACGGCTCAGGGCCTCGGCGGAGCCACCGTCAGCCAGTCCCGGCCGGGCGCCGCGAAGGCGTCGGCTCCGAACAGGGTGCGGCCGGAGCTGGGCGCCGAGACGGTCAGCACGCCCTCGTCGCGCCCGGCGGTGAAGCGGGGTGCGCCGAGGGTGAGGACGGCCGCCCTCTTCCCGGTGGCACGGCGGAACTGGGCGAGGCGCTGCGCCAGCAGGGCGGTCTCCTTGCGGTCCAGGGTGTCCGGCGTGTACGGGAGCACGACGGCCAGCGCGGCCGTCCCCGGCTCCCGGGCGGCGCTGTCCAGGGCCTGGCGCAGGGCCCGCATCCGGGCCAGTCCGGCGCCCCGGTCGAGCGTGCGGCGGCCGGTGTCGAGCGGGACGAAGCGCACCCCGCGGTGCACGAAGGACGCCCGCTCGGTGCCGGTCAGCACCAGTTCGGCGGCGCCTCGGGCCGGGTCCCCACCGACCGCGAACCGCCAGGGCCGGGCCTGGGCCTGTGCGGCGGTGCCCACCACCGGGTCGGGCCGGGCGGTGTCGGGGGCGGCCGGCCCCGTGGGCGGGGTGGCGGCGGTCAGGGTGTCCAGCAGCAGCCGGCCGGGGCGGGCGCCCGGGACCGCCGAGAGGCGGATGACGCGCAGGGGCTGCTCGGCGGTGGCCGGGACGGGCAGGCGCACCTCCCGCCAGCCGGTCCAGTCGGCGGCGGGCCCGCGCAGGGTCAGGGGCACCCCGTCGGCCCCCGCCAGCTCCACGGCGGGCCGGGCCCCGGAGCCGTCCCCGCCGACCCACAGCGACAGGGCGCGGGTCAGCTCCGGCACGGGCAGCGGGCGGGGCGGGGTCGCGGCCGCGCCGTCCCGCGCCTCCACGGCGAGCCCGGGGCCGGGGTGGCCCTCGGCGGGGGCCGCGCCCGACCCGGTCCAGGCGGCGGCGTCGTCGAACCCGGCCAGGGGCGCGGCCACCGAGCCGGCACCGAGGGCCAGTTCGGCCGTGGCGCCGGTGGCCTTGACGGTGGCGGTCAGCCGGCCGGCGGCCTGCGGGACGAGGGCGGTGACGGTGAAGCCGCCCCGGCCGTCCTCGGCGACCCGCCAGCGGGTGCGGTCGTAGCTCAGGGTCAGGTCCCGGGGCTCGACGGGTGCGGTGGCGCCCTGGGCGTCGTACCCGGTCAGGACGAACCCGGCGCTGTCCCCCCGCCCGTCGAGCCCGATCCGCCCGGGCACGGCCCGGAGCCCGGCGAGCGGCCCGAGCACCTCCAACCGCAGCACCCCCTCGGCCGCCCCACCGGCTCCGCCCGGCACCTGCGGGTGCGGCCCCCCGAGGACCACGGCGGCCGCACCCGCAGCGGTCGCCCCGGCGGGGTCGCTCCCGGTCCCGCCCCCGGCCGCCGGTGCCTCGGGCGCGCCACCGCGGGGCAGGGCGGTCGCGCCGGGGCTCGTTCCCGGGGTCTGCCGGGGCGCGGGCGGTCGTTCGGCGGTGGTTCGCGGTCCGGCCGAGACGCGGATCACGGCCGGGCCCGGGTGGTCGGCGCGGTAGACGCCGTCCGGGCCGATCCGGCCCCGGTCGGTGTGCCAGGTGGGGGTCGCGGCGGCGGGGGCGAGCACGGTGTCGTAGGCGGTGGCGGTGAGGGTGCGGGTCAGGCCGGGGAAGGTCCGGGCGGCGCCGCCGGCCGCTTCGACGCGGAAGCCGGCGAGCGGGCCGGGGCCGGCCGGGGCGGTCAGGACGAGGCCGTTGGGCACGGGGCGCTGCTGCCCGTCGGACGGGGAGTTCTCCAGGGTGAGGGCGGCCGCCCCGGGGTGGGCGGCGAGCAGGGTGGTGGAGCCGCCCCCGTCGAGGTTGAGGGCCTCGTACGCGCCGAGCCGGTGCATCAGGGCGCCCAGCGCGGTGAGGGTGAGGCCGCCGCTGTCCCGCTGGCGGCCGTCGACGGTGACCAGGCTCAGCCGCCGGCCGTCGCGCGAGAGGCCGACGGCGGTGCGCGGGGCGGCGGCGTCGTTGGCCTGGCCGTCGTGGTCGAGCGGCGTCCCGGCGGCGACCAGGGTTCCGCGCCCGCCGAGCGCCGTCACCGGAGCCGGCCCCGACGCGGGCAGCGGCCGGGCGGTGACGGCCACCTCGTCCCCCGGCCGCAGGGCGGCGAGGGCGGCCGCCTGGGCGGTGCCGCGGCCGGTGAGCAGGGTGGTGCCGGGGGCGGGCCGCGCCGCGGGGGCGGGGCCGGTGGAGACCACCCGGCCGTCGCGCAGCCCGACGGCCGGCCCGGGCCCCAGGGCGGGGAGCCGCTTGCCGCCCCAGTCGGCGGTGTAGACGGCGTACCCCTGCGCGGGCGGCTTGGCGGCGTTGTACCCGGCCAGGGGGTACGCCTTCCCGCCGGGCAGGGTCACCGTCCCCTCCAGGCCGAGGCGCAGCAGGCGGCCCGTCCCGTCCGGGCCGAAGCCGACGGCGGCACCCCCGCCGGGCCCGGCCGAGGCGGAGTGCAGGAGCCGTCCGGAGCCGATGCCGGGGCCGAGGGGGGCTCCGGTGGCCCGGATGTCGAAGAAGTCGCCGTTGACGGCCGCCACCACGCGCCGCCCGGGTCCGGGGCGGTGGCGGGCGGCGGCTTCGGCGAGGGTGACGGGCCCGGAGCCGCCGCCGGTGCCCAGGTACTCGGCGCGTACGCCGCCGTGCGGGTCGAGGTCGGCGACGAGCTCGTCGATCCGCAGCCAACGGTCGGCCTCCAGCCGGTCGTAGGACTCCAGCCGGATGCCGGGGGCGAGCTGTCGGGTGGTGCGGGCGGTCTCGATGCCGTCGCCGCTGCCGTCGGCCGCGTACGCGGGGACGGGGGCCAGCAGGACGGCGGTCAGCAGGGCCGGCAGCAGCGGGCGGAGGCTCATCACCCCGGCAGGATCGCCGCACTGTACGACCATCAGACCGGGGGCGCACCGCGTGGACCTGCGGGTTCAGCCGTTCGTACCCCCCGCACACCCGTGTGGACGCCGGGGCGGTGGCTGACATATGTTCACCCCCATTGCCCGGGGCCGCGCTCGGCCGGCGCCGCCGCGCAACCCGACCGTTCTTTGCAGACGTTCCCGTGGGGGGTACTCCGTCATGTCCTTCGGCTCGCCCGGATCAGCACCGTCCCCGGTCCTCGGCTACCAGCCGCAGCTGCCGAACCTCCCCGTGCTGCGCTCGCCGCAGGGGCTGGCGACCGCGCTGACCGTACTCCTGTCGGTCTGCGCGGGGGTGAACCTCCTCTCGGTCGGAGTGGGCGTGTACACCTGGTCCCTGACGCGGGTCCTGACGGGTGATCCGGCCGCGGTCCGGGACGAGGCCCTGCGGCAGTCCGGCCTCCCCTCCAGCGTGACGGCGTCCCTCCAGATGCTGTCGCTGCTGGCGACCGGCATCGTGTTCATCGTCTGGTTCCACCGGGTGCGCACCAACGGCCAGGTCTTCCTCCCCGGCGGCTTCAGCCAGTCGCGCGGCTGGGCCATCGGTGGTTGGTTCGTTCCGTTCGGCAACCTCTACCTCCCGTACCGGATCGCGAAGGAGACCTGGCGGGCCGCCGACCGGCCCGCCTCGGACGGTTCGCGGCCGCGCGTGTCGACCGCGCCCGTGACGGCCTGGTGGCTGGTGTGGGTCGGCTCCACGCTCTGCGACGGCGTCGTGCAGCAGCTGTACAGGCGGGTCGAGACCCCCGAGGCGCTGGGCACCGCCTCCGGCTTCAGCGCTTTCGCGGACCTGTGCACGGCCGCCGCGGCCGTCCTCGCGATTCTCTTCGTCCGCAGGCTGACGGCCCTCCAGCACACCCGGGCCGTGAGCATGTACGCGGCGGTGTGACGACCGGCCTACCCCGCCGCCAGGACGGTGAACTCGCACCACACGCACTTCCCGCTCCCCCGGGGCTCCACCCCCCAGCCGTCCGCGAGCCGGTCGACCAGCATCAGGCCCCGCCCCGAGACCGCCCAGTCGTCGGTCTCCCGGCGGTGCGGCAGGGCGCTGCTGGAGTCCTCGACCTCGACCCGGATCCGGCCCTCGGCGGTCAGCCGCATGCCGACCTCTCCGCCGCCCTCGGTGTGCACGAGGGCGTTGGTCATCAGCTCGTCGGCGGCCAGCTCGATCTCGTCGGCCCGCTCCCGGGCGCCCCAGGCGGCCGCGGCCGCCCGGATCAGGTGCCGGGCCAGGGCCGGGCCCTCGGTGTCGCCCGGAGCCAGGCGCTGGCGCAGCGGGCCGCCGCCGCGGGGGGCGGGGGTGCCACGGCGGCGCAGCACGAGCAGGGCCATGTCGTCGCCGCCGCCGGCGTCCCCGACCAGGTCGCAGAGCGCGTCGGCGAGGTCCTCGACGTCGGCCGGGCCCTCGCAGGCCGCGTCCATGAACTCCCGCATCCCGGTCTCCAGGTCCCCGCCGGGCCGTTCGACCAGGCCGTCGGTGCAGAGCAGCAGGGTGTCGCCGGGGTGCAGCTCGAAGCTGGTGACGGGGTAGCCGCAGCCGGTGCCGGAGGGCTCGCGCGGGGGCAGGCCGAGCGGGAGGCCGCCCGCCACCTGGACCCGGTGGCAGCTGCCGTCGCCGCGTCGGACCACGGGGTCGAGGTGGCCGGCGCGGACCAGGCGGAGCATGCCGGTGTTCAGGTCCGCCTCGGCGTAGGTGCAGGTGGCGAAGCGCTCGGTGGCGAGGTCGCGCAGGAAGGCGGAGGCGCGGGCCATGGCCGTGCCCGGGGTGTGGCCCTCCAGGACGTAGGCGCGGAGCACGATGCGCAGCTGGCCCATGACGGCCGCCGCGTCGGTGTCGTGGCCCTCGACGTCGCCGATCATCACGCCGACCCGGCCCTCGCCGAGGGGGATGACGTCGTACCAGTCGCCGCCGATGTCCCGGCCGATCCGGGCCGCCCGGTACCGTACGGCGATCCGGGCGCCGGCCACCTCCGGGACGTGGCGGGGCAGCATGGCCCGCTGGAGTCCCTCGGCGAGGTCGTGTTCCTGTTCGAAGAGGATGGCCCGCTGGAGGCTCTGCGCGATGCCGCTGGCGAGCGCCACCAGGACGTTGCGTTCCTCGGCGGTGAAGTCCCCCTCGCGGGTGTAGAGCAGCCCGAGGGCCCCGATGGGGCGGCCCTGGGCGATGAGGGGCAGGTAGACGCCGCTGCGGACGGACAGGGGTTCGATGTACGGCCACAGGTCCGGGTAGCGCCGGCGGAACTCCTCGCGCGAGGCGAGGTGGACGGCCTGGAGGGTGCGGACGGCTTCGCTCATCGGGAGCCGGGCGTCGATGCGGGTGTACTCGATCTCGGGCACGTAGGCGCCGAGCTGGCCCTCCGCGACGAGGTGGATCCGGCCGCCGTCGACGACGCCGAGCATCACGCTGACGGCGCCGAGGTGGCCGAGGCCCTCGGGGTCCTTGAGGATGTCGGTGACGTCGTTGACGGTGCGGGCGTGCGCGAGGATCGCGGCGGTCCGCTCGACGACGCCGGTCATCCGGCGCCGGCCCTCGTCGCGTTCCCCGGCCGCGCCGGGCTCCCCCGGGTCCTGGGCGGCGTCGCGGACGATCCCGATGATCCGGTACGGGCGGCCGGCCGGGTCGCGCAGGACGTGGCCCTGGAGGTGGGTCCAGGCGGTGCCGCCGTCCCGGCGCAGGGCTCGGAAGTAGGCCCCGTAGTGGCTGCGGCCGTCGTGCAGGGCCTGCCGGACGCGGTGGTCGAGGCGGTCGGCGTCGGCCGGGAGGACCCTGGCGCGCAGCCCGTCGGGGGTGCCGTCGAACCCTTCCGGGGGCAGGTCGAGGACCTCGAGGGCGGTGGCGTCCAGGTGCAGGCGGCCGCCGTCGAGGTCCCAGTCGAAGGTGCCCATGCGGTTGAGCGCGAGGCTCAGGTCGGGCCGCGCCGGCCAGTCGACCGCCGGGGCCGGTGCCCGCGGGTCCATGCAGCCAGGGTCTCACTCTTCCCGGTGCCCGGCAGCCCACCCGCCCGCTGCCGTGCCGGGTCGGGCCCGCGATTTGCCGGGGCCGGGGCCCGGGCAGACGATCGGATCGTCCCCTCTGTCTGCGAAGGGAAAGCTCCCATGAGGCGCCTGAGCTGGAAGTACCGGGCCACGGTCGGGACGGTGCTGGCGTGCGGACTGGCGGTGGGGCTCGCGACGCCGTCCTCGGCCGCTTCGAAGCTGCTGAGCCTGAAGCTGAACGCCCCGTACGTGACGGTCTCGTTCCTCGACACCGAACCCCATGACAAGAGCAACGTGCTCGTCCTGCGCCCGGAGGGCGGCGGGGAGACCCTGCGGGTGATCCTCTCCGACGAGGTCCCCGGGGTGGGCAAGACCGTCGTCAAGAAGCTGGACGCCGGGATCCGCCCGGGCACCCGCTACTGCGCGGCGGTCGAGGTGGCCGTCCTGAAGGCGCAGGAGCCGACGGAGTTGCCCACGGACTTCCCGACGGCGCTGCCCGAACCGGACGACGTCGGCACGATCTACGAGACGGGCACGGTCTGCGCGGACCCGTCCTGACCCGGGCCGGCCGGGACGCCCCCGGGCCCCTCTCCGCGGTACGGAGGGGGGCCCGGGGGCGTGTCCCTAGTAGGGGTTCGCCGGAGGGTTGGCGGGCGGTGGGGTCGCGGCCGGGGGCGGGGTGTACTTGGGCGGGGTGTACTTCGGGGTGGTGGGCGTGGGCGGGTACGGCTCCGTCGCGGACGCGGACGGGGGTTCGGCGGTCTCCGAGGAGGGCTCGGTCGGGGTCTCGGTGGCCGGGGCGGTCTCCGTGGCGGGCGGGGGCTGCGTCGTCGGAGTGGTGGGCTTGGGGGTCGGCGTGGCGGGGGCGGCCGTCGGCGTGGCCGGGGCGGTCGACGGGGCGACGGTGGGCACCGGGGTCGTCGTCGGCGGGGGCGGGACGGGCCTGTCGGGCTTCGGGGCGGCGCCGCGCCCGCGTTCGAGCCAGCGGCGGTCCTGGTGGTCGTAGATGACGAAGGCGTTCACGGTGGTCTCCGACGGCGCGATGACCACCACCTTCGACGGCTGGTACGCGGGCCACGGCTCCCCGTTGCGCTTCGGGTTGGCCTTGAGCGCCACCGGGGGGCTGAGCGGGTTCCCGCAGGAGCACCGCACCCTGGGCACCCCGCGGTCGTCGACCAGTACGGCCGTCCCGGCCTGGAGCACCGCCTGGTAGGCGGTGGGGGCGCCGTCGCGGAAGCCGTGGTTGGTGACCCGGGTGTCCAGCCGCAGCTGTACGGCGGTGAGGCCGCGCAGGTAGCCGGGCACGTCGGCCGGTCCGATGCCGAGGGCGGAGGCGAAGGCGCCGTTCTTGGCGGGCTGTCCGTTCAGCGCCGAGATCTGCTTCTCCACGTCGCAGCTGGCGACGTCCTTCGTGCCGCCGTAGAGACCGGGCGCGGAGCCGCTGACGCTGCGCGTGGCCGTCGTTCCGGAGGCCGTCGCGGTGGCCGTGGCGGGGCTCTGGCCGGTCGCGGGGCTCTGGGGCGGCACGGTGGCCTGCCGCGCGGCGGTGGACTCGGTGAAGGGGTCCGGCCCGGAGGCGGCGGCCGACTGGAGGAACACCTCGCCCCCGGCCTGCGCGGAGGATCCACCGCCGGGCCGGGTCAGCACCACGGCCAGGGCGGCGACGGCCGCGACCGCCACGGCAGCCGCGACCATCCGGGGCACGGACCGCCACCAGGGACGTCCGGGCGGTTCCCCGCCCCCGCCGCCGGAGGAGCCCCCGGGAGGTGCGGGCGGCGGGGGCACGGACCCCCGATCGCCACCCGACAGGGGGCCGGAAGGGGGACCCGTGGGACGTTCCGAGGACGGCGGCTGCGAGGAGGACGGGGGCTGCTGCCCACCGGACGGCTGAGTGGTCACGGGCCCTTCTTCCCGAGCACCGAACGAGAGAATTCCGGACATCTGCCGGATTTCAGGCACTCCTTGGGTCATTGTGTGCGGGGGCCGAGTGGTGGCCGCAAGCCGGGAGTGCCACGGTTGCAGGGTGAGCAGCACCTCCGTGAGGGCATGGCGCGAGGCCCTCGCCGCCGTCGTGGCGGGCTTCGCGGTGATGACCGCGGTGGCCGCCGCGGGGCTGGCCTGCGCGGGCGCGGCCGATCTGCCGGGCGGCGCGTTCCCCCATGTGGTCGCCGCCGTCGTCGTGATGGCGGCGGGCGGCGAGGTCGGCGTCACGGGCAGCGCCGGGCTGCTGGGCGGCGCCGGCGCGAGCCTGTCCGTGCTGCCGCTGTCGGTGAGCCTGGCCGGCGCGCTGACCACCGGGTACCTCTTCCTGCGCCCGCTGCGCCACCGTGCGGTGGCCCGGCCGCGCGAGCTGCTCGCCCGGGGCGCCCTGCCGGCCGTGCTGTGGCTGGTCCTGCTGGCCCTCTTCGCCCTGTTCGCCGACCACACCTTCCGGCTGCTGAACGACGACTCCCCGCTGGAGGACCTCGGCGAAGTCCTCGACACCACCCCGACGGTGGGCTTCCGGGCGGACCTGCCCGCCACCCTGGGTTTCGGACTGCTGTGGATCCTGGGCCTGTTGCTGATCGCCCTGCTGGTCTCCCGGCGCGCCCCGCTGCCGGCCGGACTGCTGCGCTTCCACACGGCGGTGCGCCCGGCCGCGTTCGCGACCGCCGTGCTGCTCGTCGGCTACGTGGTCCTCGCCCTGGTGGTCGGCCTGGTGGTGGCCGGCACCCAGGGGCACGCCACACGGACCCTCGCCGTGCTGCTGCTCGGCCTGCCCAACCTGGCCTGGCTCGCTCTGACCCTGGGCTTCGGCGGCGCGTGGCAGGGCCGGGCGGAGGGCCCGTTCGGGCTGCCGGTGCCGCAGCTGCTGGACCGGGTGCTGCGCGGGCCCGACCTGTCCACCCTCGACGTGTCCTTGCTGGCCCGGCATGACGGGCGGGCGTGGTGGCTCGTCGCGGTGGCCGCCGTCGCCCTGCTCGGCGCGGGCGTGCTGGCCGCCGTCCGCTCCCCGGCGGGGGTGCGGGCGTGGCAGCACGCGCTGCACCTGGGCGTGGCGCTGGCGCTGGCCACGCTGACGATCTGCCTGCTGGGCCGCGTCGAGGCCCAGTTCGGGCTCTCCCTGCTGGGCATCGGGGACGACTCGGGGCTCGGGGGCAGGATCGAGCTCACCGCGTCGCTGTGGCGGACGACCGGCCTCGGCCTGCTCTGGGGGGCGGTGGCGGGCTTCCTGGGCGCCTTCCTGGCCCGCCCGCTGCACCACCCCGGGCCCGTGGACGAGCCCTCCCCCACCCGCCGGGAGCGGTGAGCACCCTCCCCCGGACCCGGAGTCCTGGCCCCCGGAGTCCTGGCCTCAGGTCCGGCCCCGGAACACCGGCAGCGCCCACCGGGGCGGCGGAGGCGGGGGCGGCGGTCCCGCGGCCTGCGCGAGGGCCCCGGCGTCCGCGGCGGCTCCGGCGACGGCACCGGCGACCGGTGGGGCGGCCGGTGCCGAACCCGCCCGGCGCAGCGCCCCGGTGAACTCCAGACAGCTCTCCCAGCGGTCCTCCGGCGCCTTGGCCAGGGCCTTGGCCAGCACCTGGTCCACCGCCGCCGTGAGCTGCGGCCGCCGCGAGGACGGCGCGGGCGGCGGGTCGAACTGGTGGGCCCACAGCAGGGCCATGTCGTCGTCCCGCTGGAACGGCGGCCCGCCGGTGAGCATCTCGTGGACCACGCACCCCAGGCTGTACACGTCGCAGCGCCCGTCGACGGGCTTGCCGGCGATCTGCTCGGGCGCCACGTAGTCCAGGGTCCCGACGAACTGCCCGACGCTGGTGAACCCGGTGAGCGACAGGGACTTCTTGGTCAGGCCGAAGTCCGTGAGGTAGACGTGCTCGGGATGCTCGCTGTCCGTGCCGTCCGCGACGAGGATGTTGCCGGGCTTGACGTCCCGGTGGACGAGGTCGTGGTCGTGGGCGGCGTCGAGCGCGGAGGCGACCTGCCCCGCGATCCGGGCGGCCGTCTCCACCGGCAGCGGGCCCGTCCGGTCGAGCAGCGCCCTCAGGTCCTGCCCGGCGACGAACCGCATGGCGATGTAGAGCAGCCCGTCCGTCTCCCCCGCCTCGAAGACGGGCACGATGTGCGGGTGGTCGATGGCCGCGGCCACCTTCGACTCGTGGGCGAAGCGCTTGCGGAAGGTGTCGTTGCGGGCGAGTTCGGGGGCCAGCAGCTTCAGCGCCACCGTCCGGTCCAGCCGCAGGTCGCGGGCCCGGTAGACGACCGCCATCCCGCCGCGCCCGATCTCGCTCTCCACCAGGTACCCGGCGATCTTCTTGCCCAGCAGCCCGGAGGGCCGGCCGCCCAGCGAGTCGGCGGCGCCCATCAGCGTCCTCCGGCCTCGGGCAGGTCCACGATGCGCGTCGGCTCGTGGCCCGGCTCGGCCGGTACGGGGGCGCCCGCCGCGGTCTCGGCCTCGGCCGGGGCCGGCGGCCGGGCAGCGGGCTCCGCAGCCGGCTCGGGCTCCGGCTCGGGGGCCCGGGCGCCCGGCCCCGAGACGACCGCGTAGGTCGACATGCGGCTGCCGTCGGCGTACATCCACCGCCGCGAGGTCTCGTCGTAGAGCCAGGCGGACTCACCGTCGATCACGATGCCGAGCCGCAGCCCCCGTACGGCCCGGCCGAAGTCCTCGCCGCCCGCCGCGCCCTCGGAGTGGTCGCGTACGGCCCGGCGGTAGCGTTCCAGGGCCTCGGCGGCCCGGCCCAGCAGCGGTCCGGGGTCCTCGGTCCGGGCGAGGGGCCGGCCGGCGGTGGGGGGCGGCTGCGGCACCGCCACGAGCAGCCGTCCGTCGACCCAGGCGGACCAGCCGTTGGCGCACAGGATCTCCGTCCACTCCCCGCGGCGGGAGAGCAGCTGCACGGGCAGGAACGGGTCCAGCGGCGCGGTCGGCCGGCCCACGTCGGGGGCCTCCCAGGCGGGCAGCCCCTCCTGCGGCACGACATGGGTGGGGTGGAACTCCGGGATGGGGTCGGGGAAGGTCATCGCCGGGGCTGCTTCCGCATGACGGCCGGCTCCTGCCGGCGCAGCAGCCGGGCCACCGCCAGGCCGAAGAGCACCGACAGCACGAGCAGCGCGGCGATGCACACCAGCCAGCCGCTCGACTCGTGGTGGTAGATCGGGTCCTGGGTGAGCTTCCCGGGGACGATCTTGGCCAGCTCGATGGTGGCGCCCATCGCACCCATCGCCCACCGGGAGGGCGCCAGCCACGCCACCTGTTCGAGGACGGGGACGTCGTAGAGCTTCAGCAGGGTGCCGCAGAAGACGACCTGGACGATGGCGAGGAGGACCAGCAGCGGCATGGTGACCTCCTCCTTCTTGACCAGGGCGGAGATCATCAGGCCGAGCATCATCGCGGTGAAGGACAGCAGGGCCACGGCGAGGGTGATCTCGATCAGAGGCGGCATGAGCACGCCCTTGCCGCCCGGGGCGTTCAGGTCGACTCCCGCGAGGGCGATGAGGGTCAGGACCACGGCCTGGGCGACGGTGATCGCGCCCAGCACCACCACCTTCGACATCAGGTAGGCGGAGCGCGACAGCCCGACGGCGCGTTCGCGCTGGTAGATCACGCGCTCCTTGACCAGTTCGCGGACCGCGTTGGCGGCTCCGGTGAGCACTCCGCCGATGGTGAGGATGAGCAGGGCGTTGAGCGCCGTCTCGACGTCGAGTTCGTTCCCGGCGAGCGCGCGGGCCATGGCTCCCATCATGAACGGCAGCGCGACCATGATGACGAGGAAGGTGCGGTCGGCGCTGAGCACGGCGGCGTACCGGCGGACCAGGGTGGACAGCTGGGAGCCCCAGCTCTGCGCCTTGGGCGGTGGCGCGGGCGGGGCCGCCGCCGCGGCCGCCTGGGCGGCGAGCGGTACGGGCGCCAACCCGCGGCCGGTCAGCTCGACGTAGCGCCGGTGGAGCGGCGAGCCCCGGAAAGCGCCCGCCCAGTCCCGCTCCCTGTCGTTCTCGAAGGCCTCGAAGGCCTCCGGCCACTCCGCGAAACCGAAGAAGCCGAGGGCCTCGTCGGGCGGGCCGAAGTAGGCGACGCGCCCGCCGGGGGCGAGGAACAGCAGCCGGTCGCAGACGTCGAGGCTGAGCACGCTGTGGGTGACGACGATGACGGTCCGGCCGTCGTCGGCGAGGCCGCGCAGCATGTGCATCACCGAGCGGTCCATGCCGGGGTCGAGGCCGGAGGTGGGCTCGTCGAGGAAGAGGAGCGAGGGCTTGGTGAGGAGTTCGAGGGCGACCGAGACCCGTTTGCGCTGGCCGCCGGAGAGGCTGTGGATGGGCTGGTCGGCCCGCTGGACGAGGCCGAGCTCGCGGATCACCTCGTCGACCCGGGCCTCGCGTTCGGCCCGGCTGGTGTCCTGGGGGAAGCGCAGTTCGGCCGCGTACACGAGGGCCCGGCGGACGGTGAGCTGGGCGTGCAGGATGTCGTCCTGGGGGACGAGGCCGATGCGGCTGCGCAGTTCGGCGTAGTCGTGGTAGAGGTCGCGGCCGTCGTAGAGGACGGTCCCGGTGTCGGCGGGGCGCAGGCCCGTGAGCGCGCCGAGCAGGGTGGACTTTCCGGCGCCGCTGGGGCCGACGACGGCGAGGAGGCATTTGGCGCCGACGGGGAAGGTGACCCCGTCCATCAGGGTCTTGCGGCCGTGGTCGACGGTCACGGACAGGTCCTGGACGTCGAGGGAGACCTCGCCGGTGTCGGTGTACTCCAGGAGCCGGTCGCCGACGAGGCAGAACGCCGAGTGGCCGATGCCGACGATGTCGCCCTCGGCGATCCCGGCCCGGGTGACGGGGGCGCCGTTGAGGTAGGTGCCGTTGTGGCTGCCGAGGTCGACGATCTCGAAGGTGCCGTCGGCGAGGGCGCGCAGTTCGGCGTGCCGGCGGGAGACGACGAGGTTGTCGATCACGAGGTCGTTGCCGGGGTCCCGGCCGATCCGCAGGGCGGTCCGCGCGGGCAGCGCCCGGACGCTGGTGGGCTGGCGGAAGGTGCTGGTCATGGCCGGGTTGGTGACCGACGAGGGGCGCGCCGCGGCGGGCGGGGCCGGGGTGCGGCCGACGAGCACGGCGCGGGGGCCGTCGACGGCGTTGCCGAAGCGCAGCTCGCTGCCGGGGCCGACGCTCTCCACCCTGACGCGGTGGCCGTCGGCGCCCCAGGTTCCGTTGGTGCTGTTCTCGTCCTCGACGGTCCAGTGGTCTCCGTCGGGACGCAGGACGGCGTGGTGCCACGAGACGCGGGCGTCTTCGAAGCAGATCTCGCAGAGGGGGTCGCGTCCGACGTGATAGGTCCTGCCGGGGCTCATCTCCGTGGAGCCTCGGGCGGTTTCCAGGACGAGTTCGGGCGCGGTCGGCACACCGTGGCGCTGGACCATGACCAGATTTTCGCACGATCCGTCCGTCCCGGCATAAGCGCAGGTCAAGCGGGTCTTATGGGTAATGACAACGGTCCCCGTTGCAGCCTTTGCCCTATTCGCCGGGGTGCGCTTCACTTCACGCGTCGGAACCGAACACACGGACAGACGGGGGACGCGATGACCGGGCACGACGGCCACGATCACGGTCACGAGCACGACGACGGGCCCGCGCCGGCCTCCGCACAGGGGCACGCGCACGGACACGCTCACGGTCACGGCCACGCGGGGCACAGCCACGGTGTGGACCCCGACGCCGACCGCCGCTGGCTGGCGATCGCGCTCGCCCTGATCGGCGGATTCATGGCCGTCGAGGTGGTCATCGGCGTGCTGGCGCATTCGCTGGCCCTGATCTCCGACGCGGCGCACATGCTGACCGACGCCGTCTCGATCGTCCTCGCGCTGGTCGCGATGCGGCTGGCGGCGCGTCCGGCGCGCGGCGGGTTCACGTTCGGGCTCAAGCGCGCGGAGATACTCTCCGCCCAGGCCAACGGTCTGACCCTGCTGCTGCTGGCGGTGTGGCTGGCGTACGAGGCGGTGCGGCGGCTGATCGATCCGCCGCCGGTGGAGGGCGGGCTGGTGCTGGTGACGGCGCTGGCCGGGATCGTGGTGAACGTGGCCGCGGCCTGGTGCATCTCGCGGGCGAACCGCACCTCGCTGGCGGTGGAGGGCGCCTACCAGCACATCCTGAACGACCTGTTCGCCTTCATCGGGACGGCCGTGGCAGGTCTGATCGTGCTCACCACCGGTTTCGTGCAGGCCGACGCGATCGCCTCGCTCGTGGTGGTGGTGCTGATGGTCAAGGCGGGCTACGGGCTGGTGCGGGAGTCGGGGCGGATCTTCCTGGAGGCCGCTCCGGCGCACCTGGACCCGGACGCGGTGGGCGACCGGCTGGTCGGGCACCCGCCGGTGACGGAGGTGCACGACCTGCACATCTGGACGATCACCTCGGGTCAGGCGGCGCTGTCGGCGCACGTGCTGGTGGAGGAGGAGGGCGACTGCCACGCCGTGCGGCGCGACCTGGAGGCGCTGCTGTCGAAGGAGTACGGGATCACCCACACCACGCTCCAGGTGGACCACGCGCAGGACGAGCTGCTGTCGGTCGGCCGGACGGGCGAGGGCGCCGACGCCCCGGACCCGCACTGCGCGGACGCGCACGGCCCGGTCCACCGCTCGGGCCCGCACGCGCACTGATCCCCGTCGCGGAAGCCCCCGCCCCGGTTCCGGTCACTGACCGGGGCCGGTGCGGGGCATGTATGGGACCGTGACACAGCCGAAGAGGTACAAACAGAGCGCGGGCCTGCTGGTGTTCCGCCGCGGCGCGGCCGGTGGTGGCGGAGCCGGGGGCGACGGTGGCGGCGGTGGGGTCGAGGTGCTGCTCGGCCATATGGGCGGCCCCCTGTGGGCGGGCCGAGACGCCGGGGGCTGGGCGATCCCCAAGGGGGAGTACGGGCCGGACGAGACCCCGCGCGACGCGGCCCGCCGGGAGTTCACCGAGGAGCTGGGGGTGCCCCCGCCGGACGGCGAGTACCTGCCGCTGGGCGAGGTGCGGCTGTCCAGCGGGAAGCTGGTGACCATCTGGGCGGTGGAGGGAGACCTCGACCCGGCGCTGACGGTGCCGGGGACCTTCACGATGGAGTGGCCGCCGCATTCGGGGACCGAGTGCGAGTTCCCCGAGCTGGACCGGGTGGCCTGGTTCGCTCCCCCGCTGGCCCGGAACAAGCTGATCGCCTCTCAAATCCCCTTCCTGGAGCGATTGTTGACCCTCCTGGCAGATTGACCTGACCTTTACTTGCCAACAAACCTCACCTGCATGGACATTGCACATATGACGAGCGTCGTGCTGGTGGGAACCCTGGACACCAAGGGTGTCGAGTACGGCTGGCTGCGCGAGAGGCTGCTGCGCGCCGGCGTCGAGGTGGTCCTGGTCGACACGGGGATCACGGGAGAACCGCGGGTGCCCGCGGACGTGCCCCGCGAGGAGGTGGCACGGGCCGCGGGCACCGAACTCTCCCGCCTGCGCACGGCCGCCGACCGGGGCGCGGCCGTGACCACGATGGCCGAGGGGGCGGAGGCCACCCTCTTGCGCCTGCACGCCGAGGGCCGGCTGCACGGGGTGCTCGCGGTCGGCGGCAGCGGGGGCACCTCCATCGCCACCCGGGCGATGCGGGCCCTGCCGCTGGGCGTGCCGAAGGTGATGGTCTCGTCGATGGCCTCGGGGGACGTCGCCCCGTACGTGGGCTCCTCGGACCTCACCATGATGTACAGCGTGGTGGACATCGCCGGGATCAACAGCGTCTCGGCTCCGGTGCTGGCCAACGCGGCGGAGGCGGTCGCCGGGATGGCCAAGGCCTTCGCCCGCGCGGCCCTGGACCGCAGCCGCCCGGTCCGGCTCGGCTCGGGAGCAAGGCCGCTGGTGGCGGCGAGCATGGCGGGGGTGACCACGACCGGGGTGGACGCCGCCCGGGAGCGGCTGACCGAACTCGGCTACGAGGTGCTGGTCTTCCACGCCAGCGGGTCGGGCGGGCGCACCCTGGAGCAGCTGGCCGGGCAGGGGATCTTCGCGGGCGTGCTGGACCTGACCCTCGGAGAGCTCGCCGACGACCTGTGCGGGGGCATCCTCACCGCCGGCCCCGACCGCCTCAGCGCGGCCGGGCGGGCGGGGATACCGCAGGTGGTGAGCCCGGGGGCGCTGGACATGGTGAAGTTCGGGCCGCTGGAGACCCTGCCCGAGCGGGCCCGCTACCGGCGGGTGCGGATCCACAACCCCTCGATCACGGTGATCCGCACGACGGAGGCCGAGTGCGCGGAGCTGGGCCGCCGGGTGGCCGCGAAGCTGCGCGCGGCGACGGGGCCGACGGCGGTCTGCCTGCCGTTGCGCGGGCTGTCCACGCTGGGGGCGCCGGGGGGCCCGTACCAGGATCCGGAGGCGGACGCCGCCCTGTTCGCGGAGCTCCGCGAGGGCCTGCGGGGCAGTGCGGCCCGGCTGTACGACTACGACACCCACGTCAACGACCCGGCCTTCGGGCGGGCGGCGGCGGACCGGCTGCACACGATGATCGGCGCGGTGTCGGCCGCGGCCTGACGCCCCTGTCCCCCTGTTCCCCTGTCCGTCCGGTCCTTGGACGGGCCGAACGGTGGGGAACCGGCCGTGGCTCAATGGTGTCCATGGATGTGGCCGGTCGGAACCGACCGGTCCGGCTCTGGGAGGAGCCGGTGACGCCACGGAGGGGGGCGGGAATGGGCAACGGCTGGACGGTACCCGGCTACAGCGAGGTCCGGGAGCTGGGTTCGGGCGGCAGCGGCCGGGTCGTGCTCGCGGTCCACGACGCCACCGGCACGGCGGTCGCCGTGAAGTACCTCAGCGACCGGATGCGCGAGGACCCGGCCTTCGTACGGGAGTTCCGGGCCGAGGCCCGGCTGCTGGGCGGCCTGGTCTCCCCGTACGTGACGGGCTTCTACGAGTACGTGGAGGCCCCGGGCGGGGCCGCGATCGTCATGGAGCTCATCGACGGGGTCTCCCTGCGCTCCGTGCTGCGCGAGTCCGGACGGACGGAACCCGAGGCCGCGCTGGTGGTCCTCAAGGGCTCCCTGCTCGGGCTGGCCGCCGCCCACCGGGCGGGGGTCGTCCACCGCGACTACAAGCCGGAGAACGTGCTGGTCGCGGCCGACGGCTCCTCCAAGCTGGTGGACTTCGGGATCGCGGCGGGCCGCGGCAGCACCCCGGGGGTCGCGGGGACCCCGGCCTACATGGCGCCCGAGCAGTGGCAGGGGCAGCCGGCCTCGCCTACGGCCGACGTCTACGCGGCCACCGCGACCTTCTTCGAGTGCCTCACCGGCCGCAAGCCCTACGACGGCGGGAACTTCGCCGAGCTCGCCGTCCAGCACATCGAGGCCCCGGTACCGGAGACCGAGGCACCCGAGGCCGTACGGCCGCTGATCCGCCGGGGTCTGGCCAAGCGGCCCGAGCAGCGGCCCGAGAACGCCGAGGCCTTCGTCGCGGAGCTGGAAGCCCTGGCGGTGGCCGCTTACGGGCCGCAGTGGGAGGAGCGCGGACAGCGCAAGCTGGCCGCGCTGGCCGCCCTGCTGCCGCTGCTGTTCCCCTCGGCGGGCGGCGCGGCCGCGGGCACCACGGCCGTGGCCACCACCTCGATCGGCTCCGGCTGGGCGCCGGGGCGCGGCGGCTGGCTCGCCACGGGTCTGGCGCTGGTGCTGGGCGCGGTCCTGGTGTTCACGACGGACGCGGCCGGCACACCGCCGCCGCCCTCGGCCCTGAGCGACTTCGCCACCACCAGCCCCTCCGCGCCCGGGTCCACCCCGGCGTCCTCCCCCTCGGCACCGGGCCCGTCCGCCTCGCCCTCACCCTCGCCGTCGGCCTCGGGCAGCCCGACGCCCACGCCCTCGGCGTCGCCCCCGTCCGCGACGCCCACCCCGACGACCTGGCCCTCCACCGGCACCTCCCCGTCCTGGAGCCCGACGCCGACGGTCAGCTGGTCGCCCACGCCGACGCCCTCGCCCACGCCGCGGGTGACCAAGCTCGGCGTCACCCTGACCCCGGGGGCGTACCGGGGCAACGCCTCCATCTCCCTGACGACCCAGGGCAGCGGGCCCGTGACCGTCCTCGTCCAGTGGTACCTGGGGGACGCGCAGGGCGCCTACTCCGTGGCCGACGGCACCGACACGCTCCAGGTCCAGGCAGGTGCACCGGTCACGGTCGCGCAGTCCCACACCTTCACGCGCGGCCGCGGCTGCTACGGCGGCGTCCGGGTCACCACGAAGCCGGCCGCGGCCAACGCCTCGGCCTCCGACTCCCAGCGACTGCTGCGCTGCACCGACGTGGAGCCCCCGCGATGAGCGATCCGCGCGCCCCGCAGGGCGACGACTACAGCGCCACCGTCCTCGGCAGCCACTGGTTCAGCGGCCCGCCGCCCCCGGCCGACGCGGCCCCCGACCGGGTCGAGGGCGCCGTGCTGCGCTTCGGCCCGGGTGTGACGGCGGCCCTGCCCGCGCCCTTCCCCCTCACGCCCGGTCCCGCGCCCGTGCCGCCCCGGCGGCGGGGCGGCTGGCGCCGGTACACCCTGGCCGCGGCGGTCCTGGCGGGGGTGCTCGCGTACCTGGGCTGGCAGCGGTTCGGCCCGGCCGTCCAGGTCCGCGAGGTGGCGGTGAGCACCGACCCGCGCGGCCCGGCCTGCGACACGGCGGCCGACGTGGTGGCCACCGTACGCACCGACGGCCGCCCCGGAACCCTGACGTACCGCTGGGTCCGCAGCGACGGCACCCGCTCGGAGGAACTCACGGAACACGTCCCCGACGGCCGCACCGAGGCGACCCTCCACCTCATGTGGACCTTCAGGGGCACGGGCACCTACCCGGCCCGCGCGGAACTCCAGCTCCTGACCCCCACCCGCCGCACCGCGGCGACCGAGTTCACCTACACCTGCCCGCGCTAGGCCGTCTCTTCGGAAGCTGGCCCGGCCGCGGCCCGGGGGCGGCGGGGCCGTCGTTCTTGTGGCCGGGGCCGGTATGGCCGTCCGGCCGAGGTGTGGGGGGTGGGGGTGGTGGTTGACTGGAAGGGCCGACCGGGGCGTGCAGGACGCCCCAGGCACCCTGGCGTGCCGTGTTCCCTCCGGCGACACCCCCTGGGAGCACGGCCGTTTCCGCTCGGATGCCGGGTCCGCGCGGAAGGCCCGCGGCCGCTTTGGGGAGCAGCCGCGGGCCGTTTCGTGTTCCCGTCCCCCGCCGCAACCGGGGGACGGAGTCTCAGAACCGCGCGTGGGCGGTGATGTCGGCCTGGAACTCCCCGGTCATCGCGGGGGTCACCGTGGGCCGGCACTGGGCGACGGCGGCCAGGTAGTCGGCCGTGGTCGCTCCGGGCTGGGCCGCCGCGCCGCGGGCGCCGACCGCCTCCAGGTCCCGTTCGAAGGACACCTGCGCCGCGGTCCGTGCCGCGTGCTCGATGTCGGCCGGGGTGAACAGCTCCGTCGCCGCCACCAGCGCGGCCACGTCCACGCCGGCGCGCCCGGCGGTGTAGCGGGACCAGATCGCGGCGCGGGCCCCGGCGTCGGGGGTGCCGATCGGGATCAGGTAGTCGAAGCGGCCGGGGCGCAGGAAGGCCGGGTCGAGGGAGCGGATGGAGTTGGTGGCGCAGACCAGCAGCCGCTCGTCGCCCTCCCGGAAGCCGGGTATCAGCTTGAGCAGCTCGTTGGTGACGCCGTGGGCGCCGCCGGGCTGCGCGGGCTCGCTGCGCACGGGGGCGATCTCCTCGACTTCGTCGATGAAGACCAGCACCCGCTCCAGCTCGGCGATCCGGGCGAAGGCCTCGCGCAGGGCGGCCGCCAGGTTGCCTCCGTCGGCGAGGCGGGAGGGCAGCAGTTCCACGAAGGGCCAGCCCAGCCGGGAGGCGATGGCCCGGGCGAAGGTGGTCTTGCCGGTGCCGGGCGGGCCGAAGAGGGTGATGGCGCGCGGGGGGCGCACCCCGTGCGCGGCGGCCCGCTCGGGTTCGGCGAGGGGGAGCACGACCCGGCGTTCGATGAGTTCCTTCTCCTTCTCCATGCCGGCGACCTTGGCCCACAGGTCGCTGGGCAGGAACCGGCCGCCGAGGTCGTCGAGGAGGCCCGCGGCCGGTCCGTGCAGCGGCTCGGTCTTCTCGAAGTAGGCGACGGCGGGCTGGCGGGTGTACCCGGCGTTCAGGAGGCCCTCGCCGAGCAGGTCCTCCTCGGGCAGGACGTACGCGATGCGCCCCACGCGGGCGGCGATCAGGCGGCGCTCCAGCTCGACGAGCAGGGCGCTGGCGAGGCCGCGGCCGCGCCATCCGGCGGCGATGGCGATGCGCATCACCCAGGCCCGTTCGCCGGTCACGCAGGCGAGGGCCGCGCCGATGGGGACGCCCTGGTGGACGGCGACCACGCAGGGCTGCCGGTCGGTCAGCGCACTGATGCACTCGGCGAGCGAGAAGACCGACTCCTGGCCGAGTTCGGCCGTCGTGTCGATCAGATGGACCACCGCCGCGAGATCGCCCTCGCGGTAGTCGTGGATGAGCCAGTTCACCGGGTACCGCCCCTCGTTCGTGCTCTTGCGGCGAGGCTAGGGGCGGGCGGGCCCGTCGATCACGCACCGCCGTGCACAACAGCGGGCCGGGAAACCGTCCGCCGCGTCCATAGACCGGTGGGTTCCGCCGAAGCCGCGGCCCCGGGGGCGGAGTCCGTTCATGCCTTCCGACAGGGACCGGCCGGTTCTGCGGCGTCCCCCGCATTCACAGCTGATTCATACGTGAATCCGTGCCGCGGCCACAGTTTTCCCGGGAAGGCTCTGACGCATGATCCAACGCATCCTCCCCCGCAAGGCGGCCGGCCGTCCCAGCCCCCGTGCCCGGCGGGCGTCACGGATCCTGCTCGCGGTGACCGCCATGGGCGCCCTGCTCAGCCTGGACCTGCCCGAGGCCGGGGCCGCCACCCCGCTCGGGGTGACCGAGGAGGCCCCCGCCGACGCTGTGGCCGGGCGGGTCGGCGCGCTGTTCGCCGACGGGGTCGACGGGGGGCACTTCTGCACCGCGTCCGTGGTGCGCAGCCTGGGCCACGACGTGATCGCCACCGCCGCGCACTGCCTGGACCACCCCGACACCACCGTGTTCGCCCCCGGCTACCGGGACGGCGGGACCCCGTACGGGCTGTGGCGGGTGACCCGGGTGTGGATGGCGCCGGGCTGGACGGACGGCCGGGATCCGGACGCGGACGTCGCCTTCGCGACGGTCGCGCCGGCCGGTGCCGGGGAGAGCCGGGCGGTGGAGGACGTGGTGGGGGGCTTCCCGGTGGCCGCCGCGCAGCCCGGTGACGTGACGGTGACCGTGCTCGGCTACCCGAGCGTGCAGGAGACCCCGCTGCGCTGCTCCAACGCGACGAGCCTGTTCTCGCCGACCCAGCGCCGGATCGACTGCCCGGACCTCAGCGGCGGCACCAGCGGCAGCCCCTGGCTCGCGGGCGGCGCGCTGGCCGGGGTCCTCGGCGGGTACCAGGGGGGCGGGGACGTGCCCGAGGTGTCGTACAGCGCGGTGATGGGCGACGCGGCGATGGCCCTGTACTGCGAGGCGGCGGGGGTCGCGCGCACCCCTTAGGGAGTGGCCGGGGCCCAGGGAGTAGGCGGGGCCTCGAACCAGGTCGGCTCCTCCACGAGGGACCGGCGGATCCGGTGCCGGGCGAAGGGCTCCAGCGGCGGCAGGTCGTCCGGGTGGAACCAGGCCGCCTCCAGCAGTTCGCCGTCCGCGGGGCGGGCCTCGCCGCCGGTGGCCCGGCAGCGGAAGGTGATGTCCTGGTACTGGCAGACGTCGCCGTTGGCGTAGGTGACGGGTTCGAGCATCTGGACGAGGACGACCCGCTCGGGGACGCACCGGACGGCCGTCTCCTCGTACACCTCGCGCACGGCCGTCTCCGCGGGCTGCTCGCCGGGCTCGGCGATCCCGCCGACGACCGACCAGCGGCCGGTGTCGGCCCGGCGCCCGAGCAGCACCCGGCCGTCGTCGTCGAAGACGACCGCGGTGACCCCGGGCAGCAGGAGCAGCAGGTGGCCGGCGCCGGCGGCCCGGATCTCGCGGATGAACTCGGGGGTGCTCATGCGCCGACCCTACGGGGTGGCCCGGCGGGCGCGGATCCGGCGGACCAGGACGGTGGCGAGGCCGCCGGCGGCGAGCAGGACCAGCGCGTACTCGGGCAGCGGGCCCAGGCGGGTGGCCGGGGTCTGGGTGGAGCGCAGCGGGATCTCGTCGACGAGGGCGTCGGCGGTGAACATCTCCGTCTGCTTGACCACGGTGCCGTCGGGGCGGATGACCGCGCTGACGCCGCTGGTGACGGGGACGAGGACGCTGCGGCTGTGCTCGACGGCGCGGATGCGGTCCATGGCCAGCTGCTGGTAGGTCATCTCGGTCCGGCCGAAGGTGGCGTTGTTGCTGGGGACGGCGATGACCTGGGCGCCGGCCTGGACGGTGGAGCGGACGGCGTCGTCGAAGGCGGCCTCGTAGCAGGTGACCATGCCGACGCCGGTGCCGGCCATGTCGAAGACGCCGGGCTCCTTGCCGGGGCCGAAGTCGCGGCGGACCCGGTCCACGTCGGAGCTGAACAGCCGGACGAAGGAGCGCATCGGGATGCGTTCGCCGAAGGGCTGGATCTTGCGCTTGTCGTAGGTGTCCACGGGGCCCTTGACCGGGTCCCACAGGATCATCGTGTTGCGCAGCGGGCCGGTCTCGGGGGCGAGGACCGAACCGATGGCGGTGGGTACGCCGACGGTCTTGACGGCGTTGTCGATGACGGCGTGGGCGTCGGGCTGCGTGAAGGGGTCGATGTCGGAGGAGTTCTCCGGCCACACGACGAAGTCGGGCTTGGGGGCCCGGCCGGCCCTGACGTCCTCGGCGAGCTGGATGGTGCGGTTCGCGTGGTTGTCGAGGACCTGGCGGCGCTGGGCGTTGAAGTCGAAGCCGGCGCGGGGCACGTTGCCCTGGATGACGGCGGCGACGGCGGTGCCGTCCTCGGCGGCGTCGGAGACCAGCGGGCGGGCGGCGAGGCCCGCGGCGACCGGTGCGGCGACGGTGAGGGCGGCGAGGGCCGCGGCGGTGCGGGTGGGGCGGCGGCGGGCGATGCGGGCGGCCCCGTAGAGGCCGAAGCCGCAGAGGGCGACGGCGAAGGAGAGCAGCGGGGTCCCGCCGACGGCGGCGAGCGGTACGAAGACACCGTCGGCCTGCCCGTAGGCCAGCCGGCCCCAGGAGAAGCCGCCGAAGGGGGCGCGGGCGCGCAGGGCCTCGACGGCGACCCAGACGGCGGCCGACCACACCGGTGCGGCGGGCAGCCGGCTGACCAGGGCGATGCCGAGGCCGGCCAGGCCGATGAGGAGGGATTCCAGGGTGACCAGGGCCAGCCACGGCACGGGGCCGACGCCCTCGCTGGTCCAGACGAGCAGCGGCAGCAGGTACCCGAGCCCGAAGAGGAAGCCGAGCCCGAAGCCGGCCCGGGCGCGGCGGCCGCGCAGGCACCCGGCCAGCAGGGCCAGGGCGAAGGGGGCCAGCCACCATAGGGGGCGGGGCGGGAAGCTGAGGTAGAGCAGCACGCCGGCGAGCGCGGCCAGGCCGGGCCGCGCCAGCCGCCCGGCCCAGCGCCTCCCCGGGCCGGAGGAGGCCGCGGCGGCGTCCGCGCCCGGGGTGTCCGCTACGGCTGGTCCGGCGGGCGGGGAGGGCTCGCTCTCGGCGGCCCGGGTGACACTGCTGCTCATCTGGCGGAGTGTACGTGCCCCCACCCCAAGGACTGGTAAGGCCGCGGGCCCCCGGCCCACGCCGGTTCGGCGCCGATGCCGGTGGGCGGGGCGGGCGCTGGTGCGCGGCGCAGACGCTGGTGCCGGTAGGGCGCCGCTGTCGGTGCGGTGCGGGTGCCGGCGCCGTGCGGGTGCCGGCGCCGTGCGGGTGCCGGCGCCGAGCGGGCGCGGGTGCCGGCGCCGTGCGGGTGCCGGCGCCGAGCGGGCGCGGGTGCCGGCGCCGTGCGGGCGGCGGGCGCTGCTGCGGTGCGGGCGCTGCTGCGGGCGGGGGTGCGGCGCGGTGCGGGTTCAGGCCCCGTTCTGGGGCCGGGGTGAGCGGGCGAGGGCGCGTAGGTGGGTGCGGATGACGCGGACGGCGTTCTCGGCGTCGTCGACCGTGACGGTGAACAGCCTGCCGTCGCCGAGCCGCAGTTCCACGCCCTCCCCGCGCCGGACGATCACCGCGGTGCCCTTCTCCGGCCGCCAGCGGTACCCCCAGCCGCCCCACTGCCGCGGGGTGACCCGGGGCAGGAACTCGGCGGCGGTGACCTCCGCGAGGCGGATCTTGCGGCGCGGCAGCCCGATGTGGCCGCAGCGCACCTCCAGGGCCTCGGCGTCGACGGTGACGGCCACGTACACGAAGGCGAGGGTGCCGTAGAGGATCAGCAGCCCGGCGGCCAGGCAGCCGATCACGGACATCAGCAGCGGAACGTATCCGGAGGCCCAGGAGTTGTCGACGGCCAGCTCGACGCCGAGCGCGAGGCAGGCCGCCCCGGCCGCGGCGAGCAACCACTGCGCCCGGTTGGAGGCCCGGCCCGTCCAGAGGGGGCCTGGGGGGTGACCCGTCATGAGCAGCAGCGTACCCACGTTCCGCATGTCCGCCACCGCCTCTGCGCCACTCGGCGCATCCCGTTCCCGGGGCCGCGCCTGCCCGCCCTCCCCCTCGACCAAACCCGCTCAGCCCGGCAGGAGCCCGGTCAGGGCGTCGCGCAGGGCGGGGCGGCGGCCCGTCACGAAGCGGTGCAGGGTGCGGGAGGCGAGGGCCACCCGCTGCGCACTGCGGCGCCGCTCGGCGTCGTACGCGCGCAGCGCTGCGGGCAGCCCGCCCGGCCCGCCGCGGGCGGCGACGGCGCGGGTGAGGGCCTCGGCGTCGAGGAGGGCGGTGCAGGCGCCCTGCCCGAGGTTGGGGGTCATGGCGTGCGCGGCGTCCCCCACGAGCGCGATCCGGCCGCCCGCGACGAAGGCCGGGAGCGCGGGGTGGAGGTGGCGCATCTCGTAGCGGATCCAGCCGGCCGGGTCGGTGTCGGCGAGGACGCGTGGAACGGGGTCGTGCCAGTCGGCGAACGCGGCGCGGACCTCCTCGGCGGTGGTGGCCTCCGGGACGGCGGCGTACCAGTTGCTGCGGCCCGGCTCGACGGGGGTCAGGCCGAAGAACCGGCCGTCGCCCCAGGTCTCCCCGTACACCCCGGTCTCGAAGTCGGCGATGCCGATCCAGGCGACGGTGCCGAGGGCGCGCACACCGCTGCGGGAGCCGAAATGGGTGGTGCGGACGGTGCTGTTGATGCCGTCGGCCCCGACGAGCAGATCGGCGTCGGCCCCGCCGCCCGGGCCGCCGCGCGGGGACCCGTACTCGATGTCCACGCCGCCCAGCGCTTCGAGCTCCGCGAGGAGCGCGTCGAGCAGGTAGGGGCGGGATATGAGCAGTTCGGGGCGGCCCGCCCGGCGCTCGACGCGTTCGAGCGGGAGGGCGGCCAGCACCGTGCCGTCGGGGCGGCGGATGCGGGCGCCCCGGTACGGCACCGCGCGCGCCCGGAGGGCCTCGCCGAGGCCGAGCCGGTCGAGGGCGGCCTGGGCGGTGGGGTGGATCGCGAAGGCGGTGCCGTAGCGCTCCGGGGCGGTGCGGCGTTCCAGGACCCGCACGGTCCAGCCCGCGCGGCGCAGGCCGATGGCGGTGGCGAGCCCTCCGACGCCCGCGCCCACCACCACGGCGGTACCGCGTCCTCCACCGCTCATGGCATTCCTCCGGTCGTCGGACGAACGGGCGCACGCGCTGAACCACTCCTGGGACCACCACAACCGTGGTACCCCATCCGTGGTACCACGGCCGTGGTTATCCTGGCAAGGTGAACCAGGACCGCAGGGACCGGCTGGGCGACGCCGCCGTGTCCGTACTCGCCGAAGCGGGCGGACGGGGGCTGACGCACCGGGCCGTCGACGCCGCGGCCGGTGTGCCGCCGGGCACCGCCAAGAACTACTTCCCGAGCCGCGACGCCCTCCTGCGGGCCGTGGCCGAACGCTGCCTGGAGCAGTACCGGGAACTGGCCGGGGCCCTGGCCTCGGCCGGGCCGCCCCCCTCGGACCGGGCGGGACTGGCGGCCCTGCTGGCCGGGCTGCTGCGGAACGTGGCCGGGCCGGGGCGGCCGCGCATGGCGGCCTACCTGGAACTCCAGGCCGAGGCGGGCCGGCGGCCCTGGCTGGCCGGACTGCTGGACCCGTTCGGCGCCGCCGACTTCGCGCTGTACGGGCGGCTGCTGGCCGACGCCGGCCTCCCGTCCGGGCCGGGGCGGGCGCGCACGCTGACCCTCGCCCTGCACGGGGCCATCCCCCATCTGCTGGCCGGCTCCCCCGCCACCCTGGCGGCGGCCGGACTGGACGACCTCGACGGTTTCGCGCGGGACCTGCTGGACCACGTCTGCGGGGAGGGGGCGTCGTGACGGCGCGGGTCGAACGGGCCGTGGGGGCGGTGCTCGGCTCGGCGGCCGGTGACGCGCTGGGCGCGCCGTACGAGTTCGGGCCGGCCGGGCAGCTGAGCGCGCGCGGGCAGGAGATGCGCGGGGGCGGCGGCTGGGATCCGGGCGAGGCGACGGACGACACGCAGATGGCGGTGCTGGTCGGGGAGTCCCTGCTGGAGCGCGGCGGCCTCGACCTCCCGGACCTCTTCGCCCGCTTCCGGCGCTGGGCGGCCGGGGAGCCCAAGGACATCGGCCTCCAGACCGAGGACGTCCTCACCAGCGGCCTCCCCTGGGACCAGGCGGCCGCCCTGCACTTCCAGGTCAACGTGCGGGCGGCGGGCAACGGTTCCCTGATGCGGGCCGCCACCTCGGCCGTCTGGTTCGCGCCGGCCGGGCGGGAGGCCACCATGGACGCCGCCCGGCGGATCGCGGCCCTCACCCACGGGGACCGGGCCGCCTGGGAGGGCACCGCCGTGCTGCACGAGCTCGTACGGGTGGCCCTGGACGGCGCCGACCCGCTGGCCGCGCTGCCGTCGGCACTGGAGGCGGTGCACCCGGACCACCGGGAGCGCTACGCGCGGGTGCTCGCCGCCGACTGGCACCCGGACCGGGCCACCGAGTTCAACGGCGCGGTGTGGCCCTGCCTGGGCTCGGCGGTGTGGGCCCTGCGCTCCACGGCCGGGTTCGCACAGGCCGTACGGGCCGCCGTGGACCTGGGCGGGGACACCGACACGGTGGCCGCCGTGACCGGCACCCTGGCCGGCGCGGTGTACGGCGAGGCGGCGGTCCCGCGGGAGTGGACGGCCCCGCTGCACGTGCCGCTGCCCGGCTTCGGCGCGCGGGTACTGGACGCGGAGGCGCTGCGCACCCTGGCCCGCCGCCTGGCGGGAGCCGCCTGACGACGGGCCCGGCTGAGGAGCGGGGGCAGGTCCGGCGCGGGGAGCGTTACCGGGCTACGGCGGCGCCGTGGGCGTGGCCGGTCAGGAGGCGGCCTTCGGCGTAGCCGAGGGCCGCTTCGGACAGGGTGGAGGGGCGGCCGCTGTGCAGGACGGTCAGCCCGCCGGTCCGCGGCAGCCGCGGTGCGGGTTCGGCGCCGATCCGGCGCAGGGCCTGGACCGCGACTGCCTCGGCGGAGCCGTGGTACCGCAGCTCGGCGCCGCCGGTGCGTGCGGCGAGGGCGGCGCGGATCGATTCCTCGACGAGCTCGTAGTGCGTGCAGCCGAGGACCACGTCCGTCACGTCGGCCGGGGTCAGCTCGGCCGCGGCCGCGACCGTGCGGGCGATGGCCTCCTCGTCGCCGTGCTCGACGGCGTCGGCCAGACCCGGGCAGGGCACCTCCGTGACCGGGACCCCGGCGGCGAAGTCGCGGATCAGCCCGCGCTGGTAGGGGCTGCCGGTGGTGGCGGGGGTGGCCCAGATCGCCACCCGCCCGCCGGCCGTGGCGGCGGGCTTGATGGCGGGGACGGTTCCGATGACGGGGATGCCGGGCTCCAGCTCGGCCCGCAGGGTGGCCAGCGAGTGCACGGAGGCGGTGTTGCAGGCCACGATCAGCGCGTCGGGCCGCAGCGCGGCGGCGGCCCGGGCCACGGCGCGGGCGCGCTCGGTGAGGTCGGCGGGGGTACGCGGGCCCCAGGGCATCCCGTCGGGGTCGGAGGACAGCAGCAGGTCGGCGTCGGGCCGCAGCCGACGCGTCGCGGCGGCCGCAGCGAGGAGGCCGATTCCCGAGTCCATGAGCGCGATCTTCACCGGGTCACCTTAGTCGACGCCCCCGCCGACCGCCCGAATCCGAGTCCGTCAAACCGGGTCAAAGCGCGTCATTGACCGCGTCTCTCTTCTCTTCGAGGCGCGCCGCCGGTCCCGCCCTTCCGGGAGCGCGGGCCGCCCTCGACGGACCACCGACCGGACCGGCGGCGCCGGAGGTGATCGGCCCGGACGCGGGACACGCCCCGGCCGGTTCGGCGACACTGCCGCCATGGGCCTCCTCATCGCCGCCTACGCCTCCCTCGCCGCCTGGCTCTGGCTGACCCTCGCCCAGGGCATGTTCTGGCGCACCGACACCCGCCTGCCCCCGCGCACCGCCCCCGCCCGCTGGCCCTCCGTCGCCATCGTGGTCCCGGCCCGGGACGAGGCCGGGGTGCTGCCGCTGAGCCTGCCGTCGCTCCTCGCCCAGGACTACCCCGGCGAGGCCGGCATCGTCCTGGTCGACGACGGCAGCACCGACGGCACCGCGGGCCTGGCCCGCCGCCTGGCCGCCGAGCAGCCCGGCCTCCCCCTCACGGTGCTCAGCCCCTCCGATCCCCCGCCCGGCTGGACCGGCAAGCTGTGGGCGCTGCGCCACGGCATCACCCACGCGACCGCGAGCGCGGCCGGGGCCCCCGAGTACCTGCTGCTCACCGACGCCGACATCGCGCACGAGCCGGACAGCCTCCGGGAACTGGTCGCGGCCGCGACCTCCTCCGGCCTCGACCTGGTGTCCCAGATGGCCCGGCTGCGCGTGGTCAGCGTCTGGGAGCGGCTCGTCGTGCCCGCCTTCGTGTACTTCTTCGCCCAGCTGTACCCCTTCCGGTGGATCAACCGGCCCAGTGCGCGGACCGCCGCGGCCGCCGGGGGATGCGTCCTGCTGCGCACGGAGGCGGCGGTCCGCGCCGGGATCCCGGACTCCATCCGCCAGGCCGTCATCGACGACGTGGCGCTCGCGCGGGCGGTCCAGCGCTCCGGCGGGCGGATCTGGCTGGGACTGGCGGAGCGGGTGGACAGCGTCCGCCCCTACCCGGCCCTGGGCGACCTGTGGCGGATGGTCTCGCGCAGCGCGTACGCCCAACTCCGCCACCAGCCGCTGCTGCTGGCCGGGACCGTGGCCGGGCTCGCGCTGGTCTACCTGGCCCCCCCGGCGGCGCTGTTCGCGGGGCTCGCGGCCGGCCGGTCCGGCGTCGCCGCCGCCGGCGGGCTGGCCTGGCTGCTGATGGCCGGCACCTATCTGCCGATGCTGCGCTACTACCGCCAGCCGGCCGTGCTCGCGCCGCTGCTGCCGTTCACCGCGCTGCTGTACCTGCTCATGACCGTCGACTCGGCCGTGCAGCACTACCGGGGGCGCGGGGCCGCGTGGAAGGGCCGTACCTATGCCCGCCCGAGCGATGCCTGAAACCACCCGGGTGGCGCGGACCGGGCCTGACGGGGCGTCACCCCGGGGCGGCACCGGCGCCGTCCGCCGTCATCCGAGGTCACCGCGTTGTGACCGTGCGTCAGTTCCGGATAGGTGCACGGGCCAACCGGCGAGTACGACTAGGAGCAAGGCGGGGTGCATGGGGCGAATCGTGCACGTGAACGTCAAGTGAAAGCTGTGGCTCTGACCTGGGAATATGCAGGTCAGAGCGGTGTTGGCGGCACCTGGCTATGGACCCGGTGAAGTCGTGGGCTTAACTTGTCTCCCATGACCTCCCCCCGCTCCACTTATGGCGGCGGTTACTACTCCGCGCCCTCTTTCCCGGACACCCCCATCTACGACTCCCTCGTCGCAGAACGCGGGACTCCGCAGATCGCCCCGATCCGCGTTCCGGCCGCCTACGACACCCCCGGTGCCGGTTACTCGAGCGGTGGATACCTGCCGGCCCTCGCCTCCTCCATGCCCGCGCTCCCGCCCGCCTCGCCGCAGCCGACGCCGGCCCCGGCGTACGGGTACGGGTACCAGCAGCAGCCGGCCGCGCCGGCCCCGATGCCGGTTCCGCTTCAGCACGCGCCGGCCCCGTACGTCCCGCAGCAGCAGCTCCCGCCCCGCGGCGGGTTCGTGCCGCAGCAGCAGCCGCAGCAGCAGCCCCGGCCGCTCGCGGCGGGCACCGGCTACGAGGCCATGCGCCCGGCGGCCCCGCGCCCGATGGCGGCCCCCATGCAGATGGCCGCCCCCATGCAGATGGCTGCCCCCATGCAGATGGCCGCCCCGATGCAGATGGCCGCGCCCGTGCCCACGGCCGTGCCGACCGCCGCGGCGGTCCCCTCGTACCAGGACCCCTACGGAGGCCAGTACCAGAGCCGCGGCTACTGACCGGCCGCGCCCCGGGCCCCCGCACCCCGGCCGGCAGCGCGCCGGGGTCCGCGGCCGCGGGCATGCGCCCGGCGCGAAACGCGCTGGGGCGGCGGCACCGGGGGCTGTCACAATGCCCCCATGTCGAACTTGTACGTCCAGTCCCTCCACGTCCATCCCGTCAAGTCGGTGGCGGGGACCTCTCCCGACGAGATGGCCGTGGAGCCCTGGGGTCCGGTCGGCGACCGCCGGTGGGCCGTGGTCGACGAGACCGGCGCGGTCATCACCCAACGCCAGCAGGCGCGGCTGGCGTTGGCCTCGTCCCGTCCGCTGCCCGGCGGGCGGGTCGCCCTGTCGGCGCCCGGCATGCCGGACCTGACCGTGGACGTGCCGGATCCCGGCCCGCTGGAGCCGGTGGTCCTGTTCGGCAAGAAGGTCGACACGGTGGTCGCCTCGGCGGCCGCCGCCGCATGGTTCAGCACCTACCTCGGGCTGCCCGCGCGGCTGGTCCACCTCGACGACCCGGCCGTCCGCCGGCCCGTCGACCCCGACTACGCCCTGCCCGGGGAAACGGTGAGCCTCGCCGACGCCTACCCGGTGCTGCTGGCGACCTCCGCCTCGCTGGAGGCCCTGAACGGCCTGATCGCCGCGGGGGACCACCCCGAGGAGGGCCCCCTGCCGATGAACCGGTTCCGCCCGAACGTGGTGGTCGGCGGCCCCCTCGACCCCTGGGCCGAGGACGGGTGGCGGCGCGTCGCGATCGGCGGGGCCGTCTTCCGCGGGGTGCGCGAGTGCGGGCGGTGCATCGTCACCACCACCGACCAGGCCACGGCCGAACGCGGCCGGGAGCCCCTGAAGACCCTGGCTCGCCACCGACGCATCGGCAAGTCGCTCGCCTTCGGGCGCCAGCTGGTGCCGGTCGTCCCGGGCACGGTGCGCGTCGGTGACGAGGTACGCGTCCTGGACTGACCCTCCCCCCTTCGCTGCCCCCGCACCCCGCGCCCGGCCCGCCCCTGACCCCGGCGGCCGGGCGCACACGCGGGGCGTCCGGGCGGAAGGCCCAGGGGGAATGACACCTTCGAGGGGCTCCTGGGGCCTGCCGGAACCAACCGGCGGCGCGGGGCCGTTGGAGCATGCGGGACGGTCGGAACCGGGGCCGGGGCAGGAGCACCGGATCGGGTGAAGGACGTCCCGCGCGTCCCGGGATGCGCGTCCTGCGGGGATGCGGAAGGCTGGGACGCGCGGACAGACGCGGACTCGCGGACAGACGCAGACTGGCATGGGCAGGGGGAGCCGGACCGTGCGGACAGCAATGGGTGTGTGGCGCTGGCGGCGCAATCCGCTGCGCAGGCCGACCGACCTCGTCGAGGCGTGGGTGGCCTGTGTCGCGCTGGTGTGCGTGCTGCTGGTGGCTCCGGCCGTCGGGTGGGCCTCCGGCCTCCGGGTGGACGGGATCCTGCAGCGCGCCGCGCGTGAGCAGCGGCAGGAGCGGTACCTCGTGCCGGCGGTGGTGGTGCGGCCCGCGGCCGCGGCCGCCGCCGCGGCCGGCGGGCGCGCCGAGCCCTCGGCGCAGCGCACGGCGCCCGCGCGGACCACGATCGTGGCCTCGTGGACCGCGCCCGACGGGAGCAGTCACCAGGGTGCGGTCCCGGCGGCGGAGGAACCGCCGCGTGCGGGCGACCGGTTCCGGATATGGACCGACCTCCGGGGCCGGCTCGTGGGGCAGCCGCTCGACCCCGGTGCCGCGTCCTTCCACGCCGCCATGGCCGGGCTGGCGGCCGCGCTCACCTCGGCCGCGCTCGCGGAGACGCTCCGCCGCCTCGTCGTACGAAGGCTCATGCATCGGCGGTACATGCGTCTGGACCGGGCGTGGGCGGCGGCCGGGCCCGACTGGGGCCGGGCGGGTGCGGGCAGCTGACCTGGCAACTCCCGGGCTCCGCGCGCGCTACGGTGGAGCCGCAGGCCCGTCCGGCCGGCCGCTTCGGCGCCCGGGAGGGCCTCGGCCGCTTCAGCCGCTCCGGCCGGTCCGGCAGCGCGAGTACGAGGGTGGGGGCACGGCAGCACGATGGCTCAGGGCACGGTCCAGGTGACGCACGGCGGGGCCTCGCGGTGGCGGCGGCGCTCAGGAGAGTATCCGACGCTGGGCGCCGCCCTCGCGGTCGCGGGCGACGGCGACGTACTGTCCGTCGCCCCCGGAACCTACCGGGAGAACCTGGTGCTGCGTCATGCCGTCACCCTGCGCGGGCCCGAGGGCGCGGCGGCCGGCTCGGTGCGGATCGCCCCGCTCGACGGGGTCGCGCTGACCGTGCGCGCCTCGGCGGTGGTCCAGGACCTCTATCTGGAGGGGGCGGACCGGGCGGCGCCCGCGCTGCTCGTCGAGGAGGGCTCGCCCGAGTTCAGCGACCTGCGGGTGCACACCCGTTCGGCGTCCGGCATCGAGGTGCGCGGCGGGGCCCGCCCCCTGGTCCGCCGGTGCACGGTGGAGAACCCGGCCGGGGTGGGGATCGCCGTACTGGACGGCGGCGGCGGGGTGTTCGAGGAGTGCGAGGTGGTCGCCGCCGGGCAGGCCGGGTTCTCGGTGCGCGGCGGGCACCCCCGGCTGGAGCGGTGCCGGATCCACCACGCCGTCGGCGCGGGCATCGCCGTCACCGGCGAGGGTTCCGGGCTGGAGGCGCTGGGCTGCGAGGTGTACGAGATCAAGGGCAGCGGGGTACAGGTGGCGGGGCGGGCCGCCGCCCGGCTCACGGACTGCTCGGTGCACCGCACCTCCGGCGACGGGGTCACCCTCGACACCGACGCCGTCCTGGCCCTCGCCGGATGCGACATCCACGACATCCCGGAGAACGCGGTGGACCTGCGCTCCCGCTCCGTGCTCACCCTCAGCCGGACCACGGTCCGCCGGTTCGGCCGCAACGGCCTGTCGGTGTGGGACCCGGGGACCAGGGTGGAGGCGGAGTCCTGCGAGATCCACGACAGCACGGGCGACTACCCGGCGGTGTGGATCAGCGACGGGGCCACCGCCTCCCTGAAGTCCTGCCGGCTGCATGACGTGCCGGACGCGCTGTTCGTGCTGGACCGGGGCTCGCGCGCCGACGTGGCCGACAGCGATCTGGCGCAGGTCCGCAACACCGCCGTCTCCGTGAGCGACGGCGCGACCGTCCGGCTGGAGGACTGCCGGATCCGCGAGGCGGGCACCGGGGCGTGGTTCCGCGACCACGGCAGCGGCGGCACCCTGAGCGGCTGCACCGTCGACGGCGTGCAGACCGGGGTGATCGTCTCCAAGGGCGCCGACCCGGCCTTGGAGCGGGTGGTGGTGACCTCCGCCGCGGAGGCCGGGTTCTACGTGTCGGCGGGCGGCCGGGGCACCTTCACGGACTGCCGGGTGACGGGCAGTTCCGGCTTCGGCTTCCACATCCTCGACGGCTGCCGCAGCACGCTCACCGGGTGCCACACCGAGCGCTGCGCGCGCGGCGGCTACGAGTTCGCGGAGGACGGCCCGTTCGCCGAGGGGTGCACGGGCGACGAGCCGGGGTCGCGGGCCACCGCCGAGGCGGTCGCCGGCGCCGGGGCCCGGCCGGGGGTGCGTACGGTGACGGCGGTGCAGGACCTCGGGGAACGGCCGGCCGGGGGGCCCGGCCCGGCGCCGCTGCCGGAGCCCCGGCCCCGGGAGGCGGCGGCCCCGGCCGGCCGCGGCGCGGGCGAGGTGCTGGGACAGCTCGACGCGCTGGTCGGGCTGGACAGCGTCAAGCGCGAGGTGCGGGCCCTCACGGACATGATCGAGGTGGGGCGCAAGCGGCAGCAGGCGGGCCTCAAGGCCGCCTCGGTGCGCCGGCACCTCGTCTTCACCGGCTCCCCGGGCACGGGGAAGACCACGGTGGCCCGGCTGTACGGGGAGATCCTCGCCGACCTGGGGGTGCTGGAGCGCGGCCACCTGGTGGAGGTCTCCCGGGTGGACCTGGTCGGCGAGCACATCGGGTCCACGGCCATCCGCACCCAGGAGGCCTTCGAACGGGCGCGGGGCGGGGTGCTGTTCATCGACGAGGCGTACGCGCTGGCGCCGGAGGACTCGGGCCGGGACTTCGGGCGCGAGGCCATCGACACGCTGGTGAAGCTGATGGAGGACCACCGGGACGCGGTGGTGGTGATCGTCGCCGGGTACACGGCGGAGATGGAGCGCTTCCTGACGGTCAACCCCGGCGTGGCGTCCCGGTTCTCACGGACCATCACCTTCGGCGACTACGGGCCGCAGGAGCTGCTGCGGATCGTGGAGCAGCAGGCGGAGGAGCACGAGTACCGGTTGGGCGAGGGCACCGCCGAGGCGCTGCTGGAGTACTTCACGGAGCTGCCCAAGGGCCCGGCCTTCGGCAACGGGCGGACCGCGCGGCAGACCTTCGAGTCGATGGTGGAGCGGCACGCGGGCCGGGTGGCGCAGCTGGCCGAGGCGGGCACGGACGAGCTCACCCTGCTGTTCCCGGCGGATCTGCCGGTGCTGCCCGCGCCTTGCTGATCCGCTGGGCGGGCAGGTCCGCGTCCTCCCGTGCTCCGGGCCGGGAGGGGTCGGCCAGGCGGGCGAGGAGCGCGTCGCGTTCGGCGGTGAAGGCCGGGTCGGCCTGGTAGTCGGTGTGGCGCAGGATCGGTGCGGGCAACGGGTGCAGGGGGTCGCGGCCGTAGGCCACGGGGTCGGCGAGGGGGCCCCGGTCCACGGGCCCGTCGGCATCGGCCGACCCGCCGACGCCGACGGGTCCGCCGATGGGGTCGGTGGCCCGCCACAGGTTGCGCCAGCAGTCGAGGTCGCGGTGCAGGGCGGCGAGCGGCCGGGGCCCGAAGTAGGCGGGGAACCAGCGGCCGTAGAGCCGGGCCAGCGGTGATCCGTACGTCAGGAGGGCGACGCGGCGGCGCGTGCCGGGCGGCAGCTGCCAGACGGCGGCCGCCGCGAGCACGCTGCCCTGGGAGTGCCCGGAGATGACGAGCCGCCCTCCGGTCCGGGCGGTCCAGCCGGTCATCCGCCAGGTCAGGTCGGGCACGGCCCGCTCGGCGTAGCAGGGCGGGGCGAAGGGGTGGGCGGCGCGCGGCCAGAAGGTGCCCACGTCCCACAGGATGCCGATGGTGCGCCGCGAGGCGGGGTCGCGGTAGGCGCGCCGGCCCAGGGCGACGAAGGCGGCCATGCCGAAGCCGATCAGCCAGGATCCGCTGTCCTGGGCGGCCCTGGCGGCGGCGGCCAGGAGCGGGTGGGCGTCCCGGGCGGCCTCGGCCGGGACCCGTCCGCTCACCCGGGCCCCGGCGAGGGCTCCCGCGCCGAGGAGGAGCGTGACCAGGCAGACGGCGCCCGCGAACCAGGGGGCGGTGTCGGTCAGCGCGGCCGCCGCCCGCGCCCCGGCGATGCGCCGGCTGCGGTCGGGGTCGGGCACGGCCCCCGGGTACTCGGCGGCGACGGTGGCGGCGGCCCCGCGCCGTGTCGCGGCGGCCCGGACGGCGGCGACGGCGGCCACCAGGGCCAGCGCGAGCAGCAGCGGCGGGAGGACGGCCGCCTGCCAGGACAGCAGCACGGGCGGCCCGGGCAGCGGGTCCCCGGGGGCGCCGGGGGCGGCGGGCCCGTCGAGCCAGTCGGCCACGCGCTGGGCGACCCCGCCGGACATGACCCCGCCGAGGGCGCAGCCGAGCAGCGCGGCGGCCGGCCCGCCCAGCCCGCCGAGCACGGCTCCCGGAGTCGGCGTGCGGCGGTGGAGCCGGCGGGCGACGAGGGCCAGGGCCAGGACGCAGCCGCCCTGGCCGAGCATCAGCACCCCGAAGGCGACGTCGCCCGGGAGCCGCCCCGAGGAGGTCCAGCCGGGGCGGGACCAGCCGGCGTAGAGCAGGACGGCGGCCAGCAGCGCGAGGGCGCCGGAGGGCAGCAGGGTGACGGCCGCCCGGTCGAGGCGGTGGTCGGGCCGGGCCTCGGTACGGCCGCGCCGGCACACCACCCACAGCACGCTCACCGCCCCGGCCGCGAGCAGCACCCGCACCGCCCAGCCGGCGGCGAGGAGCCCGGCGGGCGTGGCGGCGGAGTGGAGGTCCTCCCGCACGGCGGGGGCGGCGACGGCGACGGCCACGGTGAGGAGCCCGGCGGCGGTGTGGGCGGCGCGCAGCCGGGCCACGATCCGGCGCCCGTACCAGAACCCGGGCCGGCCGAGCGGGGCGTCACCGTGGCCGGCCGGATCCGGGGTACCGGCGGGCGGGGGCTGGGACTCGTAGGCGCTCCAGGTGCGGGCCGACAGGAACCAGAGCAGTCCGGTGAGCGCGGCCGGGACGAGGGCGCCGAGGGCGAGGCGCCGCCCCGGCTGCGCCCACCAGCCGCCGGGCCTCAGGAAGGCGAGCCGGGCCCGGGATCCGGTACAGGCGCGGGAGCCCGCGCACTGCCAGGCGAGGAGGTCCAGGGCCACTTCGCAGGCGGCCGCCACGAGCAGCACGGTGAGCGAGAGGGCGAGGAGCCGCACGAGGAGCCCGTACGCGCGCACCGCGCGGGGCGGCGGCCCGCCGGGTGCGGTGGCGGGCCGGGCCCAGTGGGCGAGGTTGGCCACCATGAACGGCAGGAGCAGCAGCCACAGGGCGCGGGCGCCGTTGCCGGAGGTGAGCCGGGACCAGCAGTAGGCCTCGGGGACGGGCCGCCCGGCGTAGCGCCCGGGGTGGGCCTCGGCGTCGGCGTCCTCGGCGCGGCGGAACACGGCGGCGGTGGAGTCGCCCGTCACCCGGACGGGGTGCGGATCGCGGAGCAGCTCGCCGGGGGCGGCTCCGGCGACTCCGTGCACGAACAGTTCGAGGGCGAGCGGGGGCGGCGGGGGCACCGGGACGGTCCGGTGCGCCCCGTCCGGCGGGACGGCGTCGGGGAGGGCGGGCTGCGGCATGCGGGGCCTCCGCGGGGCGGGCTGCGGTACGGGCCCGGCGCGGGGCCTCGGGGACGGCGTCGGCTCCGGCTCCGGCGTCGGCTTCGGCTCCGGCTTCGGGCCTCCTCCAGCATCCCGCGCCAAGGCGCCCCTGCCCAGGGCTCGTTCGCGTGACGAGGCCGTCGGCCGAAGACATCTGACGGTCAGCCAGATATCGTGAACGGCGCCCTACCCGCCGCAGCCGCACCCCAGGGGGAACCGCCATGGCCCGCCGACTCCGCCCCGTGGGGCTGGACTTCCTCGAACAGGCTCCGACCCGCCTGGTGTTCACGGCCAGGGCGGCGGCCCCGCCCGCCTCCCTGTACCGGGCGCTCGCCGAGGAGGTGACCGGCTGGCCGGCGTGGTTCCGGGCGGTGTCGCTGGCCCGGCCCACCGGGGGCGGCGCCGGGCGGGACGTCAGGCTGGTGGGCGGGGTCCGGTTCCGGGAGACGGTCGTGGCCGCGGAGGCCTCGCGGCGCTACGCCTACCGCGTCGACGAGACCAACGCGCCCGGGCTGCGGGCCCTGTTGGAGGAGTGGCTGCTGGCCCCGGCCGCCGGGCCCCACTCCCCGGGCGACCGCTCCCCCGGCACGCTCGTGCGCTGGACCTTCGCCGCCGACGGCCCGCCCGCCCTGCGCCTCGCGCTGACCGCCGCCCGCCCGGGGCTGGGGCACTCCTTCCGTACGGCGGTCCGCACCCTCGACGCCCGCCTGGCGGCCGCCCCGGGCCGCGGCTGAGCTCCTCGGCGCGCCGCGACGGGCCCTCAGGCCCGGGGCTCGGCCCAGGCGCCGGTCTCCAGCAGCGTCTCGATCGTCTTGGCGTACGGGGCGATGTCGAGGCCCTGCGCCGCCAGCCACTCGTCCGAGTAGTACTTGTCGAGGTAGCGGTCGCCCGGGTCACAGAGCAGGGTGACGACGCTGCCCGTGCGGCCCTCCGCCACCATCTCGGAGACGATCTTCAGGGCGCTCCACAGCCCGGTGCCCGTGGAGCCTCCGGCCTTGCGCCCTATGGCCTGTTCGAGGGCCCGGCAGGCGGCGACGCTCGCCGCGTCCGGGACCTTCATCATCCGGTCGATGGCGCCCGGTACGAAGCTCGGCTCCATCCGGGGCCGGCCGATGCCCTCGATGCGGGAGCCGCAGTCGCTGCTCGCGTGCGGGTCGTGCCGCGTCCAGCCGTCGAAGAAACAGGAGTTCTCCGGGTCCGGGACGCAGATGCGGGTGTCGTGCTGCATGTAGTGGACGTAGCGGGCGATGGTCGCGGAGGTGCCGCCGGTGCCGGCCGTCGCCACGATCCAGGCCGGCTCGGGGTAGCGCTCCAGGCGCAGTTGCTGGTACATCGACTCGGCGATGTTGTTGTTGCCGCGCCAGTCGGTGGCCCGCTCCGCGTACGTGAACTGGTCCATGTAGTGGCCGCCGGTGCGGGCGGCGAGGTCGGCGGACTCCTCGTACATCTTCATGGAGTCGTCGACGAAGTGGCATTCGCCGCCGTGGAATTCGATGAGGCGGCACTTCTCCGGGCTGGTGGTGCGCGGCATGACGGCGATGAAGGGGACGCCGATCAGCTTGGCGAAGTAGGCCTCGGAGACGGCGGTGGAGCCGCTGGAGGCCTCGATGACCGGGCGGCCCGGGCGGATCCAGCCGTTGCACAGCGCGTAGAGGAACAGCGAGCGGGCGAGGCGGTGCTTCAGGGAGCCCGTCGGGTGCGTGGACTCGTCCTTGAGGTAGAGGTCGATGCCCCAGGCCTCGGGCAGCGGGAAGCGCAGCAGGTGCGTGTCGGCGCTGCGGTTGGCGTCCGCCTGGACCTTGCGCACGGCCTCTTTGAGCCAGGCGCGGTATTCGGCGTCGCTCCGGTCGACGTCGACGGTGGTCGTCACCGCGGCCGTGTTCGAGGCCGGCGTAGCGGTGGTGCCGGTGGTGCTCATGCGCCTTGCTCCTTTGTCGGTTCCAGGGCCCCCTCCTTTCGAAATGTACCCCCCTCACCTGCACAAACGGTCACTTTGGGTTTCTATGCGGATCGCTTTCGGTCGCGTTCGGTTGCACGCGGCGCGACGGTGGGTGACCCTGGAGAGTGCGTCACCGAGGGTGCAGCACCCGTAACACTGATGTCGGGGAGTCGCAGCCGTGATCACACATTCCCGCAGGCACTGCGTAGTGGAACTGCAGGCCCTGCCCTCGCGGATCGGCCAGGTCCGCCGGATCGTCTCCGCCCAACTGCGCCACTGGCAGCTCGATCCGCTCATAGACCGGGCTGCGCTCGGCGTGACGGAGCTGCTCAGCAACGTCCACCGCCACGCGCAGCCCGACAAGGTCTGCACGGTCGAGATCGAACTCCGCCTCGGGCGGCTCACCGTCTCCGTCCACGACAGCGATCCGCGGCTGCCCGTGCTGCGCGAGGCCGGTGGCCTGGAGACCTGCGGGCGCGGGCTGGCGCTCGTGGCGGCGGTCAGCGAGGCGTGGGGGGCGCGCCACCGGCCGGACGGACCCGGCAAGGTGGTCTGGTTCTCCCTGCGGGCCACCCCCGCCCCGGCGGCGCCGCCGCACACGGTCCGTATCGGCGCGAAGAAGACGGTACGGGAGCCCGCCCGGGCGGTGATCGGCGCCGTGGACGCCCAGCCCCTCGTGACGGGCGTGCCGGCGTCGGTGTCGGCCGGCACCGCGCCCGGCTGACGCATCCCCGGCCGTCCACGTCCCCGGGGCCGCGGCGGCTCAGGCCGCCGCGCCCAGCGTTCCCAGCGGGTCGTCCAGCACCGGCTGCCAGGCCAGTTCAGCCGCCCCCACGAGGCTGTTGTGGTCGAGGGTGCAGGGCAGGATCGGCACGCCCCCGCTGCGCCCCCACAGGCTCCGGTCCGCGACCACGGCGCGCAGCCGCTCCGGGTCCGCGTACAGCAGCTCGCGGTGGAGCCCGCCGAGGATGATCCGGTCCGGGTTCAGGATGTTCACCAGGCCCGCCAGGCCCAGCCCGAGCCGGTCGATGAGCTCCTCGGCGGCCGCCCGCACCGAGGGCTGCGCGTACTCGGCGCGCAGCAGGTCGCGGGCCTGCTGGAGCAGCGACACCTCGGGACCCGGGGTGCGGCCCGCCGCGGTGAGGAAGGCCAGCGGGTCGGCCTCCACGTCCAGGCAGCCCCGGCTGCCGCAGTGGCAGGGCCGCCCCTCCGGGTTGACGGTGAGGTGGCCGACCTCCAGGGCCAGGCCGGAGCTGCCGCTGTGCAGCCGGCCGTCCAGGACCAGCGCGCCGCCGACCCCGCGGTGGCCGGTGGCCACGCAGAGCAGGTGCTGCGCGCTGCGGCCCGCGCCGTGGCGGTGCTCGGCGAGCGCGGCGAGGTTCACGTCGTTGCCGGTCAGGGCCGGTCCGTCGATCCCGGCCGCCTTCACGCACGCGGCGAAGATGGCCCGCACGGGAGAACCCGCCGGCCAGGCCAGGTGCAGCGGGTTGAGGGCCGTGCCGTCGGGCTCGGCGACCGCCGAGGGCACCGCGAGGCCCGCGCCGATGCAGCGCCGGCCCGACGCGGCGAGCAGCTCGGCTCCCGCCCCGACGACGGCGCCGAGGACCTGGGCCGGGTCGGCGGAGACGGTGACCTTGCCGGGCGCGGTGGCCACGATCCGTCCGCCGAGACCGACCAGCGCGGCCCGGAACCCGTCCGAGTGCACCTGCGCCGCCAGGGCCACGGGCCCGTGCTCGTCGACGGCGAGCCGGTGCGAGGGGCGGCCCTGGGCGCCGCCGGCGCCGCCCGGGCGGGAGTCGACGCGGATCAGGCCGAGGGCCTCCAGCTCGGCGGCGACGGCCCCGGCGGTGGCCCGGGTGACGCCCAGCTCGGCCGTGAGGACCGCGCGCGTCGGGGCCCGGCCCGTGTGGACGAGTTCCAGCGCGGGGCCCAGGGCGCTGCGGCCCCGTTCCAGCTTGCTCTTCGTGGAGGACGCGGAGGCCGGAGGGGGCGTGGGAGCCGTCGACGCCGTCCTCTCGTCCCCCACCCCGGACGGGGCGCCGTTGCCGTTCATGCAGCGATCCTCGCATGATCGGGGAGGTGCCGAGCGCCCCGGGCTACACCCCCAGGCCGCCGACCCGCAGGGTGATGTTGAGCCGCCCGGTCAGTCCCAGCGCGGGCGGGGCGGTGCCGGGCAGGACCTTGGGCACCCCGTGGTAGGCGAGCCGGCTGGGGCCGCCGAAGACGAACAGGTCCCCGCTGCGCAGCTCGACGTCCCGGTAGGGGCGGCCGCGCGAGACCGTGTTGCCGAAGCGGAAGAGGCAGGCGTCGCCGAGGCTGAGCGAGACGACGGGGGCGGGCGAGCGTTCCTCGGCGTCGCGGTGCATGCCCATGCGGGAGTCGCCGCCGTAGAAGTTGACCAGGGCGATGTCGTACGCCTCGGCGGCCGGCGGGGGCGTGCCGTAGGCGTCGGCGACGGCCCGCCGCCCCAGCTCGGCGAGCCAGGCGGGCATCGGCTTGACGGGGGCGCCGTCGCCGTCGACGGCGGTGGGCGCGTAGCCGTACGGGTACCAGTGCAGGCCGAGGCAGACCTGCCGGGCGGTCATCGTCCCGCCGCCGGGGGTGCGGACGGTGCGCAGTCCGGCGGGCGGGCGGGCCCAGGCGCGGCAGGCGTCGAGGAGCTCGCGCTGGCGCCGCGGCCCGAGCCAGTCGGGCAGGTGCACGGCGCCGGGTGCGACCTCGGTCCGCTCGCGCGGGAAGAGTTCACCGTCCACTCCTCCATTGTCAGGGGCTGCTGGCACACTCGGGGTCATGAAGATCACCGAGTATGTGGAGACGCTGGCGCGGGAAGGCGAGCTCCTGGCCGACGAGGCCGAACGGGCGGGCACGGAGGCCCTGGTGCCGACCTGCCCCGAGTGGCGGGTGAGCGACCTGCTGCGGCACACGGGGGCGGTCCACCGCTGGGCGGCCGGGTTCGTGACGGGCGGGCTGGTGGATCCGGCGCCCTTCCCCGAGGCGCCGGAGCTGGTGGGGGCCGAGCTGGTGGCGTGGTTCCGGGAGGGGCACGCGGAAATAGTGCGGGCGCTGGCGGAGGCCCCGGCGGAGCTGGTCTGCTGGACCTTCCTGCCGACGGCCGCGCCCTCGCCGCTGGCGTTCTGGGCGCGGCGCCAGGCGCACGAGACGGCCGTGCACCGCTTCGACGCGCAGGCGGCGCGGGGGGTGGCCTTCTCCGCGGTGAGCCCGGAGTTCGCGGAGGACGGGGTGGACGAGCTGCTGACCGGCTTCCACGCGCGGCCGCGCAGCCGGGTGCGTACCGAGGAGCCGAAGGTGGTGCGGGTCCGGGCGGCGGACACGGGCGCGGTGTGGACGGTCCACCTGTCGAAGGAGCCGGCGCGGACGGTGCGCGGGGACACGGGCGAGCCGGCCGACTGCGAGCTCACCGGCGAGGCGTCCTGGCTCTACGCGGCCCTGTGGAACCGCCTCCCCCTGGCGGGCCCGGGGGTCACCGGCGACACGGATCTGGCCCGCCTGTGGCAGGACACGGCGCACATCTGACGGCGCCCGGACCGGCGGGAGCCCCCCGGGCCCCCGCCGGTCACGCCGGTCACGCCGTTCACGCCGGTCACGCCGGTCACGCCGGTCAGAGTCTGAACAGGACCCCGCGCCAGGTCCATCCGGCGCCGAGAACGGCCCTCTGGAGCGGGACCCGCATGTCCCGGGTGCTGAAGCGGAACGTCTCGACCTTCTGCCGGCTGCCGTCCGCCGCCTTCCTGACTTCCCACTGCCGGTAGACCATGTCCGAGGGCCCGCGTCCGTACTGCCGGTTCGCGCCCTCGGAGGTCGGTGCCCACCGCTCCTCGAGGACCCGGACGGCGTGCGTCCCGGCGTCCAGGCGCATCCGGGTGCGGAGGGTGACGTCCAGCGCCGGAATCAGGCACTCCGCGACCAGATCCGCGCTGCCGTCCTTCGGCGTGGCCTCGCGCACGGTGAACCGCGCCTGCGGTCCGGCGGCCGCGAGCAGTGCGGCCCGGACCTCCTCGGCGGGCCTCGGCACGACACCGCCGCGCGGGTGGGCCGTGCCGGTCAGCTTGTCCCTGAGCCGCCCCACCGCTACGCCTCCGTCCCGGTGTCGGGCCGGACCGAGCTCACGAAGTCCTGGAAGTCGCCGAGGACTTCGTCGTGCTGGCCGGCGGTGGCGGTGAGCGCCAGCCGGATCACGGCGCGCCTGCGCGGATCCGCGACGTCCGCCATGACCAGGTACACCTGGGACTGGACGAGGTCGCGGCGCACTCCCCCGGCGACGGCCCGGAAGGCCAGCCGCTGGATCAGCGCGGGTGCGTCAGCGGAGCCGACCTCGCGGCGCTGAACCACCTCGACCGGTCCGGCCGGCCCGGCCAGGCGCTGCACGGACTCCTCGGCGAGCCCTTCCAGGGTCTCCTCCTCGGCCGGGAACCCGCCGTCGACCGTGATGTTGGCGGAGAAGCCGGCGTCCGGCCGCGGATGGACCGCGGCGAAGGCCACCGCGTCCGGATCGAGTCCGTCCGGCTTGGCCGGGAGCCAGCCCTCCGGCAGGTCGAACTCGATCGGCACGGGCAGGGGTGCGGGCATTCGGGGCCGTCCTTCCGGGAACGTGTACATCAGTCGAACCAGCTGCCGACCTCGTGGGCAGCGTCGCCCAGGGCGTGGGCCGCGTCGCCGGCCGCTTTGGTCACCTTGTGCGGGTCGACGGTGATCTCGAGTCCCACCTTGCCCCCGACGATGGGCGAGACACCGAAGTCGCCGCCGATCTTCCATGCGCCGGTGTCCTTGTCCTTCTTGTAGCCCCACCAGCCTTCCGCTCCGGGCCCGGCCCAGCCCTCGGCGTTCGCACCGACGCCGATCCCGAAGACCTCGGCGCCGGTGGCGACCGTCCCCTTGGCCCCGGCGAACAGCTTGACGCCGGCGGAGACCTCCTCCTTGGTCGCCTTGGCGCTGACACCGACCTCGGCTCCCGCGAAACCCTCGGCCCGCGCGTAACGGCCCACGTATTCGCCGTCGATCCGGCCCTCGGCCAGCGCCCGTACGCCCGCGGAGGCCTCGGCCTTGGCGGAGGCGCCCTGGTCGGTGAACCCGTAGTTGGCGGTGGCCCGCAGGCCGCCGTAGATGTCGGCGGTCCCGGAGAGCTTCATCCCGTCCACGGTGGTCTCGCCCTTGGCGGTCTCGTGGAAGAGGTCCGCGTAGGCCTTGACCGAGCCCTCCTTGCCGTACTTGGGGCCGCTGACGGTCACACCGGTCTTGCTGTCGGGTTTGGTCCCGACCCCGGTCTCGTCGGGCCTCATGGCCTTGGCCAGGTCGCCCTCGGCTCCGGCGTTGAAGCCGTTGTACGTTTCGTCGGCGCCCTTGCCGAAGGCGTCCTTGTTGCTGTCGACGCTCGCCCGCGCCAGAGCGGTCCGCACGCCCTGGTCGAGTTCGGCGACGGCCTTGACCCGGTCGTCGATGTGCTGCTGCCACTTGCCGACGGCCTCGGCGACCGTCTTCTGGCCGTCCGGGTCGTGGTGGTACGCGCTGCGCTCGGCCGGAGTGAGGCGGGCGTAGTCGAAGGCGACGCGGCCCTGTTCGGAGACGGTCATGCCGGCGGCCACCGCGTCGTCCCGGGCGCTCTCCAGCTTCTTCTTCAGGTCGGTGAGCTGGGTGTGCGCCTCGCGCAGCAGGCTGGCGACGGCCTTGGCCTGGATCTGCGCGGCGGAGTACTCGTACCGGGTGCCCTTGAAGGTGGTGTGCGCCGCCGTGGCGCTGACGCCGGTCCAGGCCGGGCCCATGGTGATCTTCTGGACGGTGTCGCCGTAACGGCTCTCGACCTTGGCCAGTTCGGCCGCCATCGAGTCCCACTTGCCGGCGGCCGTCGTCAGCAGGCCCAGGTCCGTGGTCATGACCTCGTGGTAGTTCAGCACCGCGGCCCCCTCACAGGTCGTTCAGCTTCGACTGCGAGGCCAGGAACCCGTTGCGGATGCCCGTGTCGTTGCGCGCGAAGAGGCCCGAGGCGCCGCGCAGGGCGCCCTTCTCCGCCGAGAGGCGGCCCATCAGGACCTTCACCTGCTTGTCCCAGGTCTCCGCCACCGTCTTCAGGCCGGCCGCCGTCTCCCAGCCCTCGAAGCCCTTCTGGGCGGTGCTGGTGGCGTCGTCCGCGACCTCGGCGGCCTTCTTGGTGTTCGGCTCCAGCTCGGTCTCGATCGTGCCGGCCGCTTCCTGCTTCTGCTTCGGTGTCGAGGCGAAGTCCCCGGGGCCGGCGCCGAATCCGGGAACCGGGCCGGGTGCCGGGCCGCCCGAGGGCTCCGTCGGCACATGGTTCAACCGCATGCCGATCTGCTCGTCCGTACCGGCTGTCCGCCCGTCGGCCGCCGCCTGTCCGTGGCCGAAATCGTCTGGCATGTTCGCGCCTCCCCCGTCGGAAGGAGCTGATCATATGCACGGTCGCCGCACGCGGTGCAAACGGCCCGCGCGCAGGCGGGTGGCCGGCTCTAGCCGAGAGTGGCGGCGTAGCCGGTCTCGGGGCGGAAGCCCCATGTGGGGGCGGTGTCCCAGGGGTTGGGCATGGCCGCGCTGGTCGCGTAGGCGTAGCCGGCGCCGCGTGCGAAGGCGGTGGCGAGGGTGGCGCGCATGGCGGTGGCGTCCGGGACGTCGTGGACCAGGTGCCAGAACGCCGTGCCGCTCGGGTCGAGTTCGGTGCCCGTCCGGTAGCTCCCGGCGGGGTCGAAGACGTTGCCGCCGGGCCAGCCGCCCGAGGTGTAGTCCGCGTACGCGCCCTCGTAGGTGACGAAGACGTCGGCGGTGCGGTGGCCGGGTTCGAGGTAGCAGTCGGCCGTGGCGGTGCCCGGGTTGTCGACGACCAGCTCGGGGACGTCGGGGTCCACGGAGCGCATGGTGTCCTGGACGTAGCGGCGCAGGGCCGCGTAGTGGTCCCGGGTGGCGTTGCCGGGGCCGCACTCGCGGCTGACGACGTCGAAGAAGATGCCGTCGACGTGGAGCCTGCCGTCGGGGGTCCTGAGGTAGTTGTCCACGGAGGCCCGGACGGCGGCCGGGTCGCGGTCGCCGTGGTCGGTGTGGACGTAGCCGAGGACCCGGCGCCGCTCGCCGGTGGCGGTGGTGCCGCCGCGCAGGGCGTCCGCGCGGGCACGCCAGGAGGAGTCGAACCGGGCGTCGCCGTTGCCGGGGTTCAGGACGACGACGGAGGCGGCGGGGTCGGTGGCGGTGAGCTCGGACAGCAGGGGGCCGTCGGCTCGGACGTAGGCGGGGACGGCGATCTCCAGGCCCCGCACGCCGGGGGTTCGGGGCGTGCGGGGCGCCGCCACGGGCGCGGCCGTTCCGGGTCCGGTGGAGGGAGCGGCGGAAGGTCTGGAGCGCGGTGGCGGTTCGGCCGGGGCCGTCAGGGCGGGGGCGGGGGCGGTGAGCGATCCGGTGAGCAGGACGGCGTAGAGGGCCTTCAGAGCGCGGCCGTGGGCCAGGGCCATGTCTGTTCCTCCGGCGACGGCAGGGGCGACCCGAGGAACAGTAGGGGCGCGGCCTGACCGTGGCGGCCGAACCGCCGACATCCGATATGAGGAACAGACAAACGAATCGTCACCTCATCCCGTGAATCTCGCCGACCGAGGCAGCGGGTTCCCCTCAGAGCGCGGGCAGGCCGACCGCGTGAGCCAGTTGGTCCGCGGCGTGCGCGAAGAAGGCCTCGCGCTCCTCGACCACGTTCTCGAACTGGCCGAACAGTTCGAAGGAGACGAGCCCGGCGAGCTGCGCCCAGGCGGCGACGAGCGCGGCCGTCACCTCGGGGGGCAGGCCCTCGGCGAAGTCGGCCGTCATCCGGCCCGCCTCGGCGCGCAGGACGGCGGGCAGCGGGGGCAGGGCGAGCCCGCGGCCCTCGTGGGCGGAGCGGAGGATGGCGATGAGGACGTTGGCGACGCGGGAGGCGGGGACGATCGTGTCCTGGGGGGCGCTGTAGCCGGGGACGGGGGAGCCGTAGATGAGGGCGTACTCGTGCGGGTGGGCGAGCGCCCAGGCGCGGAAGGCCCCGCAGACGGCCGTCCAGCGGGCGCGGGGGGCGGCTCCGGCGGCGAGGGCCGCGGCTCCGGCCGCTTCGGCGGCGGCGCCGACGCTGTCGTAGGCGTCGATGATCAGCGCGGTGAGCAGCTCGTCGCGGCTCGGGAAATAGCGGTAGAGGGCGGAGGAGACCATGCCCAGCTCGCGGGCCACGGCCCGCAGGGAGAGCTTGGCGGCGCCTTCTTCCGCGAGCCGGCGGCGCGCCTCGTCCTTGATGGCGGCGGTGACCTCGATACGGGCCCGCTCCCGGGCCCCTCGCACGGTGCTCATGGTGATCAGTGTGACATACACGCGGAGCAGTGCACAAAAATCGGAGCACTGAGCCTTTTCGAGAGCACTGCTCTTGTTTTGGCGCACCGATCCGTGCACACTGACCTCAAGCGAGAGCAGTGCTCTCGAAAATCGCCATCAGCCCGACACCGCCCTGGAGGCCACCGTGAACGCGTCCACCCCGCACTACATCCAGGCCGGCCCGCTCGAGACCCGTTTCAACGCCTTCTTCGGCAAGCTCGCCCGTCTCGGCATCAGCCTGGCCGGCACCGCGGAACTGTCGGTCCGCGGCCGCACCTCCGGCACGATGCAGCGCATCCCGGTCAACCCGCACACCTTCGAAGGCGCCCAGTACCTGGTCTCGGCCCGCGGCCACTCCCAGTGGGTCCGCAACATGCGCGTGGCGGGCGGCGGGGAGCTGCGCCTGGGCCGCAAGGTCCGCCCCTTCACCGCCACCGAGCTCACCGACCCGGTGGAGAAGGCCGCCGTGCTGCGCGCCTACCTGGAGAAGTGGGGCTGGGAGGTCAACCGGTTCTTCCAGGGCGTCACGGCGAAGTCCACGGACGCCGAGCTGCGGGCGGCCGCCGGGGACCACCCGGTCTTCCGCATCACGGTGACCGGCTGACCCCCACGGCCGCCCGCCGTCGGATCCGCCCGCCGTCAGCCCCGGCCGCTCCGCGCCAGGCGGGAGTCCATCAGGTGCAGCGCCTTGCGCGCCATCGGATGCCTACGGACCAGGTCGGCCAGGTTCGTGGACCCGCGCGTGATCCCGGCGAAGGCCTTCCAGGCGGGACGCAGCCCCGTCAGCGCACCGTGCATCAGCCCCGGACGGGACTCGAAGACGGTCAGCATCCGCTTGCCGACGCTCATCTCCACGCCCAGCCCGGCCTTGACCGCGAAGGCGTAGTTCAGCGCCTGGCGCCGCGCGTCCACCGCGTCCTGCGCCTCGGCGATCTTCGCGGCCCACTCCCCCGCGAGCCGTCCCGAACGCAGCGCGAAGGAGATCCCCTCCCGGGTCCACGGCTCCAGCAGACCGGCCGCGTCACCCGCCACCAGCACCCGGCCGCGCGACAGCGGCGACCCGGGCTTGCGGCACCGCGTCAGGTGCCCGGAGGAGACGGCCGGCTCGAAGCCGGCCAGCCCCAGCCGCGCGATGAAGTCGTCCAGGTACCGCTTGGTCGCGGCACCCTCGCCCTTCGCCGAGATGACCCCGACGGTGAGCGTGTCGCCCTTGGGGAAGACCCAGCCGTAACTGCCCGGCAGCGGCCCCCAGTCGATCAGGACGCGGCCCTTCCAGTCCTCGGCCACGGTCGCCGGGACCGGGATCTCCGCCTCCAGCCCGAGGTCGACCTGGTCCATCTCCACCCCGACATGGGCGCCGATGCGGCTCGCGCTGCCGTCCGCGCCGACCACGGCACGGGCCAGCACGGTCTCCCCGTCCGCCAGCACCACGGCGACCGTCCGCCGGTCGGGCACGGACGCGCCGTGCTGCTCGACCCGGCTCACGGCCGTGCCCGTACGCAGCACCGCGCCGGCCTTCTCGGCCTCCGCGACCAGCCCGGCGTCGAACTCGGGCCGGTTGATCAGTCCGAACAGCATGTGCTTCGAACGCCGGGTCCGGGTCAGCTTGCCGTCCAGGGAGAAGGTCACCGCATGGATCCGGTCCTTGAACGGCAGCACGAAGCCCGGCGGCAGGGCGTCGCGCGAGGGGCCGATGATGCCGCCGCCGCAGGTCTTGTACCGGGGCAGTTCGGCCTTCTCCAGCAGCAGGACGCGCCGCCCCGCGGACGCCGCCGCGTACGCGGCCATCGCCCCGGCCGGGCCGGCGCCGACCACGACGACGTCCCACACCTCACCGGTGTCGTCGGCCGCCGGGCCGCCCGCTTCCCCGTCCCGGTCCTGGGCGGCCGCGGCCGCCTGCTCCGCTTCCGCCGCGGATCCGCCGTCAATGCTGTCGTCGCTGGTCACGATGGGCTGCCGCTCCTGATCACACGTTGCTCCGATGCCGGGAAGATCCTACGGCGCGCAACCCGATCGTCCTGCTGTGCGAGGATCGAGCGGACCCCGCCGCACCACGGCGTACACACCGCACAACGTCGCACCCACGAGGAGCGTGCCCATGTCGCAGAATCCGATCGCCGAGACCGTCGCCTCGCTGATGCCCCGCGCCAAGGCGGAGCTGACCGAGCTGGTGGCGTTCCAGTCGGTCGCGGACTGGGCGCAGTTCCCCAAGAGCGAGAGCGAGGGCGCCGCCAACTGGGTGGCCGACGCCCTGCGCGCCGAGGGCTTCCAGGACGTGGCCCTGCTCGACACCCCCGACGGCACCCAGTCGGTGTACGGCTTCCTGCCCGGCCCCGAGGGCGCCCCGACCGTCCTGCTGTACGCGCATTACGACGTGCAGCCGCCACTGGACGACGCCGCCTGGATCTCCCCGGCCTTCGAGCTGACCGAGCGCGACGGCCGCTGGTACGGGCGCGGCGCGGCCGACTGCAAGGGCGGGTTCATCATGCACCTGCTGGCCCTGCGGGCCCTGAAGGCCAACGGCGGCGTGCCGGTCTCCGTGAAGGTGATCGTGGAGGGCTCCGAGGAGCAGGGCACCGGCGGTCTCCAGCAGTACGCCGAGGCCCACCCCGAGCTGCTGGCCGCCGACACGATCGTGATCGGCGACGCGGGCAACTTCCGTCTGGGCCTGCCGACGGTGACGGCCACCCTGCGCGGCATGACCCTGATCAAGGTCAAGATCGACACCCTGGGCGGGAACCTGCACTCCGGGATGTTCGGCGGCGTCGCCCCCGACGCCCTGGCCGCCCTGATCCGGCTGCTGGACTCGCTGCGCTCCGAGGACGGCTCCACGACGGTGGACGGCCTGGCCTCCGACGCGGTGTGGGAGGGCCTGCAGTACCCCGAGGCGGACTTCCGCGCCGACGCGAAGGTGCTGGACGGGGTCGAGCTGATCGGTGAGGGCACCATCGCGGACCGGCTGTGGGCCCGTCCGGCGGTGACCGTGCTCGGCATCGACTGCCCGCCGGTCATCGGCGCGACCCCCTCGGTCCACGCGAGCGCCGGCGCGCTGATCAGCCTGCGCGTGCCGCCGGGCGTGGACACCGCCGAGGCCATCAAGCTGCTCGAGGCGCACCTGGTCGCGCACACCCCGTGGAAGGCGAAGCTGGAGCTGGAGGTCGTGGGCCAGGGGCAGCCGTTCCAGGCGGACACCACCAGCCCGGCGTACGCGTCGATGGCCGCCGCCCTGCGCGAGGCCTACGACGGCCAGGAGATGCAGATCAGCGGCATGGGCGGATCGATCCCGCTGTGCAACACCCTCACCTCCCTCTACCCGGCGGCGGAGATGCTGCTGATCGGCCTGAGCGAGCCGGAGGCGCAGATCCACGCGGTGAACGAGAGCGTCTCCCCGGAGGAGCTGGAGCGGCTGTCGGTGGCCGAGGCGCTGTTCCTCGTGAACTACGCGGAGTCCAAGCGGGGCTGACCCCCTGCGCGCAGGACCGTTACGCCCAGGGCGCAGTGCGCCCTGGGCGTACTGCGCTCCTGGTGAACTCCCGTGCGCGGACCGGGTCCGCCCGCCTACGTTCGCCGTATGGATCTTGTCGAAGTACTCCCGAATCGGCTGCACATGCTGCGTTTCCCCATCGGTCAGGCCTATCTCTGGCAGGACCGGGGCGGGGAGGCCCTGACCCTGGTCGACTCCGGCCCGGCCGGGGCCGCCGACGCGATCGAGGGGGCGATACGTTCGCTCGGGCTCGCGCCGGAGCACCTGGAGCGGATCGTCCTGACCCACTGCCACCGCGACCACGTCGGCTCCGCCGGCGAACTCGCCGCCCGCCGGGGCGCGGAGGTGCTGGCGCACCGGCTGGACGCACCGGTGGTGCGGGGCGAGCGGCCGGTGCCGGAGCCGGTGCTGCTGGAGTGGGAGGTCCCGCTCTACGAGCACGGCCTGACCGTCCCGCCGGCCCCGCCGACGCCGGTCGACCGGGAGCTGGAGGACGGCGAGGTGCTGCCCTTCGGCGGCGGCGCGGTGGTGGTCCACTCCCCCGGGCACACCCCGGGCAGCATCGGCGTCCACCTGCCGGAGCACGGGGTGCTGTTCACCGGGGACTGCGTGGCGGGGGTGGGCGAGGTGATGCTGGGCGTCTTCAACACCGACCGCGCCGAAGCCATCGCCTCCTTCCACCGCCTGGCCGACCTGACCCCGACGGTGGCCTGCTTCGGCCACGGCGACCCGCGCACGGTGGACACGGCGCGGACGCTGAAGGAAGCGGCGGCCCAGACCGCCTGACCCCCGTTCACGCTGCGCGGGGCGGGGGGCCCGCCCCGCGCAGCGGCACTCCGCACCTGCCCGGCGGGGCTACGGCGTGGGTCGGCCCGCCTCCAGGTACAGCGGCCGCCCCCGCTCGCGCGCCCGCAGGGCCCACCGCAGCCGCTCGTGGCGCTGTGCCGGCAGCAGCTCCGCGGCCTCCGCCTCCGTGACGAACCGCCAGGCCCTCAGCTCCGGCCCCGGCAACCGCAGCCGCGCGGCCTCCGCCTCCGACAGCCGGCCCCCGTCGAACAGCAGCCGCAGCCCCCCGTACGCCGGGGACCGGGGGGCCTCCCAGTCGACCACCAGCAGCTCCGGCACCCGGTCCAGCGTCAGGGCCAGCTCCTCCGCGACCTCGCGTACCCCCGCCCGGCCCGGCGCCTCGCCCGGCTCGACGACCCCGCCGGGGAACTCCCAGCCCGGCTTGTACGTCGGATCCACCAGGAGCACCCGGTCCCGGTCGTCGAAGAGCAGCACCCCCGCCGCCACCGTCTCGCGCGTCGGCTCCGGGGTCTGCACGATGTCGCAGACCGCCGCCGTGTCCGTCGTGACGGCCTCGGCGATCCGCCGCGCCGTCTCCCGCGGGGTCAGGGGGCCGTTGTCGATGACGTGCGCGTCGGCCGTGAGCCACCCCAGCGCCTGCCGGTACGCGGGAATCCGGTCGTAGGCCCGCCGCCGGTCCCGCTCCTCCCCGCCGCCCTCTGCGATCCGCTCGCGCAGGATCGTTTCAGCCGGGGCCAGGAGCACGTGCCGTACGGGTATCCGGCGGGCGGCGAGCGCGCCGAAGATCTCGTCCCGGTACTCCTGGCGCAGCAGCGTCATCGGTACGAGCAGCACCCCGCCCACCTCCGCCAGCACCGCCGCGGCCGCGTCGACGACGAGCCGTCGCCAGCTCGGCAGGTCCTGGTGGTCGTCGACCTCGGCGAGGCGTTTGTCCGGCAGGAGGCGCCGCAGCGCCTCCCCGATGAGCTCCGGGTCGTACAGGGTGCTGTCCGGCAGCAGTCCGGCCAGTTCACGGGCCGTACTGGTCTTCCCGGCACCGATAGCGCCGTTGATCCAGACAATCACGTCTACCCCTCTCCCCTTTGCCTCGCCTCCGAAGCCCCCAGTGGCTTGCCCGCCCCACCCTGCCACGGAAACCCGCTCTCCGGCCGAGTGCATATCCTCGGGGTCACAGCGCCCCGCCGCCCCGCCCCCGGAGGTTGTCCCGTCGTGCCGCAGAACCGCCCCCCGTCCGAGCCCCGTTACGGCACCCGGCCGACCATGAAGGACGTGGCGGCCCGGGCGGGCGTCGGCCTGAAGACGGTGTCCCGGGTCGTCAACGGCGAGCCGGGGGTCACCCCGGACACCGAACAGCGGGTCCAGGACGCCATCGAGGCCCTCGGCTTCCGGCGCAACGACAGCGCCCGCGTCCTGCGCAAGGGCCGCACCGCCACCGTCGGCCTGGTCCTGGAGGACCTCGCCGACCCCTTCTACGGTCCCCTCAGCCGGGCCGTCGAGGAGGTGGCGCGCACCCACGGCGCCCTGCTGATCAACGGCTCCAGCGCCGAGGACCCGGACCGGGAGCGGGAGTTGGCGCTCGCGCTGTGCGCCCGCCGGGTGGACGGCCTGATCGTGATCCCGGCCGGCGACGACCACCGCTACCTGGAGCCGGAGATCCGGGCCGGAGTGGCCACGGTGTTCGTGGACCGCCCGGCGGGCGGGATCGAGGCGGACGTGGTGATGTCGGACAGCTTCGGCGGCGCCCGGGACGGGGTGGCCCACCTGATCGCCGCCGGACACCGCCGGATCGGCTTCATCGGGGACCACCCCCGCATCCACACCGCCACCGAACGGCTGCGCGGCTACCGTGAGGCGATGGCGCGGGCTGGCCTGCCGGTGTCCGGTTCCTGGGTCTCCCTCGGCTCCACCGCCCCCGAACGCGTGACGGCCGCGGCCCGGGCGATGCTGGCGGGCCCGGAGCCGGTCACCGCCGTCTTCGCGGGCAACAACCGGGTCACCGTCACCGTCGTACGGGTCCTCGCGGCGCTGCCCCGGCCCGTGGCCCTGGTCGGCTTCGACGACTTCGAACTGGCCGACCTGCTGCGCCCCGGCGTCACGGTGATCGCCCAGGACCCGGCGGCCCTGGGCCGGGTGGCCACGGACCGCCTCTTCCAACGCCTGTCGGGCACCGCCCTCCCGCCGACCCGCACCGTCCTCCCCACCCGCCTGGTCCCCCGCGGCTCGGGCGAACTCCCCCCGCTCACCGGATGAGCCCCCGCAGCCCGGGCACACCCACCCGGCGCCGCCGCCGGCTCCCGTGGAGGCACCGCTGGAGGAAGGCGGTGGGGAGTGTGGGACGGAGTTCTCGATCACACACCGCCTGGTCGGCCACACCCGCCTGGTCGTGGGACGCGGCCACCGGACGTCCGGTCGTGCCGCCCCTGTCCGGCCACGACAACGCGGTGAACACCGTGGCCTTCTCCCCGGACGGCACGCTGCCCGCGACCGCGAGCCGCGACCGCACCGTGCGCGGGCCCGCCCCCGGGTTTCCGGGAACGGGCCTGGCGGGCGGCGCGGGGTCAGGCCGTGGCCGTGAGGGTGGCCGAGCGGCGCGGGATGGCGAAGGCGTCGAGTTCGGCGCGGGTCAGGCCGGTCAGGGCGGTGACCTCGTCCGTGCCCACCGCGCCGCAGTCCAGGCCGCGGACCAGGTAGCCGGCCAGGGCCTTGGCGGTGGCCGGCTCGTCCATCACGTCGCCCTCGATCTTCGCCACGTACGCCTTCAGGCGCGCGGCGGCGGCTTCCAGGCCCTCGCGGTAGAAGGTGAAGACGGCCGCGTAGCGGGTCGGCAGGTGCGCCGGGTGCATGTCCCAGCCCTGGTAGTAGGCGCGGGCCAGGGCGCGGCGGGTCAGGCCGTAGTGGAGCCGCCAGGCCTCGTGGACCTGCTCGGTGGTGCCGACCGGCTTGACGTTGGTCGAGCCGTCCGAGACGCGTACGCCGGTGCCGGCGGCCGCCACCTGCATGATCGCCTTCGCGTGGTCGGCGGCGGGGTGGTCGCTGGCCTGGTAGGCGGCGGAGACGCCGACGCAGGCGCTGTAGTCGAAGGTGCCGTAGTGCAGGCCGGTGGCGCGGCCCTTGGCGGCCTCGATCATCCGGGCCACGGTGGCGGTGCCGTCGGAGGCCAGGATGGACTGGCTGGTCTCGATCTGGATCTCGAAGCCGATCCGGCCCGGGCGCAGGCCGCGGCTGGTCTCGAAGGCCTCCAGCAGCTTGACGAAGGCGCTGACCTGCTCGGCGTAGGTGACCTTGGGGAGGGTCAGGACGAGGCCCTCGGGGAGGCCGCCGTGCTCCAGGAGGCCGGAGAGGAAGACGTCCGTGGTGCGGATGCCGCGGTCGCGGACGTTGGACTCCATGCACTTCATGCGGATGCCCATGTACGGGGCGTTGGTGCCGTTGGCGAAGGCCTCCGAGACGAGGCGGGCGGCACGGGCCGCGGCCTGGTCCTCCTCCTCGTCGGAGCGGACGCCGAAGCCGTCCTCGAAGTCCACGCGGAGGTCCTCGATGGGCTCCGAGGCGAGCTTGGCGCGGACCCGGTCGTAGACCGGGACGGCCAGTTCGTCGGAGATGCCGAGCACCTTCGCGAAGGTGGCCGCGTCCGGGGCGTGCTCGTCCAGGGCCGCGAGGGCCTGGTCGCCCCAGGAGCGGATGGTGTCGGCGGCGAAGACGTCACCGGGTACGTAGACCGTGTGGATCGGCTGGCGGGTGCCGGGGTCGCCCGGGTAGTGGCGCGCGAGTTCCGCGTCCACCGGCGCGAGGGAGGCGCTGATGCCCTCGCTGACCGCGCCGGCGAGGCTCGTCGCCACCTTCTCCTGCTGACCCATCGTGCACTCTCCTCTTTTCCGCTTCACGGAAGCCTGGCTCCGCATAGCAGAATTTAGTCACGGGGTTCCGCTCAGTCAATGGTCCCTCCACCGCCTGGGACGAACGACTCGGGGCCGTGCGGTGACAATCACCACACGGCCCCGGAGGCAGCGGAAACGCCAGGTCAGGGATTTAGCCCTGGCGCGCCTTGATCTCGCCCGTCAGCTGGGGGACGACCTCGAAGAGGTCGCCGACCACGCCGTAGTCGACCAGGTCGAAGATCGGGGCCTCGGCGTCCTTGTTGACGGCCACGATGGTCTTCGAGGTCTGCATGCCGGCCCGGTGCTGGATCGCGCCGGAGATGCCGGCGGCGATGTACAGCTGCGGGGAGACCGACTTGCCGGTCTGGCCGACCTGGTTGGTGTGCGGGTACCAGCCGGCGTCGACGGCGGCACGGGAGGCGCCCACCGCCGCACCGAGGGAGTCCGCGAGGTCCTCGATGAGGTGGAAGTTCTCCGCGCCGTTGACGCCGCGGCCGCCGGAGACGACGATCGCGGCCTCGGTCAGCTCCGGGCGGCCCGTGGACTCGCGCGGGGTGCGGGAGACGACCTTGGTACCGGTGGCCAGGGCGCCGAAGGTGACGGCGAGCGCCTCGACGGCGCCGGCGGCCGGGGCGGCCTCGACCGCGGCCGAGTTCGGCTTCACGGTGATGACCGGGGTGCCCTTGGACACGCGGGACTTGGTGGTGAACGACGCGGCGAAGGCGGCCTGGGTCGCGACCGGACCCTCGTCACCGGCCTCCAGGTCGATGGCGTCGGTGATGATGCCGGAGCCGATGCGCACGGCGAGGCGCGCGGCGATCTCCTTGCCCTCGGCGGAGGAGGGGACGAGCACGGCGACCGGCGAAACGGCGTCGTACGCGGCCTGCAGGGCGTCGACCTTGGGGACGACCAGGTAGTCGGCGAACTCGGGGGCGTCGGCGGTCAGGACCTTGACGGCACCGTGCTCGGCGAGGACGGCGGCGGTGGCCTCGGCACCGGCGCCCAGGGCGACGGCGACGGGCTCGCCGACGCGGCGGGCCAGCGTCAGCAGCTCGAGGGTGGGCTTGCGGACGGCACCGTCCACGTGGTCGACGTAGACGAGAACTTCAGCCATGGGACTGCTCTCCTGCTTTACGAGGTGTCTGGGGGCTACTGGTGAGGCCGGAGCCCCTAGATGAACTTCTGGCCGGCCAGGAACTCGGCCAGCTGCTTGCCGCCCTCGCCCTCGTCCTTGACGACGGTGCCGGCGGTGCGGGCCGGGCGCTGCGCCGCGGACTCGACCACGGTGTAGGCACCCTCGAGGCCCACCTCTTCGGCGTCCAGGTCCAGGTCGGACAGGTCCCAGGACTCCACCGGCTTCTTCTTGGCCGCCATGATGCCCTTGAAGGACGGGTAGCGGGCCTCGCCCGACTGGTCCGTCACGGAGACGAGCGCCGGGAGGGAGGCCTCCAGCTGCTCGCTCGCGGAGTCGCCGTCGCGGCGGCCGGTGACCTTGCCGTCCTCGACCTTGACCTCGGAGAGCAGGGTGACCTGCGGGACGCCCAGGCGCTCGGCCAGGATCGCCGGGAGGACGCCCATGGTGCCGTCGGTCGAGGCCATGCCGGTGATGACCAGGTCGTAGCCGGCCTTCTCGACGGCCTTCGCCAGCACCAGGGAGGTGCCGATGACGTCGGTGCCGTGCAGGTCGTCGTCCTCGACGTGGATGGCCTTGTCGGCGCCCATCGACAGCGCCTTGCGCAGCGCGTCCTTGGCGTCCTCCGGGCCCACCGTCAGGACGGTGATCTCGGCGTCGTCGGCCTCGTCGGCGATCTGGAGCGCCTGCTCGACGGCGTACTCGTCGAGCTCCGACAGCAGACCGTCGACGTCGTCGCGGTCGACCGTCAGGTCATCGGCGAAGTGCCGGTCGCCGGTGGCGTCGGGCACGTACTTCACACAGACAACGATCCTCAGGCTCACGCCGGCTCTCCTACCGCATCGTCTTTTACTGATACCGCTACTGATACCGCCTTGTGGAGGCAGCATAGGCGCCTTCCGGCGCGGATCCCGGTCGGGGCGGGCCCCGCTCCGAAAGGAATGTTACTCGTCAGTACACAGTGGGTCTTCCCCGGTTGCAAGGCCGCCGAACTGTGATCTGGCCAACGCCGCCCGAACCGGTCCCAGCAGGGACGATTCAGTCGCGCAACGCGTTGAAGCGACCCTGGTGGTAGAGCAGGGGCCGGCCCTCGCCGGCGGGGTCCCCCGCCACGGCCTCCGCGATGATCACGCGGTGCTCCCCGGCGGGCACCCTCGCCACCACCCGGCACACCAGCCACGCCAGCACCCCGTCGAGCAGCGGCACCCCGTGCGGACCCGGAGCCCAGTCGGTGCCGGGCCCGAAGCGGTCGGCCCCGCTGCGCGCGAACAGTCCGGCGAGGTCGCGCTGGTGCTCCCCGAGTATGTGGACGCCGAGGTGGTCGCTGTCCCGTACCGCGGGCCAGCTGGAGGCCCCGGTGCCGATGGTGAACGAGAGCATCGGCGGATCGGCGGAGACGGAGTTGAGCGAGGTCGCGGTGAAGCCGGCGGGGCGGCCCCCGGTCTGCGCCGTGATCACGGCGACCCCGGCGGCGTGTCGGCGGAAGACGGAGCGCAGCAGTTCGGGCGAGCCGGGCAGGGGGGCGCGGCCGGGGTCGCCGAAGGGGGCGGCGGTGAGGGACGCGGGCGGGGCCGTCGGGGCCGTCATGGGGGGCCTTCCTTCTGCCGCGGGGTCGCGGGAGGGCGTTCGGGGATCGGGGTCGGTCGGGGGCGTTCAGTGATCCCAACAGCGCGCACTCGCGCATCGGCCGAGGTCCACATGGACCCGCCCGTGGAGCAGGAGTTCGTACCGCATGCCGCCAGCCTGGCGATCTCCCGTGTACACAGTCAAGCCGCAGCGGTCAGATGTCAGGCGCGTCACGCTGCGTGCGGGCGCGCGCACCGGCGCGGGCGTCACACCGCGGCACCCAGGGCGGCGATCACATCGGCCTTGCGCGGCATCCCCGCGGCCCGCCGGACGATCCGGCCCGCGCCGTCCAGGACGAACACGGTCGGGGTCTTCTCCACGCGCAGGGCGCGTACGAGCGCGAGGTTGCGCTCGGCGTCGATCTCGATGTGCTCGACCCCGTCCACCATCGCGGCGACCTCGGCGAGGATCCTGCGGGTGGCCCGGCAGGGCTGGCAGAAGGCGCTGGAGAACTGCACCAGGCTGGCCCGCTCCCCCGGCTCCCGGCCCAGTTCGGCGGCGCCGAGGCGCCCCTGTCCCGCCGCCGTCGCGGCGGCCTCCTCGTGCTCGGGCACGGCCGCTCCTGTCTACCCTGTCCCCATGTACGCACCGCCCCGGCCGCGGCCGGGAGGCTCTCCCTGTCCGAGCGCCGCCGTCACGCCGCGCATTCCCGGCGTGACGAGGATCTCCCCGTGCGCGGCCGTCCGGACTGGCCAGCGCGCCGCGTTTCGGGCACGATCCCCATGGTCGCGTACCTACGCTTCCGTAACTTCCGGCCGGGAGCACCTCCCCAGGCAGAAAGCGGGGTCTCCCCATGGCTGAGCTCGTCTACCCCCCGGTGATCGGCGCCGCGCACACCCTGTTCCGCGCGCTCGACATCCGCATCGACATGAAGGGCACCGAGAACATCCCGCGCAAGGGCGGGGCGGTCCTGGTGTCGAACCACATCGGCTACCTCGACTTCATCTTCGCCGGCCTGACGGCGCGGCCGCAGAAGCGCCTGGTGCGCTTCATGGCCAAGGAGTCGGTCTTCCGGCACAAGGTGTCGGGTCCGCTGATGCGCGCGATGAAGCACATCCCGGTGGACCGCCAGCAGGGCGAGTCCGCCTACCAGCACGCGCTGGACTCGCTGCGCTCGGGCGAGATCATCGGGGTCTTCCCCGAGGCGACGATCTCCCAGTCCTTCACCCTCAAGAGCTTCAAGTCGGGTGCCGCGCGCATGGCGCAGGAGGCCGGGGTGCCGCTGATCCCGGTGGCGCTGTGGGGCACCCAGCGGCTGTGGACCAAGGGTCGGCCGAAGAACCTCAAGCGCAGCCACATCCCGGTCACCATGCGGGTGGGCGAGCCGATCGACGCCCCCAAGGACCAGTACGCGGGGGCCATCACCCGCCGGCTGCGCGAGCGGGTGCAGGAGCTGCTGGAGGCGGCGCAGGCCGCCTACCCGGCCAAGCCGCAGGGCACCGAGGACTCCTGGTGGCTGCCGGCCCACCTCGGCGGGACCGCGCCGACGGCCGCGCAGGTCAAGGAAGCGGGCTGATCCCGGCCCCGGTCCCCCGCTCCGGCGCCGCCGCCTCGCGCTTGCGCCGCCGGTGGGCGGCGACCCGGGCGCGGGTGGCGCAGGTGGGCGTGCAGTAGCGGCGGGCGCTGCCCGGGCCGGTGCCGAGGAAGAGGCGCCCGCAGCCCGGCGCCGCGCAAGCGCCCCAGGCGATGCGCCCGTGTTCCGTGAGCAGCTGGGCGAGGGCGAGGGCGCCGGAGGCGAGGAACCAGTCCCCCCAGCGGGCGCCGTCGCCCCGGTCCACGTGCAGGTGCCAGGGGTGGCCGTCGTGCCGGGTCAGCCGGGGCCGGGTGCCGCACTCCTCCAGCAGTCCGTTGAGGGCTTCGGCCGCGCGGTCCTCGTCGGTCTCGGCGAGGACGCGTGCCATCCGGCGGGCCGCGGCGCGCAGTTCGGCCGCCTCCGGCTCCCCGAAGGCCTCCGGGGCCAGATCGGCCGGGTGCTCCCCGTGCCGGGCGAGCATGGCGGCGAGCTCGTCGCGGGGCAGGGCGGGGTCCGCGCGGACCGCCTCGGCCAGCTCGATCAGGCGGCCGGCCGCCGAGAACCCCGCCGCGGGCGGATCTGTCATCCCGGACTCCTTTCCCCCTACACCCGTCTGACGTAACGTCTTGCTCGCACAACACGTTACCGAACGCGGGAGGGGGTCCGCCGATGGGCGGGTTCGGGCGGTACCTGGCGGCGGCGCTGGCGGGGCGGTTCGCCTCCGAGGGCATGGGCATGGCGGTGGTGCTGCTGGCCCTGGAGCGGACGGGCAGCGCCGCGCACGGGGCGTTCGTGCTGACGGCCTGGATGGCCCCGCACGTATTGGCCGCGCCGCTGGCGGGCGCCGCCGCGGCGCGGGCGCGCAGGCCCCGCCTGTTCTACGCGGGCGCGCTGGCGGGGTTCACGCTCGCGGTGGCCGCGCTGGCGGCGCTGCTGGGGCGGGCCCCGGTGGCGGTGGTGCTGGCGGTGGCGGTGCTGGGCGGCTCGTGCGGGCCGGTGGTGACGGGCGGGCTGTCGAGCCTGGTCGCGGGGCTGGTGCCGGAGGGGACGCGACGGGACCGGGCGTACGGCTGGGACGCCTCGACGTACAACGCGGCCGCGGTGACGGCCCCCGCCGTGGTCAGCCTGGCGGGGGCGGCGGTCTCGGCGGGGCCCGCGATGGGGGTGCTGGCCCTGTCGGCGGCGCTGGCGGCCGCCCTGGCCGCCTCCCTGCCGTACCCGGGCCCACCCCCGGGCGCCGATTCCCCGCCGCGGGGGCCCCGGGCCGGGTTGGGGGCGGGGCTGGCCGCGCTGTGGCGGGTCCGGGACCTGCGGGCGATCACCTCGGCGACGACCCTGGCCTTCGTCGGCGTCGGGGCGCTGACCACCACCTCGGTGCTCCTCGCGCGGGGGCTCGGCAGCCCGGGCGCGGGCGGGGTGCTGATGACGGCCTTCGCGCTCGGCGCGCTGACGGGGTCCCTGACGCTGGGCCGGATGACCTCGGTGGCGCCGGGCCGGCTGGCCCGCTGGGCGATGGCGGGGACGGGGGTCGCGCTCGCGGCGGCGGCGTTCGCGCCCTCGGTCGCACCGGCGGCGGCCGCGTTCGCGGCGGCGGGGGTGTGCGACGGGCCGCTGCTGACGGCCACGCTGCGGATCCGTTCGGAGCACGCCCCGGGCGCGGTGCGGGCGCAGGTGTTCACCCTGGGGGCGGGGCTGAAGGTGACGGCGGCTTCCACGGGGGCCGCCCTGGTGGGGCTGGCGGCCGCCGCGCCGCCGTGGACGCTGCTGCTCGGGATCGCCGTGCTGCAGCTCGCGGCCGCCGCGCTGCACCTGCTGGTGGCGGGGCGCGGGCGGGTGGCGCGGGTGCCGGCTACAGGGACGTCGGGAGGTTCCGCCACAGCTCCGGCCGGTCGGCGGACTCCTGGAGGGCCTTGAGGGTGGCGGGGTGCGGGGCGTCGTACAGGCCCGGGTAGTCGATCTCGCCGAGTTCCGGCCGTACGGGGAAGGCCAGTTGCTCGCGGTCGAGGTTGAACCGGGCGTCGACCCCGGGCTTGTTGCCGCGGGCGTCGACCCGGGACCACTCCTCCCGCCCGGGCAGCCGCAGGGCGACGAGGCCGTGGACGACCAGGCCCGAGCTGTCGTCGCCGCCCAGCAGCTGGTAGCACAGCCCCGCGGGGATGCCCTGGGCGCGCAGGAGCGCGACGAGGGCGTGCGACTTGGCGTAGCAGATGCCGTTGCGGGTGGCCAGGACGTCGGAGGCGCGCCAGGTGACCCGCGGGTCGCCGGAGTCGGCGGAGTGCGGGATGGTGTCGCGGACGAGCTCGAAGGCCGCCTCGGCGTATGAATATGCACCGCCGGTGGAGGCCCAAAGGGTGTCGGCGGTCTCCTGCACCAGGGGATGCCAGTGGTCGATGGCCTCACTGGAGGCCAGATATGCGTGAACGTCGGGGTTCTGCTGGGTCAGTTGCATGATCCGCAGCATAGGCATGCCTCCGACCGTAGATCAATAAATTTACGGTCGGAGGCATACATATTCAGTTACCGAAGGGGCTGCGCCTAGCGGGCCAGCTCCTCCTTGAGCGCCTGGAGGAATCCGTCGACGTCTTCCTCCCGGGTGTCGAAGCTGCACATCCAGCGCACGTCGCCGGCCGCCTCGTCCCAGAAGTAGAAGCGGTACCGCTCCTGGAGCCGGCGCGTGACGTCGTGCGGCAGTCGCGCGAACACCGCGTTCGCCTGCACCGGGTAGAGGATCTCCACCCCGTCGGTCTCGCGCACGCCCGCGGCGAGCCGCTGCGCCATCGCGTTGCCGTGGCGGGCGTTGCGCAGCCACAGGTCCTTGGCCAGGAGCGCTTCGAGCTGCACCGAGACGAAACGCATCTTGGAGGCCAGCTGCATGGACATCTTGCGGATGTGCTTCATCTGCCGGACCGCGTCCGGGTTGAGCACCACCACGGCCTCGCCGAACATCATGCCGTTCTTGGTGCCGCCGTACGACAGCACGTCCACCCCGACCGCGTTGGTGAAGGTGCGCATGGGAACGTCGAGCGAGGCCGCGGCGTTGGCTATCCGGGCACCGTCGAGGTGCACCTTCATGCCCAGGGAGTGGGCGTGCTCGCAGATGGCCCTGATCTCGTCCGGGGTGTAGACCGTGCCGAGTTCGGTGTTCTGGGTGATCGAGACGACCTGGGGCATCGCCCGGTGCTCGTCCTCGAAGCCCCAGGCCTCCTGGTCGATCAGCTCGGGGGTGAGCTTCCCGTCCGGGGTGGGCACGGCCAGCAGCTTGATGCCGGCCATCCGCTCGGGCGCGCCGCCCTCGTCCACGTTGATGTGGGCGCTCTTGGCGCAGATCACCGCGCCCCACCGGTCGGTCATGGCCTGGAGGGCGACGACGTTGGCGCCCGTGCCGTTGAAGACCGGGAAGGCTTCGGCGTAGGGGCCGAAGTGGCTGCGGAACACCTTCTGGAGGTGCTCGGTGTAGTCGTCCTCGCCGTAGGAGACCTGGTGGCCTTCGTTGGCGAGGGCGACGGCCGCGAGCACCTCCGGGTGGACCCCGGCGTAGTTGTCGCTGGCGAAACCGCGCACCGCCGGGTCGTGGTGGCGGCGGGCGTCGGTCTTGCCGTTGTCGGTTCTCACGGTTGCGGAGTGAGCCACAGACGCTGTCCGTTCACATCGGAGGCGGGCCGCTCCCACACGCCGGCGATGGCCTCGGCCAGCTCCTTGACGTCGGTGAAGCCCGCGAACTTCGCATTGGGGCGCTCGGCGCGCATCGCGTCGTGCACCAGTGCCTTGATCACCAGGATCGCAGCCGCGGCGGACGGGCCGTCCTCGCCCCCGACCTTGCGGAAGGAGTCCGCCATGGCCAGGGTCCAGGCCTCGGCGGCCGCCTTGCCCGCGTTGTACGCGGCGTTGTTGGCGACCGGCTTGTGCGCGCCGGACTGGCTGATCAGGACGTACCGGCCGCGGTCGCTGCGCACCAGGGCGTCGTGGAAGGCGAGCGAAGTGTGCTGGACGGTGCGGATCAGGAGCTTCTCCAGGAGGTCCCAGTCCGCGAGGTCCACGTCGGTGAACGTCTTGCTGCCGCGCCAGCCGCCGACGAGGTGCACCAGGCCGTCGACCCGGCCGAACTCCTTCTCGGTCCGATCGGCCCAGGCCTTGGTGGCCTCCAGGTCGAGCAGGTCGACGGTGTCGCCGATGACGGTGGCGCCCCCGTGGGCGTAGCGGGCGGCGTCGACGGACTCCGCGAGGCGGGCCGCGTCGGCGTCGGACGCCACCACGGTGGCGCCCGCCTCGGCCAGGCGGAGCAGGGCGGCGCGGCCGGCGGGGCCACCGGCCCCGGCCACCGCCACCACCGCGCCCTGGAGCGGGCCGTTCCCGGAGCCGTTCATCTGTGCAGCCTCCTGAGGGCGAGTGCTCACGCGGCGGTCCGCGAGGCGTCGTCGGCGTTCTGGGGAGTGATGCCCTTGGTGGAGGCGATCACACCCTTGAGCTTCTTGGCGAGGGCCTCGTAGAACATGCTGAGCGGAAACTCGTCCGGAAGCACGTCGTCCACCAGCTTGCGCGGGGGCTGCGTCAGGTCGAGGGCGTCGGGGCCCTTGGCCCACTTGGAACCCGGGTGCGGGGCCAGGTAGGTGGAGACCAGCTCGTAGGCCTTGAACCAGTGGACCAGCTTCGGGCGGTCGATGCCCGCGCGGTACAGGTCCTCGATCTCGGCGCACAGCTGGTTGGTGACCTGCGGGGCACGCATCCAGTCGATCTTCAGCTTGTTGTCCGTCCAGCGCACGACGTCGTGCTTGTGGAGGTAGGCGAAGAGCAGCTGGCCGCCGAGGCCGTCGTAGTTGCGGTTGCGGTCGCCGGAGACCGGGAAGCGGAACATCCGGTCGAAGAGGACCGCGTACTGCACGTCGCGGCCGTGCTCGTTGCCCTCGGACTCGAGCTTCACGGCCTCCTTGAAGGCGGTGAGGTCGCAGCGCAGCTCCTCCAGGCCGTACATCCAGAACGGCTGGCGCTGCTTGATCATGAAGGGGTCGAACGGCAGGTCGCCGTGGCTGTGGGTGCGGTCGTGGACCATGTCCCACAGGACGAAGGCCTTCTCGCAGCGCTCCTGGTCCTCGACCATGCGGGCGATGTCCTCGGGCAGCTCGATGCCCAGGATGTCCACGGCCGCGCCGGTGACCTTGCGGTAGCGGGCCGCCTCGCGGTCGCAGAAGATGCCGCCCCAGGTGAAGCGCTCGGGCGCCTCGCGGACGGCGATGGTCTCCGGGAAGAGCACCGCGGAGTGGGTGTCGTAGCCCGGGGTGAAGTCCTCGAGGGTGATGCCGAGGAAGAGCGGGTTGTCGTAGCGGGTGCGCTCCAGCTCGGAGAGCCACTCGGGCCACACCATCTTCAGCACGACGGCCTCGAAGTTGCGGTCGAGGTTGCCGTTCTGGGTGTACATCGGGAAGACCACGAGGTGCTGGAGGCCGTCCTCGCGCTGCGAGGCCGGGTGGAAGGCCAGCAGGGAGTCGAGGAAGTCCGGCACCTGGAAGCCGTCCGCGACCCACTTGCGCATGTCGGCGACGAGCGCCTTGTGGTACTCGGCGGCGTGCGGCAGGAGCGGGGACAGGGTCTCGACCGCCTCGATGGCGCGCTCGACGACGGCCTCCACGTCGAGCGGGGCGGGGGCGCCCTCGGCCTCGAAGTCGATCGAACCGTCCTTGGCCTGCCAGGGGCGGATCTCCTCCACGGCGGCCTTGAGCTCGGGCCACGCCGGGTGGTCCACCACCCGCATCCCGGCGGTTATCACGGCCCCGCCGATGCCCGGCACAAGAGTTTCCGTCATGTCACTTCCTCCACAGGAGAACCTCGCGTTAAGACAGCGTATGCATGCGAGGCTCTCCCGCTCAAGAGGAAACTCGGGAAATTTTTCTGTAATACCCCCCACTCCACCGGAAGTCTTCCCGTTACTCACGGTGGAATCCACCACTCCGCCTAGTAATCGGCGTAGCGTTCGGCCTAATCGCCGGAGCGGGGGTTCACCCCTGCCCGAAAGTGCGGGATCACCTTCTCGCCCCACTGGCGCAGGGTCTCCATGCAGGCCTCCTGCGGCACGGTCCCCATCTGGACCAGGCACATCACCTCGTCCGCGCCGGCCTCCCGCAGCCGCTCCACGTACGCGATGGCCTCGTCCGCGCTCCCGTAGGCGTGGTCGGCGTTGAAGGTGGCCGTAGCGGTCGGGCGGACGGGGATGTCCTGCTCGTGCAGCCGGGCCACCACCTGCTCGGCGGCCCGGCGCAGCTCCGCCGCCTCGTCGGCGCCGGCCACCACGGCCTCGTCCGGTACGCCCGCGCCCCCGTACCAGTGCCCGATGGACTGGGCGAAGAAGCGCTGCCCGCGGACCCCGACGCGGCGGGCCTCCTCGGGGTCGTCGAGCACGATGGTGGGGCAGAGCACGGAGAAGTGGTCGTTGACCACGGAGGACACGAAGCGGCTGCCGTCGCGCTCCGCGCGCGCCGCGTCGTAGACGGCCCGCATCCCGGCGATGGACTCCGGTCCGGCGAAGCCCATGACCAGGGCCCCGATACCCAGCTCGGCGGCCTTCACCAGGGTCTCGGCGCGGCTGCAGGCCAGGAACAGCGGCGGGTGCGGGGCCTGCGCGGGGCGCGGCAGGACCGGGTGGGGGTCGATGTCGATCAGCTCCCCGTGGTACTCCAGCTCCTCCTCCCGCCAGGCCCGGCCGATGATCCGCAGCGCCTCCTCCACCTCGGCCTCGGTGCGGTCGCGGTCCACCCCGCACAGGGAGGTCTCCTGGAGGGTGCCGCCGCGTCCGGCGCCGAGGTCCACGCGGCCGCCGGAGAGCAGGTCGAGCATGGCGGCGCGTTCCGCCACGCGCACCGGGTGGTTGAAGCCGAAGGGCATGCACACGACGCCGTGCCCGATGCGTATCGTGTGCGTCCTGGCCGCGACCCAGCTCAGGAAGACCTCCGGCGCAATTATTCCAATGCGCATAGGTAGTTGGTTACGGTGAAGCATGCCTGTCGCGCCCGAGTATCTGCACCTGATCTATCCCGGACCCTTCCCCGCCCTCCTGTACGGCCGCGCCAGCGTCGACCCGAAGCAGAAGGGCTCGAGCGTCCGAGCCCAGCTCCACGAGGGGCACAAGCTGTGTGAGCAGGTCGGCTGGCCCGTCGTCGACGAGTACAAGGACGTGGGCATCTCCGCGACCCGTCACGCCCGCCAGGACCGCGACGACTTCGAACGGCTCCTCGACGACATCAGGCGTCGCCGCGGCCGGATCGTCGTTGCCTTCGAGGCCAGCCGCTACTACCGCGACCTGGGCGCTTACATCCGGCTCCGGGACGCGTGCCACGAAGCCGATGTCCTGCTCTGCTACAACGGTCAGGTCTTCGACCTCTCCAAGAGAGAGGACCGCAAGGCCACCGCTCAAGACGCCGTCCAGGCCGAGGACGAGGGCGAGGGGATCAGGGACCGCAACCTGCGTACGGCGCGACTGACGGCCGAGGCGGGCAAGCCGTGGGGCATCGTGCCGGACGGCTACAAGCGGGAGTACGACCCGGATACAGGCGTCCTCCTCAGACAGATAGAGCACCCAGTGCAGGCGCCGGTGGTCCGCCGCATCTGGAGGGAAGCCGCCGCCAGCCAGTCCCTTCGCAGCATCGCGGCCGGTTTGAACCGCGACGGTCACCGGACACAGAAGGGGAAGCTGTGGCAGGTCTGGCACCTGCGGACGATCCTCCGGAATCCGGCGTACGTCGGGCGTCGGAAGTTCCGAGGCAAGGACTTCAAGGAGGGCACGTGGCCGGCGCTCGTGGAGTCGCAGGTGTTCGACGCCGTGCAGCAGCTTCTTGACGTGGAAGGGCGGGCGTGGGCCACGGACCTGACCCCCGTTCACTTGCTGTCCGGGATAGGCCTGTGTGGCGAGCACTTCGATCTGCGCAGGACGAACTCGGAGCCGACGCTTCGAGGGTTCGTGAACCGGGGCTACCCGTCGTTGAAGTGCGACCTGAGTGCGCACGTCACCATCAATGAGAGGAAGCTCGTCGCGTACACCGAGGAGCACCTGGTCACCTACCTCGCCTCGGACAAGGCCAAGAGGGCGTTTCAGGTGAAGGCGGACGACCGCGAGGCCGAGGCTGCGCGCGTTCGGCTGCGGGCCCTGGAAGCGCAGTTGGAGGAGGCTCGGGTCGCAGCGACGACGTTCGACGAGAACGGAGTCCCTGGACTGAGCATCGCATCCTTGAACGCGACGGAGCTGCGACTAACCCCGCTCATCGCGGCCGCCAGGCAGGCGGCTCGCCCGGCCGTCGTGCCGGAGGTGCTCCTCAACCTGCTGGAGGCGACGGATCCCGGTGCCCTGTGGGACGGGTACGACCTTCAGCAGCAGCGTTCCGTCTTGCGACTCTGCTGCACGGTGCGGCTGCACAAGGCGTCTGTTCGCGGTGTGCGCTCCATCGAGGAGGGGCGGGTCACCCTCGCTTTCGAGGGTGAGCCGGGGTTCATGGGTGGCCTGCGTCGCGGTCAAACTCCGCCTCCTGAACGGGACTTGGGTCAGCCGGGTGGCCTGTAGCCCTCTCGCGGATGCCGGGCGTCGGAAACTGCACAACTCGGCCCGGTCGAGCCGGGGACGCGTTGAGGATTCCGCGGCGGCCGTGGTCCACCCCGGTGAGGTACGCGTCGATCTGGATTTGGGCCCGTTCATCCTCCAGTTCCTGGAGGAGGCGGGCCCGCTCTACATCCGCCTGGGCGCGGAGGGCGATGCGCTCGGCTTCCAGGTCGCGGATGCGCCGCGACTCCTCCTGCATCTGCGCTCCCTGCGCGGCCACGTATCGGGTCCGCTCGTCGTCGGCGGCTTGCAGGGCCTTCGCGAGGCGGGCGCGTTCCGCCTTGGCGTCGGTGGTCCAGCTGCGCATCTTGGCGAGGGAGAGAAGCAGGGCGGCGGTGAAAGCGGTGATGCCTCCTCCGAGACTCCGCGCGAGGTCGTTCGCGACGATGCCGTAGACGACGACGCCCACGGCAAGGACTAGAGCGAAGCCAGCCGCTAGGGCCGAGACCCGTGCGCGTGTGGCTGCGTCGTGCATTCGTACCCCCGCTACATCTGAGCTGTGGCACTCCCGCCGGCGTCGGCGTCCGCCTCGCGCTCGGCGGCTTGAATTCGCCGCTGTCGTTCGAGGCCCGCAGCGACCATTTCGCGTGCTACGGGGTCGGTGAGACCGAGTGCGTCTGCCGCGTCTTCGGGGGTGATTGAATCCGAGCCTACCCCTGTTGCCCCTGTTTGGGAGGGGGTTGACAGGGCTTCAGGTGACGCGATACCCGACTCGATGAGCAGATCGCGCAGCTCCAGGTGGACCACTTGAGCGATGCGTTCGTAGGCCCATGGGTCGGGGAGCGTCTGGCCGGAAAGCATCCGGCCGACGGCTGTCTCCGTCATGCCCATATCGCGCGCGAGCACCGCCTTGGTGCCGCGCTTGTCGAGGTCGTAGCCCGCCCTGATGGCCGCCTCTGTCACCAGCCTGCCGAATCGCGCTCGAACCGTGTCACTCCGCATGTGGGCACGGTATCTCGCCCGCGAGCAAGTTGCAGCAATCTGTCTCGCACGCAAGATTGCAGGTCAGGGCCTGTTTCAAGCATGCGTGCACCTTAACACTCAAACTCGTTCGCACGTTCGATAAAAGAAAACACGCCGCCTCCACAAATCCTTGCTTGCGCGCAAGATAGAAACCCCGCTACCTTTCTCTCGGGCGAGACAGAAACTCTGGCTCCCCCGCAAGGAAGGAGGCCTCCCACATGCCCTACCGCCTGCGCATCGACCGACTCCGCGCCGCAGCCCTCGCGGTCGGCGATCAGAGCAACATCGCGATGGCCCGGCGTACCGGTATCTCGGAGTCCGCGCTGTCGCGGATGCTCCGGGGCCAGGCCCGGCCCCGCCTCGAAACGCTCCTCCAGATCGGGCAGACCTACGGGCTCTCCCAGGACGACTTGGTCGAGACGACCGAGGTGGCGGCGTGACGCCGGCCGAGCGCCTGGCGATCCTCGGCCCGGCCACCGTCGCCGCGATCCACAAGCGGGTAGCCGCAGCCCCGCCGCCGAGCGATGCGCTGATCGAGGCGCTGCGGCCCATCCTCACGAACCCGGCGAAGCCCGCCCCGGCCGAGCAGCCGACCACGGCACCCGCTGAAAGGCCGATCGCTGCCTGACCGGCAGAAAGAAGAAGGGGCCGCCCGGACGGCCATCCGGAACGACCCCGGCATTCCTCACCAACACCGAGAAGACGAGGAACACCATGAACCACCAGAGTAGCCCGACCGACCTCCCGACCGGCTTCCGCCGTACGGTCCTGGTCGCCCTCCCGATCCGGCCCTCCGGGCCGGACACGGTCGAGGGTGTCCTCCTCGCGGCCGCCCGTGTCATCGCCCGGGTCGGCCTGCACCACGGCGACTACGTGCTGGACGCGCTCGGCCGCGACGGCGTCGACGTGCCGCTGTTCATCCGCCCGATGTCCGTGGTCGGGGCGATCCGGTACGCGGCGACGGGCTCGCCGCAGCACACGAGCACGCTGGCCGACATGGCCGTGAACTTCCTGGCCCTGTCGCTGGACGGGGGGCCGGTGTGGCGGGACTGGAGGTCGCTGGAGCAGCACGTGGACGACTGGTCGGACACCGTCGACAAGGCCACCGCGGTCGGAGTGCTGGAGTCGGTGGCGACGGCTCCCGAGCGTGCGGCGTGAACGCGCAGCGGGTGCGCGCGGCGGCCGGTGCGCTGCATGCGGCGATGGAGCGGGGCGCGGCGACGCCGGCGGAGCTGGCGTACGACCTGGAGGCGGCGGGGCTGCTCCAGTCGCCGGAGTCGACGGCCGAGCTGACCAGACTGCGGGCCCGGGTCGTGCAGCTGGAGGCTGACCGCTACGCGGAGGTCTCCGCGTGGCTGTACAAGAAGGCCCGCGAGTACCGGTCGACCCGGAACCGGGAGCACTCCGTTCAGGCCGAGGTGCTGGAGCGGATGGCCTCGAAGGTGGCGCGCGGCGCGATCCGGCCCGCCGAGAACCCGCACGACTCGCCGCTCCACCACGACTATCGCCTCGGCCGTGAGCTGCCGGAGGTGCCTCGTGGCTGACCGCCCGATCACCCCGTCCGGCTGCCGCCTCTGCGGCATCCCCGAGCGCGAGCACGCCCAGCGCTGGAAGCCGCCCGCCGGGTGGCACGCCTGGTCGGCGCCGACCGCCCGCCAGATCCTCGCCCGCATGCAGATGCGCCGCCGCTTTGCCCGCAAGGAGGGCCAGTGAGCACCAACCCGAGCCGGGAGCCCGGCCTCTCGATCAGGCTCGACACGATGTGGCTGGCCGGGATCCTCCGCGTCGACCAGATCCGCCGCGACACCCTCGTTTCCCTCGTCGCGACGTGGGGCGACGACGAGGCCCGCGAGGACATCCTCCGCCAGCTCGACGCGCTCGCCGAGGCGGTGACCTCGCCGAGGGAGGGCGAGCTCGACCACCTCATCGAGGCCGTCGAGGACGCGGCGGCGATGGACGACGCCGAGGTCCGTATCGACCTGGCGGCCGCGCTGCGGCTGCGGGCCGAGCTGGACGCGGTGATCGAGACGCTCGGCCGGTTCAACCCCGCGGCCGTGGCCCGGCTCCCGCACCAGCGTGAGGAGGCGGCGTGAGCACCCTCGACAGCGCCCGTGCGGCGGCCCGCGCCTGGTTGGCCTGTCCGACCAGCGGAGGCCCTAACCCGGTCTGGCGGACCTGCTTCAGCACGGACGGCACCGACTGTCCGACCGGTATTGCACCGGTCTGCCCCGACGAGGACCACGACCCGGACGACGGCAGCGTCTACACGTGCTGCGCCGATCCGGTCATCGAGGTCGGGTCGGCGGCGCTCGCCGACTACCTCGTCGCGCTGCTGAACGCGGATCGGAGCGCGTCGTGAACGAGCCCCTCATCGTCCGCCGCTTCGACTGCTCCGTCGAGCCCGACCGCGAGGCCGGTGAGGCCGAGCTCCTCGTCTGCTGCGTCGCCGAGGACGGGCGCCCGGTGGCGCTGCTCCTCGACGACGAGGCGCGGGGCAAGCTCGCCGGCCTCCTCGGCGGCCGGGCGCCCGGGCTTGACGAGCGGGCCCTACAGCTCGCCGACCACATCCTCAACACCGGCGGCGAGTGGACGACCGGCAAGGCGCACCGATGGGTGACCGCGAGCATCCAGCCGAAGCCGCCGATCTACTTCACCCGCCACTCCCTTCAGGCGCTCGCCGCGCACGGCTACCTCCGCGAGCGCCGCGAGCCCGGCCGGGTCTCCTACGTCCCGAACTACCCGAAGGACGAGAGCCGATGACGAACCCGCGCCACGCGCGGGACACCGAGCGGGGTCGGTACTACACCGACCCCGCCGGGGGCCCCGACCTCGTCAGCGTCACCAACGTGCTCGACACCGTCGTCGCGAAGAAGGCCCTGATCCCGTGGGCCGTGAAGCTGACGACGGAGTACGTCCTCGCGCACCTGCCCTCGATCACGCTGCGGCTGGTCACCGACCGTACGGCCGTCGTTAAGGAGATCAAGGCCGTGCACCGCGACGCCAAGGAGCGCGCGGCCGACCTCGGCAACCGCATCCACGATGCCGCCGAAAACCGGGTCCTCGGCGCCCCGTTCCCCCAGGAACTGGAGGTCGCCCCGTACATCACGCAGCTGGAGCTGTGGCTCGACTCCTGGGGCGTCGACCTCAACGAGGACATCGAGGCCACAGAGATCACCTGCGTACACCGGCGCCTCGGATACGCCGGCACGGCCGACCTGATGGTGTGGCTGCCGACCGGCCCCGGCGGGCGCCGGGAACTGTGGCTGATCGACTACAAGACCTCGGCGACCCGCCGTGCAACGTCGGTCTACCCGGAGAACACGCTCCAACTCGCCGCTCTCCGCTACTGCGAGGCCGTCCTCCTCCCCGACGACACCGACGCCCCGATGCCGCGCATCGAGAGGGCTGGCGTCCTCAACCTCCGCGCCGCCTCGCATGCCCTGGTGCCGATGCCCGCCGACCGGTTCGCCCACCGGGCGTTCCGCGGCCTCCTCGAAGGCACCCGGTGGCTGCACGCCGCGCCCACCTCGTACTCCGCGCTGTCGCCCTCGACGGCGCCCTCTCGAAAGGCGGCCTGATGGGCTCCCGCCTCCTCAACATCCAGCGGCGCGCAGCCGAACACGGCCGCCTGCGCACCGGCTACACCCAGGGCAACAAGCCCATGAGGTCCGCGACCTGGGTCATCACCTCCCACTCGGAGGAGCACGTCCGTACGGCCGCCGGGCTGTGGGGCGGCGAGCCGGAGACGTGGGCTCCGCTCAACTCGAAGATCCAGCAGTGGCGTGTGATCACCAAGGCGTCGGCGATCGAGGCGCTGATCACGCCCGGCGACCCCCTGAACCAGTACAACGAGATGTGGTCCGCTGGTGGCTGCCAGAGGCGCTGCAACGGCGCCACCGAGCTTCTGACACGCCAGCCGTGCATCTGCGCCCAGCAGTTCGGCGAGGACTGGCACCAGCAGCCCAAGGGCCGCGTCTGCTCCGCCACCTCCCGGCTGAATGTCATGCTCCCGGACCTGTCCGGGATGGGCATGTGGCGCGCCGAGACCCACTCGTTCTACGCCGCGTCGGAGTGGGGCGGCATGGTCGACATGGTCCTCGCCGGGACCGACGGGCGCGGCTTCGTGCCGGTGACGCTGCGAATCGAGCCCCGGCAGGTCGTGCGGGACGGGCAGACGAAGAAGTTCCCCGTCGTGGTGGTGGAGCTGCGCGGCATCACGCCGCGCCAGGCCCTCGCCGGTCCGATCTCGACCGCCCTCGCGTTGGACCCGACGGGGTCCCGGGCGGTCGCCGCGATCGAGGCGCCGCGCCCGGACTACGTCGCGGAGGCGGAGGCCGCGCTCGGCTCAGACGACGTTCGGGACGTGTGGCGGAGGGCTCGGGAGGCTGGGCATGTCGCTCGGGACGGCTCCGACGAACTGTCCCAGAAGCTGATGGCGCTGGCCGCCGAGAAGGACGACGAGGCAACCAGCGGCCGTGAGGACGACGCCCCGCCGGCGTACATCGACGCCATCCCGGACGGTCCGGATGAGGACGGGGCCTACGTGGCGGAGGTCGTCGAGGACGGGGAGCCGTCCGGCTGGCCGGCGGTCGCGCAGCCCGGATCGGGGGCGCGCGCATGAGCGCCTGGCACCTCGGCCGCCTCGCTGGGTTCGACCTGGAGACCACCGGCATCGACGTCGAGGCGGACCGGATCGTCACCGCCTGCGTCGTGCAGTGCGGCGGCGGCCAGCCCACCGCGTCCGCGTCGTGGCTGGCCGACCCGGGCATCGACATCCCCGAGCAGGCGGCCGCCGTCCACGGCGTCACCACCGCGCGGGCCCGCGCCGAGGGCAAGCCCGCCGCCGAGGTCGTCGCCGACGTCCTCGCCGCGCTCGGGCAGGCCGTCACCGGCGGGATTCCGATCGTCGCGATGAACGCCCGCTTCGACCTGACGCTCCTCGACCGTGAGGCCCGCCGCCACGGCCTGACCCCGCTCCCCGGCGGGTTCCCGGTCACCGACCCGTACGTCATCGACAAGCGCGTCGACCGCTACCGCAAGGGGTCCCGCAAGCTCGTCAACCTCGCCGCGCACTACGAGGTGCCGATGGGCGAGGCGCATACCGCCGACGCCGACGCGCTCGCCGCGTGTCGGATCGCCTGGAGGCTCGGCGCCCGCTACCCGGAGCTCGCCGCCGCCTCGTTCGCCAAGCTGCACGAGCAGCAGATCGGCTGGGCCGCCGAGCAGGCCACCGGCCTCCAGGAGTACCTCCGCCGCAAGGACCCGAACGCCGTGGTCCGCAGCGAGTGGCCCCTCATCCCCCACCAGCAGGACGGAGACCTGTGATGCCCGTATCCGGACGCCGATACCGCGCCCTCCAGCAGCAGACCGCCGAGCAGCGCGCTGACATCCTCCGCCTGGAGCGGGAACTCGCCGACGTGACCGGCGAGCGGGACTCGGCCCGCGAGGTCGTGCGGGGCCTGTCCGAGCGGCACCGGGAGCTCATCTCGCGCCCGCTCACCGCCGGTGAGACCGACCTCCTCCGCCAGCTCCGCCAGTCCGAGGACGCGCGCCGGCTGCTCGCCGCGCAGCTCGACATCCTCCAGGCCGCCAACGAGGGCGCGGCCCGCGAGGCGTACGACCTGGCCCAGGCCGCCCGGCAGGTGACCGCGTGAGCCACACCGCGGCCCCGGCCGCCGGGCTCCGCTCGATCAGCTTCGGCGGGGGCGTCCAGTCCACTGCGCTGTTGGTGCTCGCCGCCACCGGGCAGATCGACTTCCCCCTGTTCCTGATGGCCAACGTCGGCGCCGACTCCGAGAACCCTGGAACCCTGCGCTACGTCGACGAGTACGCCAAGCCGTACGCCGCCGACCACGGGATCGAGCTGGTGGTCTTGGACCGGGTCCGCCGCGACGGAACCGTCGAGACGCTGTGGAGTCGGCTGACCCGGGAGGGGTCCCGGTCGCTCCCGATCCCGGTCCGCATGTCCAACGGGGCTCCCGGTACCCGCAGCTGCACGGCGGATTTCAAGATCAAGGTGACGGCCAAGGAGTTGAAGCGGCGCGGAGCGACCGCAGCCAGCCCGGCCGTCGTAGGTATCGGCATCAGCGTCGACGAGATCCACCGGGCGAACAACCGCCGCGTCGAGGCTCACGAGCAGATCGTGTACCCGCTCCTCGAACTGGGGCTCCGCCGCACCGACTGCGCGCGAATCATCCGTGACGCCGGCCTGCCCGTGCCCCCCAAGAGCAGTTGCTACTTCTGTCCCTTTCACCGGCCCGAGACCTGGCACACCATGCGCCGTACCGAGCCGGACCTGTTCGAGAAGTCGTGCCAGCTCGAAGACCTCCTCAACGAGCGGCGCACCCGCCTCGGCAAGGACCACGTGTACCTGACCCAGTTCGCTCGGCCCCTGCGCGACGCGATCCCCGACGGGGTCGACGTGCTCCCCATGTTCGACGAGGCCGACGGCCTCTGTGACTCCGGATGGTGCATGACATGACCTCCACCGTGACCCCCGCGACCGGGATGCCGCTCACCCTCCCGGCCTCGGTGACCAAACCCCGCCCCGTCGTCATCGGCCTCGACGTCGCCCTCAACGCCTCCGGCGTCGCCGGGGACGGCTGGACCGACCACGTCCGGTGCACCAGCACCAGCCGACACGCCCGCCTCGCCTACCAGCTCGACGGCCTGTCGTCGTTCTACCGGAACGCGGACTACGTCCTCATCGAGGGCGCCGCGTACTCCCGCGGCCACACCCAGGGCGCCGACGTCCTCGCCGCGATGCGGTGGATGATCCGCCACGACCTGTGGAAGCGGCGCATCCCCTACGCCGTGATCACCCCCAGCAAGCGGGTCACCTACGCCATCGGCAGCACCGTCCACAAGGACGAGAACGGCGTCCGCCTCACCGGGACCGCCCTCAAGGCCGTCGTGAAGGAAGCCGTGGAGGACACCTACGGCATCCACACCGAGGGCCCATGCAAGTACGACGAGGCCGACGCCTACGTCCTCCTCGCCATGGGCTACGCCCACCTCGGGCACCCGCTCGCCGACGTGCCCGCCACGCACTCCCGGGCGCTCGACGGCTGCGACTGGTCCGGGTTCGACAAGGCGGTGACCCGGTGATCACCCCCGCGCCCAAGTGGATGACCGAAGGTATCTGCGCCCAGACCGACCCGGACCAGTTCTTCCCCGAGCGCGGCCACTCGGCAACCGACGCCAAGCGGCTCTGCTACGGCTGCCCTGTCCGCCACCGGTGCCTGGACTACGCCCTCAGCAACAACGAACGCTTCGGAATCTGGGGCGGCCTATCCGAACACGAGCGGAGCGAGCTGGCTTCGGGCCGCCGCAACACGGCAGTGGCGAGGACCCGGGATTACACGGAGGCTGACCGGCTGCTGTCCACGGGCGAACACTCGACTGCTGAGGTCGCCGAGATCACCGGGCTGCCCATATCGACCGTCTACCGGCGCCGTGAGCACCTCAACCTAGAACCGCGAGCCAAGCAGCGGACGCTTCTCAGTGTCTACGCCGAGCTCAGCCAAGCTGCCGGCGAAGGCCACCGCGTGTGGTCCGGCGGTGACCTCATTGCCGTCCAGGGGCGCCACTACAGGCCTGCGCGGCTTGCGTTCCTCGTGGGCCATGGGCGTGAGCCGGAGGGACACGTCAAAGCGACCTGCGGCCTTGCGGGTTGCGTCGCCTCAGCCCATCTGGCCGACCAGGTCATGCGCATGGGCCGAGTGCGCGTATGACCGGCCGACCGCACTGCGACGTACCCGACCCGGATCACAGCGGCCCGGCCCGCCTGTACCCCTGCGGCTGGCGCTGCACCACTCACGCACCCCAACCCCGTCCTGTAGGAGCACGCTGATGGAAGCCCTCACCCAGCTCATCTCCACCGCCTACACCGCAGCCGTGCACGGCGAGGTCGACCAGGCCGCGAACGCCCTGGACGCCATCGGCTTCAGCGTCGATGCCCGCCAGATGTACGGCGTGTGCTGTGCCTTCGCCGAGGCCGGAACGCGTGCCGTGCAGCTCCTCGACCCCACCGGATTCGACCCGGCCAAGGGCGAGATGCTCGCGCTCAGCGAGATCACGCCGGGGGCGGCCGCAGCGAACCCCCAGACGGCGTGGGCACAGCGGTTCTTCGTCGCCCACGCCAACCGTGACCCCGAGATGACCAACGCGCTCTACGCGACCGCCATCAAGGCGGGCCCGGAGCAGTTCAGCGAATCCGTCGCCGCGCTCCTCCTGGTCGTCGCCAGCCTCGGCCGGGCTGTCCTTCAGTCCCGCAGGACGTCCTGACCAGCAGCCCGTCCGGATTGGCCGGCGCCCGGGGTTCAACGCCCCGGGCGGGCACCAGCACCCGCCTCTGCTCCACCGAACGGAGACCCACCCGATGCCCTGGTTCAACGTCGATGACGGGTTCGACTCGCACCCGAAGGTCCGCGCGGCGGGCAATGCGGCGGCCGGGCTGTTCTGCCGACTGGGCTCGTACTCCGCCAGGCACCTTACCGAGGGCCAGCTCGACGCCGCCGTGGTCCGCGACTACGGGACCCCCGCCACCGTCAGGAAGCTCGTCACGGTCGGCATGCTCCACCCGGTCGGCCACGGCTGCGCGAAGTGCGAGCAGCCGGCGGACGGCGGGTACGTCATGCACGACTACCTCGACTACAACCGGTCGCGGAAGCAGATCGAGGCGGCCCGGGAGAACGGCCGGAAGAGGCAGCAGAAGGGCCGCGACCGGGCCCGTGACGATGCAAAGTCGCGAGATTCTGACGCGAATCTCGACGCAAACTCACGCGAAAATACGCCGAGTTCTGCGCCGAACTCGCACGAAAATGAACCTCTGTTTGGGGATGAAACCGCAGGTCAGGGCCGCGCGTCACAGCGTGACACCCTCCAGGGTGCTACGGGTGTCCAATCCCCTCCACTCCAATCCGAGGTTCCTCCTGCGGAGGAACCTCCCCCCTACCCCCCGGCGCACAGGCCCGGCACTGACGTGGTCCCGGCCAGCGGACGAGGAGAGATCCAGCCCCTCATCCAAGCCATGAGCGCACGCCACATGCGGGTTACGTGGAAGTTCTCCGCCGAGGAGTGGATCGAGCTCCGCGACGCCGTACGCCGCGTCGGAGTCGGCGCCCTCGTCGAACACGCCGAACGCGTTTGGCGCGCCGCCCAGACACCGCCGTTCAGCGCCAAGTACTTCCTCCCCGGCTGGACCGGCCTGGAGCCGGACACCTCCTTCACCGGCCCGCGCCCCGTCGGGCCGCCCTCCGCCGCCCAGTCCTACCTCGCCGACATGCAGTCCATCGCCGAAGAACTCCGCCTACAGCACACCGGAGGTGCCGGATGAACCCCGAGCAGGTCCCCCAGCTCCTCGCCGAAATAGCCCTCGCCGACCCCCGCGTCCGCCGCGAAGACCCCATCGAGCGACGCGCCCAGGTCCTCATGTGGGCCGGCATCCTCGTCGACGTCCCGTACGAGTACGCCGTCACCGCCGCCCAGAAGCACTACGCCACCTCCAAATGGCCGATCCTCCCCGCCGACATCGCCACCCGCTGGCAGGCGACCGTCCGCGACCGCATGAACCGCGACGCCGACCCCGAACCCCCCGGCGTCGACCCCGACGACGAACAGGCCTACCGCACCGGCCTCGCCACCCGCCGACAAGCCGTCGCGCTCGGCCACACCGCCCCCGTCGGTGTCCCCGAACTCGTCGCACCCGGCCCCGAACTCCGCGACCGCCTCAACCACATCGGCCGCTACGTCCCCGACGCCATCCGCGAACAGCTAGGCCCCATCTGGCCCCGCCGCGGCCTCGACGGCGCCCTCTCCCACCGCTGCCCCCAGTGCGGCGCACGCCCTGGCCAGCGCTGCACCAGCCCCAAGTCCGGCACCCGCCGACAGCAGCCCCACGGCGCCCGCACCAGCCACACCAACGCCGCCTGATCGACCGAACCCGGTTCCCGCCCTCTCGCGCGCAAGGAGACCCACCCTCATGAGCCACACCGACATCCGCCTCGCCCCCACCCCGGCCGGCGCCATCCCCCACCCCAGCCGCTTCACCCACACCGACCCCGACGGCGACCGACTCCTCATCAGCACGGCCGTCTTCGACGACGGGACGCCCGCCCTCTACTTCCGCACCGACCCGAACTGGTCCTCGTTGCCGCTCACGGACCTGGGCCGGCTGCTCGCACACCTTCAGGTCATCGCTGCCGCGTCGCGGGAGGAAGCGGCGGGGGTCCAGGCCGAGGAGGACCCGGAGGCCGCGTGCCTGCGGGCCATGGCCGACGAGGACATCGCCTCGCACCCCGACCGCGTCTGACCCCGGCCGCAGGCCGCCCCGCGGGCAGTGCGGGGCGGCCGACCCCACCAGCATCCACCGGAAGGACCACCGTGTCCGTGCAGAACACCTCCAGCCCCCTGAAAGGCCCCGAGCCCGAGCCCCGCCCCGCGGCGGCCGGCCCCGAGCTGAAGCAGTGCGCCCGCTGCGGCCGCCTCGGCACCCGCCTGTTCCAGAGCACGCCCGACGGCCACGTCTGCACGGCGCGCGCCGCCTGCGTCGACCGCCTGCTCGCCACCCGCTGACCCGGAAGGACCCCGCACCATGACCGCTCACCCGCCCCGCGTCCGCTGGCACGTCGAGACCTACGACCCCCTCGCCCGCGAATGGGTCTCCGGCCTACCGCTGACCAACAGCCAGGCCGCCGTCGAGCAGCTGGCCCATCTCACCGAGACCCGGCCGGCCTGGCGGGACGGGACACCGTGCAGCCGGCGCATCGTCGTGGAGACCACGACGTACGAGGACCTCACGGCGGAACCCGCGGACCGCATCGCTAAGTTCCCCCGGGCCGGGTTCATCCTCCCCGGCCTCGACGGCCAGGACCTCGCTGCGTTCCCCGGCCGTACGCCCGACGGCCGGCCCGCGATCCGGTTCTCCGCCGGAAGCAGCGAGACCGGCCACGCCGAGGCCTTCATCCCGGTGGAACTGCTGGAGGAGGTCATCGCGGGCCAGCGGGAAGCGGCTCGGCAAGCCGGCGGGCAGCCCTTCGCCCCCACCCGCCGCCGTCTGACCGAGCTGGAGCACGACCGTGCCTGGCACGCGATCGAGGGCACGGCCGGCGAGGACAGTGCCGACCCGGGGACTGTCCTCGCCGGGGTCCTACGCGTGCTCGACATCGACCCGCCCGCCAGCCCGGAGCCCTGCGCGCAGCAGCCAGGCGCCGGCGCGCTCTGTGGCCATTGCGGGATCCCCAAGGGCAGCCACCACCACCCGTGGACCAGCACTGCCGAGGCCATCCTCGGTGCCCCGCACAACGCCGCCAAGGAGACAGGAGCATGAGCCAGCCCCGCCGCTTCCACCTCCTCCGCCACACCGATATCTCCGGCGTCTCCGGAACCGGCATCGTCGCCGACGGCATCCTGTGGCCCGACGGCACCGCCAGCCTCCGCTGGAGGGGCGAACGCCCGTCCACCGTCCACTGGGACCGGATCGCCGATACCCAGGCCGTACACGGGCACAAGGGCGCCACCGAGATCGTTTGGGACGAACCCGAGCAGGCATCAGGCCGAGCCGCAGCCTTCCGCGAAGCGGTCGCCGTAGCTCAGGATGAAGCCATCCGCCTGGAGTTCGCCGCCGGGGTTGAGGCTGCGCGCGGCGCCCGGTGCGTGGCGTACCTGCTGCGTCGGATGGCCGAAGGGCAGGACGGCACCGCCGACCGGCTGGCCCGCATCGCCGACGCCCACCACCATGGCCAGGTCGGCGGCGGCATGACATCCGGCCTGTGCACCGAATGCGAGTTGACGTGGCCGTGCCCCACCTACATGTGGGCCACCACGCGGCGGGACCCGCTCGCCACGTGGGACCCGGCTGACGACGAGGTCGGGGAGGCCGGGGCGTGAGCCTCCTCACCGCCGCCGAGCGCCAGTTCCTGGCCTTCGCCCTCGACCTCGCCGCCGACCACATGGCCGTCCGCAGCGACGAGTTCACCGACGAGGACGACGCCGCCCTCGCCCGGCTCCGCCAGCTCACCGAGGAGTAGCCCGTGTTGACCCTGCTGCTCGTCCTCGCCGGCCTCGCCCTGTGGCTGCTCTGCGGCACCGCCGTAGCCCTGCTCCTCGGCCGAGTCGTTCGCCACGGCGAGCAGCAGGACCGCACCAGCCGCCACACCGACCCACACGCCGCGTACTGGGGCCGGGACGCCTCCAGCCCCACCCGGCGGCCGCGAGGCCGCCACAGCCGCCCTCACGGCCCGCCCTGGGCCCGCAACAACCAACACGGAGAACACCCATGACCATTAAGCCCGGTCAGACCTACCGCGCGGCCAACCCCCTTGACGAAGGCCGGCGCATCTTCATCGAGGCCTACCAGCCCGGCGCCGAGGACGCCTACGTCGTCGACGCCAACACCGGCAAGCGCTTCCGCCGCATCCGCGTCAGCCAGCTGCACACCAAGCCCGTCACCCGCACCGGTCAACCGCGCCGCAGCGGCTACGTCCTGGAGGCCAACGGGAGCAACCGGTGACCTGCCCCACCGGCAAGTTCACCTACCGCACCCGCGGCGCCGCCCGCCGGAACCTCCGCAACCTCCGCGCCCGGGGCCGCAGCGAAATCGCCCTCTACCCGTGCCCGCACTGCCTCGCCTGGCACCTCACCAGCCACCCCAGGAGCAGCCGATGACCGAACAGCCCGCCCGGCACACCGCCGACACGATCACCGACAACGACCTCGACGACCTGTACGCCCGCCTCGACACTCTCACCGCGGTCTGCCGCAGCAACCGGCGGGCCTACGTCGGCGCCGTCCAGGACGTACAGGCTGCCGAGCCGCGCGCCGAGCAGGCCGAAGCCACGCTCACCCGCGTCCGCGCCGAGCACGACCGCATCGCCGCCCTACCGACGGTCAACCGCGACGAGACCCGCACGGACACCTTCTCCGCCGGCGCCCGCTGGGCGCTCGACCGGATTCACGCCGCCATCGACGAGCCCCAGGCGATCCGGCCTGCCTGAGCATGCGCGAGGGGCGCATCCACCGTCCGCCACAGACCGGATGCGCCCCCAGGTGGCCACCACCGTACCCGCACCACGCCCCAGGAGCACCGTGATGACCACCCACCCCGCCGCCGCACACCTCATCCGCATCGCCACCCTCTGGCCCCACCTCGACGACGCCCTCGACCAGCGCGGCACCAACTGGCTCGCCAGCCGCGCCGACCTCTTCCGCGTCCTCGACCAGGCCGACGCCGAAGAAGCCGCAGCCCTCCGGGCCCTGGAGCGAGACCCCCAGCAGATCGGCGAGACGCCGGCCCCCGTCTCCCTCCGCGTCCTCGACACCGCCCGCCTCGTCGAGACCACCCTCATCCACCTCGCCGACACCCTCGCCCCCCAGATCACCCGGCCCGCGATCAGCCACGCCCCGGACGATTGGGCCGCCCGCGGGTGGACAGCCGTCGACCGGGCGCTCCGTAACCAGTGCGCCGACGATGAGCAGGGCGACCCGCGCCGCTGGCGGTATGTCGGCGTGCGGACGGTCGAGTACGCGGCGGGCTGGCTCCACGCGCGCGTCGTGGGCGAGGCGGGCCCGTTCTGGATGCTCACCGCCGCCCACCTCCACCACGTCGAGCAGGTCGCCGCCGGCTGCGCGGACCGGATCGCCGCGGTCCTCGGCCTGACCGTCCGCGAGGAGACCGCAGTCCGGCCCTGCCCCGACTGCGCGGGCCGCATCGTCGTCACCACCGGCGCCGGCCGGGCCCCGGCCGCCCGGTGCGAGGGATGCGCCCGCGGCTGGACGCTGCCCGAGACTGCGGCTGCGTAGCCGTCCGGACCCGTCCGGGCGGTCTCCGGACGGATCCAGACGGGCCCGGACGCCGGGCGCCCCTACCCCCAGGCTCTGGGCAGGAGGCCCCCGCCCGGCACGGCATTGGCGACGGGTAACACGGCCGAGCGCTCAGGTGACAGAGTCAGTGGGCTCGGCCTCCTGACGTTGCCTATACACCCGCAAGGCCTCGTCGTAGTGGCGCAGGTCGTCGTCCGTGTACTGGCGCGCCCACTCACGTTGCCTTTTCACGCCGATTGCGAGTCGCCCCACAACCCGCCCCAGTCCTTCGCCTACCAGGATGACGATGGATACGGCGCAGGCTAGGAACGCCGCCTTAGCCAGTTGCGGGTCTTCTTTTGGGTTGTGGGTGGCCGACCACTTCAAAACTTTGATCTCCACTAAGACCAGGATTGCGCAGATGGACAACCACGCGAAGGCCCCCACCAGCGCCGCGAACTTCTGCCTCTTGACTCGGTTCGATTCCCTGCCTTCGTGAATTTTGGCCAGATCCTCCGCCGGAACCTCTACACCGGCTCGCCTTGCCTGGATGACATTGTCGGCGGAAGTGCGCCAGTCCGCGGTCAACTCAAGGAACCCATCCCCCCACGCCTTAAACAGGGTGTATGCCTGAACTGTCCCTATCAGTAGCACAGCCACGATGACGGTTGTGATGAGAGCGGCATAGTCATCGCTCATGGCCCACTTCATGCGTCCCCCTGGATGGCAGGTGATGTAGCAGGATGAACCTACTACCTTGCGGTGGGCCGTACTGACGGTTTCACAGCCCTCGCCGTGCATCTTGCCCGAAGCCGTTCCAGCGGCGTCTCGGGCCGCCTTCATGCTTGCTGAGACCGTGACCGCATGCCCTCAAGGTTCGGTGTCACAGGACACCCGCCACCCACTTCATCGAGCCGCGGTCATTGCCGTCGGATGACGATGATCAACGCTGCACCGCCGAGCGCGCCTTTCACCTGAGACTTAAACCGTCCAATCGAGCGATACGCTCAGCCCCCATGGGAAGGAAACACCCACCGAACATCCGGTGGCACCAAGGAACTGCGCGATCTTCAGCAGCTCGGAGCGCAGCTGCGTTGCAATCCGCCGCAGCAGCCGCCCGACATGGTGGGTCCAGCCCGGATACCGAAATGGACTCTGCGGCGCATACGTCCGGGCGACCACGTATGACGCCAGGGAAGCCCATCCCTCGATGGCGGTGAGTGATTCGAATGGGTCCGACTCGGGTGAAATATTCGGCTGCTTTCCGATGAGCTCCGCGAGGTGTGCGAGATTCCTCGCGCAGTCCTCTTCGGTGTCGTAACGCATCTCCTCCAGTTGCCGCCGAACATCTTCGCTCGGGTATTCCATGGCAGACCTTCGCCTCCTGGCGCTTAAGACGGCGACTCCGGCCACTCAGTCGGGCCGCCACCCTTCCACTCCACCAAGCCGGAGCTCAGAAGGTCCGCCTCATCCCACTCAAGGCCGGCCCGGCGCAAGAACTCCAGCACATCCGAGACCCCGTGAGCGAGGCCGAGGATTTCCCCGTCGACCCGCACGCGGCGGCCACCCGTCGGTGACGGCTTGCCGATCACGATCAGGTGGTCGCCCATAGTCTCAGCCTGCGTCCGGACGACTCCGGACGCATCCGGACAGCGCGCAGCCCCCGATCCGCCGCGATCGGGGGCTGACTGTCACCGCCGGCGAGCCTGCTTTCAGCTCTGCCACCCAAAGCGCACTCTGCTGCTGCCCGGCTTTGGCGGCACCTCGACCCTCGCCTCATGCTCCGAGTACGGGAAGTAGTCCTCCGTCGCGGCCACAGTCGGGTGCTCGTCGAACACGGCGCTCTCCAGGGCCCTTCGCGCCTCACGCAATGCATCACCCGCCGCGCCGAGCTGCTTCGCCGGGAAGGCCCTCTCCCCTGACCGCGGGTAGGCGTTTTCCAAATCGACTTCCGCCTGCAACAACGCAACTTGAAGGCCAGCGAGGATCTGCCCCAGCCTCAGATGATCGGAGTGCGAGAGACCGCGCTTAGCCATCGTGATGCTCCTCGGTTCGGGGAGCCGCAGCCTACCGCTCACCTCACGGGGCCGGGCTCCGTACAGGCAGGAAGCCCCCGATCCGCCAGGGACCAGGGGCTCCGCCGCGCCCGGGCTACTCGAGGCGCGGCTTCAGGTCGGTGCGCTGACCCTGCCGCGATGTCCGCGAGCGGAAGTACGGTTCCAGGACGCGCCAGTCGAAGAGGCGCATTCGGCCGATCTTGGTGGCTTCGGCGAGCGGCACCGGCCAGTCGGGGTCGGTCTCAGCAAGTTGACGGCAGCGCTGCTTGCTGAGCTTCTTCAGGCCGGCGGCCTCCAGGCGCGCGGGCATGTCCGCGAACGAGATCAAGTCCGGGCCTCCCGTCTCTACGACTTCCTCGGGCGGGGAGTCGGGCATGGATCCATCCTCTCAACTTCCTTGCTTCAAAACAAGGAAGTCGCTACGGTCGTACCAGCAACGCAGATCGGCCCCGGTCGGAGTTCGCAGCTCCGCCGGGGCCAGCCGTCCCACCTGCCTACCAGGAGGAACAGCCATGCCCGAGCGTACCCAGCACCCCCACCAGCCCAACAGCCCGGCGCGGCGCCAGCTCGACCACGCGCTCACCGCAATCGCCCGCACCACCCCCGGCCGGCGCCGCTACATCGCCGACGCCGCCGGCGAATACCTCTCCCAGGTCGACGGCCACACCCTCCCCTTGGGCTACGACGTGCCGTTCCCCGCCGACCTCGCCCACGCCAACCGCTCCGACGCCTTCCGCATGCGCCGCGGCTGCACCGTCGCTGCCATGCTCGGCCTCGCCGTCCGGCCCAGCGACCCGTACCTCCCGGACACCGCGCGCGCCATCATCGACGCGGTCAACGCCCCCGTCGACCGCCTCACCGAGACCGCGCACACCACCGGCGCCCCGGCCGTCGTCGCGCTGCTGCACATCCTGGGCGGTGCCGGATGACGCACCTCAGCCAGCCCGACGAGGCCCTCCGCCAGACCAGCCGCGACGCCCGCGTCCGCGGCGGCCTCGCCTACGCCGTCAAGCGCCTCACCGACCCGCGCGCCCACCACGTCATGACCGACGCCGCCCGCCTCGCCATCGCCCAGCGGTACGCCAGCGACACGCTCGGCTGGACCGACGAGGCGGACGAGCTGATCCGCGACCTCCTCGCCGTCATGCCGGAGATCACCCGCGACATCACCCGCGGCGAATACGCGCTCCTCCTCCCGCCCGCCGGGAGCGCCCGATGATCCACGCCGTGTTCAACGCCGAGGACCGCGCACTCATCCAGTTCGACGACGACCTCACCGTCTGCGACGCCCGGGAGATGGCGGAGCAGGCCCTCGCCACGACCTACCGCTGCACCTCCGGCTCCTACGTGGACGTGCTCTGCGTCGAGCACGACGGCGAGCCCAAGGGCAGCTGCACCGGGTGCGAGGCCAAGGCCGCCTGCCCGGACTGCCGCGACGGCCGGCCCTGCCTCGACACCTCCCACTGACCCACCCCTCGACCGGCCGGGCCCGCGTTGACCACCCGCGCGGCCCCGGCCCCGCACACCCCGGAGCACCCCGTGCGTACCCGCACCGCGACCCGCTACGTCCAGCACACCATCGACGGCGAGACCGAACTCATTCCCGAGAAGTACAAGCTCCCCCGGCCCCCGCTCGACTGGGACGACATCGGCCTGACCGTCGTCACCACCACCACCGCGGCGAGCGTCCTCGCCTCCGTCGGCTGGTCCACCGTCAGCATCGGCGACCTCCTCCACCGCACCGCCCCGGCCGCCGCCGCGTACACCGCCGCCGGCGTGTTCGACCTCCTCTGGATCAACTGCCTGATCCTGGAGTGGGTCAACCGGTACGACCCCGACCGGGCGGCCCTCTACCGCCGAGCCGGCCACGTCGCGCTCGCCATCGCCATGGCCGCCGTCTGCCTCCACGGCCGCCTCACCGCCTCCTTTGCGGTCGGGCTCGTCGCCGCAGCCGTATCGGCCCTCGCCAAGACCGGATGGACACTCACCCTGCGCGCCTACGCCCGCCCGCTCGACCCCCGCACCCAGCAGTGGCTCGTCCGTCGACAGGACCGCGTCGCCGCCAAGCTCGCCCTCCGCGCGCAGCTGCGCCGTCTTGCAGCCCTGGAAGCCCGCGAAGGGGCCAGCCCCAGCCCGGACAGGGATCCGGACGGTCCGGAGGACGTCGTCCCGCTGCGTCCGTCGGTCCGACAGGCAGTGGAGACCGCGTGGCACTCCGGCATGGCCGACGGGGCCTCGATCCTCGCCTACGTTCATCGTGTCGCCGACCCGAGGGCGCGACAGGACACCGTGGACCGGTACCTCCGTGACATCCGGAGGGCCGGATGAGCGTCCCGATCAAGCCCTCGCAGATCATCCCGCCCGGCGCGCCGCTGCCCGCGCGGCCGCCGGAGCCCGGCGAGATACCGCCCTGGCGGCCAGCCGCTCCTCCTCCCCCGCCGTCGGCCGGACCCGGTTGGCACTCCGCGCCAGAGTCGGACCCTGCTCCGCTCGCGGTCCGCGTCACCGTGGACCTCGTCTATCCGGAGCCGGAGCCCGAGCCCGCACGCGACTGGTCCTGGCTGTGGGCCTGGGCCCGACCATGGACATCCCTGGCCGGCGCCGCCCTCGCGGTGGCCCCGCTCGGCCCCCGCGGCTACAGCCTCGCCACCGGATGGGCAGCAACCCTGACCGAGTGCCGCGCCGAGGCTGGCCTCATGCCTGCGTACATCCTCGCTCTCGGCGGCCTCGGCTTCACCTTCGCCATCGACCTCGTACGCCCCCGGCTCCTCACCCGCACCGGGCTCGCCACCGCCCTCGTCGGGACCGTCGGCATGGCCCACCCCTACGACATCGTCACCGCCGTCACCGGAGTACACCCGTGAGCACGCCCCTCACCCTCGCCGGATCGGCCATCAGCCTGGCCGTCCTTTATGCCAACGTCCGCACGATGCACAAGGCGAAGTGGGAACCCAAGGTCATCGGCCCGTTCGCCATCCACTTCACCCTCGGCGCACTCGCCACCGTGTGCATCGGCGGCCTCCTCGGCTTCCTCGCCGGGTGCACCGTCCAGGCGGCCAACGGCACCGGCAAGCGGGCCGTGCCCGGCGCGACCGGCACCGACAGCGGAGCACTGGCCAGCGGCTCCATGGGTTCCCTCAGCCCTGAGGGCGGTGTGGTCGTCTTCCTCCTGACCGTCGCGCTGGCTCTCGCCTGGAAGGCCTCAAGCAAGGAGATCAAGAAGCGGGCTGCTGGCGGTTTGTTCTGCGGAGCCACCCTGTGCGCGACCGCAGGCGTCGCGAACCTCCTCTCTGGGCTCCCCTCCGTTGCCAACGGCATCGGCACGGCCGCCCGCGCCGCTCTGGAGGGGCAGGGCATCCTGTGAGCCGCCTCCAGCCCGCCGCGGAGCGGCTGTGCCGCGGGGCCGCCGTCCTGCTGACCGGCTACACCGCCGGGGCGGCCGGGTGGGTGCGGGCCGCCCACTCCCTCGGCGGCCGTGCGCTCCGCGTTGCCCTGCTCGCCGTGCCACCCCTGCTGGCGTGGCGGCTCGTGCAGCTCCTCCCGGTCGTCCTGTGGGTGGTCGCCGCGTGGGGGTGCTGGGCTGCCTGGCGCGCTGGCCCCCAACCCATCCCGCCCGCCCCCGCCGTGAACCCCGTCAGCGCCAATCCGGCGGAGGCCGTTCGGGCACTTCTCCGGGAGCTGATCGGGGACGCTCCCGGGGTCCACCTGAAGACCGTCCTCATGCGCCTCCAGGAGGACGGTCACCACACCTCCTGGAAGGTCGCCGACCTGCGCCGCCACATCGAGGCGTTGGGCATCCCCGTCGAACCCAAGCTGAAGCTCAACGGGACCCCGACGCGCGGGGTCCGCCGGGAGGCCGTCTCTCCCACTCCCCGGCCGGCCGCCGAGGGTGTGCCTCCCGTCGCGTCTCCTGTCGTCTGACCTGCACATCTACTGAAGCGTCTCCCCCGCATCTCCCGCCCGGGAGACCGGGCGTCTCCCTTCTAAGGAGCCCCATCCATGCCTCTTCGCCAGCCCACCCCAGCCCCCGACGACCCGCGCCTGGTCGGTCACGAGACGACCTATCAGGCGTCGCGCGGTGGGCATTTCCCGCCGCCGCAGACACCGCCCAGCAAGCAGACCGACCAGCCGAAGTGACCCGGTCCCGCCAGTGCGGGGCCTGTGAAAGGGAAGATGAGCAACATGAGCGAGCGAGTGAACGTGAAAGTTCTGCTGCTGTTCGGCGCCGAGGCGGAGATCGTCGCCGATGTCGCCGACCCGGCGGCGCCGGAGCGGTACCCGGCGTCGATCATCGCGGAGGATGTCGGCCTGCCCATGCGCGAGTTGCCGGGGCGGCGTCTGACGGCCGAGGTGGGTTCGGATGACCGGTTGTTCGGCTGGCGTTTGGCCTGATCAGAGGGCAAGTGGCCCCAGCCCTGGGCGGGTTGGGGCCACTTCCAACCATGAAAGTGTTGCCTTTCACAGTAGTCGTGCCTCATAATAGAGACACGAGGGCAGCAAAGGGGCCGCAAACCCCAAGCCCTCACCAACCAGCACAACTCAACAGAGAGAGGACAACATGTCCGACGAGACCGACGAAATGCGGGCCTTCCTCACGGAGGCGATCGTCACCACCTACGTGGCACTGGCGGAGGCTCTCACCAAGCTCCCCGTCCCGATCACCCTCCCGCGAGGCCCGGTCTTCCAGTCCAAGGAGCTCACCTCGGCAGTCTCCCGAGTCGTCGAGATCATCAAGGACCAGCCCATCGACATGGAGATCCAGGCCCACGTCTGGGGCGCGAGCCTCTACTGGAACGCAGCCGCCCGACTCCTCGGAGTCTGGCTGCACGCCGAGGAACCCTCCAAGGTCGCGGCAGTAGAGATCGAACTGGTCCTGAACGACGCAGCTGACGCGATCCTCCACCTCACGGAACTCCTCGACCGCCAGGAGTAAGAAAAGGAGCCCCCCGGCATCCAGCCGGGGGGCTCCCCCGTACAACAAGCCAAACGACCGGCGGGGCCGGGCCGAAGCCCACGGGCGCACGCGCCCGGCGCAAAACCCCGCCGGTCACCAACCAGCCTCGCAGAGACCGGACACCCCCATGGTAGCCACCCCGCCCGACGCCGAGACGCTCCAGGAGATCGCCGACCGCTACGGCCGCTCCGTCGACACCCTGAATTCCCGCTGGTGTCTCCACCCCGACTGGCCGGCCCCCGTCGGCCGGCGCAGACACGCCTACGTGTACGACCGCGCCGCCGTGGACGCCGTGGTCGCGCAGCACTTCGCCCGCAAGGCCGCCACCCTCGCGCCGGACCGGCTGTACACCGCCAAGGAGATCGAGGCCGCCACCGGCATCAAGCCCGCGACGATCCGCGCCGACGTGAAGAAGGGCCGTTGGCCGGCTGCGGACGACACGTCCGAGCGCGCGCATCGCTGGCTCGGCGCCACCGTCAACGAGGCCGTCGCGAAGCGCAGGGCGTACCGCCGGACGGCGGACGCAGGCGAGTAGGGCACGCCATCCACCGAGTGCACCCAGTTGCAAAACCAGCCGTCATCCCTCAAGATGGGCGGCAACTCCGGCGTGCCCGGAAACAGCAGCCCCCGAAGCCCCGCCACCGCGCGGGGCTTTCGCGTGTCACAGACCGATCACAGCCACCACACAGGCACCCGAACCCGGCGACCATGACGCGATGCGTACACACCACCTCGCCAGCGCCACCGTCGGCGTCGCACTCCTCGCCCTCACCGCCTGCGGCCCCACCAACGAGATCACCACCAAGCCGGACGCCAAGGGTGCCCCGCCGTCCCCCACCGTCCCCGCCCCGGCCGCCCCGAGCAAGCCGGCACCCGGCAAGGTTGCAGCCGTGGGCGACACCGTGACCCTGAAGGGGAACGGGGACGGCGAGCAGCTGGCCGTGACCATCAAGAAGTGGGCCGACCCGGCGCAGTCCGCCGACGACTTCATGAAGCCACAGGACGGAAAGCGCTGGGTGGCCGCCCAGTTCGAGCTGGTCAACACCGGGACGGCCGTCTACAACGACAGCCCCAGCAACGGCACCCAGGTGGCCGACGCCGAGGGCCAGCAATTCCACACCACGTTCGGAGAGATCACCGCCGGACCGGCGATGACCAGCGCGGCCAAGGCGTCGCCGGGCGGCAAGGTGCTCGGCTGGATCGTCTACGAGGTCCCGAAGGACTCGAAGATCGTCAAGGTCCAGTTCGCGATGAACAGCGGGTTCGCCTCCCAGACCGGGGAGTGGATCATCCCCTAACCCCCAGCTCCCGCCGTCCGGCCGGCTCCCGCGCACGAGGGCGCGCGGTGGACGCCCCGGACGGCGGGCCCCAACGGAGGTGACGCCATGGCCACTACGCCCCGGCCGGTCACCGACGAGGACCGCGAACAAGTTCGTGCCCTCCATGCCGAGGGTCTCGGCCGCAACGCCATCGCCCGCCAGCTCGGGCGCAGCTCCCGCACCGTGTCGGTCCTCGCCGAGGAACTGGGCCTCACCTTCGACCGCACCGCCACCGCCGAGGCCACCCGCGCTCGCGTCATCGACACCCGCGAGCGCCGTCAGAGCCTGATTGAGCGGTACTACGCCCAGGCCGACAAGATCCTCGCCCGGCTCGAACGCGACGAGCACCAGATCACCGAGGTATCCCTGGGCAAGGTCATCCGCTACACGGCCACCGACCTTCCCACCCAGGACGTACGGAACCTGATCCAGGCCGCCGGAGCCGCTGCCAGCCAGGCGGTCAAGCTGGAGGCCCTCAACTCCGACAACGGCGTCAGCGACGCCAAGAGCCTGCTCGGCCAGCTCGCCGCCGGCCTCACCGCCGCCTACGGCGCGATGAACGGAGACGAGGGGGCCGGTGATGCTCCGTGACGTCCCCCTGCCCCTTTCTCCCGCGCAGATCCGCTCCATCGTCGAATCCCAAGATGTCCCGATCGCCCTGTGGTCAGGGGCCGTCTCCAGCGGCAAGACGATCGGGTCGCTGATCGCCTTTCTCCTCCGCCTGGCTGTCGCCCCGGACCACGGGCTGATCGTGATCGTCGGACGGACGCTCCAGACGATCGAGCGGAACATCATCGACCCGCTCCAGTCCACCAACCTCTTCGGGCCGCTAGCCATGCACGTCCTCCACACCGCCGGCTCAACCACGGCCACCATCCTCGGCCGTACCGTGCACCTCGTCGGCGCGTCCGACGCCCGCGCTGAGGGCAGGATCCGAGGCTCGACGATCGCACTCGCCTACGTTGACGAGGCGACTCTCCTGCCTCAGCCGTTCTGGCTGATGTTGCTGTCCCGCCTACGTGTGGGCGCCGAGTCCCGTCTCCTGGCCACGACCAACCCGGACGGGCCCTTCCACTGGCTGCGCACGGACTTCATCCTGCGCGGCTCCGAGGTCGGGCTCCGGAACTGGCACTTCACCCTCGACGACAACCCCTCGCTCGACCCGGGTTGGGTCTCCCGCCTGAAAGCCCAGTACACGGGCATGTGGTACCGGCGGTTCATCCTCGGCGAGTGGTGCCTCGCCAGCGGCGCCGTCTACGAGATGTTCGACGCGGAGGAGCACGTTGTCGACGTCATGCCGCCCATGAAGCGCTGGACGGCCGTCGGCATCGACTACGGCACCGTGAACGCCTTCAGCGCCGTCCTGGTGGGCCACGGTGAGGACGACCGGCTGTATGTCGCTTCCGAGTACCGGCACGACTCCCGCGCCGTAGGCCGTCAGCTCACCGACGCCGAGTACTCCCGCAACGTGCGCGACTGGCTCGCGAACGTGCGCCCGCCCGGGCAGCGCGAAGCACGCGGCGTACAGCCGCAATGGATCTTCGTGGACCCGAGCGCGGCCTCCTTCATGAACCAGCTGTGGCACGACAACGTCCCCGGGATCGCCCCGGCCGTCAACGACGTCCTCGACGGGATCCGCTCCGTCAGCGTCGCCCTCGGCTCCGGCCTGCTCCGCTTTCACCGCTCCTGCACTGGCCTGCTCGGCGAACTCCCCACCTACGCATGGGACGAGCGGGCCGCCGAGCGCGGCGAGGACAAACCGGTGAAGGCGAACGACCACTCGGCCGATGCCCTCCGCTACGCCCTGCACTCCACCGCGCACGAGTGGCGGGGCCTGATCCGCCCGAAGCTGGAGGTGGCCGCGTGATCGACACTGTCATCCTGCCTGTCGCGCTTCGGATCGGGGACATCGAGGCCGAGATCGCCACCCTCGACCTGCCCGCGTCCGGCGGCGGATGGGCCACCAACGCGCGCCGCGCCATCGCGGACATGCTCCGGGCCGCCGCCGACGCCTACGAACACCCGGACCCGGCCGACGAGGAGGTGCCCCATGCCGCTCCCTGAGGCCGGCGCCCCGTGGCCGCCCATCGATCCGGCCGTCCGCTCCGACATCGAAGACTGGTCTGCCTGGTACTCCGCGAACCCTGACCGGCTCGCCTACCGGTACTCCAACCGGCACCGCATCACCAACCGGTACGGCACCCTGGCCAACCGGCCCTCGCAGTACCGCGGCGGCCTCGTCGGAACCATGGCCCGGTGGTTCTGGGGCATGCCGACCCCGCTCGGCGAGAAGCGGTCGAACCTCCATCTGCCCTTGGCCCGCGACCTCGCCCGCACGTCCAGCGACCTGCTGTTCAGCGAGCCCCCCAATCTCCTCACCGACAACCTCGGCACCCGGGAGCGCCTGGAACAGCTCATGGAGGACGGCCTCCGCCGCACCCTCCTCGCCCAGGCCGAGATGTCCGCCGCGCTCGGCGGGGCGTACCTGCGCATCGTCTGGGACCTCACCATCAGCGACCGGCCCTGGATCAGCCTCGTCCGGGCTGACGGCGCCGCCCCGAAGTTCGTCCACGGCCGGCTCCGCGCAGTCACCTACTGGACTGTCCTCGGCGTCGACGGCCAGAAGGTCATCCGGCACCTGGAGCAGCACGAACCCGGGAAGATCCTGCACGGCGTTTACGAGGGCAGCGAGGACAACCTTGGCAAGCCCCGCGACCTCGGAGCCTTCGAGGAAACCCGGTCCTTCCTGCCGGAGCAGACGCTCCCGATCGGCAACCGGCTCGCCAGCACGTACATCCCGAACACCGTCTCCGCACCCGACTGGCACGACCTTCCGGGTGCCGCAGGCCTCGGCGCGTCCGACTACCAGGGCAGCGAGACGTTCCTGAGCAGCATCGACGAGGTGTACACCAGCTGGATGCGGGACGTCCGCCTTGCCCGCTCCCGCATCATCGTCCCGGCCGGGTACCTCCAGTCCGGCGGGCTCGGCCAGGGCGTGTCGTGGGAGGACCGGGAGGTGTTCGCCCCGATGAACATCCCGCCGACCTCCGAACACGGCATCACCCTCAACCAGTTCGAGATCCGTCACCTCTCACACCGCGAGACGATCGCCGACCTGTCCAGCAAGGTCATTCGCACCGCCGGCTACTCCGGCGGCACCTTCGGGGACACTGAGGGCGCTACCGCTGCCACCGCGACGGAGATCAAGGCGCGTACGGCGCGCAGCATGAGCACCCGCGCGCGCAAGTGCGAGCTGGAGGCCGTCGGGATCGCGGAAATCGTCGAGACCCTCCTCATCCTGGAGGCGTCCCCCATGTTCCCGGGCCTGCCGGCCGTCGCCGTCGAGCGGCCGACGGTCCAGTTCCGGGACTCCATCCAGGACGACGTCAAGACGCTGGCGGAGACGGCCGAGCTTCTGCGCCGCGCGGAGGGCGCCTCGACGGAGACGATCGTGGCCCTGGCCAACCCGGACCGCGACGCGGACTGGCAGGCCGAAGAAGTCCGCCGGATCCTCCGCGAGTCAGGCCGGGACGTCGCTGACCCGATGGCCACCGGCGCGGAATAGCCGTGGGGAGGCGGTCCGATGCCCGTCTCCCCCGCCCTCGCCGAGGATCTCGCCGCCGCCATCGCGATGCTGTACGCGGACGCCGAGCTCGCCCTGATCGCGATCCTCCGCGACGCGCTCGCCGAGGGCATTGACAGCCCCCGGTGGGCCGAGCTGAAGCTGAGGTCCCTCGGGGACCTCCGCGAGGCCGTCGAGACCGTCACCGCGGCCCTCCAGGACGACGCAAACGGGGCCGTGGCGGCAGCGCTCACGACCGCATACGGGCGCGGCCGGCAGGCGGCCGTGGCCGAGCTCGGCGCGCTCGACATCGGCCGGGAGCTCCAGGCCCGCCGGCTCCTTCCCGGGGCGGCGGCCGTCGACCGGCTCGCCGCGTCGTACGCCCGGGACACCCGGCCGCTGTACCAGCGCATCACCCGCGCCGTCCTCGACACCTTCCGCGGGGTGAACGCGCGGGCGGCCGGGACGCAGCTCCTGACCGGGATCACCCGCCGGGCCGCCGCCCAGCGCGCACTGGACGAGTTCGCGGCCCGCGGTGTCAGCGGGTTCGTGGACCGGTCCGGGCGCAGCTGGGAGTTGGCCGCCTACGCGGAGATGGCCGTCCGCTCGGTCACCGCCCGCGCCGCGATCGACGGGCACATCGACGCCATGGCCGAGGTCGGCCAGGGCCTGGTGATCGTGTCGGATGCGCCGCTGGAGTGCCCGCTGTGCGCGCCGTGGGAGGGTGAAGTCCTCGCCCTGACCGGACCGCCCGGACCGCGCACGGTCCGCACGGAGCACGCGGTACAGCCGACCGGCCTCCGGGGCCTGCTCGCGCCGCCCCGCACGGTCGCGGTGCACATCGCCGGGAGCCTCCCCGAGGCCCGAGCAGCCGGCCTGTTCCACCCGAATTGCAGGCACTCCCTGTCCCTGTACCTGCCCGGCGTGACGACCCGGCCCCCGCAGCACGCGACGCCGGGCACCACCTACGAGGACACGCAGCGCCAGCGCGCGATCGAGCGGCACATCCGTCGCTGGAAGCGGGCCGAGGCCGCCGCGTTGGACAACGCCGCCCGCGCCCGGGCTCGGGCGAAGGTCCGCACGTGGCAGGCCGCCGCCCGCGAGCACGTCGCCGCGCACGACCACATCATCCGCCAGCCCGCGCGCGAGCAGATCGGCCGCGCCCACTGAACTTCGGCCCGCCTGGCGCGGGCCGGGAACTCCGGCCCGCCAGGAGCGGGCCATCCGCACCACGGCCGCCGAGCGGCCACCCCCAGCGACCGCCAGGCGCGGCGCCAACCCCACCCCGACCGCGGACCGCCGGGAGCGGGCCGCCCGCACGCCCCGGAGGGCGCACCCATGCCGCGACACACCCTCACTCGCCCGACATCCCACGCGGGCGCCGGCTGGTCCCACCCCTACCGCACCGGCCCTTTCGACCCGTACCTGTACGCCGACGGCGGGGCCGGAGACGCATCCGGATCCGCCGACAGCGGAACCGGAGGCCAGGCCGCTGACCAGGGCGGAGACCCGTCCGGATCCTCCGGACAGGCCTCCGGACCGGCCGCGACTACGACCGAGACTGGCGGCGGCCAAGGGCCGGACGCCGAGGACCTCGCGGCCACCGTGAAGCGCCTCGAACGCGAGCTGCGCACCGCCCGCTCGGAGGCCGGCAAGGACCGCACTGCCGCCAAGCAGCAGGCCGCCGACGACGCTGTGAAGGCCCTGACCGAGAAGCTCGGCAAGGCGCTCGGCCTCGTCGCAGACGAGGCCCCGCCGGACCCGGCAGCGCTCGCGAAGGCCATTCAGGAGAAGGACAGCACCCTCGCCGAGCGAGACGCCCAGCTCCGCGCGCGTGACGTCGAACTCGCCGTCTGGGCCCGCGCCGCCAAGGCCGGCGCCAAGGCGGACGCGCTTCTGGACTCTCGCGCCTTCATGAAGGCGGCCAGCGGCCTCGACCCGGCGGACAAGGGCTTCGCTGCGGCCCTCGACGACGCCATCAAGACCGCCGTCAAGGACAACCCCAGCCTCGCCGCCACCCCGGCCGCCACCGCGTCCGGCGGCGACCTCTCCGGCGGGACCGGCGAAGGCAGCACCCGGCAGCGCCCCACCTCACTCCACGCCGCCGTGCGCGGCGCCTTCGGTACCTGACCCCCTAGGAGCACCCCGTGCCCGTCACCCTCGCCCAGGCCCAGATCAACTCGCAGGCGGACATCGACTACGCCGTCATCGACAACCTCCGCCGCTACAGCTGGCTCCTCGACCAGATCGCGTTCGACGACACGGTCACCCCCGGCACCGGCGGCGCGAGCCTCACCTACGGCTACACCCGCCTGACCGCCGGCCGCGGCGCCCAGTTTCGCGCGATGAACTCGGAGTACACCCCGGCGCAGGCGAACCGGCAGCGCTACAGCGTGGACCTCAAGCCGCTCGGCGGCGCGTTCACCATCGACCGGGTCCTGTCTCGGCTCGGCGCGTCGCAGACCAACGAGATCAGCTTCCAGATGCAGCAGCTGCTGACGGGCGTCCGCACCAGCTTCCAGAACGAGCTGATCCGGGGCGACACCGCGGTCAACGCCGATGGTTTCGACGGCCTCGACAAGAGCCTGACGGGCCAGTCGACGGAGTACCTTCCGTTCAACGAGGGTGTCACCTCCGGATACCTGGACTGGACCCGGGGCACCATCGACACGCAGCCCGAGGCCATGGCCCAGCTCGACGTCGTCGACGACTTCCTCTCCCGGATCGTGCCGTCCCACACGGGCGGCGGCGACGCGGGCGCCCCGGGCGCGCTCCCGCCGGGCGTGAAGGCCATCCTCGGCAACACCAAGTCGATCACCCGCATGCGGGCGCTCGCTCGGTGGGCTGCGATCTACACCGCGACCCGCGACGACCTCGGCCGGCAGATCGAGATGTACGGCCCGTGGGTCCTCGTCGACCTCGGTGACAACGCGCTCGGCTCGGCCCCGATCATCCCGGTCGAGACCCGCGACCCCGATGGTGCGGGCGGTGGTGGCAACGTCACCAACCTGACCGACCTGTACGCCGTCAGCTTCGGCCTGGACGCCCTGCACGGCGCCGCTGTCGCCGGCCAGCCGCTGGTCAACACCTACATGCCCGATTTCTCACAGCCCGGCGCGGTCAAGACCGGCGAGATCGAGATGGGCCCGGTCGCTGCGGTGCTCCGCAACACCCGCTCCTGCGGCGTCCTCCGCAACATCAAGGTCGCGTAATGCTGACCGTTCACAGCCCCGAACCGGGGTTCTCCGGCGAGGTCGGCGGCGTCACCTTCACCGGCGGCGCCGCGACCGTCGACCCGCAGGTGCCCAACGCGCGGGCGGCGCTGGCCTACTTTCGGCGCAGCGGCTACCACATCGTCGACGAAGTCCCCACGGTGGCGAGCAGCATGCCCGCCCCGGAGCCCGCCGCCGACTTCGACCCGTCCGGGCACAACGTGGCCGACGTCCTCGCCTACCTTGCCGACGCCGGCGAGGCCGAGCGGGCCCGCGTGCTCGCTGCCGAAGAAGCGGGCCAGGCCCGCGCCACCATCCTCAAGAAGGGACCGGCCAGTGAGTGAGCAGCTCGGCGGGTACACCCGCAACGTCCGCGACGCCATGGCGCACGTCAACGCCGCCGACCCGTCCAGCCCGGATACCTTCTACCGCCGGAACATGCCGCGCACCGGCCTTTACGACTCGGCCTCCGACACCGGCCAGGTTGCCCTGGCCACCGGCGTCATGACCTCCGTCCCGATCCACCTCCGCTCGGGTGACGTCATCACCACCGTGTCGGTGCGGTCCGGCGCCACGGCGGCCGGCACGCCCACCAACTACTGGGTGGCGCTCTACGACAGCTCGGCCACCCCGGCCCTGCTGGCGCAGAGCGCCGACCAGACGTCGACTGCGTGGGCGGCCAACACCACGAAGCAGCTGGCGCTCACGGCACCGGTGACGATCACCCGGACGGGCATCTACTGGGTCGGCATCATGGTGGCCGCGACGACCCCGCCGACCCTCCTGGGCACGTGCGCGGCCCCGGCGATCGTCACCGGGGAACGCAACCTGTCGCAGTCCTCTGGCTCGTCGCTGACCGGGACCGCGCCGGCCACCATCACGGGCGCCTCGGGCAAGAGCTTCGTGCCGTACGTCGTCCTCACCTGAGGCGGACGGCATGACTCCCATCGAGGACACCGACGTCGCGGCCGCGCCCCCGCCCGCACCTCCGGTCCGGTACCGCGTTGCGGCGCCGGGGCCGGTCACGGGCGGCGTGATGGGTGTGGCGTTCGCCAACGGCCACGCCGTGGTGGACGACGACGCCCAGAACGCGCGGGCGCTGGCCTGGTTCCGGGCCGAGCCCGGGTACCAGGTCCAGGTCATGGGCCAGCCTGAGCCCGCCGAGGCCGATGAACCGGAGGGCACGCCCGCTCCGGCACTTCCGGAGCCCGGACCGCCCGCCGACGAACCGCCCGACGACAGTTCAGCGCCGCCGGCCCGACGACGAAAGTAGGGGGCATACGTGCCTATGATCAGCGACTTCAGCATGAGCGCCTCCGTCCTTCAGACCAAGGCGCAGGACTTCACCCTGACCTCCGATCCGCTCGCGAAGATCTGGTCCACCCACCTGGAATCCGGCACAGGCGCCGGCCAGGCCGACAAGGCATTCCACGACCAGCGCACGCTGGCCGCCAGCGCGACCGAGGATCTCGACCTGGCGGGAATCCTCGCCGACGTCTACGGCGCGACGATCACCTTCGTCCGGATCAAAGGCCTGTTCATCGCCGCGTCCGCTTCCAACACCAACAACGTGGTGATCGGGGCTGGCACCAACCCGTGGGCCACCCTGCTGAACTCGACCGGGACGGTGACGCTCAAGCCGGGCGGGTGGTGCGGCTTCGGGGCCGGCGCCGGTGACGCGGTGGGATGGCCCGTCACGGCGGCGACCGGCGACATCCTCAAGGTCACCAACAGCGCCGGGTCGACCAGCGTCACCTACGACGTGGTCATCGTCGGCTGCTCCGCGTAGGAGGTGGTGGCGATGGCCCGCGTCTATGCCACCGCCGAGCAGTACGAGGCCTTCACCGGGACGGCGGCGCCGCCGGACATCGACGCCCGGCTCGCTCGGGCAGGCCGCTTCCTGGACGCGGCCGTGTTCCGCCTCTGCGTCTACACGGCCAGCCCGACCACGGGACTCCCCACGGACGCCCTCGTCGCCGCGGCCTTCGCGACCGCGGTGTGCGCGCAGGTCGAATGGGGGGTGGAGGTCGGCGACGTCACCGGCGCGGCCGGGGCTGGCTGGGGCAGCGTGGAAATCGGCTCCGTACGCCTGAGCCGGTCGGTGACCGCGGTGTCCGGCGCCGACTCCCCCGGTCGGCAGGTCGCCCCGGCGGTGTGGGACGCGCTCCGCAGCCCGGACCTCACCCCGGACCGGCTCCGGCTCGGGCTGGTGATCTCGTGATCCCCGGCTGGCTGCTCGTCCACACCGTGACCATCCAGGTCTACGAGGGCGACACCGCGTACGGGCCGCAGTACGCAGCCCCGGTCGCGGCCCGGGCCCTCGTGGAGGAGACGGTCCGCACGGTCCGCGGCGAGCGCGGCGAGGAGGTCGTCGCCTCCACCACGCTCTACCTGATGCCCACCCAGGCCTGCCCGCCGGAGTCCCTGGTCACCACTCCCTCCGGCCGGACGGCGTCCGTCATCACCTCGGCGCTGCACTCCGCGCCGGGCCTCGGCACACCAGACCACAGGGAGGTGACCCTCACATGACGAGGCAGTACACCGAACTGCGCTGGGAGGGCAGCCGCCTGGGCGCGAGCGCCCGCGGCCGCCGGGGCGCGGAGGAAGGGCTCCAGCGGGCGCTGGAGCATCTCCTCGCCGAGTCTCGGAAGCTGGTGCCGCTGCGCGAGGGCACCCTGGAGCGCTCCGGGCGCGTCGTCCGCGACGGCCTCGACGGGGCCGTCACCTACGACACCGTGTACGCCAAGCGGCAGCACGAGGAGCTGACCTGGAAGCACTTGCCGGGCCGGTCCGCGAAGTACCTGGAGATCCCGCTCAACCGGGACCGCGAGGTGCTGCTGCGGCTCATGCAGGTGTCCCTGAGGCGGTGGCTGCGTGGCTGACGATCTCCTTGATGGCCTCGCCCAGCACCTCGCCGCCCGCGGCCTGGTCACCTACGACCCAGCCGGCCACAGCGGGGACGTGTTCATCGAGTCCCTGCCCAGCACGCCAGACGTGTGCTTCGTCCTCGGCATCTACGACGACGGCGCCGAGCAGGACTCCCACATCGGCTACGACACCGTGGCCGTCCAGGTCCGCGTAAGGGGGACCACCGACCCCCGCGTCTCCCGCGCCCGCGCGCTCGCGATCCGTTCCGAGCTGCACGGCCTGGGCCCGGTTGTACTCGCCGACGGCACGAATCTGCTGCTGGCGGTCGCCCGGAACGTGGCCGGGCTCGGCGCCGACGACAACCGCCGGCACGAGCATGTCTTCAACGTCCGGATGCAGGTGCGTTCCGTGACCGCGCACCGCATCTGACCCACCCCGATTCTCCAGCCCGCCGGCTCCGCCGCGCCGGGCATTTCGTCATGCCCTGGAGGAGTCATGGCAGTTCAGAAGTACAACGCGAGGGACATCGTGTTCCAGATCGAGAACTACGCCAGTCCCGGAACCTGGGTGGCGATCTCTCCTCTCGCGATCAACACGTTCACGAAGAGTGAGGACGAGGAGACCACCGACACCACGACCTTCGGCAGCGCCGGCCAGGCCGAAAGCATGAAGATGCAGATCGGCAAGAGCCTCCAGCTGGAGGGCTTCCGCCTCCGCGACCCGGCCACCGGCGCCCTCGATCCCGGCCAGGCCATCGTCGAGGCGATGAACGACCGGCTCGGCACGCAGAGCCTGACCGGGTTTCGGTGGGCGCACACCAACGACACCACCTGGACCGTCTGGGCCCAGACCCGGGTGACCCTCGGCGACCAGGGCGGTGGCAACAACGACGAGGTGTCGTGGTCCGCCACGTTCACCCGTTCCGGCCCGTCTACCACGGCGGCGAAGCCGTGACCGCCCGCAAGACGAGCGATACGCAGTCCTGGGACGACTTCTGGGCGTCCGTGTCCCGCCCGCAGACCACGACGATCCGAGGCGTCGAGGTCGCCATCCCGACCGACATGCCGATGCTCGTAGAGCAGCGCGTCGAGGAGCTGCACGACTCCACCAGCCTTGACGACATCGCCGAGCTGGTCGGCCTCATCTTCGGCCAGGACTGCCTAGACCAGTGGCGGGCAAACGGGATGGGCCTCCTCGAATTCCGGGTGGTCCTGACCTGGGGCATGGCCAACGCCCGCGGCACCGAGTTCAGCTTCGAGGACGCCTACAAGCTCACCCAGGAAGGCGTCGCGGAGGGAAAAGCCCCGCCGCCGAACCGAGCCGCACGACGCGCGCGATCCGCCGGTACTGGTGGGCGCTCGAAGCCGACTTCCAACGCGAATACCGGCTCGGCCCGCAGGACATCGCGCAGCTGACCCGCCGCCGCTTCTACGTCCTCCTCGCCGGCCTGTCCGCTGACGCCATGTGGCGGCGTCTGGCTGGCGACGAGATCAACGTGGTCGACGATCCCGACCAGATCAGGGCCGCGCTGGCCTCTCTCGCTACCTGACAGGGAGGCCGCGCATGGCGCTGACCATCGGCGAACTTGTCGCCCGGATCGACGCCGACCAGACCGGGTTCGCGCGGAGCCTGTCCGCCGCCGAGCTGGAGATGCGCGGCTTTCAGCGCAGCACGGATGGGCACCTCCGGGCGCTGAACGGGCGCTTCTCCTCGGTCGCTGACCTGCGCGCGGCAGAGCTGCGAGTGCGCGGCTTCGTCCAGTCCACAGACGGATCGCTTCGCACGCTTGACGGCCACCTCGTCTCTCTGGGCCACCCGGTCCAGATGGACCTCCGTGCGGACAGCAGCCGTGTACAGCGTGCTGTGCTCGACGCTCAGGAGTCCGTCGTCCGGTACACGACGGACGCGTCCGGGCGCCTGCGGACCCTCGACGGCCGGTTCGCGTCCGCAGGACAGCGGGCCGCGCTCGGGCTGAGCATGGGCGACCGCGAAGGCCGGCGCTTCTCGCTCACCCTGGGAGGCCTCGGCTCGGCGGCGGGCGTGCTGGGCTCGGTGGCGGCGAAGGGCGGCCTTGTCGCGGCCGCCCTCGGCACAGCCCTACCGGCAGCGGCTGGCCTGGTGGCGACTCTGGCCAACATCGCGCCAGCGGCCGGGCTCGGTGCGAGTGCCGTGTTCATGCTGGGGCAGGCCGTTGGCGCCATCAAGCTCGGAACCTCCGGCATCGCCGAGGCGATCGCCGGCGCTGGGAAGACCGCCACCACAGCCGCGAGCGGCGCCAAGGCGGCGGCGTCAGCCCAACAGTCCCTGTCTGACGCGGTCAAGTCGGCGGCCCGCGCCAACGAGCAGGCCGCCAAGCAGGTGGCGACCGCCGAGCGCGGGCTGGCCGACGCGCAGCGCGAGGCCCGCGCCGCGCAGATGGCCTTGAACGACGCCCGTGAGCAGGGCGCCCGTGACCTGGAAGACCTGAACAACAGGCTCGCCGACGCCGAGCTGTCGCAGCGCGACGCCGTGCTGGACGTCGCCGATGCCGAGGAGGCCTTGGCGAAGGCCCGCGCCAGCGGCGACCCCAAGGAGATCGCCCGCGCTCAGCTCGCGTACGACCGCGCCGTCCAGCGCCTCAAAGAGCAGACGACCGAAACCGCCCGGCTCCGGCAGGAGACCGCGAAGGCGAATGCGGCCGGTGTGGAGGGCACGAACGCGGTCCGGCAGGCACAGGAGCGGGTCGCTGACACCCAGCGCACCGTCGCTGACCGGGAACGCGACCTCGCCGACGCCCGCCAAAATGCCGCCCGTACGGCGGCGGACGGGATCGAGCAGGTCCGGCGCGCCCAGGCCGCACTTGCCGAGGCGACCGGCGGCCAGGCCGATCCGTTCGCCGAGGCCATGGGCAAGCTGGCGCCGGCAGCGCGGGCCTTCGTGCAGGCGCTCCTTGATCTCAAGCCTGCCTGGGAGAGCCTGCGCCTGGACGTGCAGCAGACCCTCATGCAGGGCTTGGCCGGGGAGATCACCCGCACGGCCGGCAGTGTCCTGCCAGTGCTGCGTCGCGGCCTGGTCGACTCGGCCGGCGCCCTGAACATGATGGGCCGCGGCGTTCTGGATGCAGCGCGGGACCTGGCCGAGTCCGGGACCCTGGGCCGCGCCATGGCGTCGGCGTCCGCCGGGCTGCGGAATCTCTCGCGGGCGCCGGGGCAGATCGTCACGGGGCTGGGGCAGGTGGCTGCGGCGGCCGGGCCGGCTTTCGAGCGGCTCACTGCGGCCGCTGGCGGAGCGCTGGACCGGCTCGCCGCTCGGATGGCTGACAGCTTCGCCAGCGGGCGGATGCAGAAGGCCATCGAGGACGCCATCAGCCTTGTCGGTGACCTCTTCGACGTCTTCGCGAACGTCGGCAGCATCTTCGCGAACATCCTCAAGCCGATGGAGGCGTCCGGGGGCGGCTTCATCGGGGTCCTGAAGGACATCACAGGTGCGATGGCCGACGCCTTCAACACGCCTGCCGTGCAGGCCGGGTTGAAGTCGATCTACGAGACCATGTCGGTCCTCGGCAAGACCGTGGGTCCGCTCCTCGCGGACGCCCTCCAGGCCATAGCTCCGGTCTTCACGGCCTTGGGCCCCCCGGTGCAGGTGCTGATCCAGGCTTTGGGCGCTGGACTGCAACCCGTGATCCGGGCCCTCGGTCCGGTTCTGGTGGCCGGGGCGAAGGCCGTAGGCGCGCTGGTGGTTGCCGCGTCGCCGCTGCTCACAGTGGCGGGCGAGCTGGTCGCTGCACTGCTGCCAGCACTAACTCCACTGCTAGATGCGGCAGTTGTGGTCTTTCAGGCCTTGGCACCCATAGTGCAAAATGTCGCAAAAACCCTGAAAGACACCCTCAGCCCCGTTTTGGCTCAACTTCCCGGCATCATACGGCCGTTGGCGCAAGCCCTCGGCGAACAACTCGCGATGTGGCTAGGCCTGGTCGGCGACCTGCTCGTCGAACTCTCACCCACCCTGGTGTCCCTGGGGCAGGCCCTCGGCGAACTGATGGTCGCCTTGGCTCCTTTGATCCAGCTTTGGGCGCAAATGTCCACGGAACTGCTTCAGCGGCTGCTCCCGGTGCTCCGGCCCGTCCTGGACTTCTTCCTCCAGATCGCCGCTTTCTTCATCAGCGACTTCACGCGGTCGATCCGGGACGTAGCAGTCCCGCTCCTCAAGTCCCTCGCAGCACTCATGCAAGGCGACATGGCAGGTGCGGCCTCATACGCCAAGCAAGCCCTGCGGGGCTTCCTGGTAGATGCCGTCCAGCGATTCAACGAGCTGCCTCAGGTGGCTCTCCGCGCACTCGGCGCCATCGGCAGCGTGCTCTACAACGCGGGAGCGCGAGCGCTGTCCGGCTTCATCGACGGCTTGCGTGCGATGGTCCCCAGCCTCAAAGACCACCTCGGCTGGATCACCTCCATGATCCCCAGCTGGAAGGGGCCGGCCACCCTGGACGCCCGGCTACTCACCCCCGCCGGCACCAGCGTGATCGAGGGATTCCAGCGAGGTATCGCAGCCGCCACACCAGGCCTGCGCGACCAGCTCGGAGCCCTCACCGGCGCCGTGCCGGGGATGACTCTCGCCGCATCCGGGTTCCCCGCCGGAGGGATGTCAGCGGGCAACTCCGGCGCCCCACAGGAAGTGATCATCAGGTTCGAAGGCCCGGAGGCCATGCTCGCGCTGCTGCGCGGTGTCGTGCAGCAGCGCGGCGGCGACGTGCAAAAGGTCATCGGCCAGCCTCGGTAAGGAGGTCTCATGGCAGTCCCCGGCGCCAAGGTCGAGCTTCAGATCGCGGGGACGTGGGTGGACGTGACGGATGCGGTCCGCAAGACGGACGGCATCCGGCACGCGCGCGGGCGCCGCTCGGAGGGCGCCCGCGTGGACCCGTCCACCACGACGCTCACCCTGGAGGACCCGACGGGCGCCTTCAACAACCGAAACCCCCGGAGCCCGTACTACGGACAGCTCGGCCGCAACACACCCCTGCGGTACAGCGTGGACGGCGCGAACGTCGCCCTTGTCCTCCCCCCAGGCGACGTCGGCCGGGTAACGACCCCGGATGCAGCCGCCCTGGACATCACCGGGGACCTCGACCTCCGCGCCGACCTCACCCCGACCTCGTGGGACGGCGACCGGGGCGCCGCCGGCTGGCCGGTCCTCGGCAAGGCCAGCTCAGGGCAATTCGCCTACTGGCTCACCGTCCAGAGCGATGGTCGCCTCGTCCTCTCGTGGTCGACGACCGGCAGCAACATCCTGTCGGTCGTGAGCACCCTCGCGGTGCCGTTCACCCCCGGCCAGAGGGGCGCAATCCGCGCCGTCCTCGACGTCAACAACGGCGCGAGCGGCCGTACGACAACCTTCTACACCTCCGACACCATCGCCGGCACCTGGACCCAGCTCGGCGACGCCGTGATCGAGGCCGGCATCACCAGCATCTTTGCGGGGACCGCCGCTCTTCAGATCGGCGACCTGACCGCCTTCAGCTACGCCCCGATCGGCCGACGGTTCCATGCGGTCGAGGTCCGATCCGGCATCGGCGGCAGCATCGTGGCCAATCCGATCTTTACCTCTCAGGCATCCGGAGCCACCGGCTTCACCGACGCCGCAGGCCGGACCTGGTCCCTGGCCGGTACCGCTCAGATCACCTCCCGCCGCACCCGTACGGTCGGCGAGATCTCCGAATGGGCGCCCCGCTGGCACGTGTCTGGCAATGATGTCCTTGCGCCCGTCACCGCCGCCGGCATCATGCGGCGTCTGGGCCAGGGCCGACGCCCTTTGAAGAGCGCACTCACCCGCGGTCTGCCCACCCTGTCCCCGGTGGCGTACTGGCCGCTGGAGGACGGCCGCGACTCTCGGCAGGCTTACAGCCCTATCGCTGGAGTCCAGCCGCTGACGGTGTCCGGCCTGAACATGGCCGCGGACACTTCGTTCCCGGCTGCCGACGCGCTCCCGACGATCGTGGGAGGTGCCACCCTCACCGGCGCGGTGCCGCGGTACGCCGGCTCGGTGTGGGAGATCGACTTCCACTACAAGATCAATTCGGCGCCCGCCTCAAGTGGCACCATCCTGGAGTGGGTGACCACAGGGGTGCCCTGGCGCATCTGGCGTCTGCGATTCGGCCCCACAAACTATGACCTTGTCGTGGAGGACGGAACGGGCGCCACCACCCTGGTCACCTCCGTAAACATCGCCTCCAACTACGGCACCGGCTGGTACCAGTTCTCAGTCGTGGCGATCCCTATCGGCGGCGACCTGTTCGTGATCACCAGTGGCGGCAGCAATACCCTCGTCGGTGCCAGCAGCGGCCAAGTCACCTCCTTCTCCACCACCTTCGGGGCGTCTCTGGCCGGGTCCGGATTCGGACATCTCGCCGTCTACAAGGCATCTACCGCCACCCCCGCCGGCTACGAAACAGCATGGCGCGGAGAGACCGCGGGCGACCGTGTGGTCCGCCTCGGCGCCGAGGAGGCGGTCACGGTTGATGTGTGGGGCGACCCGCAGGCCCAGCAGGCCATGGGCTACCAGCGACCGGCTCAGCTCGTCGACCTCCTCGCCGAGTGCGAGGCCGCAGACGGCGGAATCCTCATGGAGGACAGGGAACGGCTCGGCCTCGTCTACCAGGGGCGGACCTCGTTCTACAACCGGGCGCCGGCACTGACGATTCCGTACGGGCACCTGTCGGAACTGGGGCCTCCCCGTGACGACGACACCCGCATCCGCAACGACCGAACAGTCTCCCGCGTTAACGGGTCCTTCGGCCGGTGGACGCTGGACACCGGAAGCATGTCCACGCAGAACGCCCCGGCTGGCGTCGGCCTCTACGAGGACTCGACCTCGGTCAACGTCGCAGACGACTCCCAGTGCCAGCCTCTCGCGCAGTGGCTGGTCCACCTGGGCACGGTCGACGAGGCCCGCTATCCGCAGGTCAAGATCCTGCTGCACAAGTACCCGCAGTACATCGACGCGGTCACCAACCTGGACTCCGGTTCGATCATCCGCGTCACGGGCCTGCCCGCCCATCTCCCGCCGGGGCCGCTGGACCTCCTCGTCGAAGGCTACGAAGAGACGCTCGGACCGCTGTCCTGGGAGATCGTCCTCACCTGCTCGCCGGCGGAGCCGTGGCAGGTCGGCGTGGTCGAGGACATAGTCCGCGGCCGGCTGGACACCGAGGGCTCCCAGCTGGCGTCTGGCGTGTCGAGCACGGCGACCACGCTGTCCGTGGCCACGACGTCGGGCCCTGTCTGGAGCCCGGTTGCGGCGGACTGGCCCTTCGATGCCGACCTCAATGGGGAGATCGTCACCGTCACCGCGGTGTCGGGCTCCACCTCGCCGCAGTCCTGGACCGTGATCCGCTCCATGAACGGCGTCGTCAAGAGCCATCTGTCCGGGGCTCCGGTCCAGCTGGCTGCGCCCACCATTCTTGCCCTGTAGGAGGTGCCTTGCCTTACCCGATCTTCTATGCGGGGCAGCGCATGACTGCCGCCCTGATGCAGTCCACTCAGCCTATCTACGTGGAAAAGCCGACCGATCAGCCCGTCACCAACTCGACAACCAACGTCAATGACACGGCGCTGACGGCCTCCGTGGCTGCCAACGCCAAGTACTTCGTCCAGGGCATGCTGCTGTACAGCGCCCGCACGGACACGGACATCAAGATCGGCTGGACCGGGCCGTCGGGGTCCGTCTTCGACTGGATCAGCCACGGCCAGTCGCAGGACGGCACCGGCGGTCTCGCGGGCTCCGGCGTCGTCGTCGACAGACAGTCCATCGGCAATACCACCTTCCCGCTGGGCGGGTTCGGCGCCGAGAACACCACCTACATGACGGCGCCCTTCTGGGGCCGCCTCACCACTTCGTCCACGGCCGGCAGCCTTCAGCTCAACTGGTCCCAGCGCGTCGCCAACGTGACGTCCAGCATCATGCGCGCCGGCAGCTGGATTCTCCTCACCCGCGTCGCCTGACCCCAACCCCTCAACTCACTCGCCCCAGGCCTACCAGGCCGGGGCTTTTGGCATGCCTGGAGGTATCACCATGGGCGAAATCTGGATCCCCGAGGCTGTCCGCCTCGGCGACGGCGTCATCGGCGGGCCAATGGACACCCCCGACGCTCCGCCCCGAACGGTCTGGCACACAACCGAGACCGGCGCCGGCCCTGCCGCCTTCGCCGCAGTCGCCGAGGGCCTCATCGACGACGCCGACGAACCACACATCCTCTACGACCCGACCACCGACGCCCTCGGCCAGTTCGGGCCCCTCAACCAGTCCGCCCGCGCGCTGCGCAACGCGGGCGCCCTGCGAACGAACCGCACCGGCGAGGCCTGCATCCAGATCGAGGTCCTCGCCCGCGCGGGCACTCCCTTCACCGGATACTGGAAGCCTGGCCCGAACTTCGCCGCGCTGCTGCGCGCGATCCGCTCCTGGGGCGTCCCGGACGTCTGGCCCGCCGGCCGTCTCGCCCGGTCCGGGAGCGACGATGTCTCTCGCAGCACGGCGACCTGGACCACGCGGGCCGGCCACTACGGGCACTGCCAGATCCCGGGCAATGATCACTGGGACCCGGGCGCCATCGACACCGCGGCCCTGCTCGCCGCCGGAGGCGGCACCACCAGCCCGGCCCCGGCTCCGGCCTACGAGCCGTTCCCCGGCGCCGGCTGGTTCGTGACCGGCCGCCGTTCGCCGATCATCGCCGCGATGCACGCCCGGCTCGTCGCCGTCGGCTGCAACCGCTACCAGACCAACACCAACCTCGACGTCTGGGGCTCCGGCGACAAGGCCAGCTACGCCGCCTGGCAGCGGAAGCTCGGCTACTCCGGCGCCGACGCCGACGGCATCCCCGGCCCTACGTCCTGGGCCCGGCTCCAGGTCCCCAACGTCTGAACCCATCAAGGAGTCTTCCATGACCATCACCCTCGACCGCGCGTACTGGCTCGGCCTGCTTTTGTCCGTCGTCCTGCCCGTCCTTGTCGGACTGGTCACCACCCGGGTTACCCACCCCGGGGTCAAGGCCGTGCTGCTCCTGGTTCTGTCCGGTGCGACCGGCTTCCTGACGGAGATGGCCCACCCCGGACCGGGCTGGGACGCCGGGACGGCCGCCGTCCTCGCGCTGGTGTCCTTCGGGACCGCCACCCTGGCGCACTTCGGCCTCTGGAAGCCGACCGGGGTGTCCGGAGCCGCGCAGGACCGGCTGATCACCGCCCGGAGGGCCGGGTGACGCCGTCCGAGTCTCAGCACGTGGCCACCGAGATCGCCGAGCTGCGTCGCGCCGTCGAGGTCGGTTTCACCCGCGTCGACGGCTCCCTCGCCCTGCTGGTGCAACGCGGAGACCAGACGGACAAGAAGATCGAGGACCATGAGGCCCGCCTCGACGCCGTGGAGCGGGCCCGCTGGCCGCTTCCGTCCCTGGCAGCGGTCACCGCGGTCGGGTCCCTCGTGTACACGATCCTTGCGAAGTAGGGGGCGGCCATGGCCCGGCGCACCGTCACCGGCAGGGTGGACGACCTCTTCACGAACACTGGGGCCCCTGACGTGTCCGTCACGCTGGCCGCCCTGCCCCGCCGCTGGACCGACGAGTCCGGCAGCCGGGTCCTGGCCGCTCCTGACCACCCGGTCCCGGTCACGAACGGGGCCTGGTCCATCACCCTGATGCCGACGGACGAACCCGGCATCGAGCCGACGACCGGCCGCTACTACCGGCTTACCGAGGCCGTTGCTGGGGTACCGGTGCGGGTCCGCGTGTTCGAGCTGCCGACCGGCAACGGCTCGGCCGTCGACATCAACACCCTCGTCGTCGCGGACCCAGCCCTACCCGGCTACGTGCGGGGGGCTGCTGGCCCGGCCGGTCCGCAGGGACCGGAGGGACCGGCTGGACCAACTGGCGCAACGGGGCCGGCCGGGGCGCAGGGGCCGAAGGGCGACACGGGGGACGTCGGACCTCAGCCGCCCCTCGGTGCGGCCGGGGCCGGGTCCGGGATCGCATTGCGCTCCACCGATCCCTCGACCACGAACGCCAGGACTCCCACCGCGCACGCTGCCTCACACGCCGCGGCCGGAACGGATCCAATCACGCTCACCCAGGCGCAGGTGACAGGGCTGGCTGCTGCGCTCGCCGCGCTCGCCCCGCTGACCGGGGCAACTTTCACGGGCGCGGTCACCATCGCTGGCGCCGACCTCGCGATCTCCGGCGCCGGGAAGGGATACCGGCTGCGGCGCGGCGGGGGGAGCCTCGACCTGGAGGCGACGGGCTCCGACCTCATCGTCTCCAACTGGTCCGGGCCGGCCTTCGACGGCGTGCAACGTTCGTATCTGCGGTTGTCGGCGGACGCTCAGAATCTCCAGGTTGCGGGGAAGGTCGAGTACGTCGACACCCTGTACGGAACAACCCGGCACGTCCTCGACGGCGCGGCGAACACCGTGGGTCTCTACGGCGCCACCCCCGTCACACGGCGGACGGTCACGGGCTCCCGGACCGACGGCTCCGCCCTGGCAAGCCTCCTCTCCGGCCTCGCTACGGTCGGCCTGATCACCGACAGCACTGTGCCCGGTGACGGCGTCACCGACCAACCCAGCGAACAGAACCTGTTGGCGTGGACGTACGATCCGGCGATGGCCGGCCACGTCACCGCGCAGTCGTCCGCCGGTGTCGCTGGTCGGGTGACCCTTGTACGGATCCCGATCCGGAACACGATCACGTGGTCCTCCATCTGGATTGGGCTGGCGGGGGTCGACGCGGCGGCGGTCCTGTCGAACTGCTACCTCGGGGTGTACGACACCACGGGCACGCTCCGGGGGGTCACGGCGGACATCTCTTCCTCGCTGATGTCGGGAGCGACCGCGAAGGCCCTGCAACTGGTCACACCGTTCACGGCCGCCCCGGGCTTCTACTACATCGCGATGCTGTTGAACGGCAGTTGGGCAACGAACGCCTTGACGTTCAAGAGCAGCGGCGCGGGCATCTCAGTGAATGCGGGGCTCACTGCGCCGGGACTGCGGTACTCGAACCTGCTGACCGGTCAGACGTCGCTGCCGGCGTCACTGACGATGGCCTCACAGTCGACCAGCATCATCAACACGGGCTGGGCCAGCCAGTGGTATGGCGTCTCCTGAACGAAAGCGTCCCCTCTCGCCTACGGGCGGGAGGGGACGCTTTCGTGCGTTTGGGCACGGCTCGGGCGCCAGGGCTGCCATCGTGGGCGGCATGGCCGACAACCCTTACATGCCGCCGCCGGGGCAGATGGTCTGCTGGGACTGCCTCGGCGTCGGCACCGAACCGAACGTCTACAACCACTCATGCGATTCGCCGGGGTGCCAGGACCCCCTGACCGTGGACTGCTTCGCCTGCGACGGAGTAGGCCACCGACCCGACGAGAGATAGGGCGACCGGCCGTTCGATCACCACAGGGATCGTCCACGAACGAGGGCCCCAACCGGTTTCCGGTTGGGGCTCTTTCCGTTCACCCGCCACCCGGCGGCGGGTACCGTCCCGGTAGGCCTACTACGCAGGACGGAGCACAGACAGAATGCCCCAGAACCCTGTCGCTGGCACGGGTACGCGCATTGCCGCGTACCGGAGACTGTGCCGGCTCACCCAGACGCAGCTCGCCACCAAGGCGAACATCTCATACAGCCTCCTCGTGAAGGTCGAGCAGGGGCGGAGGCCAGCCTCGGGCCCCCTGATTGCCGCTGTTGCCCGCGCCCTGGGTGTTCCCCTCACGACATTCACCGGGCAGCCCTACGCTGCCGAGCACGCCCACGACCGCCTCGACGGCCCCCTGGCCGACCTGCGGGCTTCGCTGGACAACTGGGACCTGCCCCTGGACGAGGTCGCCGTGCGGGGCTTGCCTGAGATCGCCGCCGACGTCCGCCTGGTCCTCGAGGCCCGGCGGGCATCCAACTACGCGAAGATCGTTACTATGGCTCCCCCACTGATCGACGAGCTGGTGCAGGTCTCGCAGACCGCGCCCGGTGAAGGCGAGGAGCGGGCCCACCGGATGCTCGTGCACGTCTACCGGTCCGCCTACGACGTGGCGTACAACCTCGGCCTCTCAGACCTGGTGTCGCTCCTGCTGTCCCGGATGGACTACTCAGTCAGCCGGGGCAACGACCCCTACCTGATGGCCCTGCACCACTACATGCGCGCCTACGCCACCTTCTCGACGGGCCGCCTGGAGGTTGGGCAGGCCATCATCGGCAGAGCCTTGACGGTCGTCGAAGACGGCGTCCGGGCGGCCGAGGTCGCCGCTCTGTGCTCCGCCGGGAACCTGCGCCTCCGAGCCGCGATGCTGGCCTGCCGCCGCGGCGACGGCGACACCGCTCGAGGGGAACTGTCCGAAGCTCGACAGCTCGCCAACCAGCTCGGCCGGGAAGTCACCGGAGGCGGCAACGACGGCCCCCACATCCAGAGCTTCGGCCCGACCAACGTGGCCATCCACGCGAGCGCCGTAGAGATGGAGCTCGGCAACCACAGTCGGGCTCTGCAACTCGCCAAGGAGGTACGGCCGCCGGCCGACTATTTCCCCGACCGGCTCGGGCACTTCTGGATCGACACCGCTCGCGCGCAGCTGTCTACCGGCAAAACGGACGCCGCCCTCTCCTCGCTGTTCAAGGCGCGGGCCGTCGCCCCTCAGCAGGCTAAGTACCACCCGAGCGTGCGAGAGACGGTCACTGGCCTGGTGCACGCGGCTCGACGCACGCCGGACACGCTGATCGGGTACGCGTCATGGTGCGGGGCCGACCTCTAGCCCCAGAAGTCACACAAGTCACTGCCGTCACACAGCGTCCCGTAACTGTCACAACCTGTGCCAGTTACGGGGCGCTGTTGCGCGTTCACTGGTCATCAGCCGCCGCGACCGGGACCTGACCTTTCCCCCAGGGCTCGGCTGGCAGCACCAGTGCCCGGCCCTGCCGCCGCGGATCGCGGCAGCGCCGGGCACCCCTTCTCGCAGAGGAGCAGCGCCATGACCAAGCCACTCCCTAACGGCACATCGCTGGACCCGCAGGCGGCAGAACAGCCCAGCGAGCGCATTCCTTGGGCCGCTTACGCCGTCTCCGCTGACGTCAGCGAAGCGTACGGCCAGCCGTCTCCGGCCCTCATGGCGCGAGCGATGCGGGGCTGGGAGAAGCTCGGGGCCTTGCACAGCCGCATCGGTTCTTCCGGCTCCGATGAGGTAGGCCCGGCGTGAGCAGACGACCCGACTGGTTGTACGAGGGCGCCCGTGTTTTCGACCCCGGCAGTGACCGGGAGGCGGTGGTCCAGTTCATCGGCGAGTGGGAGGACCCGCAGACGCGACGGGTCGTCCCCGAGGCAGTGTTCCTGCGGCCCGAGGGCGGCGGCAGGGAATGGATCGTCTCTGACCACGAGGCGCTGCGCGAGGCTCACCCCCGCTGACGGCAGGAAACCCCTGGGCCGGCCCACCTGAGAAGCGCTCGGTTCTCTTGAGGCGGGTCCGCGACCCTGCGTGGCGGCGCACAGCCCCCAGCCGACCCCACTCGGTGGGCTGCGCCCCGGCCCGCAGGGCCGACCAGCACTACTCACTTCATCGAGAGGAGCACCATCATGCGCACTGCAACCCTCGCACCGTCGTCGCCCTGGGCGATGCGGCTGGTCACCGACCGGCTCCCGATCGGCGCACCGGCCTACGCGGCAGTGACCCTGGATCCGTCGACGCAGACCGCGCACTACATCGACACCGCCGGCCGGCGCGTTGAGATGGGGCAGCACGGCACCAACCAGACCAACCCGACCACCTCCCAGTCCGGCGGCAGCGACGGCAACGCGCCGCAGCCCCAGACGGCGGACGACTCCAGCCCCGACTACAGCACGGACTGACCAATGACCTCCACCGTCCTGGTCCTCACCGCGCTTGAGGACGTCACCGCGGATCTCGTCATCAACGCGCTCAACGAGCGCAATGTGCCGGTCGTCCGCGCCGACCCAGCCAACATCGGCGCGGGCCTGTCCTTCGCGGCCCGCATCGGAGGCACGACCCAGTCCTGGGGCGGGCGCCTGGCCACGGGGAGCCGGGAGGTGGAGTTAGGGGAGGTGGCGGCGGTGTACTACCGCCGCCCCACCCCGTACACCGCCCGGTACGGGCACCTACCTACCCAGCAGCGCGAATTCGCCACCGCCGAAGCCCGCCACGGACTCAATGGTGTCCTGCACAGCCTGACCGGCGCCCTTTACGTCAACCACCCCGTGGCCGTTGCCCGCGCCGAGTACAAGCCCACCCAGCTCCAACGGTTCACCGAGCTCGGCCTCACCATCCCGGCAACGCTGGTCACCAACGACGCCGAGGAGGCGCACGCGTTTGCCGCCGAGCACGGCCCCATCATCTACAAGCCCTTCCGCGGTCTGCCCTTCGCCGAGGATGGTCTCGCCGGAGCGATCTGGGCGCAGCGTGTCGACCCTGAGACCTTCGACGGCTCCCTCTCGGTGATGCCGCACCTGTTCCAGGCGGAGATCCACAAGACGGGCGATGTTCGGATGACAGTCGTCGGCCAGCAGGTGTTCGCGAGCCGCGTGCAGGCACCAGACAGCGCCCTGGACTGGCGCCGCGGCGACTGGAACCAGCTGATTCACACCCCCATCGACGTCCCCGCACCGATCGCCGCGGCCGCGCTCGCCTACCTGGAGTCGTTTCGGTTGGTCTTCGGCTGCTTCGACTTCGCCCTCACCGGCACCGGCCACGCTGCGGAAGACTGGACGGCGATCGAGTGCAACCCGAACGGACAGTGGGGCTGGCTCCCTGACGCGCCCGCCATCACCGAGGCGTTCGCCGACATCCTCACCAGGAAGGAGGCGGCAGGCCATGACGATGCCCGCCGACCCTGACACCGACGCCGCCCCGCTGCGGCACACCCTGGCCGGCGCCCTGGCCGAATCCGGCGCGCTGACCCACCCCGGATGGCGGGCGGCCGTGGAGCGGGTGCCCCGTCACCGGTTCGTCCCCGGCTTCTACCTGCCCGCCGCCGAGCGCGACGCCCAGGGGCTGACGGTGTGGGAGCCGGTGACCGCCGAACTGGACTACGGCCGGTGGATGGCCGCCTCCTACACCGACACCACCCTGATCACCCAGTTCGACGGCGACGAACCCAACTGGCAGCAGCCACCCGCCCCCCGGCACGGCGGCGCCCCCACGTCCTCCTCCACGCTGCCGTCCCTCGTGGTGCAGATGTGGGAGGACGCCATCGTGAGCGAAGGCCACCGGGTGCTGGAAATCGGCACCGGCACCGGCTACTCCACCGCGCTGGCCTGCGAACACCTGGGCTCCCAGATGGTGACCTCCATCGAAGTAGACGGCCAACGCCTCGGCCAGGCCGCGGGCGCGCTGTTCGAGCTGGGTTACACGCCCACGCTCGGCGTCGCGGACGGCCTGTACGGGTACTGGCCGCAAGCGCCCTTCGACCGGATCGTGGCCGCATGCTCCTTCCGCGCAGTCCCCCCGGCCCTGATCTCCCAGACCCGGCCGGGCGGAAAGATCCTCCTGACCCTCGGTGGCTGGCTCTACGGATACGCCCGCGTCCTCCTCACCGTGAACGAGGACGGCACCGCCGGAGGCCGGCTGCTGCCCGGGACGGTCTCCTTCATGTCCGCCCGCACCCACGCCGCCCCCGCGTTCGGGAACCCCGCCCACTGGACCGCCCAGCTCACCGACGCCAGCCGCCCCGCCGAGCATTCGCCGCAGCGGATCACCGCCCCCACCACGGAAGCGTTCCACCTGCGCTTCCTGGCCCAGTCCGCCGTGCCTGACGCGCAGATGACCACCGTGGGGAAAAGCGTGCTCCTGGTCGATACCGTCACCGGCTCCGCCGCACTCCTCACCCCAGAGGGTGACGAGTGGGAGGTACGGGAGCGCGGGCCGGTACGGCTGTGGGAACAGGTCGAGACCGTGTTGACCGCCTACGACAAGGCCGACCAGCCCGGGCCGGAGACCTTCACGCTTCACGTGTACGACGGCGGCCAGCATCTCCGCCACCCTCGGATTCCGGGTCTCCCCCTGCCCCGGCCCTGAGATGCTGGGACCATCACCCCCATGGCCAAGCACCGCCGCCCGGGACCGCCCAACCAGCCGTCCCGGGCCGTCCCCCGCATCGACCCCGCCAACCCGCTCGCCGCATACGACAGACGCCGCCAGCCGCCCATGGACATCCACCGACGCCACCGCCCCGCACACGGCGGTGCCAGCCACGTGAGCCCGGACTCGCCGCGCGTGCTGGAGGAGTGGAACGGCTTCGCCTACACCGTGGTCGGTACCGCGCCCGACCTCGCGGCAGCGAAAGCCTGGGCAGCACTGGGCGCCCAGCACGCGTGAGAACCACCCCGGCCGGCGCCCCTCCTGCTGGCCGGGGCTCGCGCTTTCAGTCCAGTGCCCGCTCTGCCGTCGCCGTCGCCCACCATGCACCCAGCCCAAACAGGGTCGTGGTGCCCGTTGCCGCCTTCAACAGGCGGAGCTGCTTAGCGACAGCCGTGTCGCTCATCCCCAGCCTGCCCGGGACCTGCTTGACGTCCAGACCTGATTCCAGCAGGCGCAGGATCCCTCGCTGCACGTCGGTGGTGATCGTTTCAGCATCAGGCGCGCCCGTACGCTCCCATGCTTCCGCTCGCGCCCACTCCAGGGAGAACGCCTCCCGCAGGATCGCTACGGCCGCCCTGTCCGTGACATGCCACCCGCAATGCGGCGGGGCATCCTCCACCACGAGGTTGCTGACGAATGCATGTCGCCCATCAACGATGATCAGCCGCTGGAACTCGCTGGCCAGCGTCCGAATTTGGCCCCCGAGAGGGACGACCTGATCCGCATACTCCCTTACGGCCGGGTTGGACCGCGAACTCGGGTGATAGAGAGTGTGCATCACGACCCCCCGCTCCAGGGCCCTCCTGTCTCGCTCGACAGCGCGTTGCAGCACTGTCCGCGGGCGCAGCCCCGGCTGTGCCGTGAGCAACTCCGTCTCAGCAGCCTCGATCACCTCAGTGATCCGCGCGTTCATGCCGTCCGGAGTTTCCAGGAACTCAGACGCCGGCCCGCCGTAGAAGCGGGAAGCCTCGAACGCCGGCTCCAGGGCCTCGCTGATCGCGGGGATCTCCGCGAGCCGCCCCAGCATGCGCTCAAGCTCCTCGCGGACCTGGCGCACCGCCGCCCTCTCCGCCTGATGGGGAACGGCCGGGTTGTACTGACCTGGCGCATACGCGTCCGGTCGAACGAGGTCACGGTCAAGGAGGGGGGCGAGCCCCGGGTCACCAGACTCGATGTGCTCCCGCCTCAGAATGCGGGCATAAGTCTGCGACACCTCTCCGCTCAGGCGGGGATGTCCGGTCTCGTCCCTATCAAGCACTGTTTACCCCCCGACAGATATATGCGCGACAGACATCAGCACCCCTCAGGCGCTAGCCCGGCAGTAACTCCTGACGCACCCTATGCGGAGGGCAACTACCTGGTGCAAGTGCCAAGGGAAGGACCACGCGCATGATCCAACGGACGATCCGGGGAGCCGCGGCTATGCTGCTCGCCCTCGCCGCCCTGGCACTAGCCGGCCAGGCGGCTCCGACGAGCACACTCGCCGACTCCGGATGGGGTTCCACCCCTGCGGCCGAGCCGACGCCCCTCGCGCCGACGACACCCGTCAACACGAACGACAGCGGATGGGGGTAGATATCGAGTAACGCCGAATCAGAGCCCCGGTCGCACTCCGCATTCGACCGGGGCTATTCGCGTACCAGCTCGGCCAGCGACAGGCCGAGGGCCGCAGCGATCAAGAGCAGCACGGTCAAGCTCGGATCCGACGTTGCGTACTCGATCCGATGCACCGTCTTGTAGTCGATCCCCACACGCTTCGCCAATTCCTCCTGAGTGAGGCCGGCGGCAGCCCGGGCGTCGCGTACGCGGTCGCCGATCACCAGGCGGCGGGCCAGGACCCAGGCCGGGGGCGGATCTTTCGACACCCATACACGTTGTGATGATCTTGCGCCTTTGTCTTTACCTGACCAGGTAAATCTAACGATCCGGCACACATACCGGCCAGCCGACCGAAAACTGTTGCGCCAGCGGCTCGGAGTGGCTGTGCTGCTGACAGAAGCGACAGCCCGAGAACCCAGGGTGATATCCAGTGCACGAGAAGCTAGACCCCGAGCCATCCCGTACGGCCCTGACGCTGACACAGCGGGCGCGGGTCGGCTCGGCCAACCGGGTCCTTGCCTCATCGCGCATCGCCGACCTCGCAGCCCTCGATGGCGCGGCGTCCATCCTCATGATCGAGAGCCTGCGAAGCGCCCTCGATGACGCCCTCCGGTTGCTCGACGAGGCGACCCAGTAGACTCGCGGCCCGCCCCCCATTCACCTGGAGCGGGGCGGCCGCCGAGTCGAACGTATGCGCAGTGGAAATTTCTCGGGTGCGCTCATGTGGGCGTACCACTTCAGCGAGTGGTGCTCGACGGCCCAGATCCGGTCGAATCCCATGCGTTCGGCGAACACCGCCTGCTCGACGCAGTCGCGGATCACCTGGTGCTCCCGCTCCACGGTGGGGTCGGCCAGCTGAGCCTCGAAGATCACGGAGAATTTCACGATGCCTCCAGAGATGCGTCCCGTGCCCGGTCTTGCTTCGATTAGAAATATGACTAGTAGTCATATCGCGAAGAAGCAAGACCTCCCGCCGACCGCGTGGGCGGTTCTCGGGCTGCTGTCGTTCCCCGGAGAGCGGACCGGCTACGAGCTCAAGAAGTGGGCGGACTCCTCCCTCCGCTTCTTCTACTGGTCGCCGGCCATCAGCCAGATCTACGCCGAACTGCGACGGCTGGAGGAACTCGGCTACGCCTCCTCCGCACGCTCGGGCCCGGAGGAGGTCCGCGCCAAGCGCCGCTACGCCATCACGGACGCCGGCCGCCAGGCCCTCGCGGGATGGGCCGCGGACACCGCCGAGGCGGGGCCGCCGGTGCTCAAGCACGGGCTGCTGCTGCGGATCTGGCTCGGACACCTGTCGGAGCCGGAGCGGCTGCGGGAGATGGTGGCGGACCACCTGGAGCGCACCCGGGCCGAACTGGCGGCCGTACGGGAGGCCGTGGGCCACGCGGCCGACGTACCGGAGTGGGCCTTCCCGGTACTCGCCCTGCGCTGGGCCGAACGCCAGCACCTGGCCGAACTGGAGCTGGGCGGGGCCCTGCTGGCGGACCTGGCGGAGGCGGAGCGCCGGGCGGGAGCCCGCCCCGCGCGGGCGGAGCGTCAAGCCGGCGGGGACGCGCCCACCCCCGGGTGACGCGACGGGGCGGCCCGGGGCCCGCGCCGGTCCCACACCCCTGACGGGAAGCGGCCGGAAGGCTTCCGCGGGCCCCTGCACGCCCGGTCCCAACGCGCGCGGCGCGCACTAGCATGCGTCCTCACCGGGCGCGGCCGGTCGGGACACCGCGACCGCGCCGGGAGCCGCCGTCGACGGAAGCGAGAGAACCTTGACTTTCCTCACCATCGGTCACCGCGGGGTCATGGGTGTGGAACCGGAGAACACCCTTCGGTCGTTCATCCGGGCGGAACGCTGCGGGATGGACGTCATCGCACTGGACGTGCGCCTCAGCAAGGACGGCGTCCTCGTCGTCCTGCACGACGCCGAGGTGGACCGCACCACGGACGGCGCGGGCGCCGTCGCCGACCTGACCCTCGCCGAGCTGCGCGAACTGGACGCCGGTCACGGTGAACGGGTGCCGGTCCTGGAGGAGGTCCTGGACGCCGTCCGGATCCCGCTCCAGGTCTCGGTGCAGGATCAGGCCGCCGCCGGGGCGCTCGTGGAACTGCTCCTGCGCGCCGACCTGGCCGCCCGGGTGGAGGTGGCCTCGGCTGACGCGCAGCTGCTGGCCGAGGTCGCCCGGCGGGTGCCGGGCGCTCGGACGGCGCTGCGCGTGGAGCGGCCCGGGGCGGACCCCGGCGAACTGGTCGGGCTCGCCCGGGCGGCGGGGGCGGCGGCCGTCGCGGCCGACGTCCGCCGGCTGAGCCTGGAGGCGGTGGAGGCGGCGCACGCGGCGGGGCTGCGGGTGACGGGCTGGTCGGTCAACAGCCTGGACCTGCTGCGGCTGGCGCGGGCCCTCCAACTGGACGGCGCCGCCACGGACTTCCCGGAGGTCCGCAGCACGGGCCGGTTCACGGCCTGAGCACCTCCCGGCGCGCTCCGACGACCCCGGCCGCGCTCGCGGCCGCGGCCGTCAGAGCGCCTTGACCAGCAGCTCGAAGGCCAGGTCGTCGCGGAGCGGGATGCCGAAGCGCTCGTCGCCGTACGGGAAGGGGCTCAGCTCGCCGGTGCGCCGGTAGCCGCGGCGCACGTAGTAGGCGATGAGCTCCTCCCGTACGTTCACCACGGTCATCCGCATCTCCGCGACCTTCCAGTCCTCCCGGGCCCGGCGCTCGGCCTCGGCCATGACCTCCTTGCCGAGGCCGGCCCCCTGGAGCCCGGGCCGGACGGCGAACATGCCGAAGTAGGCGTGGTCCCCGCGGTGTTCGAGCTGGCAGCAGGCGACGAGCTCGCCGGCGCGCTCGACGACCAGCAGCGTGCTGTCCGGGTCCGCGATGATCGCGCCGACCCCGCCCGGGTCGGTGCGCTGCCCGTCCAGGTAGTCGGCCTCGGTCGTCCAGCCGGCCCGGCTGGCGTCCCCGCGGTAGGCGGACTCGACGAGGGCCACCAGGGCCGGCACGTCCTCCTCCACGGCGGTGCGGAAGCTCAGGGCGGCGGGCTGCGCGGTGGACATCGGGCGCTCCGTTCGGTGCGGCGGCAGATCAGCGGCATATGACATGCCGCGGGCGTCGCAGAGAGCGTATCCCGGTCCCGCGTGAAGGGGGTGTGAGCAGGGCATCCCTTCCGATGACGCCGACGAACCGGGAGGTTCCGCCGTGCACGGATCCGCGACGCCCCTCTCCGCCTCCGCCGCCTCCGCCTGGCTGCTGGTCCTGCTCTGCGCCGTGAGCGGTGCGTACTGCCTGCTGCGGGCCCGCAGAGCGGACCGGACGGTGCGGGGCATGGCCGCCGGCGAGGCGGTGATGGGCTTCGGAATGGCGGCGATGGCCGTGCCCTCGGGCACCGGCCCCTGGGGCCCGCAGGCCCTCGCCGCCGTCTGCTGCGGGGCCGCGGTGCACGCGCTGTGGCTGCTGCGGGGCGGGATGCACCACGCGCACCACCTCGTGGGCGCGCTGGCGATGGCCTACATGGCGCTGGCGACGGCCGCCGGGAACGGACACGGACACGGACACGAGCACGGGCACGGCCAGGCCGGGCTGCCGGTGGTGACCGGGGTCCTGCTGCTGTACTACGCCGGGTACGTACTGCTGGGCGGGGCCCGGCTGGTGACGGCCGGGGGCGTGCTGTCCGTGACCGCGGGCGAGGGCGGGCCGGGGGCCGCGGGGGCGGAGGCCGGCGGGGCGGGGGAACTCGTCCGGGCCTGCCGACTCGCCATGGGGACGGGCATGTTGGCGATGCTGCTGACCATGTGAGGGGGTGCGGGGCGCGTCCCGGCGGGCGCCGGAACGTGTCCTGCGTCACCAATGCCCCGGCCCCTACCCGTAGGTAGCCCGGCGCTCATAGGCTGGCGGACATGATGGTCCCCGCCGCCCTTCTGCTGCTCGGCGCACTGACCGCGTTCCTCGCGCCCCGACTGCTGGCCCGCGCCCAGTGGCCCGAGCGAGAACCCGTGGTGGCCCTGTGGGTGTGGCAGTGCGTGGTGGGGGCGACGCTGCTGTGCCTGGGCCTGTCGATGCTGCTGAGCGCGGCCGCCGCCTGGCAGGAGGTGCGGGCCCGGCTGTTCGCCGCCGCACCGCACGGGGTGGTGGACGCGTACGGGCTGGGCCCGGTCGGCGGTCACTGGGCCGCCGGGACCGCCCTGGCCCTGGCCTGCGGGGGCCTGTGGACCGGGGCGATGCTGACCCGGGAGGTGCTGCGGGCGCGGGCCCGGCGGCGGGCCCGGGGGGCCGAACTGCGCCTGCGCGCCCCGCTGCTGCCCGGCGAGGACCCGGCGACGGCGCGGCTGGTGGTCCTGGAGGGCCCGCGCCCGGAGGCCTGGTGGCAGCCGGGGCCGGCGCCGCGGCTGGTGGTGACGACGGCGGCGCTCGGGCGGCTCAAGGGCAGCCAGCTGGACGCGGTGCTGGCGCACGAGCAGGGGCACGTGGCGGCGCGGCACGACTGGCTGCTGCACTGTTCACGGGCGCTGGCACGGGGTTTCCCGCAGGTGCCGGTGTTCGCGGCGTTCGAGGCGGAGATGGACCGGCTGGTGGAGCTGGCCGCCGACGACGTGGCCTCGCGGCGCTACGGCCGGCTGGCCATCGCCCTGGCGCTGGTCGGTCTGAACGAGGACCGGGGCGTCTTCGGCCCCGCCTCCGCCCAGGCGCACGTGCCGGAGCGGGTACGGCGTCTGCTGTCGGCCACCCCGCGCCTGTCGGCGGGACGGCGGCTGCGGCTCACGGCCCTGGCCACCCTGCTGCCCGCGGTACCGCTGGTGGTGGCGTTCGTACCGGGACTCAGCGCCCTGGCCTGATCCGGTCCGCCGGACGCGCCCGCCCGAGGCGATCCCCCGCGTCGCCTCGGGCCGACGGCTTCGCGCTGAGTATATTGGCTCGAAGCCAGTCAACGCAGGAGTAAGCATGTCCCCGCGCAGCGCATCGGTCAATGAAGAATTGCGCAGACGTTCCCGGGAGCGGCTGCTGCAGGCCACGGTCGAACTGGTTGCCGAGCGCGGCTACGAGGCCACCAAACTCGGCGACATCGCCGACCGGGCGGGCGCCGCCCGCGGCCTGGTGTCGTACTACTTCCCCGGCAAGCGGCAGCTGCTCCAGTCGGCGGTGCACCGGCTGATGCACCTGACGCTGGAAGAGGCCCTGGAGCGCGAGCCGCGCACCGGCGACGGCCGCGAGCGGCTGGCCCGGGCGGTCGACGCGATCCTGGGGCTGGCCCGCGACCAGCCCCGGCTGATGCGCACGCACATGGCGGGGATCCTCCAGGCGGAGGGCTTCATCCAGTGCCCGGAGCAGCAGCGGCTCGCGCAGCTGCTCCGGGAGACCGTCACCCGGTACGGCTCGGCGGACGTGGACACCGACTACCCGATGCTGCGCGCGCTGCTGATGGGGGCGGTGGTCGCGGTCCTGCTGCCGGGGGCGCCGATGCCGGCGGCCCGGCTGCGGGCCGAGCTGTTCCAGCGGTACGGACTGGAGTGGGAGCGGGGGTTCCCGCCGGACGGCGGACCGCCCGGCGGAACGTTTCCTCCGTGAACCTCCCGGGCGCGGTCAGTGGTATTCGGGCTGGCTCTGGACGTTGAGCCGGTCCATCCACACCCGTTTGGCCGGGTCGGTGCGCCGGTCGTCGAGCCGGAGCACGTCGAGGCCCTTGACGATGTCGTTCGAGTAGATGTGCCCGTTGTAGTAGTACGCGGACCAGGAGCCGCCCAGGCCCAGCCGGTCGGTGGTCAGCGGGCCGCGCTCGAAGTAGCCGATCTCCTTCGGCCGGGCCGAGTCGGTGAAGTCCCAGACCGAGACCCCGCCCTGGTACCAGGCCTGCACCATGATGTCGCGGCCGTCGCCGACGGGGACCAGCGAGCCGTTGTGGGCCACGCAGTTCTCGGTGTCGGCCTGGTGGCGCGGGATCTTGAAGTAGCCCCGGAAGACCAGTTTGCGCTGGTCGCCGGTGCCGGTGATGTCGTAGATCCCGTCGGCCCCCCGGTTGGGCCCGGTGGCCTCGTTGCAGGTGGCGGCGCCGCCACCGCCGAGCTCGTCGGTGAACACCACCTTGTCCGCGCGCTCGTTGAAGGTCGCCGAGTGCCAGAAGGCGAAGTTCACGTTGTCCTGGACCCGGTCGATGACCCGGGGCCGCTCGGGCTCGCTGATGTCGAAGAGGATGCCGTCGCCCATGCAGGCGCCGGCGGCCAGGTCCTCGGACGGAAGCACGGTGATGTCGTGGCAGCCGGTGGTCTTGGAGACGCCCGGGTTGGTGGGCGCTCCGGGGTTGCCGCCGTCCGGGAAGAGCACCGGGAAGCCGACGACGGCGGCCTTGGTCGGGTCCTTCTTCGGGACCTTGACCACGGAGATGCCGTCGTGCGGGGGCTGACAGTCGGGGAAGGCCTCGCTCGGCGAGTACGAGGAGACGTAGAGGTAGATGTCGCGGCCGCCCGGAACCAGGGTGTGGGTGTGCGATCCGCAGGCCGTCTCCACGGACTTGATGTACTTGGGGTTCTTCTTGTCCTTGATGTCGAAGATCTTGATGCCCTCCCAGGAGGACTTCTCCGTGGCCGGCTGCGAGACGCTGTTGCAGGAGTCGTCGCTGCGCGAGGAGTCCGTGGAGAGGAAGAGCAGGTCGCCCGAGACCGAGACGTCGTTCTGGCCGCCGGGGCAGAGCACCTGGGTGACGATCTTCGGGGTCTTGGGGTCGGCGATGTCGTAGATGGTGAAGCCGTCGTAGTTGCCGGCGTAGGCGTAGCGGCCCTGGAACGCCAGGTCGGAGTTGATGCCCTTGAGGCCGGCGTCGGGGATGTTGGCCAGGGGTTTGAGGTTGGCGCTGTGCACGACCTCGTCCTGGCCGGGGATCTCCCCGGGGGCGAGTTCGCGGCCCGGCGCGAGGTCCGCGCTCTGCCGGGAGCCCGCGCCCGGGGACGAGTCGCCGGGGTCGGGGCTGGCCGCCGCCGGTCCGGCGGCGGCGAGGAGCGTAGTGAGGAGTCCGGCGGCCGCCAGGGCCGCCCCCAGACTCCGGTGGCGCACTCTGACGGTGTGCAGCAAGGTCACTGTGCCTCCCGTGGGGGCCCTGTGCTCCGTTCCCGGGTGGGGAAGCGGAACCTGGACCCCGGCAGTATCTTCCTTTCCATGGACATGGCAAACGCATTAGTCGGCCGATTCCTGGGGGCGGCGCTGGCCGCCTCATTCCTCCTCACCCTCACCGGCTGCACCGCCGACGACGACGCCCCGCGGGGAGCCGGCGGCGGCTCGCCGGTGGTGGTCGCCCCGGGCCGGCCCGGCGAGCAGTCCCGGACCCTCTCCCCCGGCCAGGCCGCCCGGCAGCGGCCCGACGACAGCCCCAACGCCGCCGACCGGGCCTACGTACGGCGCATGATCGAGCACCACCGGCAGGCCCTGACCATGAGCGCGCTGGCCCCCGAACGCGCCTCGGCGGACGGGGTCAGACGCCTCGCCGAGCGGATCGCCGCCGCGCAGGGGCCCGAGATCGGGGCCATGGAGCGGTGGCAGGCCCGCTACCCGGCCCCGTCCGGCGACCCCGGCGGGCACGACCACGCCGCGATGCCCGGCATGGCCACCGAACAGCAGCTGCGCGAGCTGGCGCAGGCCCGCGGCGCCGACTTCGACCGGCTGTTCCTCTCGCTGATGACGGCCCACCACGAGGGGGCGCTGACGATGGCGGGCCAGGCCCTGGCCCAGGGCAACAACGGGGCCGTCGAGGAGATGGCGAACGAGGTCGTGGCCGTCCAGAGCGCCGAGGTACACCGGATGCGCGCCATGGGCTGACGGGACCGGGGGCCGGTGTCATGCTGGGGAGCATCCGCGGGAGGGAGTTCCGCCGTGCTTCGTGTCGCCGTCGTCGGCTCGGGTCCCAGCGGGGTCTACGCCGCCCAGACCCTGGTCGGGCAGCGTGAGGTCCCGGGCGTACGGGTCGACGTACTGGACCGGCTGCCGGCCCCGTACGGCCTCGTCCGGTACGGGGTGGCCCCCGATCACGAGAAGATCAAGTCGCTGACCGGAAACCTGCGCTCGGTCCTGGAGGACGAACGGATCCGGTTCCTCGGGAACGTGGAGGTCGGCGGCGCCCCGCTGACCACCGCCCGGATGCTGGAGCTGTACCACGCGGTGGTGTACTGCGTGGGCGCGGCGCGGGACCGGATGCTGGGGATCCCCGGCGAGGAGCTGGCCGGGGTGCACTCCGCGACGGCGTTCGTGTCCTGGTACAGCGGGCATCCGGACGCGGGCTCCTTCGACCTGGGCGGGGTGCGCTCCGCGGTGGTCGTGGGGGCGGGCAACGTCGCGGTGGACGTGACCCGGATCCTGGCCCGGGGCGCACCGGAGCTGGCGCCCACCGACATGCCCCAGCCGGCGCTCGGGGCGCTGGCGGACAGCGGGCTGCGGAGGGTGGCGATGGTGGCCCGGCGCGGCCCCTCACAGGCCAAGTTCACCACCAAGGAACTCCGCGAACTGGGCACCCTGCCCGGGGTGGACACCCGGGCGGACGCCGCCGAGCTGGCCCTCGACCCGGCGTACGCGGACCCGGCCGTGGCCGAGAGCCTGCCGGCGGTGGCCCGGCGCAACCTGGAGGTGCTGCGCGGCTGGGCCGAGGGCCCGGAGGCGGGCGGGGACGGGCAGCGGGACATCGCGCTCCGCTTCTACCTGCGCCCCGTCGAGGTGCTGGGCGGCCCGGACGGCCGGGTGCGCGGGATGCGGTTCGAGCGGACCCTGCCGGACGGCCGGGGCGGGGTGACCGGGACCGGCGCGTACGAGGACGTGGCGGCCGAGCTGGTGCTGCGGTCGGTGGGCTACCTGGGGGTGCCCCTGCCCGGCCTGCCCTTCGACCCGGCCACCGGCACCGTGCCGCATGCGGCGGGCCGGGTGGTCCGCGCGGGGCGGGCCTCGGTCGGGGAGTACGTGGCGGGCTGGATCAAGCGCGGACCGACGGGGGTGATCGGCACCAACCGCCCCTGCGCCAAGGAGACCGTCTCCTCCCTGCTCCAGGACGCGGGCGCCCTGGCCCGCCGCGAACTGCCCGGCGACCCCCTGGACGCCCTGCGGGCGGCGGGCCTGCGCCCGGTGGAATGGCGCGGCTGGCTGGCCATCGAGGCGGCGGAGGAGGCTCTGGGCCGCTCCCTGGGCCGCCGCTCGGTGAAGATCCCCGACTGGGCGGGCCTGCACACGGCGGCGGGCCTCGCGTAGCCTCAGGGGGTCGGCTGCCCCAGGCGGGACTCCTGCGCGGCCGCGGCCGTCAGGAGGGTGTCGAGGAGGCCGGGGAAGAGGGCCTGGAGTTCCTCGCGGCGCAGGCCGTTCATCTTGGCGGTGCCGCGGTAGGTCTGGCGCACCACCCCGCTCTCGCGCAGGACGCGGAAGTGGTGGGTGGTCGTGGACTTGGTGACCGGCAGGACGAAGTCCGAGCAGGCCAGCTCGACCTCCCGGTCGGCCAGCTCGCGCACGATGGAGAACCGGAGCGGGTCGGAGAGGGCGTGCAGGACGCCCTCGAGACGGATCTCCTCCGGCTCCGGGTGGGCGAGGGCACGGGGCGCGTCACGTTCCGTCATGTCCTGCTCCGCTCCTTCGGGTTCCGGCCGGGTCGTCGGGCCGGGGTTCCATGGTACGAGAACCTTCGTACGACCCGCTCGGGTGCGGCGCGGGGGCCGGTTGCGCCCCCGCGCCGCCCGGGGGTCACCAGGAGCGCCGGTACTGGCCGGGGACCGGGATCTGCGCGCCCAGCTCGGCGGCCGCGCGGCGGGCCCAGTAGGGGTCGCGCAGCAGTTCCCGGCCGAGCAGGACGGCGTCGGCCTCGCCGTTGGCCAGGATCTTCTCGGCCTGCTCGGGTTCGGTGATCAGCCCGACGGCCGCGACGGGGAGGGTGGTCTCGTCCTTGACGCGGGCCGCGAAGGGCACCTGGTAGCCGGGGCCGGCCGGGATCCGCACGTGCGGGGCGAGGCCGCCGGTGGAGACGTCGAGCAGGTCCACGCCGTGCTCCTTCAGCAGGGTGGCCAGCCGGACCGTTTCGTCGGCGGTCCAGCCGTCCTCCTCCAGCCAGTCGGTGGCGGAGATGCGGAAGAACAGCGGGAGCTCCTCGGGCCACACCGCGCGGACGGCGTCGACGACCTCCAGGGCGAGGCGGGTGCGGTTCTCGAAGGAGCCGCCGTAGGCGTCGGTGCGGCGGTTGCTGTGCGGGGAGAGGAACTCGCCGATGAGGTAGCCGTGGGCGCCGTGGATCTCGAGCACCTCGTAGCCCGCCTTGAGGGCGCGTCCGGCGGCGGCCGCGAACCGGCCGGTGATCTCGTGGATCTCCTCGGTGGTGAGCGCGTGCGGCACGGGGTGGCCCTCGTCGAAGGGCACGGCGCTGGGCGCGCTGGGCTGCCAGCCGTGCGCCTCGGGGCCGACCGGGGCGCCGCCGTTCCAGGGCTGGTCGGTGGAGGCCTTGCGGCCGGCGTGGCCGATCTGGATGCCGGGGACCGCCCCCTGGGACTTGACGAAGGCGGTGATCCGGCGGAGGGCCTCGACCTGGGTGTCGTTCCAGATGCCGAGGTCGTAGGGGCTGATCCGGCCCTCCGGGGAGACGGCGGTGGCCTCCTGGATGATCAGGCCGGTGCCGCCCGTGGCGCGGGCCGCGTAGTGCGCGAAGTGCCACTCCAGGGCCACGCCGGCGTTCGGGCCGAAGGCCTCGGCGCTGTACTGGCACATCGGCGCCATCCAGATCCGGTTCGGGATGGTCACCGAGCGGAGGGTGTAGGGCTGGAAAAGGGCGGCGAAGGCTGCGGGTGCGGCACTCATGGGTTTCTCCAGATGTCACCGGACGCGCACCGGCGGTCGGTGCGGCGCTAAGTACGAGAAACACCGTACTACGAAATCCCTCGTAGTACGAGACCTCCCGTACAAGACCTCCCGTAGCGCGGGCGCGCGGCGCCGCGCCGGGGGTCTTCGGCCCCGTTTCGGCGGGCACGGCCGACGGGTGGGTGCAGACTGGCGGGAAAGTGCCCGTAACAGGACAAGGACGTCCGGAGGTGTCGGCCATGACCGACGTGATGCTGCTCGCCGGGACCCGCAAGGGGCTGTTCATCGGCCGTCGCCGGGGCACCGGCCCCTGGAGGTGGGACGGGCCGCAGTTCAACGCCCAGGCCGTCTCGGCGGTGGCCGTCGACACCCGGGGCCCGGTACCCCGGCTGCTGGTCGCCGGGGACAGCACGCACTGGGGGCCGTCGGTGTTCCGCTCCGACGACCTGGGGGCGAGCTGGCACGAGCCCGCCGCGCCCGCCGTCCGGTTCCCCAAGGACACCGGCGCCTCCCTGGAGCGGATCTGGCAGTTGCGCCCGGCCGGCCCCGAGGCCCCCGGGGTGGTCTACGCGGGGACGGAGCCGGCCGCGCTGTTCCGCTCGGCCGACGGGGGCGAGTCCTTCGAGCTGGTCCGGCCCCTGTGGGAGCACCCGACCCGCTCCGCGTGGGTGCCGGGAGGCGGCGGGGAGGGCCTGCACACGGTGATCACCCACCCGGCGGACCCGGCGGCGGTGACGGTGGCGGTCTCCACGGCCGGGGTGTTCCGCACCCGGGACGGCGGCGCGAGCTGGGCCCCGGCCAACCGCGGGGTCTCGGCGGTGTTCCTGCCCGATCCGCACCCGGAGTTCGGCCAGTGCGTCCACAAGATCGCCCAGGACGCCGGCGACCCGGACCGGCTGTACCTCCAGAACCACTGGGGCGTCTACCGCAGCGACGACGCGGGCGCCGAGTGGACCGACATCGGCTCCGGCCTGCCCTCCGACTTCGGCTTCGCCGTCGCCGCCCACCCCCACCGGGCGGACACCGCCTACGTCTTCCCGCTCAACGCCGACTCCGACCGGGTCCCGGCCGGACGCCGCTGCCGCGTCTTCCGCACCCGCGACGCGGGCGCCACCTGGGAACCGCTGACGAAGGGCCTGCCCGACGGGGACCACTACGGCACGGTGCTGCGGGACGCCCTGTGCACGGACGACGCCGACCCGGCCGGCGTCTACTTCGGCAACCGCAACGGCGAGCTGTACGCCAGCGACGACGACGGCGACAGCTGGCGGCTGCTGGCCGAGCACCTCCCGGACGTGCTCTGCGTCCGGGCCGCCGTGCTGCCCTGACCTCCCGCACCGGGGGCCGGGCATCTGGGAGGCTGACGGGCATGAACGACGCCTGCGCGCCCCTGGAACTGCGGCAGTTGACCCGCCCCGAGGAGATCACCCCGGAGCTCCGCGAGGAACTCGCCGACTGCTGGGAGGAGGTGGTCAACTCCGGCGGCGCCGTCATCGCCGCCGAGTTCCCGCTGCCGCCCGTCGCCCGGTCCCACGTCGCACCCGTGGTCGACGGCCTGGTCCGCGCCCTCGACCCCCGGCTCGCCCGGCTGCTCGTCGCCACCGTCGGCGGCTCGCTCGCGGGCTGGCTGGTGATCCGCCGCGACGGCCATCCGCTCGTCGCCCACCGGGGCACGGTCAACCACGTCCAGACCCTCCCCCGGCTGCGCGGGCGCGGGATCGCCACCGCCCTGATGAACCGGGTCCCCGACATCGCCCGGGAGGGGATGGGCCTGGAGCGGCTGGCCATCGCCGTCCGCGGCGGCCTCGGACTGGAGGCGTTCTACGGCAGGCTGGGCTGGACCGAAGTGGGCCGCTGGCCCGGAGCCCTGCGGGTCGCGCCCGGCGACGACCGGGACGAGATCCTGATGAGCCTGGTCCTCTGACAAAAATGCCCCGCGGGGGTTACGGTCTTATGACCGTTTGCCGACACCGGTACGCATTCCTCGGCGGAGAGGAACAGCTGGGATGAGCAACGACCCCCTGTACGGCGGCCCTTCGCACAGCGGCTCGCTGTCGCCCCCCTTGTACCTGGAACCGAGGCTCGCACCGCGCACGGCGGCCCTGCTGGAATCGCCGGCGTTCCTGCACGGCCTCGTCGACGCCCTCGGATCGCCCCTCAACGTGATCCTGCCCGACCAGATCGCCGACAACGTCCGCGGATTCCGCGAGGTGTTCGCCCGCCACCGGCTCACCGGGCGGATCTTCTTCGCGCACAAGGCGAACCGCTCCAGCGCCCTCGTCCGCCGCCTGACCACCACCGGCGCGGCCCTCGACGCGGCCTCGCTCGGGGAGTTGCGGCACGCCCTGGGCTCGGGGTTCGCCGGGGCCGAGGTCATGGCGACCGGCCCCAAGGACCCCGAGTTCCTCTGGCTCGCCGCCCGCAGCGGAACCCTGGTCAACGCCGACGGCCCGGACGAGCTGGAGCGGGCGGCGGCCCTGGTGCGGGCGCACGGACTGCCGCGGCTGCGCGTGCTGGTGCGACTGTCCGGGTTCGAGGCGACCGGCGCCCGGCGGCTCTCGCGCCGCAGCCGCTTCGGCACCCCCGTGAAGTCCCTGCACCGGCTGCTCGACGTCCTCGACCGCCACCGCGCCGAACTGGAGCCCGTCGGCGTCGGCTACCACCTCGACACCACGAGCGTCGAGGAGAAGGCGACGGCCCTGGAGGGCTGTCTGCACGCCATGGAGGAGTTGCAGGTGCGCGGCTTCGAGCCCAGGGCCGTCGACGTCGGCGGGGGCTTCGGCGTGGGCTACCTGGCCCACGCCGCCCAATGGGAGCGCTACACCACCGAGCTGACCCGCGCCGTGCTGGGCACCCGGCCGCCGCTGACCTGGGGCGGCCACGGCTACGGCCTGCGCGCCGAGAACGGCACCCTGCGCGGGGCCCTCGGCCTCTACCCGGCCCACCGCGACACCGCCGGCCCCGGCTACCTCGACGAACTCCTCTCCCTCCCGGCCCCGCGCCTGGGCCGCCCCCTGGGCACCCTGCTGCTGGAGGGCCTGTACGAGCTCTACGCCGAACCGGGCCGCGCCCTGGCCGACCAGTGCGGGCTCACCCTGGGCAGGGTCGTGGAGGTGCGCACCTCCGACAGCGGGGAGAGCCTGGTCCGGCTGGCGATGAACGCCGGCGACGTCGGCCTGGAGGACCACGGCGTCCTCGTGGACCCGGTCCTCCTGCCCCGCGCCCCCGCCCCGCCCGGCGCCGGGAGACCGGTCGCGGTGCACCTCATGGGCAACCTCTGCCTGGAGGCGGACCTGATCACCCGCCGGACCGTGTTCCTGCCCCGGCGGCCGCACCCCGGCGACCTCCTCGCCTTCGCCAACACCGCCGGGTACTGCATGGACTTCGGGGCGACGCGCGCCCAGGGGCAGCCGCTCGCGCGCAAGGTCGCCGTCCACCGGGAGGGGGCGGACGGCGCCTGGCAGTGGTGCCTGGACGAGCAGTACTGGCCTCTCACACGTACGGGGGAAGCGCAGGGATGAGGTACGACAGCATCACCGAAGCCATCGGCGGGACACCGCTGGTCCGGATCGACCCGGCCGTGCACGGCCTGCGCCACATCGACCTCTACGCCAAGCTGGAGATGCTCAACCCCTTCGGCTCGCTCAAGGACCGGGTCGCCTGGAACATGACCCGCGACGCGCTCGCCGGCGCCGCCGAGCGCGGCGAGACGGTCGTGGAACTGTCCAGCGGGAACACCGCCAAGGCCCTGGCCCTGATCGCCGGACTGCACGGGCTGCCGTTCAAGAGCGTCACCAACCGGATGCGGATCCCCGAGGTCAAGGACCTGCTCCTGCTGCTCGGCGCCGAGATCGAGGAGCTCCCCGGGCGCAGCGAATGCCTCGACCCGACCGACGAGGACGATCCGCTGACCCTCTTCCACCGGCAGCTGAACCTCCCCGGCAGCGCGCACCTGCACACCGACCAGTACTTCAACGCCCTCAACACCGAGGCCCACGCCGCCGGGACCGGCCCGGAGATCATCGCCGACCTGGACGGGCGGGCTCCCGACTTCTTCGTCGCCTGCGTGGGCACGGCCGGGTCCTCCACCGGGGTGGCGCGGGCACTGCGGGCCCACGACCCGGCGGTGCGCGTCGTCGGCCTGGTCGGGGAGAAGTCGGACTTCATCCCGGGCATCCGCACCATCGACGAGGTGCAGGAGGTCGGCATCTTCGACCCGGCGACGTACGACACCCTGGAGCCGGTGGGCTCCGACGAGGCCATCGAGGGGATGCTGACGCTGCTGCGCCGCTGCGGCCTGCTCGCCGGACCGACCGGCGGGGCCGCGTACTTCGGCGCGGTCCGCCATCTGCGGGAGCTGGACGCCGGGCTGACGGAGCGCAGGACGGCGGTGTTCATCGTCTGCGACCGGGTGGAGAGCTACGTCGGCTACATCCGGCGGCGCCGCCCGGACCTGATGGGGCTGGCGCCCGTACGGAACTCGGTGGCCACGCTGACCGGGGCGGAGCTGGCCTCGGCCCCCGTCATCGGGGTGGACGAGGCCCGCAAGTGGATCGCGGAGCGGCAGCCGCTGGTCGTCGACCTGCGCGGGCCCTTCGCGTACGCCGCGCTGCACATCGAGGGTTCGGTGAACATCGTGGACGGGATCTTCGAGGAACTCCTGCGGGGCGGGCTGCCGTTCGGCCGGAGCCGGCCGGTCCTGCTGGCCTGCCCGGTGGGCGAGAAGTCGGCCCGGTACGCGGCCCTGCTGACCCGCATGGGGCACCCGGACGTGCGCAGCCTGGCCGGCGGGATCATCGCCTGGCGGGACGCCGGCGCTCCCCTGGTGCGGGACTGACGTGGCCGGCCCCGCCGCCGAACTGGCGGCCCTCGCCGACTGGCAGCGGCCGCTGCGCGCCCAGTTCCCGATCCTTGAAGGGCGGCCGGACCTGGTCTACCTGGACAGCGCCGCGACCTCGCAGAAGCCCCGGCCGGTCCTGGACGCCGTCCAGACGTACCTGACCACCTCCAACGCCAACGCGGCCCGCGGCTCCTACCCGTGGGCCAACACCACGACCGCCCTGGTGGAGGGGGCCCGGGAGCGGGTCAAGCGGTTCCTGGGCGATCCGGATCAGGAGCGTTCCTCGGTCCACTTCACCAGCGGGACCACGGAGGGGCTGCGGACGGTCGCCCGGGACTGGCTGCCGTCCCTGCTCGTCGACGGGGACGAGATCGTCGTCCCGTTCGCCGACCACCAGGCGAACCTGTCCCCGTGGCTGGAGGCCCGGGACCTGCTGGCCCGCCAGGGGGTGCGGGTCCGGGTCCGGGAGCTGCCGTACCAGGCGTCTTCCGGGGACTACGATCCGCGGGCGCTGGCGGCGGTCACCGGGCCCCGGACCCGTTTCGTCGCCGCCACCCACGTGCACCACGTCTACGGCGCCGACATGAACGTGCACCGGATCCGGCAGGTGGTCGGGCCGCAGGTGCCGATCTGTCTGGACGCGGCGCAGAGCGTCGGGCACCTGCCGGTGTCGGTGGCCGGGCTCGACGTCGACTTCGTGGTGTTCTCCGGGCACAAGGCGATGGCCCTGCCGGGGACGGGGGCGGTCTGGGCCCGCGGGCTGCGCGGCCCGCGGCTGCGGCCGGGCGGCTGGAGCGGGACCCCCAACACGGCCGGGATCGCGAGCCTGGCGGCGGCCCTGGACTGGCTGGACGCGGCGGGCCTCGGGCGGATCGAGCGCTGGACGGTGGCGCTGACGGCGCTGCTGACCGACGGGCTGGACCGGATGGACGCCTACGAGGTGCTCGGCTGCCGGACCAGTCTGGCGGCGGGGTCGCGGGTCCAGCGGCGGCGCAGCCTGGTGACCTTCCGGCACCGCGGGATCGACTCCCGCGATCTCGGCTTCATCCTCTTCAGCCGCGGGTTCATGGTGCGCACCGACGGCCACTGCCAGGCGGGGCGGGACGCGGACGAGGGTTCGGTCCGCGTCAGCCTGCACGTGCACAACACCCCCCAGGAGGTGGAAGCGCTCCTCGCCGCCCTCGCCAGTCTGCAATGATTTCCATGAGCGGGTCGGCTTCGGCGGCGGAGGCAGTGCAAAGGCATGGGCGCGGGCATGGGCGGCTTGAGTACGGGGACGGCGGCACGCTGGGTGGAGCGCTGGGAGCGCCAGCAGCGGCGGTACGCGGTGGACCGCGAGGAGAGGTTCGCGGTCATCGCCGACCTGGTCGAGCACGTGGCGGGCGGCCGGCCGGCGCCGCTGGTGCTCGACCTGGGCAGCGGGCCGGGCTGCCTGGCGGCGCGGCTGGCCGCGCGGCTGCCGGGCGCGGAGGTGCTGGCGGTGGACGCGGACCCGCTGCTGCTGGAGCTCGGCAGCGCCCATTACGGCCGGGCGCTGCGCTACGTGAACACGCTGATCGGCGAGCCGGGCTGGGTGGGCCGGCTGGGTCTGGAGCGTCCCGCGGACGCGGTGGTGTCGACGACCGCCCTCCACTATCTCGGCGAGCGGACCCTGCGGCAGGTGTACGGGGAGCTCGCCGGGCTGCTGCGGCCCGGCGGGATCCTGGTCAACGGGGACCACATCAGCCCGGACTCGGTGCGTATGTCCGAACTCGCCCGGGACGTCGGGCGCCGCCACGCCGAACGCAACGCGGTCTGCGGGCACGAGGAGGACTGGGAGTCCTGGTGGGCGGGCGCGGCCGGCGATCCGGAGCTGGCCCCCCTGCTCCACCGCGGCGGCGAGGGCGGCCGGGCCCCGTGCGAGGGCAACGACCTCACCGTGTCCGGCCATCTCACCCTGCTGCGCGAGGCGGGGTTCGCGGACGTGGGGGTCGTCTGGCAGGTCGGTCCGAGCCACGTCCTGGCCGCCGTCCGCTGACGGCGGCCGGCGCAGCCGCTACGGGAGGCGCCACTCGACGGGCTGGGCCCCGGCGCGGGTGAGCAGGTCGTTGGCCCGACTGAAGGGGCGGGAGCCGAAGAAGCCCCGGTCGGCCGACATGGGTGAGGGGTGCGCCGATTCGATCGCCGGGAGGTCGCCGAGCAGCGGCCGGCAGTTGCGGGCGTCGCGGCCCCAGAGGATGGACACCAGCGGCTTGCCGCGGGCGGCGAGCGCCCGGATGGCCTGCTCGGTGACCTCCTCCCAGCCCTTGCCCCGGTGGCCGCCCGTCTTGCGCGGGGCGGTGGTCAGCGCACGGTTGAGCAGCAGCACGCCCTGCCGGGTCCAGGGGGTGAGGTCCCCGTTGGAGGGCCGGGGCAGGCCCAGGTCGGTGTGCATCTCGCGGAAGATGTTCTCCAGGCTCCCCGGGATCGGGCTCACCTCGGGGGCGACCGAGAAGCTCAGGCCGATGGCGTGGCCGGGCGTCGGGTAGGGGTCCTGTCCGACGATCAGGACGCGGACGTCGTCGAAGGGCTGCTGGAACGCGCGCAGGACGTTCGCCCCGGACGGCAGGTAGGTCCGGCCGGCCGCTATCTCGGTCCGGAGGAAGTCCCCCATGCCGGAGATGCGGTCCGCGACGGGTTCCAGGGCCTTCGCCCAGCCCGCCTCGACAAGTTCGTTCAAGGGTCGTGGTGCCACGCTGCGTCACTCTACTGGGTCACACTGACAGGGCGTTACCGGTACGTTCCGTCGACTGGTGCTCGCCGTCCGTCAGTTGATCCGGTTGAACCGTGTATCACCTTCAACGGATAAATGCGGACAGATGCCACCTGGACGGGCCCTGCCCGAACACCTGGTTCCGATAAGCCAGTAGCATGCGGCGCCATGAGCTCCCCCACTGGGCCCGCAAACGGCCTGCCCGTACGAATGCCGCGACCCCGCCAGACCGGACGGCACCGCCGGCCCGAGCCCGCGGTGGCGCCCGAGGGCGCGCCCGCGCTGGTGCTCGCCGTGCCCGGTGCCCCCTCGACCGCCTCCCGGGGGCTCGCCGAAGAGATCATCAGCATCGGCCGCTCCGAGCTGCCCGGCCTGGAGGCCCGGATCGGTTACCTGGAGGGCGAGGACGGCGAGGGCAGCGAGTTCCCGTCGCTGTCCGGGGTGCTGGACGCCGTCGCGGACGAGCGAAGCGTGCGCGCGGAGTTCGCCCGCGCCGCCGGTCACGAGGTGCCCGCGCCGACCGGTCCGGACGCCGTGGTCGTGCCCCTGCTGGCCGGCCCGGACGCCGACCTGCTGCGCCGGATGCGCCAGGCGCTGATGGACTCCTCGGCCGCCGCCGAGCTGGCCGACGTCCTCGGCCCGCACCCGCTGCTGGCCGAGGGCCTGCACGTGCGCCTCTCGGAGGCCGGTCTGGCCCGCGCGGACCGGGCCCGGCTGTTCACCGTGGCCACCGCGGCCGACGGCATCATCCTCGCCACCACCGGCGGCGAGGAGGCGGTCCAGGCTGCCGGGATCACCGGCATGCTGCTGGCCGCCCGGCTCGCGGTGCCCGTGATGGCCGCCGCCCTGGACCAGGAGGGCTCGGTGGCGGCGGTCGCCGCCGAGCTGCGCGGCGCGGGTGCGGTGCAGCTGGCGCTGGCGCCCTACCTCATCGGTCCGGAGGCGGCCGAGGGGCTGCTGGACACGGCCTGCAAGGAGGCCGACTGCGCCACCGCCGAGGTGCTCGGCGCCTACTCGGCGCTCGGCAAGCTGGCCGTCGCCCAGTACAGCGCGGCCCTGGGCCTCCAGTTGGGCGCTCCGGCCCAGTAGGACGCGGTACGAGGAGGGCCCGCCCGGCAGGTTCCCGGGCGGGCCCTCCCGCCGTTCGCGGGCCCGCGCCCCGCGGCGGGCCTCAGCCGAAGACCACGCAGGAGGCGGCGGGGGCGGGCAGCGAGCCCGCGCGGACGGGCCGGCCGGTGCCGGGGTCCACGTCGAACCAGGTGACGTCGCCGGAGCGTTCGTTGGCCGCGTAGAGGCGGCGGCCCGCGGGATCCGCGGTGAGGTCGCGCGGCCAGTGCCCGCCGCAGCCGACCGTGCTCGTGGGCCGCGGCTCCTCGGGGCCGTCGGCGAGCGAGAACGTGACCAGGGCGTCGGCCCCGCGCACCGCCGCCCACAGGAAGCGGCCGTCGGGCGAGGCGGTGATCGCCGAGGGGTAGGCCCGTACGCCCTGCTGGGCGCCCGCCGGAACGACGGGCACCTCCGCGACCGGGTCGAGCCGCCCGGCGTGCGCGTCCCAGCGGCAGACGGTCAGCAGCGGCTCCAGCTCGTGCAGCACGTAGGCCACCGCGCCGGCCGGATGGAAGGCGAGGTGGCGCGGGCCGCTCCCGGGGCGCAGGGCGACGCGCGCGTGGACCCGGAGCCGCCCGCCGGCCGGGTCGGGCGCGCAGACCCGTACGGCGTCGGTGCCGAGGTCCACGCCGAGGACCCAGCGGCCGGTGGGGTCGGGCAGGACCTGGTGGGCGTGCGGGCCCGCCTGGCGGTCGGGGTCGGGGCCGGAGCCCTCGTACTCCAGGACGGCGGGGGGTCCCGCGGGGCTGCCGTCGGCGGCGAGCGGCAGGCTGCTGACGCTGCCGGAGGTGTAGTTGGCGGTCAGCAACCGCCCCCCGGCCGGCGCGAGGTGGGTGGGGCCCGAGCCGCCGACCGGGGCGGGGGCGCCGAGCGGCGCGAGCCCTTGGGCGGTGGGGCGGAAGGCGGCCACCGCGCCCCGCTCGGTCTCGCTCACCGCGTAGAGCACGCCGGTGGCCGGGTCGAGCGCGAGGTACGAGGGGTCCGGCAGGGAGCCTTCCGCCGAGAGCGGGGTCAGCGCTCCGGTGGCCGGATCCACGGCCGCGGTGAGGACACCGCGGCCGCCCCCCGAGGTGAACGAGCCGATGTAGGCCCGGTGTCCGCCGCCGTGGTCCGTGCTGTGCGCGCCGTCCACCGGTGCCCCTCTCCGCCGTCCCGGATCCGTTCCGAGCCGACCGTAACAGAAGGTCTAGACCAAGTCCCGTCCCCAGGCCCGTTCCTGCGCGCCGTCGTGGTGGACGTAGGCGGTCGCGCTCGGCCGGTCCTCGTAGGTCCGGTGGAAGACGGGGGTGGCGGCGCCGGAGATCGGCGGGACGATCCAGGACCAGTCGGCGCCCACCTCGCGGCCCTTGCTCTCCTCGCGCTCCAGGTGCGAGAGGAACCGCCGGGACTCGGTGTGGTGGTCGGCGATGGTGACCCCGGCCCGGTCGAAGGAGTCCAGCACCGCCCGGTTGAGCTCGACCAGGGCCCGGTCCTTCCACAGCGAGCGGTCGCTGGAGACGTCGAGGCCGAGGCGGCGGGCGACGGCCGGGAGGAGGTTGTAGCGGTCGGTGTCGGCGAGGTTGCGGGCGCCGATCTCGGTGCCCATGTACCAGCCGTTGAAGGGGGCGGCCGAGTAGTGGATGCCGCCGATCTCCAGGCACATGTTGGAGATGGCCGGTACCGCGTGCCAGCGCAGCCCCCAGTCCGACCAGTCGTCCTGACCGTCGGGGTGGCGGATCGGGACCTCCAGCACGGCGTCGGCGGGGGTGTCGAACCAGCGGGGCTTGTCGTCGACGCCCTGGACCACCAGCGGGAGGAGGTCGAAGGGGGTGCCCGCGCCGCCGGCCCAGCCGAGCCTCAGCAGGGCTTCGGTGAGCGGTCTGTTGCGGGCGTCGCCGACGGTTATCGACGGGTGGTCCCCGTAGCCGGCGTAGCGCACCAGCTGCTCGCTCCAGATCAGCGGGCCGGGCCGGTCCGGGGCGTCCGGGGCGAAGACGGTGATGGTGGGCCGGATCCGGCCGCCGTTGGTGGCCTCGCGCAGGTGCTCGAAGCACTCGGCGGCGATGCCCTCGGCGTCGGTCACCCCGCGCCGGTCGCGCACGCGCAGCGAGTTCCAGTAGAGCCGGCCTATGCAGCGGTTGCTGTTGCGCCACGCCACCCGGGCCCCGTGGACCAGTTCCTCGGAGGTGTGGCGGTAGGTGCCGGTCTCCGCGAGCTCGGCCCGTACGGCGGCCAGCCGGGCGCGCGGATCACCGGTCTGCGGATTCTCCCGGTGGAAGAGCCGGATGAACTCCTCGGCTTCCTCCCACACCTGAGCCTCGCTCGAGTGCTTCTGCAGAATTTCCATTCCGGGCGGTTACCCCCTGTCCGGACAGATCCACCCTGTACATGCCGGATGAATGTGCAGTGAACAATCACCCGTTGTACATGCCGCAGGTCAGCGCCGGGCCCCTGGAGCCGACGGAACACTCCTCCGAGTGATCTTCAGGCATTGGCCTGCGGTTGGGGTGCGGTGAGGCGTACCATCCCCGGCATTCCGGGAGTTGGGGCGTCAGCCAGGGGCGCCTGGGGTGGTCATGACCCCGACCGTACTCCGCCCCCGCCCGCGCGCGGGGGCGGTTGACGTCAGGCGCGGTTGACGTCAGGCGGTGACGACCAGCGGGGCGCGGGGGTCGGTGCGCAGCGGGGTGGCAAGGGCGACCAGGGCCGTCTCCAGGCCGTGCAGGTGGGCGAGGGCGGGCTCGGTTCCGGCGGGGGCCGCCGGGGTGGCGGGGGCGCCGGCCTCCGCCGCGCCCTGCGGGGCGGTGAGCGCCTCCACGGCGGCCTCGACCCTCCAACAGGCGGCGGCGAGGCGGGCGTCGTGGGAGGCCTGGGGGTCGGCGGCGACGGAGACGAGCCCGCGCACCTCGCGGGCGCAGTCGTCGAGCAGGGCCAGGACCTGGCGGGCGCGGGCCTTGCGGGCGCGCAGCGGGCTGAGCGGGTGGACCAGGGGCGCGAGCGCCATCCGCACCCGGGCCAGGAGGAGTTCCAGTTCGGCCGCGTGCGGGGCGGGGTCGGCGTCGGGGTCGCCCGCGAGGCGGTCGAGGGAGGCCGCGGTGGAGGCCCGTACGCAGTGCAGGGCGCGCTGGATCCAGGCGTCGTTGGCGGCGTGCGTGGTGACCGGCAGGATCAGGGTGACGCCGAGGGCCGCGCCGAGCGCGCCGACGGCGGTCTCCTCGAAGCGCAGGAGCAGCAGCCCGGGGTGGAGCACGCCGAGGAGCCCGTAGAGCAGCCCGGCCATGACGGTGACGAAGAACATCATCCAGGAGTACGAGGGGGCGGCCGTGTAGAAGATGCCGAAGACGCAGACGGCGACCAGCGCGGCGGTGGGCGCGGGGGCTCCGTGCAGCGGTACCGCGATCAGCAGGCCGGCGGCGATGCCGGTGACGGTGCCCAGGACCCGGCGGAAGCCGCGTACCAGGGTCTCGCCGCGCGAGGCGGTGTTGACGAAGATCCACCAGGCGGTGCCGACGGCCCAGTACCAGCGGTCCTCGGACAGGATCTGGCCGACGGCGAGCGCGAAGCCGCAGGCGACGGTGGCCTGGAAGGCCTGGCGGGTGGTGGGCCGGGCCAGGCCGGTGCCGGGCAGCGGCGGCGGGGCGGCGGCCGGGGGCGTCCGGCGCTCGATGGGCCACAGCACGAACCGCACGGTCCCGGCCGACAGGAGGGCCAGGGCGACGGCGGCGAACAGCTCGGGCAGCTGGGCGGGCCGCGCGTGCAGGAACTGGGTGACGAAGAACATCATGAAACCGAAGATGCCGAGGGCGTGCCCGCGCGGCCCCCAGCGGCGGGCGTAGACCCCGGCGAAGACGACGGCGAGCCAGGCCGCGTCGCGCACGGGCGGCATGCCGTGCAGGGAGGTGGCCAGGACCAGCACGGGGAACCCGGCGACGGGCAGCAGGGCGGTGGTCACCCGCTGGGCGCGGACGTCCGCGTCGAGGACGGTGAACAGCGCGAGCAGGGCCGCGAGGCCGCCGGTGATGGACGCGGTGAGCGAGAGCCCCGCCAGTTCGGCCACCGCGACCGCCAGTCCGGTGCCGATGACCGCGCGCGTGGAGTTCCTGAGTCTGGCGCGCCCCGGATCCGGAGCCGTGAACATCCTCTTCATGGCGGTGTGCCGCCCCCCTCGGAGTGCTGCCCGCCGGCCGGCGTCCGCCCGGGGGTGGTGGGCGGCGTACGGGCACGGCGAAGGCGCCGCGCTCCGGTCCGGCGTCGTTGCCGGCCGGCGCTGCGCGGCGCCGAAAGTACATGGATACGACACAGATAAGCATCCGTAGGGGCATTGGCTCAAGGCGGGCTGCCCGCACTGGGCCATTGGCACCCCCGCAGGGGGATGTTTCCGGCCATGGGCGGGCCAACGGATCGGCCGTGCGCGCAGGCGGCCGCAGGGGGGCGCGCGGCGGGTCCGGTGGCGGGGGGCGCGGGCCGGTGGACACGATGGACGCATGGACCGCGGAGCGGTGGACGTGCTGGTCGTGGGCGCCGGGCCGGTGGGGCTGACGGCGGCGGTGGAACTGCGCCGGCGCGGGGTGTACTGCCGGATCGTGGACCGGCTGCCGGCCCGGCTGCCGTACGCGAAGGCCGTCGGGATCCAGCCACGCACGCTGGAGCTGTGGGACCGGGCGGGGATCGTCGGGGACGTCCTGGACGCAGCGGTCCCGCTGCGCGGCCAGCTGGCCTACGTCGACGGCGAGGAGCGGGAGCCGGTGCGCCTGGCGCTGCCGCCCGAGGTGCCGTACGGGTTCGCCGCGCTGCCGCAGTACGAGACGGAACGGATCCTGGCGGCCTCGCTGGCCCGGTTCGGCACGGGGATCGAGCGGGACACCGAGCTGGTGTCCTTCACCCAGGACGAGGACGGGGTGACCGTCCTGCTGACGGGACGGGGAGGCGGCGAGGAGCTGCGGACCCGGTACCTGGTGGGGTGTGACGGGGCTCACAGCACCGTGCGCAAGGGGCTGGGGCTGGACTTCGCGGGCGGGGCCTTCCCCGAGGAGTACATGCTGGCCGACGTGGAGGCCGACTGGGACCTCCCGTACGGGTACGCCGTGCGGGCCGTGCGCCACGGCGCCGACGGGGAGATCGACGACCTGCTGGTCTGCGTCCCGCTGCCGGGCCCGGGGCGCTACCGGATGTCCATGCCGGTGCCGCCGGAGCTCTCCGCATCCGCCGCGCCGGCCGCGGGCGACGGGGTGGCACACGGGCTGGAGGGCTCCCGGGCCCCCGCCCTCGCCGACGTCCAGGCGGCCTTGGACCGGATGGCGCCCCGACCGGTGACCGCCTCGGCCCTGCGCTGGTCCTCGGTGTTCCGGATCAGCCACCGGATCGTCGACCGGTACGCGTCGGGCCGGGTCTTCGTCGCCGGGGACGCGGCGCACATCCATCCGCCGACCGGGGCGCAGGGGATGAACACCGGCATCCAGGACGCCTGGAACCTGGCCTGGAAGCTCGCCCTCGCCGTCGGCGGCTCCGCGCACCCCGGGCTGCTCGCCAGCTACGACGCGGAGCGGCGCCCGGTCGGCGAGGAGGTCGTCGGCCGGACGGTGCGCCATGCCCGGCAGGCCGCCGGGGCGGGTGACGGGCGGACCGCGGCGCTGCTGCGCGAGGCCCAGCTGCTGGTGGGCTACCCCGACAGCCCGGTCGTCCTGCGGCCGGCCCCCGGGGAGGCCGGCGGCTCCGGGCCGGGGCCCGGGGAACGGGCCCCCGACTGCGGCGGTCTGGCCGGGGAGCTCCCCGCCTATCCGCTGCGGCTCCACGACCTGCTGAGGGACCGCGAGCACGTGCTGCTGGTGTACACCGACGGCGCGTGGGACGCGTACGTCCCCCGACTCGCCGCACTGACGGGCGGGTCGCCGGCGGGGCGGCTCACGGCGTACGCGGTCCTCACCGAGGGCGGGACCGCGCCCGCCGGGGCCACGCCGATGCCGGTGTACCGCGACGCCCGCGGCGAGTTCGCCCTGCGCTACGGGGTGCGGGCGCCGACGGCCTTCGTGGTGCGCCCGGACGGCTACCTGGGTGCGCGGCTGTGCCCGCCGACCGCCGAGGGTCTGGCCGGATACCTGGCGGGGGTCTTCGCCTGAAGGCCGGACTAGGGCTCGGTGGGGACGCAGAGCACCGGGACCGGGGAGAGGTGCAGGAGCTTGTGCGGGGTCGAGCCGAGCAGGGCGCCGCGGATCGGGCTGTCGCCCCAGGTGCCGACGATGATGACCCGGGCGTCGTGGAGTGCGGCGGCGGCGAGCAGGGCCTGGGCCGGCTTGTCGTCCATGACCTCGACCGCCGAGGGCACCCCGGCCTCGTCGGCGGCCTCGACGGCCCGGGCGAGGGCGCTGCGGCCCGCCTGGAGGACGGCCTCGCGGTGGGCGCGGTACTCCTCGCCCGCGGAACCGGGTGCGGCGGCCCCGTAGACGAGGACCAGCGGCTCCCCGAAGGCGGTGGCCACCTCCAGGGCGACGCGCAGGGCGCGCTCGGCGCCGGGGGACTCGTCGTACCCGAGGACTACGGACATCGGGGTCTCCTCAGTTCTCGCGGCCGCGGACGAGGGCCGGGTCGACCACGCCCCGGCGCTCCTGCCAGAACCTGCCGTCGCGGACCCGCCAGAAGACCATGAGGAGCACGCCGACGACGGCGATGCCGATCCCGATGACCAGGGGCGGGCCGAGGCCGAACCAGGAGACCCCGCTGGCCGAGTTCCGCGGGTTGGACATGTCCTCGATGGACTCGACCAGCAGCCAGGCCAGCAGTCCGGCGCCGACCAGCGGGCCGACGCCGATGAGGAGCAGGTTGTGCGCGTTCTCCAGCAGGTGGCGGCGGTAGTAGACGGCGCAGGCCAGGCCGGTGAGCGCGTAGTAGAAGGCGATGAGCAGGGAGAGCGCGGTGAGGGAGTCGAGGAGGGCGTTCTCGCTGATCTGGTTGACGGCGAGGTACCAGACGACGGCGATGGCGGCCACCCACCAGGTGCTGACGTCGGGGGTGTGGAAGCGGTGGTGGATGTGGGCGAGGTGCGGGGGCAGGGCGTGCCGGCGGGCCATGGACAGGGCGGTGCGGGAGGCCGGGATGATCGTGGTCTGGGTGGAGGCGAGCGCGGAGGTGCAGACGGCGAGGAGCACCATCCAGTCCCAGCCGCCCATCACCTCGTGGGCGAGGACGGCGAAGACCGCCTCCTCCTCGCCGGCGTTCTCCGCCAGGAACTTCGTCCCGGCGTAGGCGACGATGGCGAAGCCGACGGACAGGTAGGTGACGAGCAGCACCAGGGTGGACCAGATGCCGGCCTTGCCGGGCGCCGTGGCGGAGTCCTCGACCTCCTCGGTGAGGTTCACGGCGGACTCCCAGCCCCAGTAGATGAACACGCCCAGCAGCAGGCCTCCGGTGAGGGCGCTGCCGCCGGCGCCGAAGGGGTTGAGCCAGGTCACGGAGGGGTGGACGGAGTCCAGGGTGCTGGTGCCGGCGTAGACCCGATAGATGGCGACGACGGCGAAGACCAGGAGGAAGAGGACCTGGGCGAGGATGAGGACGTCCTGGAAGTGCGCGGACAGCTCGGTTCCGATGACGCAGATCGCCGTCATGGCGAGGATCACCACGACGGTGAGGGTCTGGCGGACCACCGTGTTGCCGGCCAGGCCGTCGAGGCCGGCGGCGAGCAGCCCGAAGTGGACGGCGACGTCGGCGAGGGAGCCGATGACGAGGACGCCGGTCATGGTGATGGCCCAGCCGCCGAGCCAGCCCGCCCAGGGGCCCATGGCGCGGGTCACCCAGGAGAAGGTGGTGCCGCAGTCCTGGTCGACCTTGTTGAGGTAGTAGAAGGCCGCGGCGATGAGCAGCATCGGCACGAACGAGGCCAGCATCACGCCCGGTGCGTAGATCCCGGCGATGGCGACGATCGGGCCGATGACGGCGGCCAGGGAGTAGGCGGGCGAGGTCGAGTTCAGGCCGATGACCAGCGCGTCGAGGAAGCCGATCGCGCCGGCCTGGAGGGTGTCCTCGTCGTCGGCGGCGCCGCGGAGGGTGTCCTCCGGTCGGCCGCGGTCGCCCTGGTCCATGTACGCATGGTCACGCGGGGGGCTGGGGCGCGCGAGGCGGCGCGGGTCGTCCGGGTGGCGGGGGCCCGCGCCGCGGACCGGTCAGGGGCGGGTGTTCCAGCCCGCGATCACCGGGAGGCCGTGCTCCGTGGAGAGTTCGCTGACGGTGCCGGTGCGCAGCAGGAAGAGCCGGCCCGCCTCGGGGGGCAGGCCGAGGTAGCGGGCGGTCAGGACGCGCAGGAAGTGGCCGTGGGCGACGAGGACGACGTCCCCCTTGTCCGCGCGCAGCACCTCCGCGGCCCGGTCCAGCACCCGGTCCGCGCGGGCCCCGACCTGGGCGGCGCTCTCACCGGGGTGCGCGGCGTCGCCCGGCGGGACGCCGTCGGTCCACAGCGACCAGTCGGGGCGGGTCCGCTGGATCTCGGCGGTGGTGATGCCCTCGTAGCCGCCGTAGTCCCACTCGTGGAGGTCGGGTTCGGGCACCCCGTCCGTCAGTCCGGCCAGTTCGGCCGTGGCGACGGCCCGGCTCAGGGGGCTGGTCAGGACCAGGGCGGGGTGCCGGTCACGGAAGTAGGGGGCCAGCGAGAGGGCTTCGTCGGCCCCGCGGGCGGTCAGCGGGACGTCGGTGAGTCCGGTGTGCCGCCCGTTGGCGCTCCACGCCGTCTCCCCGTGCCTCACCAGCAGCAGTTCACTCATACCCCGGACCCTAGGGGGAGGCGCTCGCGCCCGGCATGTCGGGGCGGTGGAGCGGGGCGGCCGTGTCACTGTCTGGCGTCATGGACGTGCGTGCGGGGCGGCGGCTGACCGTGTTGCTGCTGGTACTGACCTGGGTGACGGGGTTGGTCGAGGCGGTCAGTCTGCTGGCGCTGGGACCGGTGTTCACCGCGATGCAGACCGGCAACGTGCTGTTCCTGTCCTTCGGGCCGGCCCACCAGGGGCACCTGCCGGCCCTGGCGCCCGGGGTGTCGCTGCTGTCGTTCGCCCTGGGGGCGGTGTGCGCGGCCCGGCTGGAGGGGGCGGCGCAGGCCCGGGGGCGGCACTGGTTCGTGCTCGGGCTGTCCGTCGAGGCGGCGCTGATCACGGTGGCGGCGGGGATCGGCTGGGACCTGGCGCCCCGTTACGGGTCCCCCGCCGCCCGGCACCTGCTGACGGCCTCCGCCCTGGCGGTGGCGATGGGGTTCCGCAACGTCACGAGCATGCGGGTCGCCCTGCCCGGGGTGCCCACCACCCTGGTCACCCGGACGATGACGGCTCTGCTGGGCGGATCGGCGCTGGGACACGACAGCGCCTTCGGCTACGGGACGGGGGCGTGGGGGCGGCGGGCGTGGGCGGTGTCGGCCATGTTCACGGGCGGGCTGACCGGGGGGCTGCTGGTGCGGGCCGGGTGCCCGGTGAACTGGCTGCTGCTCCCGGCGGCCGCGCTGGTGCTGGCGGTGGCCGCGGCGTACGTGCGGCAGCCGGCCCTGCGGGGCGTCTGACGCGGGGCCGGTCGCGCTCCGCGTCAGGCTCCCTGCCGGGCCGCGCGGAAGCGGGCCTGGGCTTCGGCGAGGTCCACCAGCGGCTCGGGGTAGTCGAGGCGGGCCCGTTCGGCGGCGGGCAGTTTCCAGGGCTCGTGGACGCGGGGCGCGGACAGGCCGGAGAGTTCGGGGACCCAGCGGTGGACGTAGCGGCCCCCGGGGTCGTAACGCAGGCCCTGGCGGACGGGGTTGAGGACCCGGTTGGGACGGGTGTCGGTGCCGGTGCCGGCCACCCACTGCCAGTTGAGCTGGTTGTTCGCCACGTCCCCGTCCACGAGGAGGTCGAGGAAGTGGCGGGCTCCGGTGCGCCAGTCCGCGTAGAGGGTCTTGGTGAGGAAGCTCGCGGCCAGCAGCCGGCCCCGGTTGTGCATCCAGCCCTCGTGGCGCAGCTGGCGCATGGCCGCGTCGACGACCGGGTAGCCGGTGCGGCCGTCCTTCCAGGCCTGGACCTCCTCCTCGGCGCCGGGGCCGGTGCGCCAGCGGTCGTGGCGGGGGCGGTAGTCCTGGGCTGCGGCCTCGGGGCGGGCGGCGAGGACCTGGTGGTGGAAGTCGCGCCAGCACAGCTGCCGGACGAAGGCCTCGGCGCCGGGACCGCCGGCGGTGCGGGCACGCGCGGCGGCCTCGACGGGTGAGAGGGTGCCGAAGTGCAGGTGGGGGGAGAGCCGGGAGGTGGCGTCGGCGGCGAGGTCGTCGTGGGTGTCCTCGTACCGGGCGATGCCCGAGCGCAGCCAGCGGGTCAGCATCCGGCGGGCCTCGCCCTCGCCGCCGCGCGCCAGGCCCGGGGAGGTCCCGGTGACGGAGGAACGGCGCGGGAGGTCCTCGGAGCCGAGGTCCTCGGGTACGCGGACGGCGCGCGGTGCGGCGGCCACCGGGCGCGGTGGCGGTTCGCTCCAGCGGCGCAGGTACGGGGTGAAGACGGCGAAGTGGTCGGCGCCCTTGCCCTTCGGGAGGACCGCGCCGGGGGCCACCGCCGTGATCACCGCGTCGTGCGCGTGCAGGGCGCACCCCTGGGAGCGGAGGGCCTCGCGCAGCCGCCGTTCGCGGTGCTGGGCGTAGCCGCTGGCCCCTGCGGCGAGGTGCACCTGGCCGGCGCCGGCCTCCCGGACGAGGGCGCAGACCTCGTCCACCACGTTCCCGGAGCGCAGGACGAGGCGGCCGCCGCGGTCGCGCAGTCCGGCGTCGAGGTCGGCGAGGCAGTCGGCGAGGAAGGCCAGCCGGTTGGGCACGGCGAAGCCGGAGCGCTCGATGTCACGGTCGCGGACGAAGAGCGGGACCACCCGGTCGCAGGCGGCCAGGGCGGCGCGCAGCGGCGGGTGGTCGTGCAGGCGCAGGTCGCTGGTGTACAGGACCACGGCGGTGTTCACGGTGCTGGTCTCCCCCGTCCGAAATCCGGGCGATCCGGGCTGAAGGGACCATTGGTACAGTCCTGGCATGGCGGTGGACGAGCTCGACACCCGGATCCTGCGTCTGCTGATCGAGCAGCCGCGTACCAGTGTCCGCGAGTACGCCCGGATCCTCGGCGTGGCGCGCGGGACCCTCCAGGCCAGGCTGGACCGGCTGGAGCGCACGGGTGTGATCACCGGCAGCGGCCCGGTGCTCTCCCCCGCCGCCCTCGGGCACCCGGTGCTGGCCTTCGTGCACATCGAGGTGACCCAGGGGCACCTGGACGACGTGGGCGACGCCCTGGCCGCCGTGCCGGAGATCATCGAGGCCTTCTCGATCACCGGCGGCGGGGACCTGCTGACCCGGGTGGCCGCCCGGGACAACGCGCACCTGGAGGACGTGATCCAGCGGCTGATCCGGCTGCCGGGGGTGGTCCGCACCCGGACCGAGGTGGCGCTGCGCGAACGGGTCGCGCACCGGCTGCTGCCGCTGGTCGAAGCGGTGGGACGGGCTGCGCGCAAACCCTGACAGGATGGAGCGCACCCCCTAGGACCGGCAGGACGGGCACATCGGATGATCTCCGTCATATTCGATCTCGACGGCACCCTCGTGGACAGCGAGCCGAACTACTACGAGTCCGGGCGCCGCACCCTCGCGCGCCACGGCGTCCCCGGCTTCACGTGGGAGGAGCACTCCCGGTTCATCGGCATCGGGACCCTGGAGACCCTGGGGCTGCTCAAGGAGCGGTACGGGCTGCGGGCGCCGGTGGAGCAGCTGCTGGCGGAGCAGAACGCCGCCTACCTGGAGCTGGCCCGCACCCGCACGGAGGCCTTCCCCGAGATGCGGGCGTTCGTGGAGCGGCTGCACGCGCGGGGTGTCCCGATGGCGGTGGCGTCCGGGTCCTCCCCCGAGGCGATCGAGGCCGTGCTGGAGGGGACGGCGCTGGCCGCCTGGCTGACCACCGCGGTCTCCGCCGAGGAGGTCGAACGGGGCAAGCCCGCGCCGGACGTGTTCCTGGAGGCCGCGCGCCGGCTGGGCGCGGCCCCGGCCTCCTGCGTGGTGGTCGAGGACGCGGCACCGGGGGCCCTGGCGGCCCGCGCGGCCGGGATGCACTGCCTGGCGGTCCCCTATGCGGCACCGGCCGCGGGGGAGCCCGCCTTCGCCGGGGCGGGCCTGCTCTTCCCCGGCGGCCAGGCGGAGTTCAGCGCGACGGCGGCCGAGGAGTGGCTGGGCACGCTCGGGGGCGGGTGGACCGGGGGCGAGTGACCGGGCGGCCGTCAGCGGCGGGCCGGACGGTCTGCGGCCGGGGCCCGGGGCGCAGGCGAGCGGGATGCAGGTGACCGGGGCGGTGCGGCCGAGGCACAGGCCGCCGGGGCGGCGGCCGGGACGCAGGTGACCGGGGCGATGGCGGCCGGGGCGCAGGCCAGCGGGACGGTGGCCGGGGGTCTCGTCGGGCGGGGTGGGGGCCGACGGCGGGGCGTGGGGCGGGGGGTCAGCCCATGGCTCGCGGGAGGCGGAGGCTGAGGAGCACCGTCAGGGCGATCAGCCCGAGCTGGACCAGCAGGGTCGTGGCGAGGGCGTCCCGCATCCCGAGCGAGGCGGCCAGCGCCAGGAAGAGGCTGCCGACGGTCGCCACGCCCAGGGCGAGCGAGGACTGCTGCGTGGTGACCATGACCCCGCTGCCCACGCCGGCCCGGTCGGCCGGCACGTCCGAGAGCATCAGCCGCATCAGCACCGGCAGCTGGAGGCCCTGGCCGACGCCGGCGACGGCCATCCCGGGGGCGAGGGCCCCGAGTCCCAGGCCTGGCCAGCCGCGCCAGACGGTCACCAGCAGCAGGCCGATCCCGGCGGCCTGGATCAGCCCCCCGGCGGTGACGACCCGGCTGCCGAACCGCCCGACCAGCCGGGGTCCGGCGAGCGACGCCGCGAAGAAGCCGAGGGCCAGCGGCACCAGGGCGAGCCCGGCCGACACCGGCCCCAGGCGCAGCCCCTGCTGGAGCGCGACGGCGAAGGCGAACATGAACCCGCTGAAGCCGATCGAGAACGGCAGCAGCATCACCAGCCCGCGCCGCAGCGACACCAGGCGCAGCAGGCTCGGCGGCACCAGCGGGGTCCGCCCGAGGCGGTCGGCGCGGCGCTCGGTCAGGTAGAAGGCGGCGGCGGCCAGCGGGGAGACGCCCAGCGAGACCCAGGTCCACAGCGGCCATCCGGCGGCGCGGCCCTCCGTGAGCGGGAGCAGCACGGACACGAGCGTCAGGCCCAGCAGCAGCGTTCCGGGGACGTCCACGGAGGCCGGGCGCTCGGATCGGGTCTCGGGTACGGCCCGGACGGCGAGGACCAGCCCCGCCAGCACCACCGGCACGTTGACCAGGAACACCGAACGCCACCCGGAGCCGGCCACGTCGGCGGCGACCAGGATCCCGCCGAGGATCTGCCCGGCGACCATCGACAGTCCGGCGGTGGCCCCGTACAGGCTCATCGCCCGGGCCCGGCGCGGGCCCTGGGTGGTGGCCTGGATGGTGGCGAGGACCTGCGGCAGCATCAGCGCGGCCGCGGCGCCCTGGGCCACCCGGGCGCCGACCAGCGTCCAGGCGGTGGGGGCGAGTCCGCAGGCGAGGGAGGTGACGCCGAAGGCGGCCATGCCGACGAGGAACAGCCGGCGCCGGCCGGCCGTGTCGCCGAGGCGGCCGCCCAGCACCAGCAGCACCGAGTAGGCGACGCCGTAGCCGCCGACGACCAGCTCCAGCATGGCCGGTCCGGCGGCGAGGTCCGAGTCGATGGCGGGCAGCGCCACGTTGACGATGAAGAAGTCGATCAGCGGCAGGGCCGCGCCCAGCAGCACGGTGAACAGCCCGAGCGGCGAGATCCCCCCGGCCTCGCGGGCCGGGTCGGGAGCGGGAGCGGAGGCGGAGGGCGTCAGGGCCGGACGGTGCGGCGTTCGTATGGTCGTTTCGGTCACGGAAGAGACGATCCTCCACCGCTCAGCCTGGTACCAGAGTCTGTTTATCCTGGTACTCGGAGTACCTGGAAAGCGGCTGCGCGATACGGCACGCTGGACCCATGACCACTGTGGCCCCCCCGAGCGACCTGCGCCGGCACGAGCTGGCCGACTTCCTGCGCAGCCGCCGCGAGCGGATCACCCCCGAGCAGGTGGGGCTGGTCCGCGGCCGGCGCAGGCGCACGCCCGGGCTGCGCCGCGAGGAGGTCGCCCAGCTCTCCGCCGTCGGCGTCACCTGGTACACCTGGCTGGAGCAGGCCCGCGAGATCCAGGTGTCCCCGCAGGTGCTGGACGCCCTGGCGCGCGCCCTGCTGCTGGACTCCACCGAGCGGGCGCACCTGTTCGCCCTGGCGGGCAGCACCGACCCGGCGCCGGACACCCGGTGCGCGAGCGTGACCCCGGCTCTGCGGGCGATGCTCGACCAGCTGGACCCGATCCCGGCGTGCGTGCAGAACAGCCGCTACGACATCCTCGCCTACAACGCCACCTACGCGCGGCTCCTGTGCGATCTGGACCGGCTGCCGCGCGAGGACCGCAACTGCCTGTGGCTGGCCTTCACCAACGCCGAGTGGCGGGCGTCGCTGGCCGACATGCCGGACGTGAACCGGCTCCTGGCGGCGAAGTTCCGCGCCTCGATGGCCGGCCACCTGGCCGAACCGGCCTGGAAGGCCCTGCTGGCCCGGCTGGACGCCGCCTCGCCGGAGTTCCGGGAGATCTGGGCGCGCCACGAGGTGGTCGGCCTGGGCAGCAACAAGAAGTACGTCCGCAACGCCCATGTGGGCCTGCTCCGGCTGGAGCACACCAGCCTCTGGCTGGGCCCGGCGGCCGGTCCCCGGCTGACGACCTTCGTCCCGCTGGACGAGGAGACCCGGCTGCGCCTGGCGGAGCTCCACTCCCTGTCCGCGCCGGTCGCGGCCTGAGGTCCGCCCCGGGGGAAGATCCCGCCCACCCCGCGAGTTGGTAGAACCGTGAACGAAATGGTGCGGGACGGCGCGGTGGACGTGGACGTGGTGGTCGTGGGGGCCGGGCAGGCGGGGCTGTCCACCGCCTACCACCTGGCCCGGGCCGGCATCGGGCACGTGGTGCTCGACCACTCCCCGAGGCCGGGCGGGGCCTGGCAGTTCCGCTGGCCCTCGCTCACCTACGGCAAGGTGCACGGGATGCACGCGCTGCCCGGCATGGAGCTCACCGGCGCCGATCCGCTGCGGCCCTCCTCCGAGGTGATCGGGGAGTACTTCGCGGCGTACGAGGAGCGGTTCGGGCTGCGCGTGCGGCGGCCCGTGGACGTGACGGCCGTGCGCGGGGGCGGCGGCGGGCGGCTGCTGGTGGAGTCGGCGTCCGGGAGCTGGTCGGCGCGGGCGCTGGTCAACGCCACCGGGACCTGGGACCGGCCGTTCTGGCCGCGCTACCCGGGCCAGGAACTGTTCCGGGGGCGGCAGTTGCACACCGCGAACTACCCGGGGCCGCGGGAGTTCGCCGGGGCCCGGGTGATCGTGGTCGGCGGGGGCACCTCGGCGGTGCAGCACCTGCTGGAGGTCGCCGAGGTGGCGGCGGAGACCACCTGGGTCACCCGCAGGCCCCCCGTGTTCCGCGACGGCGGGTTCGGGGAGGCCGAGGGCCGGGCGGCGGTGGCGCTGGTGGAGGAGCGGGTGCGCCGGGGGCTGCCGCCGCGGAGCGTGGTCAGCGTGACCGGGCTGCCCCTGAACGAGGCCGTGCGGGCCGGGCTGGAGTCCGGGGTGCTGGACCGGCTGCCGGCCTTCGAGCGGATCACCGCGTCCGGGGCCGCCTGGGCCGACGGACGGCGGGTGGAGGCGGACGTGATCCTGTGGGCCACCGGCTTCCGGCCCGCCGTGGACCACCTGGCCCCGCTGGGGCTGCGCGAACGGGGCGGCGGGATCCGGCTCGACGGGACGAGGGCGGTGCGCGACGAGCGCGTCCACCTGGTCGGCTACGGCCCTTCGGCCTCGACCATCGGAGCCAACCGGGCGGGCCGGGCCGCGGTCCGGGAGATCCGCCGCCTACTGGCCCGGGGACCGGAGCTCCCGGCCCTGGTGTGACCGCCCGTCCGGGGTCTCGCGGATCACGTAGAAGGGGTCCCCCTCCCAGTAACCGCCGTTGTCGAGCCACTCCCCCTCGCCCGACGGGCGTGCCGTCCACCCACAGCCGGGCCGCGTCGGGGCCGCCGCGCAGCAGGAGCACCGCGCGGTGGCGGTCGTCGGAGGTGAGGTGGACGCGGACCTCGTGCGGCGGTGGGGGCGCCTGCTATTTCACGGGGGCGGCCGGGGCGGTGGCCTTGTGCGGGGGGGCGGCCTGGGCGCGGGCCGGCTTCCCGGCTGCCGGGGCGGTGGGGGTGGCGGCGGCCGCGCGGAGACGGTTGAACTCCGCCACTTGCCTGCGATGTTCCTCGTAGGTGACCGAGAAGCGGGTGTCCCCGGGCTTCACGGTGACGAAGAACAGCCAGTCCCCGGGCGTCGGGGCGACCGCCGCCGCCATGGCCTGGAGGCCGGGGCTGTCGATGGGCGTGGGCGGCAGGCCCTGGCGCTGGTAGGTGTTGAACGGGTGGTCGATGCGGGTGTCCTTGGCCTTGACGTCCACGGTGGTGCGGTTCAGCGCGTAGTTGAGGGTGGAGTCCATCTGGAGCGGCATCGACCTCGCGAGCCGGTTGTGGACGACCCGGGCGACCTTGCCCATGTCGGCGGGGTTGTCGGCCTCCGCCTCGATGATGCTGGCGAGGGTGGCCGTCTGGTACGGGGTCATGCCGTGGGCCCGGGCGCCTTCGGCGACCGCCTTCGTGGCCAGCTGCCGGTTCGCCGTCCGCACCATGGCCGCGAGCAGGGCGCCCGGCGTGGACTTCGAGGTCACCGGGTACGTGGCCGGGAACAGGTAGCCCTCCGGGTTGCCCTTCGCCTCGGCGGGCAGGGGCAGGCCGGCCGTGGCGACCGAGGACGCGGCGGTCCCCGCGGGCAGGTGGAGTTCCTTGTCGACGGCCGCGTAGACCTGGGGAGCCCGCCAGCCTTCGGGGATCAGCAGCGAGCGCGGCTTCTCGGGGACTTCCGTAGGGGAGAGCAGGGGAACGAGGACCGCCGCTCCGAGCCCGAGCAGCGTGGTGAACAGGAGCACCAGGCGGCCCCGGCGGGTGAGCCGGGAGCGGCGCTGCGGTGACTGATACGCGTGGGGCATATCGGAACGCTAGCTTTCACAGCGGGCGATTCCAGGGATCACGGCAGATATCGGCCATATCATCACACGTTCACCGGAGCGGGCGCGTGCGCGGCGTCCCGGTCCCGGCGGACCAGTGCGGCGTAGCGGCCGGCCGCCCCCAGCAGTTCCTCGTGCGTACCGCGCTCGGCTATGCGGCCGCCGTCCAGGACCACGATCTGGTCGGCGTCCCGGATGGTGGAGAGCCGGTGGGCGATGGTGATGGTGGTGCGGCCCCGGGACAGGTTGTCGATGGCCCGCTGCACGGCGTGTTCGGTGCGGGTGTCGAGGGCGCTGGTGGCCTCGTCCAGGATGAGCACCGGCGGGTCGCGCAGGATGGTGCGCGCGATCGCCAGCCGCTGCTTCTCACCTCCGGAGAAGCGGTAGCCGCGCTCGCCGACCAGGGTGTCGTAGCCGTCGGGGAGGGAGGCGATGTGGTCGTGGATCTGGGCCGCGCGGGCCGCCTCGGTGATCTCCTCGTCGGTGGCGTCCGGCTTGGCGAAGCGCAGGTTGTCGGCGACGGAGGCGTGGAAGAGGTAGGTCTCCTGGGAGACCACGCCTATGGAGCGGGCCAGCGAGTCGAAGTCCAGGTCGCGCACGTCCACCCCGTCGAGGGCGACCCGTCCGCCGGTGACGTCGTAGAGCCGGGGCACCAGGTAGCTGAGGGTGCTCTTGCCGGAGCCGGTCGGGCCGACCACGGCCAGGGAGCCGCCCGCCGGGACCGTGATGTCGATGCCGGTGAGGGTGGGCCCGGTCTTGGCCTCGTAGGCGAAGTGCACGTCCTCCAGGCGGATCTCGCCCTTGGCGCGGCCCAGCCGGACCGGGTCCTCGCGCTCGGTGATGTCCACCGGCAGGTCGAGGTACTCGAAGATCCGGGCGAAGAGGGCGAGCGAGGTCTGGATCTGCACGCCGGTCGACAGCAGGCTCACGGCGGGCCGGAACAGGCCCTGCTGGAGGGTGACGAAGGCGACGAGGGTGCCGACGGAGAGCGAGGGGGCGCCGGTCTGGAGGGCGATGCCGGCGGCCCAGTAGATCAGCGCGGGCATGGCCGCCATCACGATGCCGATGGTCGACATCCGCCAGCGCCCGGCCATGCTGGAGCGGACTTCGAGGCCGACCAGCTTCTCCGACTCCTCGGCGAATGCCGCGGTGAGCGACTCGGAACGGCCCATGGTGCGGCCGAGCAGGATGCCGCTGACGGAGAGGGACTCGGTGACCGTGGCGGCCATGGCGGCCATCTGCTTCTGCCGCTTGGTGGTGATCTTCTTGCGCTCGCGGCCGACGCGGCGGCTGATCCACACGAAGAGGGGCAGCAGGAGCAGGGAGACGAGGGTGAGCCGCCAGTCGAGCGCGAGCATCGCGACGACGGAGGCGATGACGGCGGTCAGGTTCGACACGAGGGAGGTCGCGGTCGAGGTGACCGTGGCCTGCATGCCGCCGATGTCGTTGGCTATGCGGGACTGCACCTCGCCGGTGCGGGTGCGGGTGAAGAAGGCCAGCGGCATCCGCTGGAGCTGGGCGTAGACGGCGGTGCGCAGGTCGTGCATGACGCGCTGGCCGACGGTCGTGGAGATGAGCGTCTGGAGCACGCCGAACACGCTGGTCACGACCGCGGTCATGATCATGCCGAGGGCCAGCAGGCTGAGCAGCCCGGTCCGGCCCTGCGGGATCGCGACGTCCAGGATCTCTTTGAGCAGGAACGGCGAGGCGACGCCGACCAGGGAGGACGCCCCGACCAGGGCGCCGACCACCGCGAGGCGGCCGCGGTAGGGGCGGAACAGGCCGAGGATGCGGCGCAGCTCGCGCGGCCGGTCGGCGGGGGCCGGGCGGCTGGGATCGAGGGCTTCGTTCGACGGGGTCCACTTCGGCTCGTCGCTGTGCATGGGCCTCCTTTCGCCGGGGACTCCACTGAGCCTAGCTCATTGTTACCTATGCTCACAATGACTTCCGTCCTGCTACTGTTTCCCAGTATGAGCACCGGTTCCGAGACCGACACCCGCGATTCGACCGACGGCGTCCTCGCCGAGCAGCTCCTGCGCCTCACGCGCCGGCTCCACCGGATCCAGAAGCGGCACATGGAGCCGCTCGGGATCACCCCCGCCCAGGGCCGGCTGCTGCGGATCATGGCGCACTACGCGGACGGCACGCCGCCCCGAATGGCCGACCTGGCCACCCGCCTTGAGGTGGTGCCCCGCGCCGTGACGACCCTGGTCGACGGCCTGGAGGCGGCCGACTGCGTGCGCCGCGCGCCCGACCCCGCGAACCGGCGCGTGATCCGGATCGAGCTCACCGAAACCGGCCGCGCCACGCTGCGCCGTCTGCGCAACGCGCGGACCGACGCGGCAGAGGAGATCCTGGCTCCGTTGACCGCCGGACAGCGCGAGGTGCTCGGCGGCCTCCTCGACGCGCTCGCGGACGTACCGGCGGAGCGCCGCTGCTGAAACGGTTGCTCCTGGCGGGCGCCGCGGCGGCGGGCCGGACGCCCACACGGACAAGGGGTCGCACATGCCGCTGCTCGAACCGAAGCCGGGCGCACTGCGCCCGGACCGTCCCGGCGCCCCCGCACCCGACCGCGTCCCCGACCGGGCGGCCGCCGGCACCCCGCGGCCCCTGCGCGAGGAGCTGACCGCGCTGCTCGGCGCCGAGAAGGTGCTGTGGAAGGTCTCCGACCTCGTCCGCTACGCCACCGACGCCTCCCCGTACCGCTTCGTGCCGCAGGTCGTGGTGGTCGCCGAGGACGTCGACGACATCTCCGCCGTCCTCTCCTACGCCCACGGCAGGCAGCGCGAGGTGGTCTTCCGCGCCGCCGGGACCTCGCTCAACGGCCAGGCGCAGGGCGAGGACATCCTGGTCGACGTACGACGCCACTGGCGGGGCGTCGAGGTCCTCGAAGCGGGCCGCCGCGCCCGGATCCGGCCCGGCACCACCGTCTTCCGGGCCAATGCCGCCCTGGCCCGCCACGGCCGGGTACTGGGCCCCGACCCGGCCAGCGCCGTCGCCTGCACCCTCGGCGGGGTCGTCGCCAACAACTCCTCCGGGATGACCGCCGGCACCACGAGGAACGCCTACCGCACCCTGTCCTCCCTCACCCTCGTCCTGCCGAGCGGCACCGTGGTGGACACCGCCGACCCGCTCGCCGACGAGGAGCTGGCCCGCGCCGAGCCCGCCCTCTGCCGGGGGCTGATGGAGCTCAAGGGGGAGATGGCGGCGGACCCGGCCCTCGTGGCACGGATCCGGGCCAAGTACGAGATCAAGAACACCACCGGCTACCGGCTCGACGCCTACCTCGACGGCACCACGCCCGTGGAGATCCTGCGCGGGCTGGCGGTCGGCTCCGAGGGCACGCTCGGCTTCATCGCCGAGGTCGTCTTCGACACCCTCCCCCTCGACCGCGAACTCACCAGCGCCCTGCTCTTCTTCCCCTCCCTCCCGGCCGCGGCGGCCGCCGTCCCGCTGTTCAACGAGGCCGGTGCCCTGGCCGTGGAGCTGATGGACGGCAACACCCTGCGCGCCTCGGTGAGCGTCGAGGGGGTGCCCGCCGACTGGGCGCAGCTGCCCCGGGAAACGGCCGCCCTGCTGGTCGAGTTCCGCGCCCCCGACGCCGCCGGGCGCGCCGCCTGCGAGCGCCGGGCCGCCGCAGTCCTGCCCCGGCTGGAGCTGGTCGCGCCGGTGGCCTCCGTCACCAACGCCTTCACCGCCGACCCGGCGGTCATCGCCGGGTACTGGAAGGCCCGCAAGGCCTTCGTCACCGCCGTGGGCGGAGCCCGGCCGCCCGGCACCACCCTGATCACCGAGGACTTCGCCGTACCGCCGTCACGGCTGGCCGAGGCCTGCGAGGCCCTGCTGGCCCTCCAGGCGGAGCACGGCTTCGACGCGGCCGTCGCCGGACACGCGGCCCACGGCAACCTGCACTTCCTGCTGGCCTTCGACGCCTCCAGGCCCGGGGACGTCGACCGGTACGCGGCCTTCATGGAGGACTTCTGCCGGCTCACGGTGGAGCGGTTCGACGGCTCGCTGAAGGCCGAGCACTCCACCGGCCGCAACATGGCCCCCTTCCTGGAGCTGGAGTGGGGCCCCCGGGCCACGGACCTCATGTGGCGCACCAAGCGGCTCATCGACCCCGACGGCGTCCTCGCCCCGCGGATCCTGCTCGACCGCGACCCCCGGGGGCACCTGCGCGGGCTGAAGACCATCCCCGGGGTGGAGGCGGAGGCCGATCCGTGCATCGAGTGCGGGTTCTGCGAACCGGTGTGCCCCAGCGCGGACCTGACGACCGGACCGCGCCAGCGGATCGCGCTGCGCCGCGAGATGGTGCGCCAGCCGGCCGGCTCCCCGGTCCTGGCGGAACTGCTCGACGCCTACGGCCACGACGCCGTCGACACCTGCGCCGCCGACTCCGCCTGCAAGCTCGCCTGCCCCGTCGGCATCGACACCGGTGCCCTGATGCGGGAGTTCCGCTACCGGCGGCACGGGCCGGGCGAGGAGCGCGCCGCCGCCCTGGCCGCCGAGCGGTTCCGGACCGTCGAGGCAGCCGCCCGGCTCGCGGTGGCCGTCGCCGGCCGCTCCGGCGACCGGGTGCCGGCCGCCCTCACCCGGGCCGCGCGCCGGATCGTGCGTCCCGACCTGGTGCCGCAGTGGCTGCCGCGCCTGCCCGGCGCCGCGGCGCGGCGGCTGCCCCCGACCCGGCGGGTGGGCGCGGCGGCCGTGTACTACCCGGCGTGCGTCAACCGGATCTTCGGCGGTCCCGCGGACCGTCCAGGGCCCTCGCTGCCCGAGGCGGTGGTGGCCCTGGCGGAGCGGGCCGGGCGGCCGGTGTGGATCCCGGGCGACGTGTACGGCACCTGCTGCGCGACGATCTGGCACTCCAAGGGGTACGAGGCCGGCAACCGGCTGATGGCGAACCGGATCACGGAGGCCGCCTGGGGCTGGACGGCCGGGGGCCGGCTCCCGCTGGTGGTGGACGCCTCCTCCTGCACCCTGGGTCTGGCCCGGGAGGTGGTCCCGTACCTCACCGAGGGCAACCGGGCCCTGCACGCGGAGCTGCGGATCGTGGACTCCGTGGTCTGGGCCGCCGAGGAGCTGCTGGCGCACCTGGAGGTCCGGCGCACGGCCGGCTCGGCGGTCCTCCACCCCACCTGCTCGATGCGGCACCTGGGGGACGAGGAGCACCTGCGTGCGGTCGCCGCGGCCTGCGCGGACGAGGTGGTGGTCCCGGACGACGCGGGCTGCTGCGCCTTCGCGGGCGACCGGGGGATGCTGCACCCGGAGCTGACGGCCTCGGCGACGCGGCGGGAGGCGGCGGAGGTGACGGCGCGCCCGTTCGACGCCTACCTGTCGGCGAACCGGATGTGCGAGGTGGGCATGGAACGGGCCACCGGGCACCCCTACGCCTCGGTGCTGCTGGAGTTGGAGCGCGCCACACGGCCCTGAACCCGGTCCGCGCGCGGGCCCCCGCCCGGAAAATCGATTGCCGGGGCGGCGACCGGAAGGCGAACCTTGCGTGGTTTGCACTCACCGAGCCGTTGTGGGGCGTCATGCAGATCAACAACCTTCCGTATCCGGATCCCGGAGTACCCGACGCCCGCTCCGGTCCGCGCTTCCTGTGGTGGCTGGGTCGGGGCCAACTCGGCGGACAGGCCCGGAGCCTGGCCTGGGGGCTGCTGCACTTCTGCGGCATCGCCGGGCTGCCGTACGCGGTCGGCCTGGGCGTGGGGGCGGTCGTCGACCGTGACGGCGGGCGGCTGCTGCTGGTCGGCGGGGTGCTCCTGCTGGTCGGCGCCGCCATCGCGACGGGCGACGCCATGCTCCACCGCACGGCCGTCACCAACTGGATCACCGCCGCCGCGCGGGTGCAGCAGCTGCTCGCCCGCAAGACGGCCGAGCTGGGCTCGGCCCTGACCCGGCGGGTCGCCGCGGGCGAGGTGGTGGCGGTGTCCACCGGCGACGTGGAGAAGATCGGCTGGTTCGTCGAGGCGGTCTCCCGCTTCCTCGCCGCCGCCTTCGCCGTCGTCGCCATCTGCGTCGGACTGCTGTTCTACGCGCCGTCGATCGGGGTGGTCGTCGCGGCCGGCGTCCCGGTGCTCGCCCTGTCCGTGCTGCCGCTGCTGCCCCGGGCCACGCGGCGCGCCGACGTCCAGCGCGAGAAGGCGGGCAAGGCGACGGAGCTGGCCTCGGACACCGTGGCGGGTCTGCGGGTGCTGCGCGGCATCGGCGGCGAGGAACTCTTCCTCGACCGCTACCGCGACGCCTCGCAGGAGGTCCGCCGGGCCGCGGTGCGCAGCGCCCGGATGTGGGCGCTGATCGCCGCGGTCCAGGTGCTGCTGCCGGGCGCGCTGATGGTCGCGGTGGTCTGGTACGGCTCCGTGCTCGTCCTGGACGATCGGCTGGCGGTGGGTGAACTCGTCGCCGCCTTCAGCGCGGTGGCCACGATGCTGTATCCCCTGCGGCACTTCGAGGAGATCGCGATGGCGTACTCCTTCTCCCGGCCCTCCGCCGAGCGGGCGGCCCGGGTGCTGTCCCTGACGCGCACGGACGGGGCGCCGGAGGCCCCCTCCGCGGAGCCGGTGGGGGCGCCGGGTCCGGGCGGGGACCTGTACGACCCGGCGACGGGACTGCTGGCCCCGGCCGGGCGGTTCACGGCGGTGGTGTGCGGGGACCCGGACGTGGCGGGCCGGCTCGCGGAACGGCTGGGCGGGCACGCCCTCCAGCCGGGCGACGGTCCGGGCGCCGCGCCGCCGTCGGTACTGCTGGGCGGGGTCGCGCTGGACGCCCTCGCGCTGGACGCGGCGCGCGGGCTGGTCCTCGTCCAGGACAAGGATCCGGTGCTGCTGTCCGGGTCCCTGCGCGAGCTGTTCGACGTACCGGCCTCGGGCGCCGTCCCGGCGTCGGAGGCGCTGGCGGCGGCCCAGTGCGGGGACGTCCTGGACGCGCTGCTCCAGGCGGCTCCCGAGGGGGTGGACGACGCGATGGACGCCCGGATCACCGAACGCGGCCGGTCGCTGTCCGGCGGGCAGCGCCAGCGGCTCGCGCTGGCCCGGTCGCTGGTCACCGACCCGGAGGTGCTGGTGCTGGACGAGCCGACCTCGGCGGTGGACGCGCACACCGAGGCGCGGATCGCCGACGGGGTGGCCGCCTTGCGCGCCGGGCGCACCACGGTGGTGCTGGCGTCCTCGCCGCTGCTGCTGGACCGCGCCGACCGGGTGGTGCTGGTGCACGGGGGCCGGGCCGTGGCTGCGGGCACCCACCGCGAGCTGCTGCGCGCCGAACCCCGCTACCGGGCGGTCGTCACACGGGAGACCGACGAACTCACGGAGATGGAGGAGTCCGCATGATCGGCGTGGCGCGGCCGCAGTACGATCCGGCGGCCCCCGAGACGGCCGCGACGCTGCCCGTGGGCACGTCGGCGACCGTACGGGGCTATGTGCGCGAACTGCTGGGGCGGCACCGGCGGGCCTTCACGGCACTGGTGGCGGTCAACGCGGTCGCGGTGGTCGCCTCCATGACCGGCCCGTACCTGCTGGGGCGGGTTGTGGACGGGCTCTCCGCCGGGGAGCGGGAGCTGCACCTAGGGCGCGTGGCGCTGCTGTTCGCGCTGGCGCTGGCCGTGCAGACCTGCTTCGTCCGGCTGGTCCGGCTGCGCGGGGCGATGCTCGGCGAGGAGATGCTGGCCGACCTGCGCGAGGACTTCCTGGTGCGGTCGGTGGGGCTGCCGCCGGGGGTGTTGGAGCGGGCCGGCACCGGTGACCTGCTGTCGCGGATCACCACCGACATCGACCGGCTGGCGAACGCGATGCGGGAGGCGGTGCCGCAGCTGGCCATCGGCGTGGTCTGGGCGGGGCTGCTGTACGGGGCGCTCGCGGTGACCGCGCCGCAGCTGGCCCTGGCCGCGCTGGTGGCGCTTCCGGTCCTGGTCGCCGGCTGCCGCTGGTACTTCCGCCGGGCGCCCTCGGCGTACCGCTCGGAGGCGGCCGGGTACGCGGCGGTCGCGGCGGTGCTGACGGAGACGGTGGACGCGGGGCGGACGGTGGAGGCGCACCGGCTGGGCGGGCGCCGCATCGCCCTGTCGGAGCGGCGGATCAAGGAGTGGACGGCGTGGGAGCGGTACACGCTGTTCCTGCGGACGGTGCTGTTCCCCGTCGTCAACGTCACCTATGTGACGATCCTCGGCGCGGTGCTGCTGATCGGCGGGTACTGCGTGCTGCGCGGCTGGATGTCGGTGGGCCGGCTGACCACGGGCGCGCTGCTGGCACAGATGATGGTCGACCCGATCGGGCTGGTCCTGCGCTGGTACGACGAGCTCCAGGTCGCCCAGGTCTCGCTGGCGCGGCTGGTGGGCGTGCGCGAGATCGAGCCGGCCGCGGGTGACCGGACGGTGGCCCCGGAGGGCCGGGACGTCCGGGCGGACGAGGTGCGGTTCGGCTACCGGGAGGGCGTGGACGTCCTGCACCGGGTGTCGATGTCCGTGCCGCCGGGCACCCGGATGGCGCTGGTCGGCCCTTCGGGGGCGGGCAAGTCCACCCTGGGCCGGCTGCTGGCCGGCATCTACGCGCCGCGGACCGGGGAGGTCACGCTCGGCGGGGCGCGGCTGTCGCGGATGCCGGCGGAGCGGGTGCGTGAACACGTGGCGCTGGTGAACCAGGAGCACCATGTGTTCACGGGCTCCCTGCGGGACAACCTGCGGCTGGCCCGGACGGGCGCGCAGGACGCCGAACTGTGGGCGGCGCTGGGCGCGGTGGACGCCGACGGCTGGGCGCGGGCCCTGGAGTCGGGGCTGGACACGGAGGTGGGCTCGGGCGGCACCGCGCTGACCCCGGCGCAGGCGCAGCAGATCGCGCTGGCCCGGCTGGTGCTGGCGGACCCGCACACCCTGGTGCTGGACGAGGCGACCTCACTGCTCGACCCGCGGGCCGCCCGGCATCTGGAGCGGTCGCTGGCGCGGGTGCTGGACGGCCGGACGGTCATCGCGATCGCCCACCGGCTGCACACCGCGCACGACGCGGACGTGATCGCGGTGGTCGAGGGCGGCCGGATCAGCGAACTCGGCTCGCACGAGGAACTGGTGGCGGCCGACGGCGCGTACGCGGCCCTGTGGCGCTCCTGGCACGGGTGACGGGCCCCGGCGGCGTTGGAGGAGCCCCTAGATGAAGCCGAGGGCCGAGGCGCCGCCGATGCCGCCCAGGAACATGAACACCGGCATGAGGACCTTCAGCTCCACCCAGCTGCCCGCGCGGAAGCGCATCGCCTTCGGCGGGCCGACCGGGTACCAGCGCTTGCCCTTGACCGGCAGGGGCCACAGGATCGGGCAGCCGGAGACCGTCAGCGCGTCGCCGATGTCGTGGACGAGGGCGCCGAGCAGGATCGGCAGGCCGAGCCAGAGGTACTCCTGCCCGGGTCCGGAGAACAGCCAGTCGGCACCCTGGCCCGGCTGGTCGAGGACCCCGGCCAGGATCCAGGCGCTGGTCGCGCCGAGCAGCCACACCAGGACGTCGCTGGACATCCGCGCCGCCCGCCACAGCAGGCCCTCGACGGCCAGCACCAGGTGGACGAAGAGGAGCACCAGGACGCCCCAGCGGTCGAAGCTCACGGCCACGGCGGAGGAGCCGGCGCCTATCAGGACCGCCCACAGCCAGGTGTGGGTCAGGGTGCGGTGGCCCCCGCTGCGGCGGGCGTCGCGCGGTGAGCGGGTGGCCTTGTAGACGGCGTAGGAGATCTTGTCGACCACCTCGCACAGACCCCGGGAGAGCGGCCCGAAGGCCCGGGAGATGGTCGCCGACTTGTGGTCGAGGTCGGGTGCGAGGGCCGCGCCGGCACAGATCAGTGCTCCGACGACCAGTACGGGCCAGGGCATCGGGTGTCCGGCGGCCGCGGTCGCGGCGCCCACCCCCAGCCAGGCCGCCGCCCCGGACAGCGAGTGCGCCGGACCCATCATGCTCGTTCCCCGCCCCGGTCCTGTGGTGGCGCGGCCCCGTCGACGTCTTCGGTCGGGCCGCCTCGACGGCCCAGGGTACCGGCGATGATCTTCTTTCCGTCCGCCGGTTCCCTCTTCCGGCGGGAAGCCAGGCAAGATGGGGGCGTGACCCTCATTGATCAGCTCCCGCCGACCGCCGACCCCGATGCCCTCTTCGAGGCCTTCTCCTCGTGGGCGGAGGACCGGGGCATCACCCTGTACCCGGCGCAGGAGGAGGCGCTGATCGAGGTCGTCTCGGGCGCGAACGTGATCCTTTCGACCCCGACGGGCTCGGGCAAGAGCCTCGTCGCGGCGGGTGCGCACTTCACCGCCCTGGCCCAGGACAAGGTCACCTTCTACACCGCCCCGATCAAGGCGCTGGTGTCGGAGAAGTTCTTCGACCTGTGCAAGATCTTCGGCACCGAGAACGTGGGCATGCTGACGGGCGACGCCTCCGTGAACGCGGACGCACCGGTGATCTGCTGCACCGCCGAGGTGCTGGCCTCCATCGCCCTGCGCGACGGCAAGTACGCCGACATCGGCCAGGTCGTGATGGACGAGTTCCACTTCTACGCGGAGGCCGACCGCGGCTGGGCCTGGCAGATCCCGCTGCTGGAGCTGCCGCAGGCGCAGTTCGTCCTGATGTCGGCGACGCTCGGCGACGTGAAGCGGTTCGAGGAGGACCTGACCCGGCGCACCGGCCGGCCGACCTCGGTGGTCCGCTCCGCGACCCGGCCCGTGCCGCTGTCGTACGAGTACGTGACCACGCCGATCACCGACACCATCACCGAGCTGCTGGAGACGCGGCAGTCGCCCGTCTACATCGTGCACTTCACGCAGGCCCAGGCGGTCGAGCGGGCGCAGTCGCTGATGAGCATCAACATGTGCACCCGCGAGGAGAAGGACAAGATCGCGGAGCTGATCGGCAACTTCCGTTTCACCACTAAGTTCGGCCAGAACCTCTCCCGCTACGTCCGCCACGGGATCGGCGTGCACCACGCGGGCATGCTGCCCAAGTACCGGCGCCTGGTGGAGAAGCTGGCCCAGGCCGGCCTCCTGAAGGTGATCTGCGGTACCGACACCCTGGGCGTGGGCGTCAACGTACCGATCCGCACGGTGCTGTTCACGGCGCTCACCAAGTACGACGGCAACCGCGTGCGCACGCTGCGGGCCCGCGAGTTCCACCAGATCGCCGGCCGCGCGGGCCGCGCGGGCTTCGACACGGCCGGGTTCGTGGTCGCGCAGGCGCCGGAGCACGTCATCGAGAACGAGAAGGCCCTCGCGAAGGCCGGGGACGACCCGAAGAAGCGCCGCAAGGTGGTGCGCAAGAAGGCTCCCGAGGGCTTCGTCGCCTGGTCGGACACCACCTTCGAGAAGCTGATCGTCGCCGACCCGGAGCCGCTGACCTCCCGCTTCAAGGTCACGAACATCATGCTGCTGTCGGTGATCGCCCGTCCGGGCGACGCCTTCCAGGCGATGCGCAGCCTCCTGGAGGACAACCACGAACCGCGCAAGGCCCAGTTGCGGCACATCCGCCGGGCCATCGCGATCTACCGGTCGCTGCTGGACGGCGGTGTCGTGGAGAAGCTGGACACCCCCGACGCCGAGGGCCGCACCATCCGCCTCACGGTCGACCTCCAGCAGGACTTCGCGCTGAACCAGCCGCTGTCCACCTTCGCGCTGGCCTCCTTCGACCTGCTGGATCCGGAGTCCCCCTCCTACGCGCTGGACATGGTCTCGGTGGTGGAGTCCACGCTGGACGACCCGCGCCAGATCCTCGCGGCCCAGCAGAACAAGGAGCGCGGCATCGCGGTCGGCGCGATGAAGGCGGACGGGATCGAGTACGAGGAGCGGATGGAGCGGCTCCAGGAGGTCACGTATCCCAAGCCGCTGGAGGAGCTGCTGGTCCACGCCTACGACGTGTACAGCAAGAGCCACCCCTGGGTCCGCGACCACCCCGTCTCCCCGAAGTCGATCATCCGCGACATGTACGAGCGGGCGATGACCTTCACCGAGTTCACCTCCTTCTACGAGCTGGCCCGCACCGAGGGCATCGTGCTGCGCTACCTGGCGAGCGCCTACAAGGCGCTCGACCACACCATCCCGGACGACCTGAAGTCCGAGGACCTGGAGGACCTGATCGCCTGGCTGGGCGAGCTGGTCCGGCAGGTGGACTCCAGCCTGCTCGACGAGTGGGAGCAGCTGGCGAACCCGGAGGTGGAGACGGCGGAGCAGGCCCAGGAGAAGGCCGACCAGGTCAAGCCGGTCACGGCCAACGCCCGCGCCTTCCGGGTGCTGGTCCGCAACGCGATGTTCCGCCGGGTGGAGCTGGCCGCGCTGGACCACGTCGACCAGCTGGGCGACCTGGACGCCGGATCCGGCTGGGACGCCGACGCCTGGGGGGAGGCCATGGACGGGTACTGGGACGAGTACGACGACCTGGGCACCGGCCCCGACGCGCGCGGCCCCAAGCTGCTGCAGATCGAGGAGGACCCGGCGCACGGCCTGTGGCGCGTCCGCCAGACCTTCGCCGACCCGAACGGCGACCATGGCTGGGGCATCAGCGCCGAGGTCGACCTCGCCGCGTCCGACGAGGAGGGCCGGGCCGTCATCCGGGTCACCTCGGTCGGCGAGCTCGGCGCGCTCTGACCTCCCCCGGACCCCTTCCGGGGGCACCCCCGACCCGCACGCCGCCCGGCCGGGCGGCCCCGCCCGGCCCGCCGGCCCCGCCGGACACGACAGTGGAGAGCCCGTGATGACGAACCCCGCCGAGAGACTGGTCGATCTGCTCGACCTGGAGCAGATCGAGGTCAACATCTTCCGGGGGGCCAGTCCCCAGGAGTCCCTCCAGCGCGTGTTCGGCGGGCAGGTCGCCGGCCAGGCGCTGGTCGCGGCCGGCCGGACCACCGAGAGCGACCGCCCGGTCCACTCCCTGCACGCGTACTTCCTGCGCCCGGGGATCCCCGGGGTGCCCATCGTGTACCAGGTGGAACGGGTGCGTGACGGGCGCTCCTTCACCACGCGCCGGGTCACCGCCGTCCAGCAGGGCAAGACCATCTTCAACCTGACCGCCTCCTTCCATCACCCGGAGGAGGGCAGCATCGAGCACCAGCTGCCTCCCCGCCTCGACTTCCCGCACCCGGACGCCCTCCCGAAGGTCGCGGACGAGATCCGCGAGCACCTGGGCGCACTGCCCGAGGCCCTGGAGCGGATGGCCCGCCGCCAGCCCTTCGACATCCGGTACGTGGACCGGCTCCGCTGGACCCCCGAGGACCTCAAGGACGCCGACCCGCGCAGCGCGGTGTGGATGCGGGCGGTCGGCCCCCTGGGCGACGACCCGCTCGTGCACACCTGCGCCCTCACCTACGCCAGTGACATGACCCTCCTCGACGCCGTGCGCATCCCCGTGGAGCCGCTGTGGGGCATGCGCGGTTTCGACATGGCCTCCCTGGACCACGCCATGTGGTTCCACCGGCCGTTCCGGGCGGACGAGTGGTTCCTGTACGACCAGGAGTCGCCCATCGCCCACGGCGGCCGCGGCCTGGCCCGCGGCCGGATCTACGACCTGGAGGGCAGGCTGCTGGTCTCCGTGGTCCAGGAGGGCCTCTTCCGCCCGTATCCGGCGGACAAGGCACGCCCGGCCGTCTCCCCCCAGTAGCCCGGCGCCGGCCGGCCCTCCCCGCCCCTCCCGTCCCGAAGAACTGAGCGAAACCATGACCAGCCCGGTCCTCCCCTGCCCCTGCGGGCTGCCCGCCGCCTACCCGGCCTGCTGCGGCCGCTTCCACTCCGGAGCCCAGCAGGCGCCGACCGCCGAACTGCTGATGCGCTCGCGCTTCAGCGCCTTCGCGGTCGGCGACACCGCCTACCTGCTGCGGTCCTGGCACCCCTCGACCCGCCCGGGCCGGCTGGACCTGGATCCGGACCAGCGCTGGGAGCGGCTGGAGATCCTCGCGACCGCGCGCGGCGGGATCTTCGAGACCGAGGGCTCGGTGGAGTTCCGCGCCCACTACCGCGAGGGCGGGCACAGGGGATCGCTGCACGAGCACAGCGCCTTCTCCCGGGAGGGCGGCGCCTGGGTCTACGTCGGCCCCCTCTCCCCCGTCGAGTTCGACTGACCCCGCGCCCCGGTCAGGGCGAACTCCAGACTGGCGCGGTACCGGCCGGCCTCTTCGGGCGGTTCCGCCACCAGTAGGGGCCCCGCCACCGCCGCGGCCGCCGGGACCTGCGGGTGGCCGTAGGGCGGGGGCGGTGCGAGCGCGGCGAGCACGATCCGCTCCGCCGGGTCGGGAACGGCGGCCAGCACCTCGTCGTCCGGGAGCACGGAGGCCAGTACGGCGGCCCGCTCCCAGGGGTCGGCGGTGCGTCTCAGCAGCAGTCCCACATGCCGCTCCCGCCACCTGCGCGGGCGCAGGTCCGCTCCGGCGGCCATCAGTTCCCGGTCCCGCGGCGGCGCGGCCCCGCTCAGCAGCCCCGGCTCCCGGGCGGCGAACTCCCGCAGCTCCGCCGCCAGGTAGAGCCAGACGAGGGCGCGGTAGCGGTTGACCCGGTAGCCCACGGGGCTCAGGTGCCCGCACCGGGCCAGCCGGGTGAACCGGGTCGGCCCGGTCCCCAGCACCCGGGCTCCGTGGTCCGCGCCGGCCACCGTCTCGACCTGCGCCCGGAGCGCCTCCGGATGCCCCCGCAGCGCCTTCACCCGTTCCAGCTCGGCCCGGGCGAAGCGGGCGGCGCCGCCTACGGTCCGGGGACCGGGGCGTACCAGTCCGAGCTGGACGGCCCGGGCGAACTCTGCCCGTCCCAGGCCCAGTTCCTCCGCGGCCCGGGGCCCGGCGAGCAGCTGCTGCGGCTCCGCGTCCCCCCGCAGGGCCGCCCCGACGGGCTCGTACTGCCTCGCTTCCACCTTCATCACGGTCCTCCCCCACGACTGGCGACCACCCATGGCGATCACTCTGTGTGAAGACCGTAACCGAGCGCTACGACACCGCGCCGGGCCTGTGGACAACTCTCGTCATGTGCCGCTCAGCCCCCGGTGATCCGCCGCTCCGCGACGCCCAGGTGTTCCCCCACCCGGTTGACCAGCAGCGTCATCTCGTACGCGACCTGCACGATGTCCGCCTCGGCGGCGCTCAGCGCGCACAGGCTGCTGCCCGAGCCCGCCGCCACCACGAAGAGGAAGCCCTCGTCGTACTCGACCATCGTCTGGCGCACCTCACCCGCCCGGAAGTGCCGCCCGGACCCCTTCGCCAGGCTCTGCAACCCTGCCGCGACCGCGGCGAGGTGCTCGGAGTCCTCCCGCGCCAGGCCCGCGCTCGCCGCCGTCACCAGCCCGTCGTTCGACAGCACCACCGCGTGGCGGACCTGCGGGACCCTGCGCGTCAGATCGTCCAGCAACCAGTCCAGCTGCTTGTCCAGTGCCATGTCCAGCCCCTCCCCGTTGACCCGGCCGACGTGGCCGCGCCGTCCCCGCGTGGTCGTGCGGCAAGCCTTCCCCACCAGGGGCTTTCCGGCAAGGAGGATGGACGCATGGCACGGAAGATGACTCAAGAGGAATGGCGGGCGTCCCTCCGGCCCCCGGCCCCCGCCGGGACGCCACCCCGGGCGGACGCGGACGGAAGCCCGCACATCGCTCCCATCCGGGCCGTTCCCGGCAGCGGCGCCACCGTGTCCACGGCGGGCGGCGACACCGTCAAGAGACGGATTCCGGCCCGTCACACCGAACCGGCCTGCGGGCCAACGGAGTCCAGAAGCCGCGCGGTGTGCACCCGTCCCGCGTACTCCACCAGCCGGATCAGTACTTCCTTCCCCGAATCCCGGTCCCGCGCGTCACACAGCACCACCGGCGTGCCCTGCTCCAGGTCCAGCGCCCGCGCGACCTCGTTCGCCCCGTAACGCCGGGCGTCGGCGAAGCAGTTGACGGCGACCACGAAGGGGATCCGGCGGTGCTCGAAGTAGTCCACCGCCGGGAAGCAGTCCTCCAGCCGCCGCGTGTCGGCGAGCACCACCGCCCCGAGCGCCCCCTGCGAGAGCTCGTCCCACAGGAACCAGAAGCGGTCCTGGCCCGGCGTCCCGAACAGGTACAGCGACAGCCCCGCCCGGATGGTGATCCGCCCGAAGTCCATGGCCACGGTCGTGGTCGTCTTGCGGTCCACCCCGCCGGTGTCGTCGACCAGTTCGCCCGCCTCGCTGAGCACCTCCTCCGTACGCAGCGGCCGGATCTCGCTGACCGCGCCCACCAGCGTGGTCTTGCCCACCCCGAAACCACCCGCCACCAGGATCTTCAACGCGAGCGCGGCCAGGTCCCCGTCGTCCGCGGCGTCCCCCGTCCGCGCCGGTCCGTTGTCGTGCAGTCCCCTCACAGCGCCCTCAATCCCTCGATGACTTCCCGCAGAATCCGCAGTTCCGGCAACCGGGCGGGCGGCACCGGACGGCTGACCTTCACGTGCCCCGCCTCCAGCAGGTCCCCCAGCAGCACGCGCACCACGCCCACGGGGAGGTCCGCCTCGGCGGCGAGCTCCGCGACCGACTGGGTCTCGGCGCGGCAGAGCCCCAGCAGGGCCCGGTGTTCGGGTTCCAGCAGCGACTCGTCGCCCGCCCCGGCGCCCCCGGGACCGACCGCGACGAGGGCGATCAGGTCGAAGCGGACCCCGTGGGGTCCCGGTTTCGTCCGTCCTCCGGTCATGGCGTACGGGCGCACCAGGGGGCCCGCTTCGCCGTCGTACCACCGGCCGTCCCCGCTCCGGCCCACCGCTCTCATCCGGCGGCCGGGGGGTGGGAGGCCGCGAACCGCGGCGGGGTGTGGAGGTGTTCGCCGACCCGCTTGACCAGCCGGGCCATCTCGTAGGCGATCAGGCCGATGTCGGCGCCGCCGGTGCTGAGGACGGCCAGGCAGGACCCGTCCCCGGCGGCCGCGACGAAGAGGAACCCCTCGTCCATCTCCACCAGGGTCTGGCGCACGCCCCCGGCGTGGAAGTGCCGGCCCGCGCCCTTGGCCAGGCTGTGGAAGCCGGAGGCCACGGCGGCCAGGTGCTCGGCGTCCTCACGGCTCAGCGCGCTGGAGGAGCCGACCGCGAGGCCGTCGTTGGACAGCAGCACCGCGTGCCGGACCTCGCGGACGCGGGTGACCAGCTCGTCGAGCAGCCAGTCCGGCTCCCCGCCGCGGCGGACGCCTTCGGGGCCGGCCCTGTGGTGTTCGATCATCACACTTCTCCTTCACTGCCTGGGTGGGGGGACGCGTCCCGGGAACCGCGCGCCCAGCCGGCCCGGTAGGCCGCCATCCGCTCCCGCGCCTGCTCCGGGCTGCGTCCGGGCGGCTCCTCGGTGGGCGGTGCGTCCGGCGGGGTCCGGTCGGCGGGGATCTCGCGCAGCTGCGGGACCAGGCTGGCCTGGCGCACCCGGCGCGGCAGTTCGGCCACCGGTGCCATCGATCCCGGTGCGGCCGGTGCGGCCGGTGCGGCCGGTGCGGCCGGTGCGGCCGGTGCGGCCGGTGCGGCCGACGGGACAGGTCGGGCCGGTGGGGCGGTGGCCGGTGGAACCGCCGCGGAGGCCGGGGCGGTACGCCCGTCCCCGCCGCCCGGCCCGGGTCCGGGAGGGGCGGCGGCCCCGGGCGGCGCGGCGGGGTCGCCTCCGCGCCCGGCGGGTCGAGGCCGGGCAGCCTGCCGCCCGGCGAACGCGGCCCCGGCGACGGCCGGCTCGGCGTCCGAAGGCTCGGCGTCCGGCGCCGTCCCGATGGCCCCCTGGAGGAGCGAGAGCGGCAGCAGCACCACCGCGGTGGTCCCGCCGTACGGCGAGGGCCTCAGGTGCACCCGGATGCCGTGGCGGGCGGAGAGCCGGCTCACCACGAAGAGGCCGAGCCGGTCGCTGTCGAACAGGTCGAGGTCCTCGCACTGCTCGATCCGCCGGTTCGCCCCGGCGAGCGCCTCGCGGCCCATGCCGAGTCCGCGGTCCTCGACCTCCAGCACGTATCCGGCGCCGACGGGCTCACCACTGACCCGGACCTTCGTGTGCGGCGGGGAGAACTGGGCGGCGTTCTCGATCAGTTCGGCGAGGAGGTGCGTGAGGTCGGCGACCGATCCGCCCGCGACGGAGGCCTCGGCGAGCCCGCGCACCTCCACGCGCGGGTAGTCCTCGATCTCGGAGACGGCCGCGCGGACCACGTTCGTCAGCGGCACGGGCGTCCGCCAGGCCCGGCCGGGGGCGGCGCCCGAGAGGATGATCAGGCTCTCGGCGTGGCGGCGCATCCGGGTCGTGAGGTGGTCGAGCCGGAAGAGGTCGCCGAGCTCGGCCGGATCGTCGGCCCGGCGCTCCATCGAGTCGAGCAGGCTGAGCTGCCGGTGGACCAGGACCTGGCTGCGCCGGGCCAGGTTGACGAAGACCCCGCTGACCCCGTCGGCGAGTTCGGCCCGTTCCACGGCGGCGCTGAGCGCGGCCCGGTGGACGGTGGACAGGGCCTCGCCGACCTGGGTGATCTCGTCCTCGGCGGGCGGCCCGGACGGGGCCTCGGCCTCGATGTCGATCTCCTCCGAGCGGCCCGCGCGGATCCGGTCCATGGCCTGCGGGAGCTTGCGGTGGGCGATCTCCAGGGCGGAGTCGCGCAACGAGACGAGTTCGACGACCAGGAACCGGCCGATGCGCACGGAGATCACGAGCGTGACGGCGACGGCGGCCAGGCCCAGCAGCACGGCGGCCCCGGCCGGGCTGAGGGCGGTCTCCGTGAGGGGGTCCGCGCGCGGTGCGGTCTCGGCGCGCGCGGCCTGCCGGATCTCGCGCAGGGAGCCGGCGACGCTCGTGTACGCCCCGTCCCAACCCGGCGGCGTCCCACGGGAGTCCTTGGCGGCGGAGGCGGAGGCCCCGGCGCCACCGGCGGTCCCCGACCCGGAAGTCCCTGAGGCCCCGGAGGCCCCGGCGCCCGGGGCCGTCGGGGTCAGCGCCTTGTCCTCGGCGGCCGTGAGCTCGGTGTACGCCGCGCTCCGCGCCACCGCCTCCCACTCCGCCCGCCGGCCCGGGGGCAGGTCCCCGGCGGTGGCCGCGGTGAGGGCGCGGCGGGCTTCGACGGCGGCCGTCAGGCGGCGTTGCGCGTCGGGGTCGCGGGCGCCCGGCAGGGCGAGCAGCGCGTCCTCGCGGGAGAGGAGTTCGGCGGCCCGGGCGAAGTCGAGCAGGACCCGGGCGTCGGCGCCGAGCTCGGGGCGCGCGCCGCCGGACAGGGCGCCCTCGACCGCCAGGGCGGAGTCGGCGACGCGGGTGTACGTCTCGTAGGCCCCGTCGGGGGTGGCACGCCGGTCGGCGATGTCCTTGCGGGCGGAGCCGAGCGCGTCCGCGTCGGCGACGAAGGCGGTGAGCCGGGCGACGGTGTCGGCGCGGTGGTCACCGGTGTCGGCGACGGTGTGGCGGTCGCCGAGGCGCAGCCGCCGGACGGCCGCGTCGGTCCGCCGGGCCTGCTCCTGAAGGGCGGCCACCTGGTCGGAGGCGGGGTCGGCCAGGTACCGGACGGCGGCGCGGCGTTCGGCCTGGACCTCGGTGAGGGCGGCGGCGACGGGCGTGCGTATCGCGGCGTCGACCTGCCGCACCCGGCCGAGGCGGACGATGTCCTGGGCGGCGCTGACGGTGGCGAAGCCCCAGAGGGCGAGCAGGGAGACCACCGGGACCATCAGCAGCGAGACGATCTTCGCCCGGACGGTGGCGGGCCGCAGCCGGAACCCGGGCCTCACCGGGTGCCCGCCGCCGGCCCCCGACCCGGCGCTCCCGGGCGCGGCCGCCTCCTCGGCGGGGGCACCGGCGTGGGCGCGGCGGCCGCGCGGCGGGGGCGCGGGCGGCCGCGGCCCGACCGGGTCCGGTCTTCTGCGGGGTGTGCGCATGGGCTCCTCGTTCCGGGGCGGTACGTGTGGGCGGGGCGCGGGTTCAGTGGGAGGTGGGGGCGGCCCGGTCCGCCGGCGGCCGGCCCGCGCGCGGCGCGTACCCCGGGGCGGGGGCCCGCGCCGGAACGGGACCGGGCGGCGGACCGGGCAGGGACCCGGAAGCGCGCGCGGGTGCGGGAGCGGCGGTCGCGGCCCGGCCGGGCACTGGCACCGGCACCGCCCGGTCGTCGCCCGTCGGGGACAGGGCCACGAAGGCGGCGGTGACGAAGAGGTAAGAGCCGAGCCCGACCGCGAGGGGGAAGATGAACTGGAGCGCGGTGGCCCCGGGCAGCGCCTCGGCCGAGGGGGTCACGCGGACGCCGACGGCCATCATCCCGGTGTAGTGCATGCTGCTGACGGCCGCGCCCATGAGGAGGCACGCGCCGGTCACCGCCAGCGGCGCCTTGATGTGGAGGGCGGCCCAGAGCGCGGCGGTGGCGGCGACGACGGCGATGGCGACGGAGATCCCGACGATCAGCGGGTCGTAGCTGACCTTCCCGTGCAGGCGCAGGGCCGCCATGCCGAGGTAGTGCATGCTCGCGACGCCGAGACCGGTGGTGAGGCCGCCGAGGACCAGGGAGCGGCCGTGGTCCTTGCCGTAGCCGACGGCGAAGAGCCCGGCACCGACGACGAGGACGGCGACGAGGAGGCTCAGGAGGGTCAACGGCACGTCGTAGTGGATCTCGGTGCCGGTGATGTGGAAGCCCAGCATGGCGATGAAGTGCATCGTCCAGATGCAGGTGGCGAAGGCCGAGGCCGCGGTGAGCAGCCAGTTGCGGCGGGAGGGGCCCGTCGCGGCGAGCGCGCGGACGGTGCAGCGCAGGCCCAGGGCGGCGCCGATCGAGGCCATCACGTACGACAGCGCGGGGGTCAGCCAGCCATAGGCGGCGTGGTCCAGGTGTCCCATGGCCACGGGACGCTAGTCCGGGTGAGGGGACGAACACGGGGCGCATTTCGAAAGCCGCTGGAACTGCTGGAATATGACAGACATACGTTCATCTGCGACCGCGGCGGACAACAGCTTGCACACGGGCCACGTCGGGTGCGGAATCATGGGGGCATGAGCACTGAGAACCGTATGAGCGAGGACCACACGCGCGTGCAGGAGTTCTTCGGGGCGCGGGCGGAGGCCTGGGACGAGAAGTTCCCGGCGGACGGGCCCGCGTTCGCGACGGCCGTCGCCGAGTTCGGCGTCGGGCCCGGCGAGCGGGTGCTCGACGCGGGGTGCGGGACCGGGCGGGCGATGACCCCGCTGCGCGCGGCCGTCGGAGCCGCCGGGACGGTGATCGGCGTGGACCTCACCGAGGGGATGCTGGCCGCGGCCCGGCGGTCGGGGCGGGAGGCGGACGGAACGCTGCTGCGGGCGGACGTGGCGCGGCTGCCGCTGCGCGACGGGGCCCTGGACGCGGTGTTCGCCGCCGGGCTCATCGCGCACCTGCCCGAACCGGCGGCGGACCTGCGCGAGCTCGCCCGTGTGGTCCGCCCCGGCGGCCGGCTCGCGCTCTTTCACCCGATCGGGCGAGCCGCGCTGGCCGCGCGCCACGGCCGTGAGCTGACGCCGGACGATCTGCGGGCCGAGCACAACCTCGGCCCGCTGCTGTCCGGTTCCGGCTGGGAGATGACCTCGTACGCGGACGAGGACGCCCGCTTCCTGGCCCTGGCCGTCCGCCGCGCCTGAACGGCCGCTCCGTCCCGCTTTTCACGTCGGCACGCGCGCCGGTGTCCCGCCGGGCCGGGGGCTACGCCGGAGGCTGGGCTTCCGCCCCGGCCGGGCGGCGGGGGTGGGGCACGGGGCAGCCGCCGGCGCCGGGCACCGGGAAGGTGCCGAGTTCGCCCACGTCGTAGCCGTGCCGGTAGCCCTTGATCTCCGGGTTCTGGCGCGCGTAGTGCGGGGTCTTCCGCGGCGGCAGCAGCCGTACCGCGCGGCCGCGCAGCCGCAGGGCGCCGTGGACCAGGCGGCTCAGCGCGGGGTGGGGCCGCTCGTACCGGAAGGCGTCGAGCAGCGGCTCGTCCAGCAGGGCGCGGCTCGCGCGGAGCACGGCGGGGGCCAGGGGCGCCGGGTACCAGGAGGCCATCAGGCCCAGGGTGGAGTCGGCGACCGCGCGGCCCCCCTCGTCCCAGCCGAAGTGGGCCTTCTCGTAGGCGTCGAGGGTGGTCTCGAACTCCTCGTAGGAGTCCGGGACCTCCTTGATGCCCAGGTGCTTGCCGAGGGTCGCGTAGTAGCGGGCGCAGGCGCGGCGCTCGTGGTGGGTCAGCGGGCGCCAGCCGTAGGCGTCGATCCAGCGCGACGGAATCACCACGAACGTGCACAGGACGTAGCGCATGTCGTCGTCGGAGATGTCGTAGCTGCGGTGCATCTGGTTGACGCGGCGGATCGCGGTGCGGGCCGTGTCGTGGTCGAAGCCGTGCTCCACGACCGCGTCGAGGAGCAGCGCGGTGTCGTCGTAGCGCTTCTGGGGGCGCTCGGTGAACTCCCCGGTCTCGGCGAGCAGGCTGCCGATGCTCGGGACCGCGTAGGTGCGGAAGAGGGCGAGCTCCAGGGCGCGGCTGAAGTCCCAGGGGAACTCGTAGGTGGCGGTGAGCCGGTAGATGGCGAGGAAGTCCTTCTCGGGGTCGAGCCGGAGGATCTCCTTCAGCCGGTCGTAACGCTGCACCGGTCTCCCTTTCTGTGGCGGGTGGCCAACTCTACGTGCAGGTAGCGGGCTTGAAAATCGCCGCCCGCCGGGGCTCGACGTGCGAGTTACCGGCTGGTTAGGGTGCGCCGACGGAACTGCGATCGGGAGGCCAGATGTCGGACGAGGAGGGCGGGGGCTCGCTGTACGTGCTGAGTGCCGTACTGCTGACCCCCACGCAGTTCCCGACGTTGCTCGGCGACGACTTCCCGGAGGCCTGCGGGCTGCTGGGCGTGGCGCCCACCGCGGAGGGGTACGGGCTCGTCCTCGGCCAGGACGAGGAGGGCGCCCGGTGGACGGTCGTGGTGGACGACGTCTCGCTCGTGGCCGCCGCCATCGCCTCCTGGGACTGCGGCATGGAGTACGACCTGTCGCCGGACGAGCGGTCGGTCGTGCTGTCGCTGGCGGGCTGGCCGCTGGAGCTGACCGTGTCCACGCCGGGCATCCCCGCCCCGCACGATCCGGAGCGGGGCGCGGACGGCACCGGGCGGGTGCCGCTGACGCCGCCCTCGGCGGAGACCTGGGGGCCGGTGCAGCGGCGGCTGGGCGCGGACCAGATCGCCCGGGAGTGGGCGGACTGGCGCGAGCGCGTGGCGGAGGACGGCGGGGCCGCCGCCGCCGCGCACCCGGGGCTGGCTCGGGCGCTGCGGGAGGCGCTGGACTACACCCGGCAGCCGCCTCCGCCGGGGCGCGTCCGGTCGGCCTTCGCGGGCGAGGGCGTACGGACCTTCCGGGCGGACGGGCCCGGCTGGTCGCTGGTGGCCCGGACCGGCGACGCCGCCTTCGTGCTGCTGGACGAGGAGCCCGGCGGGGTGCTGGCGGTGCCCCACGAGGCGGCGGACGGGCTGCCCGGTGTGTCCGGCCTGCTGGAGGCGCTGGACCGCGTCGCCGTACGGCCGGTCTGAAGACGGACACACGGACGGAAACGGCGAATGAGGAACGGGGAACGGCATGGTGGTCGAGTCGATGCCGGTGGGCGTGGTCGTGGGCGGCCGGGCGGAAGTCGTGGACGACGACTGGGGGCGGGAACGGGCCGTGATCCGGCTGGACGCCGGCCTGTTCGGGCCTGAGGCCCTCTACGGGCTGGAGGACTTCTCGCACGTCGAGGTCGTCTACCACTTCGACCGGGTACCGCCGGAGAAGATCGAGACCGGCTCCCGGCATCCTCGGGGGAACCGGGACTGGCCGCTGGTCGGGATCTTCGCCCAGCGGGGGAAGAACCGGCCCAACCGGCTCGGCGTCTCGAGGTGCCGGGTGGTGCGGGTCGAGGGCCTCGACGTGCACGTGGAGGGCCTGGACGCGGTGGACGGCACGCCGGTGCTCGACCTCAAGCCGTACATGGAGGAGTTCGGCCCGCGGGGCGGGGTCCACCAGCCGGAGTGGGCGACGGCCCTGATGCGCGACTACTACTGACGCGCCCGCCGCCGAGCCGGGCGGCTCCCTCAGACGCGTTCGAGCGGTATGTGCGGCAGGGACGGGAGCGTGACCGTGATGGAGTCGCCGGGGCGGACCCTGCCGCCCTGCTGGACCACGCCCATGATCCCGGCCTTGCGGACCACCCGGCCCTCCTCGTCCCGGCCGACGACCTGCTTGAGGAGTCCGTCCTGGAAGGCGTTGATCTGCGGGCACGGATTGCGCAGGCCCGTCACCTCGACGACCGCCCGCTCGCCGATGCCCAGCAGGGTGCCCTTCGGCAGGGCCAGGAGGTCTATGCCCTCGGTGGTGACGTTCTCCCCGAGCTGGCCGGGCGCGACGCTGAATCCGGCCCGGGCGACCTCGTCGAACAGCTCGCGGTGGATGAGGTGCACCTGCCGGAGGTTGGGCTGCGTCGGGTCCTGGGCCACGCGCGAACGGTGCTTGACCGTGACGCCCGCGTGCACGTCTCCCTCGACGCCGAGACCGGTGAGCAGGGTGATGCTCTCCCGGTTCGGCTTCGTGAAGGAGTAGGCGCCGTTGCTGCTGACCGCCGCGACCCGCGCCGTGGTGGTGGTGTCGTTCATGTGCTTGTTCCCCCTGCCGCTGTCGGCGGCCGATTGATCCGCTTCCTCGCCGTACAACGCGCCGCAGCGGCGGTGCGTTCCCGGCCGGGTTCCGTCACGGACTGGCCGACGCGGCCCTTGCCGGGGCCGGGGACCCGCACCACGATGGGGGCGCTCCGCGTACCGCGGCACCACGGCCCCCGGGAGGGTGACATGGGCGATCCGTCGTTGGCGCTGCCGGGAGGGGCCGATCCCGTCGAGCGCACGCGCGTCCTGCGGCGGGCGCACGAGGCCTTCACCCGGGACGGGCGGATGGAGCCGCCGGTCCGGGCGGTGATCGCGAAGTCCTGGCGGCGCTGCGCGCGGGCCCGGGTCAGCCCGGAGTGCGCGCCCCGGCTGGAGCGGCCGAGCCGGAGCTGCTGGCGTACCGGGAGCGGCACCCGCTGGCCCGGGTGATGCCGCTGTTCCGGGACCTGGTGGGGGCGTTCGCGGCGCACGGGGCCCATCTGCTGGCGGTGTGCGACGCGCGGGGCGGGCTGCTGTGGGTGGAGGGGGAGCCGGCCACCCTGCGCCGGGCCGAGGGGCTGGGCTTCGTGCCGGGTGCGCGCTGGGCGGAGACGGCCATGGGGACCAACGCCCCGGGTACGGCGGTCGCGCTGGGGGAACCCGTCCAGGTCTTCGGCGCGGAGCACTTCAGCCGCCGCGTGCACCCGTGGACCTGTGCGGCGGCCCCGGTCCGGGACCCGCGCACCGGCCGGGTGCTGGGCGCCGTGGACATCACTGGCGGCGACGGGCTGGCCCACCCGCACTCGCTGGCCTTCGTCCAGGCCGTGGCCCGGGCCGCCGAGGCCCAGCTGGCGCTGCTGGAGCCCGCTCCGGGCGCGGCGGCCCCCGACACGCTCACCGCCCTCGGCCGGGACGAGGCGCTGCTGGTGCTCGGCGGCCGGCGGATCGCGCTGGGGCGGCGGCACAGCGAGATCCTGGCCCTGCTGGCGCAGCACCCGGAAGGGCTGACGGGGGACGAACTGGCCTACGCCCTGTACGAGGAGGGGTCGGTGGCGGCGGTGACCCTGCGGGCCGAGATGTCGCGGCTGCGGGCCGTGCTGGGCGCCGGGATCCTGCTCTCGCGCCCGTACCGCACGGCGGTCCCCCTGGAGGCGGACTTCGCCGCCGTGACCCGGCACCTGGCGGCGGGCGCCGTCTCGGCCGCCCTCACCCGCTACCCGGGCCCGCTGCTGCCGGCCTCCTCGGCCCCGGGGATCGTCCGGCTGCGGCGGCGGATCGAGGACCAGGCGCGGGCGGCGGTGCTCGCCCGGGCGGACGTGGGGCTGCTGTCGGACTGGGTGTGCAGCCCGTGGGGCGCGGAGGACCCGGCCGTGTGGCGGGCGCTGGCCACGGCACTCCCGCCACACGCCCGCCCCGCCGCGCTGGCCCGCGTACGGTCCCTCGACGCGGAGCTGGGCGCGGCGCCGGGCCAGGGCGCGGGCACGAGGCCGAGGCCGGGCGCGGGCGCGGGCCGTGCAACGTTCGCGCAACCCGCGCGCCCCTAGCCTCCCTTCCGAGCGCCGGCCGACGGCGGTCGGCGTCCGGCAAGGGGAGGACCAGCATGGCCCGTTACGCCGCACCCGGTACCGAGGGCGCCCTGATGGCGTACGCGTCCCGCTACGACCACCACATCGGCGGGGAGTACGTGCCGCCCGCGCGCGGCCGGTACTTCGAGAACCCCTCCCCCGTCACGGGGCAGCCCTTCACGGAGGTCGCCCGCGGTACGGCGGAGGACGTGGAGCGCGCCCTGGACGCGGCGCACGCGGCGGCCCCGGCCTGGGGCCGTACGTCGGTCACGGAGCGCGCCGGCGTCCTGCTGCGCATCGCCGACCGCATGGAGCAGCACCTGGAGGCGCTGGCGGTCGCGGAGACCTGGGAGAACGGCAAGCCGGTCCGCGAGACCCTCGCCGCCGACCTCCCGCTGGCCGTGGACCAGTTCCGCTACTTCGCGGGGGCGCTGCGCGCGCAGGAGGGCTCGCTCAGCCAGCTGGACGAGGACACGGTCGCCTACCACTTCCACGAGCCGCTGGGCGTGGTCGGGCAGATCATCCCGTGGAACTTCCCGATCCTGATGGCGGTGTGGAAGCTCGCCCCGGCCCTGGCCGCGGGCAACACGGTGGTCCTCAAGCCGGCCGAGCAGACCCCCGCCTCCGTGCACTACTGGCTGAGCCTGGTGGCGGACCTGCTTCCCCCCGGGGTGGTCAACATCGTCAACGGGTTCGGCGAGGAGGCGGGCAAGCCCCTGGCGTCGAGCCCGCGGGTGGCGAAGGTGGCCTTCACCGGGGAGACGGCGACGGGCCGGCTGATCCTGCAGTACGCGGCGGAACACCTGAAGCCCGTCACGCTGGAGCTGGGCGGCAAGAGCCCGAACCTCTTCTTCGACGACATCTGGACCAAGGACGACGACCTGCGCGACAAGGCCCTGGAGGGCTTCACCATGTTCGCGCTGAACCAGGGCGAGGTGTGCACGAGCCCTTCGCGCGCCCTGATCGAGCGGGGCCGCTACGGCGACTTCCTGGACGCGGCGGTGGCCCGCACGGAACTGATCGTGCCGGGCCACCCGTTGGACACGGACACGATGATCGGCGCGCAAGCCTCGGCGGAGCAGCTGAGGAAGGTCCTGTCGTACGTGGAGATCGGCCAGCGGGAGGGCGCGAAGATCCTCACGGGCGGTGGCCGGATCGACCACGGCGGCGACCTGGCGGGCGGCTTCTACGTCCAGCCGACCATCTTCGAGGGGGACAACCGGATGCGGATCTTCCAGGAGGAGATCTTCGGTCCGGTGGTGTCGGTGACCTCGTTCGACGACTTCGACGACGCGGTCCGCATCGCCAACGACACGGCGTACGGCCTCGGCGCGGGCGTCTGGACCCGCGACGTCAACACGGCCTACCGCGCGGGCCGCGCGATCCAGGCGGGCCGCGTCTGGACGAACTGCTACCACGCCTACCCGGCCCACGCGGCCTTCGGCGGCTACAAGCAGTCGGGCATCGGCCGCGAGACCCACAAGATGATGCTGGAGCACTACCAGCAGACGAAGAATCTCCTCGTCTCGTACGCGCCGAAGAAGCTCGGCTTCTTCTAGGAGCACGACTGAGCGGCGGCCGGCGCTCGGGCGGTCCTTCAGAGGTGGGAGGGGGAGGTAGCCCAGTTGGCGATCGACTCGTCGGTGCGGCCCTCCGCCATCAGGCGCACGACCTCGGTCTGCTGCCGGGTCAGTTCGCCGGAGGGGCGCTGGGCGCGGCGCCGAAGGGTTCGGCGGAGTCCCGCACGAGGTCGAACAGGCGGCACAGCAGGGAGATCACGCCGGGGCCCGTGATGGCCAGGGCGCCGTCGGCGGTGCTGTCGGAGTCGGAGGCGATCAGGGCCGAGCGCCGGTCGATGACGATCATGCGGTTGGGCAGGGTCGGCACCGTGCAGATGTGCGCTCCCTGCTCGGTGGGCCAGGTCGCGTGGCCGGCGGTGGGGGCGTCGCGGCGGATGCTGTCCAGGTAGACGGTGCGCATCGTGATGCCGCGGGAGAGGAGGCGGCGGTTGAGCGGGCGCGAGGCCTCCATGTTGGCAGGGGTCTGGGTCCGCCGGGCGCGAAGGTGAGGAACTCCTCCTTGACGTCGTCGTTGAGGGCTTCCAGGTGGTCCCGGATGGAGTCGATGCCGCGGAGGTAGCGGATGCCGCCCATGTCCGCGAGGTCCTCACCGCGCTGGGCGTCCGCTGGGGCGCCACCCGCACCGACGGGACCGCTTCGGCCTCCACGCCGCATCCCGCCCCCGGCTCCCGCTGTCGGAGGTCGTGTCCCAGCTGCACGCAGGCCGCCTCGCCATGCTCTCCGTCCACCCGGGCGTCCGCAGCGGGGACACCGAGCCGCCCCACCGCGGCGGGCACCTGGTGCTGGCCGTCACGATCCACAACCCGTCGGGCTGGCACGGCGCCTCGCAGGAGTTGGTCGACGTCCCCCGGCCGGTGCTGCGCCGCTACTCCGCGGGCCGCGGCGTCCTGCTCGGCCGCCCGGCCGGCTGACCGCGCACTCCCACGCCCGGACGCCCGGGAAACGGCCTCCGACCTGGCACCCGGCGGCACTGTCACCCGAACGGCGCAACATGGCGTGCCACCCGAATGGGTGAAGATCAAGCTGGCTAGTGCCCCAATCGAGGCAATCCGTGAAAGGGGAACCACATGCGCATTCGAAGAAGCCTCGCCGCCGTCGCCGCCACGGCGGCCCTCGCCGGACTCGGCCTCTCAGGTGCCGCCACCGCCACCGCCGCCACCCACGGCGCCCCCTCCTACGTCACTCCTTCCGAGTGCAAGCAGGGCGGCGGAACGGCCGATCTGACGGCCAACGTCTGCAAGGGCGGTACGCACGACGGCGAGCAGATCGACTGACTCCCGCACGGCGCCCCGCAGCCACGTGCCGCGGGGCGCTGCCGGCCCGCCGGTCAGGGGGTGCGGAAGCTGCCGGTGTACACGTCCGTACGGTTGCGCGGTGCGCCGGAGCGGGTCTGGGTGAGCACCGCCCGGACCCCCTTGCCGTCCGCCGCCAGGCCCTGGTAGTCGCCGAGGAAGTAGCCCCCGGCGAACGGTGCCTGCAGCCAGTCGAAGACCCGCGAGATCCGCCGTTCGGTGCGGTGCCGCGGGTTTCCGTGCCGCAGGGTGGTCAGCTGGTGGGCGGTGGGCAGGGTCGTGGTGTTGCCGGGCTCCAGGAAGCGCAGGTCGTAGTAGGTGAGCGCGACCGTGCCCCGCTCGGTGACCGCGATCGACGGTGAGAAGGCCGGGACACCCTCGGGGCTGATCAGCTCCGGGCTCCCCCAGGTGCGCCCGCCGTCGGTGGACCGCACGAGCTGGACGGAGTCGAAGGTGCCGCCGGAGAAGTCGGAGCCCTCGTAGGCCATGTACAGCGTGCCCGACTCGGGGTCGACCGCAGGGCTCGGCAGGGTGGCCGCGGCGCGCAGCGGCTTGGCGGGGTCGTTCGGGTCGACCTCCGGTACGGAGGTGTCCCGGGCCACGGTGACCGGCGCGCTCCAGGTCTCTCCGGCGTCGGTCGAGGTGACCACTTCGTAGCGGGCTTCGACGACGGTGGTGAGGTCGTCGGCCAAGGTGATCCGGTCGAAGAAGTCGTACAGGGTGCCGGTGCGCCGGTCGGCGACGATCAGGTGGCCGATGGTCTGGGTGTTGGGCACGGAGCTGGTGGTCACGAACGGCCGGGCCTTGCTCCAGGTGCGGCCGCCGTCGCGGGTGAGGGAGATGTAGCCGGGACCGTCGAGGGAGCTGGGGCCGGGCGGGTCGTTGTCGAGGCGGTTCCAGACCTGGTAGGCGGTGCCCTTGCGGACCGGGTCGGCGGTGAGCGAGGGCTTGTCGTTGAAGAACGGCTCCTCGTCGACGTGCGTGGTGGTGAGGTTCTGCCAGGTGCGGCCGCCGTCGCGGGAGGTGACGGCCAGGAGGGCGCTGCGCGTGCTCCTGGTGAAGTCGACGCCCTCGCCGCTCGCGTAGACGGTGCCGTCCGGTCCGGTGCTCGCCCAGGGGTCGGAGGCCCGTTCGTAGTCCGCGCCGCCGGGGGCACAGAGGCTGAACGGCAGCGTGCTCCGGTGGAAGGTGTGGCCGTCCGTGGTCCAGCCGGCCGCCAGGCCGCGGGCGCCGCCGTCGTTCCAGCGGTCCTGCTGGAAGACCGTGACCACGCGCTGGGGGTCGCGCGGATCGACGGACAGGTACGGCTCGACCTCGGTGCCCGGGTAGACGACGCTGTCGGGGGACCTCGCTCCGATGGCGCACTTCGCGTACGGGTCGCCCTCGGCGACCTTGACCAGGGCCGATCCGTCGTGGTCCGGGTCCGCTGCGGCGGGATGGGCGCCGGTGGCCGTGACGAGGAGGAGGAGGACGGCGGTGGTGACGGCGGTCTGGGGCGGGACGGCGCGCATGCGGGATCTCCTCCGGGCCTCTCGGCCGGCGTACGGGACCGCCGTCGTCGGGGCGGCCTGGGACACGGAGGCATACCGGAACGCGAGGGTGGGGGCGACTCCGCTTGGTCCTCTTCGGCGCTGCGGCCGGTGCCCTTGATGGGCCGAACGGCGGAGTCGCCCGCGGGGTCGTCGGCGCGCACGACTGAGCCGACCGGCGAGTGCTGTGCCGGTCGGCTCCTGGGTCGTGCTGTTGTGGCGCCGTCTCGCGGTTCCCCGGTCAGGTGATCGGCGGCGTGGTCCCGTCAGGCAGTGCGCAGGTCTCGCCTGCGTAGGGGCGTGCGACGACGTGTCCGCCGGCGGCCGTGCAGTCGTCCCGGGAGATGCTCGGAGACGAGGCGGCCGCGGCGCCGACGGCGCTCATGCCGGCCAGGGTCGCCGCGGCCAGGGCGAGGCCCAGGATTCTTCGCATGCGCATGACTTTCCTCCTTCTCTCAGGCGCCTTCGTTCGGCCTTCGGGAAGGACGGGTCTCACGACGACGGCGCCCTCCCCCTCAGGATGGGCGCTCGGCACGGGGCCCGCGAGGCGTGACCGGGCGCCCCGCCCGGACGGTGACGGCCCGGGCGCGGAGAGCCATCGCGCCCCCACCCTCGGCCGACCCGCGCGCATGGTCCGCCGGACAGGCCCCCTTAGCGCGGTTCGTGGGCCGCCGCCCGGCAGGCAGCGGTCGCGGCGCCGCCCGCCACTCCGGCCCCGGTCAGCCCGGCCGCACATCCCTGCAGGTCCCCCGTCACGCCGCGGCCGCAAGCCGCCGAGGCGGAGGCGGAATCGGTGGCACCGGCCTGTTCGGCCATCTGCGTGCAGGCGGGGATGTCCGCCCGGGCCCCGGGAGCGGCGAGGACCGCACCACCGAGGGTGAGGGTCAGGCCGGTGAGGGCACCGGCGATACGGGTCGACGTGCGCATGGGACGCACCTGCCTTCCGGGTCGGTCGCGCGGCCCTGGTCCCGGTGGGCCGGATCCACGCGGTGGGGCCGCCGGGACACGCGCGCCGAGGGGTGCCCCGGCCGGCGGCCCCCACTCCAGCGTCGCATCCTCACCCCCGGCCGTCCTGGGCACACCCGGCCCGGCGGCGTCCGGCACGGCGGGGGCGGGCCGCCGGCGCCCCGTACCGGCGGGGATGCGGCGGGGTTCGCGGTCCCCGCGTCCTGGACAGGATCGACGCATGTATTCCGTGAAGACCGTCCTGACGGCCACTGCCGCAGCCTTCCTCGCCCTCTCCTCTCCGGCCACCGCGGCCCCCGACGCCCCCGGCGCCGCGCGGCGCCCCTGCGACGCCGCCCCGACCTGCTACGTCGACGTGGCGGTCGCCCAGGTCTGGGTCAGCCCCGAACAGGTCCGCCCCGTGGACGCCCCGGCCACCGCCCGTCCCGCCGACGTCCGAGGCTGGCTGGCCGGCATGTCCCTGGACGAGCGGCGGGACGTCGCCGGGGAGACCCAGGCCCTCCACGGCATCCGGGTGACCGTCGACCGCAGCGAGTGGCGCGACGGCCTGCGCTGGGACCACGTGTGGGTGCACGGCCAGCCCACCCCCAGGGACCAGGCCGGGCGGGGTGCCTACCCCGGCTGGATCCCCGACCGGCAACTGACCTCGGAGCACCGGCGCCCGCCCGCCGGTACGCACGAGGAACGCGTCGCCCGCCCCACGGCGTTGGGCTTCGCCACCGCCCGGGCCGCGCTCGACGGCCGCGGGTCCGGGCAGGTCGCCGAGTACTCGTACAACACCTCCTTCCCGGTGGAGGCCGGTCCGGTGCCCGGGGTGGTCACCGCCCACTCCCCCGGCGGCGGCCGGGTGTTCTTCCGGGCCGGCGACCTGGCGAGGGTGCCCTCCGCGCCGAGCGGCGCCGACGTGGTCGCCGCCGCCCGCGCCTTCCTGGGCCTGCCCTACCTGTGGTCCGGTACCTCGGGATTCGGCTACGACTGCTCCGGCCTCACCAGCCAGGTCTACTCCGCGCTCGGCGTGACGATCCCCAGGGACGCCGAGCCGCAGTTCGACGCGGGCGGCGGGCAGGTGCCCGTGGGATCGGCGGCGGGGGTGCGGGTCACCGGTACGGAAGACCTCCGCCCCGGCGACATCGTCGCCTTCCGCCCCGCCGCCGGCACCGCGGTCACCCATGTCGGCATCTACTCGGGGACGCGCGACGGCGAACCCATGATGATCAACTCTCCGCGAACGGGCGACCCCGTCAGGGAGGAGCCCATCGGTGCCACCGGCCGGGTCTACGTCGGCGCCACCCGCTTCCTCACGCGCTGAACCCCGGTAGCGTGACCGTTCATGAGTGAACTGGCGAAGCCCGTGGTGCACGTTCCGGAGGGTGAGGCTCCTGCCGAGCTGGCCGTCCGGGACCTGGTCGTCGGGGACGGGCCCGAGGTGAAGCCGGGCATGGTGGTCAAAGTCCACTACGTGGGGGTGACCTTCGAGACCGGGAGGGAGTTCGACGCCTCCTGGGACCGGGGCCAACCGTTCAAGTTCGCCCTGGGCAGCGGCAAGGTCATCAAGGGCTGGGACCGGGGCGTGCGCGGCATGAGGGTCGGCGGCCGGCGCGAGATCATCGTTCCGCCGCGCCTCGGCTACGGGAAGCAGTCGCCCTCGCCGTTGATCCCGCCGGGCTCGACCCTGGTGTTCGTGGTGGACCTGGTCGACTCGTACTCCGCCACGGCCGGGTGGAGCAAGTCCTAGGGTCCTGGGGTCCTGGGGTCCTGGGGCTCCTGGTGCGGCGGGCGGGCCGGGGCGGTGTCAGTGCGCTGAAGTATTGTTCCGGCCACCGCACACCGACTCGGAGGATCAAGAGAATTGTCCGGCCTGACCGCCTTTCCGCTGCCCTTTCAAGCCTCGCGTTCCACATCGTTCGCCACTCCACGAACGCTGAGGGAACTGGAGATGATGCGGTGCAGCGCGCACATCCGGGCGAAGGCCGGGTGGTTCGAGAAGATGCGGGACGCCGACGTCGTCGCCCGGTGGAAGCGGGAGGCCCTGGAGCAGGGGCTCACGGAGGCGCAGGTGCGGTACGTCCTCGACGAACTCGCGCACTACGCCGCGCTGCGGGACGGGCGGACCGGCGTCGAGGTGTCCGGGGTCGACGGGGTGTGGCAGTCGGACGCGCTGGTCGAAGAGGAGCTCGGGGCGCGGCTGCGGGAGGCGGTGCGGGTGCTGGAGGAGGTGCCCGCGGCGGAGCTGGACTGGCATCCGGGATCCGACGGCCAGGTGCTGGACCTGGTGCACCCCTCGCTGTTCTGCCTGGTGCGGGGCGTGAGCGGGGCGCCCGAAGAGGCCTGGCGGAACCCGACGGACCGTTGGTCGAAGCACGAGTTCTCGGAGAAGTTCCAGTGGCTGCCCACGGACGTCGAGGTCGGTGAGGACGGCGGGGTCTCCTTCCGTTCGTACGTCAACAACGTCCACCCGGAGGCCCACCGCGAGCTGGCCGCCGTGCTGCCGGAGCTGTTCGCGCGCATGCGTCCGCTGCTGGAGAACGTGCTCACCGATCTGCGCCATCCGCGGCCCCGGCGCATCGAGGCCGATCCCTACGGGTGGTACGAGGACGAGCCGCAGTATCCGAACCGTGCCGACTACGCCGACGACAAGGCCTTCGCGGAAGCCCGCCAGGAGTGGGGGGACGCCCACGACACGTGGTGGCAGGACCGCCGGCCGGTGGTCCCGGACGCGCCGGAGTTCACCGCGCCCGAGGTGCCCGGGGCGGCCGACCGGGTCGACCTGCGCGGCCGCGGCCTCCAGGTCATCGTGAAGCTGGCCACCATCCACCTCACCCCGGAGCGGCCCGAGTACGCCGGCGGCTCCTGGCACGTCGAGGGGATGCTGAACGAGCGGATCGTCTCGACCGGCATCTACTACTGGGACAGCGAGAACGTCACCGAGAGCCGGCTGAGCTTCCGCACGGCGCTCGACGACCCGGACTACGAGCAGAACGACGACGACGGCATGCGCGAGGTCTACGGCCTGGAGAACGAGGACGCGCTGAACCAGATACTGGGTTCGGCGTCGACCCCGGCCGGCCGCTGCCTGGCCTTCCCGAACGTGCTGCAGCACCGCGTCGGCGCGTTCCGCCTCGCGGACCCCACCCGTCCGGGCCACCGGAAGATCCTCGCGTTCTTCCTGGTCGATCCGTCCGAGCGGATCGTCTCGACCGCCGACGTGCCGCCGCAGCAGCCCTGGGCCGAGACCTCCACCATGACCCTGGAGGAGGCGAAGGGCTACCGCGAACAGCTCATGCACGAGCGCAAGTTCTTCGTCGCCGAACACAACGAGCAGCTCTACGAGCGGGAGTTCTCCCTCTGCGAGCACTGAGTCCGGTCAGGGCCGGGCGTCCGCGCGGGGGCGTTCCAGGGTGAAGGTGTCCACCGGGGTCAGCTCCCCGTAGGGGCCGTCGAAGGTGTAGTACGTGACGTGCATGCGGGTGCGGCCGGAGCCGCGGGTGCCCGGGTCGACGTCGAAGGCGGCGAAGCCGTGAGGGTGGACGCGGTCCTGCACGGCGCGCCAGGGGGCGTCCTCGGTGAGGTAGACCGGGGTGCGGTGGCGGCCCTGGGGCTCCTTGCTCACGTCGACGACGACGCGGCCCTTGGGCTCCTCGAACAGGTCGTCCTGGGTGGTGGCGAAGTTGCCGCCGCCACCGATGATCATGTGGACGGTCCCCTTGCCGGTGTCGGCGACGTCGGTGCGGGTGGAGACCGGGATCGGGGTGCGGGTGTCGTTGGGGAGGGTGCCGCGGACGGGGAGCGACCGCTCGTAGTAGTGCTCGTGGCCGCAGAGCACCAGGTCGACCCCGTACGCGTCGAAGAGCGGACCCCATTCCTGACGGACTCCGAGGTCGCTCCCGCCACTGCGGTGGCTGGAGATCATCGGGTGGTGCATGAAGACGACGATCCAGTCGACGCCGGTGTCGGCCCGCGCCGCCTTCAGTTCCCGTTCCAGCCAGCGGCGCTGGGCACCGCCGGAGTAGCCGCGCAGATAGATGTCGCCGGTGTCGACGATCGCCACGTCGTCGTTGGCCAGGCTGATGAAGCGGACCCCGCCGACGGTGAAGGCGTACCACAGGCCGCGGGTCCCGCCGTCGGTGGCGGTGGCCGCGCCCGGCAGGGTGAAGTACGTCTGGTAGCCGGTCAGGCCCAGGGGGCCGTTGCCCTTCTCGGTCTCGCCGTTGCCGACGCAGGGCATCCAGGGGCGCAGCCGCGCCGAGCGGCTGTTGCCGATGAACCAGTCGGCCCAGGTCGCCACGCGGTCCTCGCCGATGGCACCGGCCACGCCCGCGTAGCAGAGGTCGCCGTTGACCAGGTTGAACAGCGGGGCGACCCGTTCCACCGCCGCCACGATGTCGGCGGAGGCCTCGGTGCCGCCCTGGGTGCTGGTGTAGAGCGGGAAGTGGCCGAGCGGCGGTGGTGCGTCGGGCGTGGGCCACGTGAGGGAGCGGCGCAGGTTGGGCGTGCCCTGGTCGCCGAAGCTGGTGAAGGTGAACGCGGAGCGGCCGCGCGGAGCCGTGGTGAACGACCCGGTCTCCTGCGCGGCGCCGTCGTGTCCGGCCGAGTACAGGTAGGTGGTGTCGGGGCGCAGTCCGGTGACGCGGGCGTGGTGGACGTAGACCTCCCGCCGGGAGAGCTCGTCACGGTAGGTGCGGGTCTCGGCGTCGACCGCGTGCCCGGAGCCGCCGCCGTCCGGTGAGCCGAGGTGGACCCGCGGGCGCCGGACGGACTGGGGGCTGATCCAGGAGACGGTCATCTCGGTGGCCGGGTCCGCCCCGAACTGCAGGTGCAGTCCGGCCACTCCGGGCACCCCGATCCGGCTGGGCGTGCGCTGCAGCAGGGGCGAGGCGGCGTCCGCCGGCCGCTCGGCGGCCCGGGCGCTCCCCGCACCCCCGACGGCGGCGGCCGCCCCGGCGGTCGAGCCGGTCAGTAACGTCCTGCGCGGAATCGGCATGAGGCACCCTTTTCTGGAAGCGGGTCGATCGTGTGCGCCCTGGGGCGGTCGACCGCAATGATGCCTGCGGGGAGCCCTGTTGAACGAGGATTTTCCATCGGCGGGCGCAGCGCCTCGGCGGCCTGCCGTCGAACCCCCGTGCGAGACTGGCCCGATGCTCGCTTCGATCGCCGCCCGGGAAGAACGACGTGGGGGGCCGGCCGGGCTCCTGGTGGGGCTGTGGGCGGGTGTGGTGGCAGCGGGGCGGGGTGTCGTGCTCGTGCTGCTGGGGGTGTTCGGGGCGGTGGTGGCCCTGCCGGCCGGGGTGGCCGTGGGGCTGGGGGCGCCGCCGGGACTGCTGCGGTGGCTGCCGCGGTGGCGGCGGGTGCTGGCCGGGCGGTGGTCGGACGCCCCCGTCGGCGATCCCTACCTGCCGGAGCCGCCGGAGCCCCGGCCCCGTGAGGACGGGCTCTACCGCGACGGCAGGCGGCTGCACTCCTCCCCCGGCGCGGTGGCGCGCCGCCGGCGGGCGCGCCAGGCGCGGCGGGATCCCGCGACCGGGCGGGACCTGGCGTTCCTGTTGCTCGACCCGTTCGTCGGGGTGCCGGTGGCGGCGTTGCCCGTCGCGGCGGTGGCCGGTGGGCTGTACGGGCTGGGCGGGGCGTTGTGCCGCGCGGCCTGGGGCTCCGCCGCGCCGGGAACGGCGTGGGGCGGGGTCGCGGCGGTGGCCGGGGCCGGGCTGGTGGCGCTGGTGGCCGGGGTGACGGTGGGCCCGGCGGCGCTGTGGGTGCACGGGCGCTGGACGCGGTCGCTGCTGGGCCGCCGGGTGGCGCCGCCGGCGGCGGGCCCCGGGTGGGAGCCGGGCCGGCGGCTGCGGCTGCTGGGGGCCTGCGTGCTGCTGTCGCTGCTGGCGATGGTGGGCGCGGCGCTGGCCCTCGTACAGGTGGCGGCGCTGGTGGCCGGTGTGTGCACCGGGCTCGTGGTGCTCTTCCCGAAGGCCGTGGAGTCCTGTCGGCCCTTCGTCATGGCGGCCCGGCGGATGGCCGGGAGCCTGGCCGGGGTGGAGGTCCCGGCGCCCTACCGGCCCGCGCCCGAGCCGGTGCGGCGCGGTGCGGACGGCTTCCACCGCTACGGGCGGCGGCTGTACCGGACGCCGTACCTGGTACGGCAGTTGCAGCTGGTGCGGCACACCGCGCACGATCCGGCGGTGTGGCGGGACCTGCTGTGGGCGGCGGCCAACCCGGTGGTGAGCGCGGTGCTGCTGGCCGTCCCGTCGGCCCTCGCCGGTGTCGCGCTGTTCGGGCTCGTGGTGCCGGGCGTGCTGGACCTGGTGACCCGCGGCAGGGGCCCGTACGGCTTCTGGGACGCGGCTCTGCTGCGGCTGCCGGGCGGCGGGGTCCTGGTTGCACACCCGTGGGCGGCGGTCCCGGTGGGCGCGGCGCTGTTCGCGGCGGTGTCGTGGGCGGTCCCCCACGCGCTGCGGGCGCACGCCCGGTTCGCGGTGCTGCTGCTGCGGCCGACCCGGAACGCGCGGCTGACGCGGGAGGTGGAGCGGCTGACGGAGACCCGGGCGGACGCCACCGGCGTGCAGGCGGCCGAGCTGCGCCGGATCGAACGGGACCTGCACGACGGGGCCCAGGTGACCCTGGTGGCGATCGGGATGACACTGCGGCTGGTCGAGCGGCGGCTGGGCGAGGAGGCCCCGGAGCTGCGCGAGCTGGTGGCCGAGGCCCGCCGGCAGTCGTCCACGGCCCTGTCCCAGCTGCGGGACCTGGTGCGGGGCATCCATCCCCCGGTCCTCGCCGAGCGGGGCGTGGGCGACGCGGTGCGCGCGCTGGCGCTCGACCACCCGCTGGACGTCGAGGTGACGGTGGACGTCCCCGGCCGGCCGGAGGCACCGGTGGAGGCCTGCGCGTACTTCGCCGTGTGTGAGGTGCTCGCGAACGCCGCCAAGCACGCGGGGGCCTCCAGGGTGCGGATCGGCCTGCGCCACTCCGACGGGGTACTGCGGATCACGGTGGCCGACGACGGCCGGGGCGGGGCCGACCCGGCCGCGGGGACGGGCCTTTCGGGCGTGCGCCGGCGGCTGGGTACATTCGACGGAGAACTGTTCGTGAGCAGCCCCGTGGGCGGCCCGACCCTCGTGACCATGGAGTTGCCGTGCGTGTTGTCCTCGCCGAGGACCAGTTCCTGCTGAGGGAAGGACTGGTGCGGCTGCTGGAGTCGTACGGGTTCGAGGTCGTCGCGGCCGTCGACAACGGCCCCGCGCTGTCGCGGGCGTTGACGCTGCACCGGCCCGACCTCGCGGTGGTCGACGTACGCCTGCCGCCGACCTTCACCGACGAGGGGCTGCAGGCCGCGCTCGCGGCCCGCCGCGCGATACCGGGGCTGCCCGTCCTGGTGCTGTCGCAGCACGTGGAGCAGCTGTACGCGCGCGAGTTGCTGGCCGACGGCCGGGGCGGCATCGGCTACCTGCTCAAGGACCGGGTGTTCAGCGACGAGGAGTTCGCCGACGCCCTGCGCCGGGTGGCCGGCGGCGGGACCGCGATGGACCCGGAGGTGATCTCCAAGCTGGTGGCGCGGGGCGAACGCACGGGTCCGCTGGCCGCGTTGACCGGGCGCGAGCTCCAGGTGCTGGAGCTGATGGCGCAGGGGCGGTCCAACACGGGCATCGCGCAGGAGCTGCACCTGAGCGACAGCGCCGTGAGCAAGCACTCGGCGAGCATCTTCACCAAGCTGGAGCTGACGCAGGACACCAGTGACAACCGCCGGGTGCTGGCGGTGCTGTCCTACCTGAACGCCCCGCAGGACTGAGGGGCGGACGCGGCCGCGAGGGGTGCAGTTTTCTCCACCCCGGCTGTGCTCACAACTCCCTTACGCCGCTGATCGCCCGCCCCGTAGCGTCGAACCCGGACGACGGGCCGGGCAGCGGTCCGGCAGAGCGGGGAACAGGGCGGGGAGCACACGGTGATCACGGCGAAGGGCGCGAAGGACCCGAAGGCGGAGCTGGTCCGGACGGCTTTCATGGAGGTCGGCGTGCCGCTCGGCCTCTACTACGGGCTGCGTGCGGCCGGCCTCGGCCAGTGGCTCTCCCTGCTCGTCAGCGGCGCCCTCCCGCTGGCCCGGCTGGTCCTCCGGATGGCGAGGGAGCGCCGCGTCCCCACGGTCGCCCTCTTCACCCTGAGCGTCATGGCCTGCGGGACCGCCATCACGCTCGTCACCGGGGACGCCCGCCTGCTGCTGGCCCGGGAGAGCTACCTGACGGGCCTGCTCGGCCTGTGGATGATCGCCACCCTGTTCGCGAAGCGCCCCTTCATGTTCGCCACGATGGTCAGGATGCTGCCGGAGGAGACGGCCGGCACCTGGCACGCGCACTGGGAGCGGCACGCCCGCTTCCGGAGCGTGATGCGCTGGATGTCGGTGGCCTGGGGTGCTTCCTTCCTGATCGACTCCACCGCCCGCGTGGTCATGGCGTACACCCTGCCGGTCGACCTCGTGCCCGTGCTCTCCGTGATCCTGCTGGTGGGCATGCTGATGGCCGTCGTCAAGGTCAGCCGGGCCTACGGGCGGCGGATGATGGAGCAGCTCTCCTGAAGGGGTCAGGCCCTTTCGCGTTCGAAGGTGCGCAGGAGGTCCGCGGCGACGCCGACCGCGATCGCGGCGGGTTCCTTGCCGGTGATCTCCGTCAGGCCGATCGGGGTCTTGATCCGGTCGATCGCCGCCTCGTCGTGGCCGCCCTCGGTGGACAGGCGGTGGCGGAACCGGGCCCATTTGGCGGCCGAGCCGATCAGGCCGATCGTGCCCAGGCCCGGGGTGCGCAGGGCGGCGTCGCACAGGGCGGCGTCCTCGGCATGGTCGTGGGTCATGATCAGGACGTGGGTGCCGGGGGCCAGTTCGGCGAGGACCTCCTCGGGGAGCAGCGGGGTGTGGTGGACGTGGACCTGCGCCACCGCGTCCGCGAGCACGCCGAGCCGGTCGTCGGTGAGCTGGCCTGGGCGGGTGTCGACCAGGTGGAGGTCGAGGTCGAAGCGGGCCAGGATGCGGGCCAGTTCCAGTCCCACGTGCCCGACCCCGAAGACGGCCACGGCCGGGACCACCGGCAGCGGTTCGAGCAGGACGCTGACGGCTCCCCCGCAGCACTGCACGCCGTGCCGGCCGGTGACCTTGTCGTTGAGGGCGAATTCCATCAGTTCCGGTTCCGCGCCGGGGGTGGCGAGCACCTCGCGGGCCCGGTCGATGGCGACGGCCTCGATGTTGCCGCCGCCGACCGAGCCCCAGGTCTCGGTCCGTCCGACGACGAGTTTGGCTCCGGCCTTGCGGGGGGCGTGGCCGCGCACGGTCGCGACGGTGACGAGCGCGCCGGGTTCCCGGCGCGCCCGCAGCCGCGCGACCGCGGCCACCCAGGTGAGGTCAGGCATTGCTCAGGGCGCTCGTGCCGACGGGCCGGGGGGTCCCGGCGGCGCGGGCCGCCTCGATCGCCCAGTACACCGCTTCCGGGGTCGCCGGGGAGGCGAGTTCCACGGCGGCCCCGGCGGGTCCGAAGGCCGCGGCGGCCTGCCGCAGTGCCTCGCGCACCGAGAACGCCAGCATCAGCGGGGGCTCTCCGACCGCCTTCGAGCCGTAGACCGCCCCTTCCTCGGTGGCGTTCGTCAGCAGCGTGACGTGGAACTCCTCGGGCATCTCGGAGAAGCTCGGCAGCTTGTAGGTGCTGGCGGCCTGGGTGAGCAGCCGGCCGCGGTTCGGGCCGTCGCCGGTGTCCCAGCGCATGTCCTCCAGGGTCAGCCAGCCCGCGCCCTGGACGAAGCCGCCCTCGACCTGGCCGATGTCGATCATCGGGGACAGGCTGTCGCCGACGTCGTGCACGATGTCCACCCGGCGGATGCGGTACGCGCCCGTGAACCCGTCCACCTCCACCTCGGTGGCGGCGGCCCCGTGGGCGAAGTACTTGAACGGCGATCCCCGGAAGGCCTTCGCGTCCCAGTGCAGCCCCTCGGTGCGGTAGAAGCCGGCCGCCGAGAGCTGGACGCGCTGGAGGTAGGCGGTGCGCACGAGGTCGTCCCAGGCCAGTTCCCGGTCGCTGCCCAGGGCGCGGGCGACGCCGTCGACGATGCGCACGTCCGGGGCGTTGACGCCCAGCTGGGTGCCGGCCACCTCCAGCAGGCGGGCGCGCAGCTGCTCGCAGGCGTTCTTCACGGCCGCGCCGTTGAGGTCCGCGCCGGCGCTGGCGGCGGTGGCGGAGGTGTTGGGCACCTTGTCGGTGCGCGTCGGTGCCAGCCGCACCTTGTGCAGGGGGATGCCCAGGGCGGTCGCGGCCACCTGGATCATCTTGGTGTGCAGGCCCTGGCCCATCTCGGTGCCGCCGTGGTTGATCAGGACCGAGCCGTCCTTGTAGATCAGCACGAGTGCGCCGCCCTGGTTGAAGGCGGTGAGGTTGAAGGAGATGCCGAACTTGATGCCGGTGAGCGCGAGGGCCCGCTTGGTGTGCGGGTGCGCGGCGTTGAAGGCGGCGATCTCGCGCCGCCGGTCGGCCAGGCCGCCGTTCTCCTTGACCTGCTCCCAGACGGCGGAGATCCGTCCGGGGTGGGTGACCGGCTGCCCGTAGGGGGTGTGCTGGCCCTCCCGGTAGAAGTTGCGTTCCCGCAGTTCCGTCGGGTCGAGGCCGAGCAGCGGCGCGCACCGGCCCATGATGTCCTCGATCACGAGCATGCCCTGGGGGCCGCCGAAGCCGCGGAAGGCGGTGTTGGAGACCTTGTGGGTCTTGGCGATGCGGCCGGCGACGCGGGCGTGGGGGATCCAGTAGGTGTTGTCGATGTGGCAGAGGGCGCGGGCCACCACCGGCTCGGACAGGTCCAGGCTCCAGCCCCCGTCCGCCGTCAGGGTGGCGTCCAGGGCCTGGATGCGGCCTTCGGCGTCGAAGCCGATCTTCCAGGCGGCGTGGAAGCCGTGCCGCTTGCCCGACATGGTCAGGTCCTGGGTCCGGTTGAGGCGGACCCGGACGGGCCGGCCGGTGAGCCGGGCGCCGAGGGCGGCGACGGCCGCGAAGCCGTGCGGCTGCATCTCCTTGCCGCCGAAGCCGCCGCCCATGCGCAGGCACTGCACGGTCACCTCGTGGCTGTGCAGGCCGAGGACGTGGGCGACGATCTCCTGGGTCTCCGAGGGGTGCTGGGTGCTGCTCTGGACGAAGACCTGCCCGGCCTCGTCGATGTGGGCGAGCGCCGCGTGGGTCTCGAGGTAGAAGTGCTCCTGTTCGGAGAACTGGAACTCGCCGGTGAACACGTGGACGGAGTCGGCGAATCCGGCGTCGACGTCGCCGGCCACCATCATGGGCCGGGCTCCGTGGAAGCTCTCGGCGGCGATCGCCTCCGCCAGCGTGACGATCGAGGGCTGTTCGTCGAGTTCCACCTCGACGGCCGCCGCACCGAGCCGGGCCGCTTCCAGGGTCTCGCCGAGCACCCATGCGACGGCGTGGCCGTGGAACATGACCGTGTCGGGGAAGAGGGGTTCGTCGTGCTTCATGCCGGCGTCGTTGACTCCGGGCACGTCGGCGGCGGTCAGCACGCGGACCACGCCGGGCACGGCGAGCGCGGCCCCGGTGCGCAGGGCGGTGATCCTGCCGTGGGCCTTCATCACCTGGACCGGGTGGGCGTGCAGGACGTCCTTGGTGCGGTGGACCAGGTCGTCGGTGTAGAGGGCGGCGCCGGTGACGTGCAGGTTGGCGCTCTCGTGCGGCAGGGGAAGTCCGACGGCGGGCTTCTCGGGGCGCTGGGACAACTGGCTCACGAAGAAACCGCCTCGGTGGTCTGGGCGTACAGCTTGAGAAGGCTCTGGCCGAGCATGGCGGAGCGGTAGCCGGCGCTGGCGCGGTGGTCGTCCATGGGGGTGCCCTGGGTCCTGAGCACCTCGGCCGCGGCCTGGACGGTCTCGGCCGTCCACGCCCTGCCCTCCAGGGCGGCCTCGGTGGCGAGGGCGCGGATCGGGGTGGCGGCCACGCCGCCCAGGCCGATGCGCGCCTTGCTGACGGTCCCGTCCTGGATGTCGAGGGCGAAGGCGACGGCCACGCTGGAGATGTCGTCGAACCGCCGCTTGGCGATCTTGTGGAAGGCCGTGACGGGCGACAGCGGCAGCGGGACGCGTACGGCGCGGATCAGCTCGCCGGGGCGGCGCACGCTCTGCCGGTAGCCGGTGAAGTAGTCGCAGAGGGGGACTTCGCGTTCCCCGTCGGCGCCGGCGAGCAGCACCGACGCCTCCAGGGCGAGCAGGACCGGCGGGCTGTCGCCGATGGGCGAGCCGGTGCCGAGGTTGCCGCCGAGGGTGGCGCTGTTGCGGATGAGGCGGGAGGCGAACTGGGGGAACAGCTCGGCCAGGAGGGGCACGGCGCCGTCGAGGCGGCGTTCGATCTCGGTGAGGGTCTGTGCGGCGCCGATCTCCACGTGGTCGGATCCGACGTGCAGGGTGCGCAGTTCGGGCAGCCGGTCGACGGCGATGACGCAAGGGGCCCGGCGGGAGCGGATGTTGACCTCGACGCCCCAGTCGGTGCTGCCGGCGACGACGACCGCCGCGGGCCGCTCACGCAGCAGCTCCAGGGCTTCGGCGAGGCTGCCGGGCCGCAGGAAGCTGCTGTCGTCGCGGGTGTAGGCGGTGGCGGCCGGGGCGGGCGGGGACTGATCGCGGCGCCGGGCGAGCGGGTCGTCCCCGGCGGGCGTGCCCACGGCGAACGCGGCGTCGCGGATGGGGCGGTAGCCGGTGCAGCGGCACAGGTTCCCGCTGAGGGCGTGCAGGTCGAAGCCGTTCGGGCCGTGCTCCGCGTCGCCGTGTTCGGGGTCGCCGTGGTCGAGGCGGTGCGCGGAGCCGTGCGCGGCGTCGGTGTCCTCGGCCGGGGTGGCGTGGGCGCAGCGGCCGGGGCGGTAGTACTCGGCGGCCATGCTGCAGACGAACCCCGGGGTGCAGTAGCCGCACTGGGAGCCGCCGCGGACCGCCATCTCCTCCTGCACGGGGTGCAGGGCGGGCGGGGTGCCGGGCTCGCCGGGGGTGGCGAGGCCCTCGGAGGTGATGACCTCCTGGCCGTCGAGGGCCGCGGCCGGGACCAGGCAGGCGTTGACCGCCACCCAGTCGGTGGGCTTGTCCACCCCGGGCCGGGCCACCAGGACCGAACAGGCCCCGCATTCGCCCTCGGCGCAGCCCTCCTTGGTGCCGGTCAGCCCGCGCTCACGCAGGAAGTCCAGGGCCGTGGTGTGGGGGGCGGCCGGTGCGAGCGGGGTTTCCCTCCCGTTGACCGTGATGAAGGGTGTGGGTGTACTGGTCGCCATATTTCAGGAGCTTTCTCTTTCGGTGGCGCAGCTCGAAGAACCCGGGCGTCGAGGAGCCCGGGGAGCGCACGTCGGCACGCGTCGGCGTACCGCAGGCGGGGTGTGGGAAAAAAAGGGGCCGGGGCCGCGATCGGGCGCACCGGGAGGGAGGGGCCGTTCAGCAGCCGTGGGCTACACGGCCGGGCGCCCAGGCGACCTCGTGGGCAGGGCGCGGCGGCGCGGAGACGGTCGGCATCCGACGTCGCCTCCTTCCCTGAGCTCACGAGTCGTTCGGCCCGAAGCTACGTCGCCGCCGGTTGATCGGTCAAGCATGTGTTCCGGCATGTGGTCCGCTGTCACTCCGGATGGTGGCCCCGCGGGGGTCCACCGGTGCGTCGGCGGCTCAGGGGCCGGTGTCGAAGGCGGGGGGCTTGAGGCCCTTGAGGCATCGGGTGTCGGGGGCCGTCGGGGTGTCGAAGAAGGAGACCGCGATGGTCTGGGCGCACTTCGAGGTGGCGAAGACCACGTGCGGCTCGTAGGGGACGGTGACGACGGTGGCCTTGCTCAGGGTGCGGGCGACGTAGGTGCCGTTGGCCGCTCCGGTCTGGGAGTCGAAGCCGCCCGAGAGGGCCAGGGTGGGGATGTCGCTCGTGGTGGCGTCCCGGATCGAGCGCGGCGCGGCGGGGACGTTCCAGGTGTCGCAGTCCTGGTGCAGATAGGCCAGCTGCGGCGACTGGGACTGGACCGAGCGCGGGAAGGACGGGAAGGCCTCCTCGCCGCCGCGCAGGGCCGCGTCCCGGGCCTCGTACGGGGTCCACTCGCTGCAGAAGACTCCGTAGACGAGTCCGTGGGAGAGCCGGCCGACCGCCTGGGGGCTGTACTTGCCGACCGACCACTGCTGGGCGATCCGCTGGGGCTTGCCGTGGTCCAGTTCGTCGAGGGCGCGGGGCACCTGGGCGGCGACGTGGGTGGCGGAGGTCAGCCAGTTCACCAGGGCCGTGCCGTCGAGGACCACCTTCACCTGCCGGTGGGTGTCGGGCAGGGTGACGGTGGTGGTGACCGGCTTGGCCTGGAGTTCGCGCACGAGGCGTTCGAAGGTGGCCGGCAGGTTCGGGTAGCGGTCGTTGCAGGCGGGCTGCTCGGCGCAGGCCTTGAACAGGCCGTCGAAGCCCTGCTTGGCGGCGCTCCAGGTCAGGGCCTCGCCGGAGGTGGAGGGCGGCAGGATGCCGTCGATGCCGACCGAGCGGATCCCTTGCGGGTGCAGGCGCATGGTGACGAGGGCCAGCTGGGTGCCGTAGGAGATGCCGTACAGGTTCCACTGCGGGACGCCGAGCGCGGTGCGCAGGTCCGCGAGGTCGGCGGAGCTCTCGGTGTCGTTGTAGGCGCCGAGGTCGGCCCCGAGTCCGGTCAGCCGGTCGCGGCAGGTCTTCGTGGCCTGGAGGTGCTCGCGCTCGGTGGCGGGCGAGTCGGCGACGAGGCCGGTCGCGCGTGCGTTGAACTCGTCGATGTTCGGGCAGGTGAGCGCGGGATCGGCGGAGTACGTGCCGCGCTGGGACATGAAGATCACGTCGCGGTCGCGGTTGAGGCCGCCGTCGACGGCCATCTTCGCCTCGCCGACGGCGTCGTCCCCGGGGCCTCCGGCGAGCCAGACGATCGGGTCGGGCTGCGGCTTCGCGGCGAGCGCCGGCACGATCGCCACCCCGAGCCTGATCGTCCGGCCGCCCGGCTTCGCACGGTTCTCGGGGACGGTGAGCGTTCCGCAGCGGGCCCCGGCGAGCTCGGCGACCGGCTCGGGCGTCCTGGGGCAGGCGCCCGGTGTGTAGCGGGCGGCGCCGGCGGTCCCGGCGACGCTGCCGAGGGGCGCCGGGCCCGGGGAGGGGGCGCCGTGCGCGGGGAGCGCGAACAGGCCGGTGACGAGGATTCCGGTCGCCGCCACGGCCGGCGTGGCACGCAGCCGCCGAACGCCGCGGCGACGGGGAACGCGTTGGGGAGCCATGTGCCCTCCCGGTTGCTCGGTCACTTGGGGGTGATCGTGAACGGCTCCCACCGGAGGCCGGCCACGCAGGCGATGTCGGGCGCGGTGGGACGGTCGAGGAAGGAGGCCAGCACCTTCTGGGCGCAGGGTGACTGCGGGACCGTCCAGTGTCCGACGCCGGGAATGCGCACGAGGGTGGAGTGGGGCAGCGTACGGGCCGCCTTCTGCGCGAACGCCGCCCCGGTCTTCATGTCGGCGGTCCCGTTGAGGAAGAGCACGGGCACCGGGCTGCTGGTGGGCACGCGTTGGGCGGCCGCACGGTCGGGAACCTTCCAGATGCCGCACATAGCGTTCTGGAAGGCCAGTTGGGGCGCCTGCGCCTGGACCGCTTCCGGCCAGTCCGGGAAGGCCCTGCGGCCCGCGGCCAGCACCTCGGACGACGGGTGGCCCGGGGCCCATTCGGCGCACACCACGGACTGCGTCAGGCCGTGGGCGTTCTGGCCGGTGTCCTCGACCGAGCCTGCGGCGCGGGCCCGGGCGAAGCGCTCGGGACGCCCGCGCCCGAGTTCGTCGACGGCCGCCGGGACGTCGGCGATCGGGAGTGCCTTGGCGACGAGGAGGTTGATCACCGCGCCGGCGTCGAGGACGACTTTCACCGGGTCCCCGCCCTGCGGCGGGCGGACGTCCAGGGTCAGCGGCTGGGCGTCCAGCTTGCGCATCTGCTCGTCGAGGGTGCGCCGGAGGTCGGGGTAGCGGCTCTTGCAGCGGGGTTCGGCCGCGCAGGCCCGGTAGAGGTTTTCGAGCCCCTCCTTGGCGCTGTCCCAGGCGAAGGGCAGGGAGACGTACTGCGGCGGGGCCGCCGAGTCGAGCGCCACCGCGCGGATCCCCTGGGGGTGCAGCCGCAGGTAGGTCAGGGCCAGGTCGCTGCCGTAGGAATGGCCGTACACGTTCCACTGCTTGAGGCCGAGCGCGGTCCGGAGGTCGGCGAAGTCGGCCGCGTTCTCCGTGCTGTTGTAGGCGCCCAGGTCGGTACCGTCCGCCGTGAGGCGGTCCCGGCAGCGTTTCACCGCGTCGAGCGCCAGGCGCTCGGTCGAGGGCGCGTAGGAGGAGAGGCCCACGGATTGGGCGTAGAAGCGGTCCAGTTCCGGACAGGCCAGGTTGGGCTGGTCGTAGCGGTTGCCGCGCTGCGCCATCACGATCAGATCGCGGTCCCGGTTCAGTCCCGACCCGACCAGGAACGGGAGGTCGTCGAACGTCTCGCCGCCGGGGCCGCCGGACATGAACACCACGGGGTCCTGGCCGGGCTTGGCGGAGACGGCCGGGACGACCGCCACGGCCAGCTTTATGGTCCGGCCGCCGGGCCGGGAGCGGTTCTCGGGCACCTCCAGGGTTCCGCACTTCGCGGTGGCCAGCGCCTCGATCGGCTCGGGCGTCTTCGGGCAGGGCCCGGGGACGTACCGGGCGGGGGCGGCGGGGTCGGCGGTCCCGGCCCGGGAGGGTGCCGCGGTGGCGGTGCCGGCCGCCGGGCCGAAGGCTCCGAGGCAGACCAGTGCGGCCGCTGCGGCCGCCGCGCTGAGGGGGTGCTGTGCCATACGATCCCGCTCCTCTTCCGGGCACCTGCTTCCGGATCCTCGGCTGCCCACCCGTTGCGGAGGCGCCGCGAGGGGTGGGGCGGAACGTACGCATTCGACGCTACCGGGTCCCCCGGACGGCCGCACTCCGGCGGCCGTCCGGCCCGGTGCGGTACGGCTCCCCCTACGGAACCGGCTGCTGCTGGGTGACGCAGTGGATGCCGCCGCCGCTCGACGGCCATGCGCGTGCCGTCGGCGGCGGTGGCGGCGGACAGCACCTGGTCCCCGACGGGCGTCCTTGGCGAAGGCGTCCGCGTCCGTGGCCAGGGGCATCTGGACCACGGCCCGGCCGGAGGCGAGGAAGCGCGAGGTCGCGCCCACGTGGTCGTCCGCGCCGCCCGCCCCCACCACCCCGGCGGCGGTTGAAGTCCAGGCCGACGGCGTCGAGGCCGCAGGAGCCGTCGGTGCGGAAGACCGGGCCGCTGTCGCGCGTCCAGCAGTCGTCGACCGGGATCGAGGTGATCACGGACCTGGCGATGGTCCTGGCGATCAGGGCGATGTCCGCCTGGACCCCGGAGAGCGCGCCGCCCCAGATGGAGCCGCTGTCCGGGAAGGCCATCCAGGTGCGGGTGTGGCGGACGTCCTCGGCCGGTACGCGGAAGGTGGCCGCGCCCTCGGGCCGGTTCACCACGTGGTCGACCTGCCGCGGCCCGACCTGGACCGGATCACGGGCCGCGGCGACGACTTCGTGTCCGCCTACGCCTGCTCCACCCACGACCAGCCGGCAAGCCGGCCGCCTGACGGGCCGCCGGCCGGACCGGGGGCCGTGCCCCGGGCCCGGCCGGCGGGCCGGTTTCCGTTACGGCGCCATCTCGTAGGCGCCCGAGAGGGCCTCGACGCGCTCCCAGATGCGGGCCGCGCGGGCCTCGTCGACGACCGGGCGGCGCACCGCGCCCAGCGCCCAGGCCTGCTGCGCCCCGGTCGCGGAGTCCTTGCCGTGCAGTTCGACGGCGTGGCCGGAGAAGTCGCGGACGAGGACGGAGAACAGCTCGTCGAGGACGTCGCGGTCCAGGTCCGTCAGGCGCGCCTGCTCCAGGATCAGCTGGCCGTGCACCACCAGGGCGAACAGCTGGCCGACGGAGAGCAGGAAGTCGAGGTCGCGGCTCTGCGCCTCGTCGGGGGCGATGGTGGCGACGAACTCGCACAGGGCGTCGGCCTGTTCGCGGAACCGGGCGACGTTCGGCAGGTCGGCGTACGCGTCGTAGGCGGGCCGCCAGTCGTGGAAGCGTACGGAGCCCAGGCCGCGGGCGGGGCCCTGCCGGAAGAGGAAGTCGTCGTCGGCCGCGTCGAGGCGGGTCGGCACGGCCGGGTAGTCGACCGGCTCCAGCAGGTGGTTGCGCATGAACTTGAGGATCAGCGCGAGGTTGACGTGGACGGTGCCCTCGAGCTTGGGCAGGCCGCGGATCTCGACGGCGGCGTTGGCGAAGTAGGTGTCCTTCTCGAAGCCCTTGGCGGCGATGACGTCCCACATCAGGTCGATGACCTTCTCGCCCTCCGTGGTCACCTTCATCTTCGTCATCGGGTTGAAGAGGAGGTAGCGGCGGTCCTCGGGACCGGCGGAGCGGAAGTAGTCCACGGCGCGGTCGCTGAACAGCTTCATGCCGACGAGGCGCACGTAGGCGTCGGCCAGTTCGCGGCGCACGTGGGGGAAGGCGGTGACCGGGCGGCCGTAGAGGACCCGGTTCTGCGCGTGGGTGACGGCCTCGTACATCGCGTGCTCGCAGATGCCGATGGAGGCGGTGCAGAGGTTGAACTTGCCGACGTTGACGGTGTTCAGGGCGGCGTCGAAGGCGGCGCGGCCGGTGTGCAGCACGTCCTCGGCGGCGACCGGGTAGCGCTCCAGGCGGAACTCGCTGACGTACTTCGAGGAGTGGACCACGTTCTGGACGAGGCCGTACGCGGGGTGGCGGCTGTCGGCGGCGAAGAAGACGTAGCCGTCCGGGCCCTCGATGTCGGTGCGGCGGCCGAAGACGGAGACCAGTCCGGCTGCGTTGCCGTTGCCGATGTAGTACTTGGAGCCGGTCGCGAGGAAGCCGCCGTCGCCGTCGGGCTCCAGGAGCATGTCGGTGGAGTAGATGTCGGCGCCGTGGGTGCGCTCGGACAGGCCGAAGGCGAACACCTCGCCCTGGGCCAGCAGTTCGGCGGCGCGGGCGCGGGCGGCGGCGTTGTCGCTCTGCCAGACCGGGCCGAGGCCGAGGATGGTCACCTGCCAGGCGTACCAGTAGTCGAGGCCGTAGAAGCCGAGGATCTCGTTGAGGGCGGCGATGCGGGCCGTGTCCCAGCGCTGGTCCGCGCGGCCGGCGGCGGAGGCCGGGGTGAGGAAGGTGGCGAACAGGTCTTCCTTGGCGGCGAAGGCGAGGAAGTCCGCGAGCCAGGCGCGGGTGCGGTAGTCCTCCAGCAGCCGGCGCTTGCCGCGCTCCTCGAACCAGTCCACGGTGGCGCGCAGCAGGCGGCGGGTCTCGGGGTCGAAGTGCGCGGGGTCGTAGGTGCGCGGGTTGAACAGCAGGGAGTCGGCCATGAGGGGTCGCCTTCCGGGGAGTAGTGACGGGTCGTGCGGTCAGGCGGGCGGGGTCGCGCCGATGCGGTGGAGGGTGGCGAGGACGTCGTCCAGCCAGGCGACGGTCATCCGCTCGTACGCGATGCCGCCGCGCAGCACGGCGTGCTGGAGCTCCTGCCCGGCGTCGAGCGGGGCGGGGGCTTCGGGGCCGGTGAAGTCGCGCCGCTCGCCCGCCAGGTAGTGGGCGAGGCGGTCGCTGTGGGCGCGGTGGTGGCGTTCGACCTCGCGGATCAGGGCGGCGGGTTCGTCGAAGGCCGCCCCGCGGATCTTCACGGCGAGCTCGTGGCGCATGCTCTCGGGTTCGATCGGCTCGTGCAGCCATCGGGCGAGGGCGGCGCGGCCGGGCGCGGCGACGGAGTACTCCTTCTTGTCCGGCCGCCCCTGCTGGGGCACCTCGCGGACGGTGAGCAGGCCGTCGGCGGCCATGCGGCCGAGGACGCGGTAGATCTGCTGGTGCGTGGCGGTCCAGAAGTAGCCGATGGACCGGTCGAACCGCCGGGCCAGTTCGTATCCGGAGCCCGGCATCTCCAGGAGGGAGACGAGGATCGCGTGGTCGAGCGCCATGCCCCGAATCTTTCTATGCAACTCGTTGCATAGACAAGTGCCGCCGCGCGGGTGAGACACGGCTCACCCGCTTCCCGCCCGGGCCGCCGCCAAATCGTTTGCCGCCCCGGTGGCGGCTGGATAGCGTCGCCGTCCATGACCCCCACCCTGCGTACCGAGCGCCTGCTGCTGAGCCCCTACGTCCCCGCGGACGAGGAGGATTTCGTGGCCCTGTTCCAGGACACGAGGGTGTCCCGGTGGATGGGCGACGGGCCCGTCCCCGAGGAGGAGGACCGGGCCCTGTTCGGCCGGATCTTCACCAAGGTCTACGCCGGGGACCTCTTCGACGTCTGGGCCGTCCGCCGCGACGGCGAGCTGGTCGGGCACGCCGAGATCAAGCGGACCGACGCGGTCGACGGCCACGAGATCGTCTACGCGCTGGCCCCCGCGGCCTGGGGTGCGGGGCTGGGGACCGAGCTGGCGCGTGCCCTGGCGGAGTACGGCTTCGAGACCCTCGGCCTCCCCGAGGTGCACGCCACGGTGGCCGCGGCGAACGGCGCCTCGCTGGCCTTGCTGGAACGGCTCGGCTTCGAGCACGTCCGGGACGTCACGGAGGACGACGGCAGCACCACCCGCGTGCTGACCCGGCGCGCCTGAAGGGGTCACCCGGACCGGGGACCGGTCCAGGCGGCAAGGAGCCGCCCGTGCTCGGCGGCGGCCTGCGCGCGTCCCGCCCGGAAGGAGGGAGCCCATGCCGCGCGGTCGCCCGGGTCGGTGCCGAAGGCGCGGACCGAGGCCTCGTCCGGCACGACGGTGAGCACGGTCCGCGCGGCCAGGGCGGCGTGCGCCTGCCGGTGCGGCTCTCGCGGGTGCTGATGGGCGAGCGGTTCGACGACGACGAGCGTGCGGGCCCCCCGGGCCAGGTCCGCGTTGCTGCCCTCGCGCAGCGCGCCGTCCATGTAGTGCCGGTCACCGACGGCGACCGGTGGCGCCGTGCCGGGAAAGGCACTGCTCGCGGCGACCGCGTGGACCAGGGGCACGCCGCTGTCGCGGTCCCAGACCACGGGTTCGCCGCTCGCCGCGTCCACGGCCGTGATCAGAAGACGGCGCTGCGGCCAGGCGTCCGTGCCGATCAGCTCGCGACGACCGGTCAGCAGCGCCTGCTGCGCGCGCGGGTCGGCCGTCTCCAGCGCGATCCGTCCCACCCGGCGCCGGGCCTCCTCCGGTGCCAGGCCCGGGGTGCCGAGCACGGCGAACACCTCGGCCGTCCGCCCCGGGTCCGGTCCGGCGGGCCGGGGGCGGCCGCCGCTCAGCGGGTCGGCGAGGCGGGCGAGGCCGTCCTCGGCACCGAGCGCGGCCGCCACGATCGCGCCGGCCGAGGTGCCGACGACCAGGTCCGCCTCGCCCAGGTCCAGGCCCTGGTGACGCAGACCGTGGGCCAGTCCGGCCGTCCAGGCGGTGCCGGCGACCCCGCCCGGCCCGAGCACGAGCGCCCGGTCGATCGGGTACTCGGTGTCCTGCCGTTCGGCGATGTCCGACATGCGGATCACGCCGCCGCGATCGGCGTGAGGAAGATCCAGACGTGGCCGAACGGATCGCGCAGCATCGACTGCCGCGCGCCGTAGGGCATGTCGGCCGGGGCCCTCAGCAGTTCGGCGCCGCTGCTCACCGCCGTCGCGGTCAGGCCGTCCACGTCCGGCACGTACACGTGGAGCGCCACGGGCGTTCCGCCCTGGTCCGGGGTCGAGAACGGGACGTCGACGTCGCCGAGCATCAGGGTGGAGCCGTGGATGCCGATCTCGGCGTGCGCGATCCGCCCGGCGTCGCCTTCGAGCCGGACGAGCTCGACGGCGCCGAACGCCTCCGCGTAGAACTCGATCGCCGCGGCGGCGCCGTCGAGCATGATGTGCGGAATGACGGTCTGCTTGTGGTGCTGGGGTATCTCCATGTGGATCACCGTAGGACGGCGGAGGGTCGCCGGAGATCGGCCTGCGGCCGTATCGGCCCTACGACCTTGGGCTTAGGCGGTTTCGGACCAGGCCGGGCAGAAGCCCCGAACCGCCGTGGCCGGATCCCGGCGGTCCGCCCGGCTCGCTCCCGGTGCTGTGGCCACGGCTGTTCGGGGCGGCGGGTACGGTTCCGGCATGGACGTTTCAGCAATCAGTTCGAACGGCGCCGGCCCGGACCCGGCGGAGACGATCAAGGAGACCGCCCGCCGGCAGCTGGTGGAACTGGGAGCCGCGGGGCTGTCCCTGGAGGGCGTGGCCCGTGCGTCCGGGCTCGGCCTCGCCGACGTGGAGGCCGTCTTCGCGCACCGGGACGACCTGCTGACCGCGCTGGTCGTGGACGCCTACGACGCCTCCGGCGCGGCGATGGAGGCGGCCGACACGGCCGGCGCCCCGGCGGGGGCGCGGCTGCTCGCCGTCACGCGCGCGCTGCGGCGGTGGTCCTTCGCCCACCCCGGCGAGTTCACGCTGATCTACGGTTCTCCCGTGCCGGGCTACCACGCCCCGCAGGACACCGTCCCGGCCGCCGCGCGGACCCCCGCCGTGCTCGCCGGTATCGTCCGGGCCGCGCTGGAGGGCGGTGAACTGACCCCGCCGCGGCGCGCGGTGCCCGGGCCCCCGCTGCTGCTGCCGGCCGCGGTCGAAGCCTTCGGCGGCGTGCCCGAGGCCCCGTTCTCGGACATCGTCGAGCGCGGCATCGTGCTGTGGAGCAGCCTCATCGGGCTCCTGGTGTTCCAGGTCTTCAGCCGCACCCACGACAGCGTCAAGGACGAGGCCGCGTACTTCGACTACGCCATCGCCGTGGCGGCCGAGAGCATCGGGCTCGAGGTCCCGCTCGGCGGACCCACCGACTGACCCCCACACTGCCGCCCCTCGCGACACCCTGCAGGAAACCAGGCCTTGAACACCATCAGAACCCTCTGCTTCGTCATCGCGGCGCTCTCCTCGTACGCCGCGCTCATCTACCGGCTGTGCCAGGCGAGGCGCAGCCGGCACGACAGCGCCTACTGGACGCTGATCACCACGCTGGTCCTCCAGTGCCTCACCTTCACCTTCGGCGCCATCGCCATGGGCGGCCCGCGCCTCCTGGGCGTGGGCAACCTCGCCATCCTCCTCATGCACCTGTCGGCGGTGGCCTACTGCGTCGCCGCGGAGATCATCCTGCTGCGGTGGGCGGCCCCCGAGGAGGAGGCGCGGCGCAGGACGCGGTGGTGGGTGATCACCGGGAGCGCGCTGAACGTGGCCCTGGTGGCTCTCTTCCTCCTCGCCGACGGAACCTCCCGGCCGTCCACGGACTTCGACACGGGCAGCGGGCAACCGCTGGTCCTGGTCTACCTCCTGGCCTTCATGGCCTCCCAGGCGCTGCCGTGCGTGACCATCTTCCGCCAGTGCGGCGCGTACGCGCGGATGACGGAGAACGAGTCGCTGCGGCAGGCGCTGCGGGTGCTGCGGGTGTCCGCCGTGGTGCTGTTCCTGTACTGCACGTGCCGGACGGTCAACATCCTGACGGCCGCCGCCGGGGTCGACATCGGCGTCTGGAAGCTGGCCTCGAACATCTTCAGCGCGGCGGGCATCGTCATCCTGTCGCTCGGCCTGACCAACTCCTCGTGGGGTCCGGCGGCTTCGCGGCTGCTGGCGTGGGGGCGGAGCTACCGCTCGTACCGGGCGCTGTACCCGCTCTGGCGGGACCTGTACGAGTCCTCCCCGGACATCGCCCTGGAGCCCCCGGGCGCGTCCGTCGCGGACCTGGACTACCGGCTGCACCGCCGGGTCGTCGAGATACGCGACGGGTGGCGGGACCTGCGTCCGTACATCGACCGGACCACCGTGGGCGGTTCGGCCGGAGAAGCGGGCCGGGAGGAGAACGCGGAGTCGCGGCAGGCCTTCACGGAGGCGGCGCGGATCAAGCAGGCCCTGCTGGCCAAGCAGGCCGGGACCATGCCGCACGACAACAAGGACGCCGGCGACTTCGACGACCGCGACACGGACAACTTCACGGCCGAAGTCGCCTGGCTCACCAAAGTAGCGGCCGCCTACAGTAAACTCGGCACCGCGAGTTGAAGCTCCCGCCCGGTTTGTATCCCCCGTCAAACCGGGCGGGCCTCCCCCGTTCCCGCGGCCTCTTGTGCCGGCCGGGCGGGTGGCCATCGCCCGGACTGGCCCGGCCCATCCCCCGAGGGCCGGGCCAGTCCGCTTTCACCGCCCGCCAACTCGTCGTACTTCCCCCGTGACGAGTTAGCTGGCAGCTATCGGCGAGACCCAACGTTGGCGGAGTCCCGGCCAATTGTCAACTGACCGCTATTCTGTGAAACTGGCGTATAGCCAAGGGCTATACCGAGGAGGTGACGGGAGGAAGTATCACCATGACAGAGTCCGACGACCGGCCCCTGCTCGCCAGGCGCCTTGACGACCTGTTCAAGACGGTCCGTCCCAAGGGCAAGCACTGGACCAACGCCGAGGTGGCCGAGGAGCTGAAGCGGGTCAACCCCGAGCTCAAGGCCGGGGGCGTGTACCTGTCGCAGCTCAGGACCGGCAAGCGCTCCAACCCCTCGCCCGACCTCCTGGCCGCCCTGGCCAAGTTCTTCGGCGTCTCGGTCGCCTACTTCTTCGACGACAAGGTCGCCGAGTCGGTCCTCAGCCAGGTCGCCGCCATCGAGGCGCTGCGGCAGTCCGGCGTCCGTGCCGTGGCCATGCGCGCGGCCGGGATGAAGAAGGAGAACCTCGCGGCCATCACGGCCATCATGGACCAGTACCGGCAGATGCAGGGCCTCCCGCCGGTCACCGACGCACCCGTCGCGGACCCCTCCGCCGCCGGCGACGGCCCCGGCCCCTCCGAGCCCGTATGAGGGGCGCCTGGAAGGAGCGGGCCGCCGACCACGACCGGCGCAGCCAGCTCAAGAAGCTCCGCAAGGCCGGCGCCCGGCGGCTCGCCGAACTCGACCTCCCCGAGGTGACGGACGTCGCCGAGCTCTGCCGCCACCTGGGCGAGGCGCGCGAGCGGCCGATCGTCCTGGTCCCGATGCAGATGCCCTCCTCACACCCGTGCGGCATGTGGGTCGCCGCCCGCGACGAGGACCTGATCTTCTACGACGCCAACACCACCAGCGCGCATCAGGAGCACATCATCTTGCACGAGCTGGGCCACATCATCTGCTGCCACCGCGGGGCCGGCGGACTCGACGAGGCGGCCGCCCGCCTCCTCTTCCCCGACCTGGACCCCGACCTCGTGCGCGACATGCTCCTGCGCGCGACCTACGACGACGTCCAGGAGCAGGAGGCGGAGATCATCGCCTACCTGCTCGCCCAGCGGATGGAGGGCGCCGAGCAGCACGCGGCGCACCCCGGCGCGGACGCGGACGAGGGCGGCGACCCGGGGACGAGCGCCATGCTCAGCCGGATCGAACGGACCCTGTTCTGAGGTGGACCGCTTACCTCCCGTGCCCTCCCGCGGCGGACGCCACCTCCTCGGACAGCGCCGCCACCGCCCGGCGGACGTCCTCTTCGCGGTGCTCGCTGGTGACGAAGAACCGCAGCCGCGAGAGCCCTTCCTCCACGGCGGGGTGGAAGATCGGGTCGGCGGTCACTCCGCGCGCGTAGAGGCCCTCCGCGACGCGCAGGGTACGCGCCGAGTCCCCGAGGATGCACGGCACGATCGGGGTGTGGGCGCTGGAGCCGGTCGCCAGGCCCGCGGCCGCGGCCAGGCCGAGGAACAGCTCGGAGTTGCGCCGGAGCCTGGCCACCCGCTGCGGCTCCGCCGCGATCAGCTCGGTGGCGGCCAGCGCGGCCGCCGCGTTGGGCGGGGTCAGGCCCACGCTGTAGACGAAACCGGGCAGGGTGTGGCGCAGCCAGCGCACCATCCGGGCCGAGCCGCCGAGGTAGCCGCCGCAGCTGGCGAAGGCCTTGGAGAGGGTGCCCATCCACAGGTCCACGTCGCGGCGGTCGACCCCGAAGAACTCGCCGACGCCCCGGCCCCGTTCGCCGACGGTGCCGATGCTGTGCGCCTCGTCCACCATCAGCAGTGCGCCGTAACGTTTCTTCAGTTCGATCAGGGCGGGCAGGTCGACGAGGTCGCCGTCCATGCTGTAGGCGCCTTCGACGACGATCAGCACCCGGCGGAACCGGGACCGGTTGAGCCGCAGCAGGTGTTCCAGCCGCTCGGGGTCGTTGTGCGCGAAGGGGCGCCGGGCCGCACCGGAGAGGGCGCAGCCCTGGAGGATGCTGTCGTGCGCGAGGGCGTCGTGCAGGACGAGGTCCCCCGGGCCGACCAGGTGCCCGATAGCGGTGACGTTGGTGGCGTGGCCGCTGACCAGCGTCAGGCAGTCCCCGACCCCGAGGAATTCCGTCAGGGCCCGTTCGAGGCGGACGGTGAGGTCCCGCTCGCCGGACAGCACGCGGCTCGCGGACACCGAGGTGCCGTAGCGGTCGACGGCGCGGTGCACGGCCTCGTTGACGGCGGGGTGGCCGGACAGGCCGAGGTAGTTGTAGCTGCCGAAGGAGAGGTACGGGCGGCCGCCGATCACCGTGGTGTCGCGGATGGTGCCCTCGTGGACCCGGAAGTACGGGTACGCCCCGGTCCCGGTGAGGGAGTCCAGGCGCCGTTCGAACGCGGCCACCTCCGGGAAGGCGTCGACGTCCGCCGTCTCGGCGTTCCACCGCACGGCGGGCGGCGGGTCCGCCCGCGGGGCGGGGGGCCGGGGCGCGCCGCGGTCCGGGTCCACCAGGGCGATCAGCCGGCCGACGGTGAGGTCCGGGGAGAACATCTCCTCGGTGCGGAATCCCGGCACCCGGTTCGCGATGCGCGTGTCCAGCTCGTGCAGCATCAGGGAGTCGAAGCCGAGGTCGGCGACCAGCGTCTGGCCCTCGTGCAGGTCGGACAGCGGGTAGACGCCGGTCCGCGACACCTCTTCGAGGACGACGACCGCGGCGCCCCGCGCGTCGGGGCGCGCTCCTTCCGACTCCGCCCCCTGCCGCCGATCCGGCTCCGCCTCCGGAGGGGGCCCGGGGTCGGGGTCGGCCGTCGCGCGTGCCGCCTCGTCCACGATCCAGTGCCGGCGCGGGGCGAGCGGGCTGGGCGGCAGGGTGCACGGGGGTACGCGCTCCCCCGCCGGTACGACCGCCCCGCCGGACGGGTCCGGTCGGCGGCCCGCTTCCAGGGCCTCGGCCGCCCCGGTCAGCCGGGCCACCGCCTCGTCGATGCCGTGCGCCTCGACGGTGAGGCCTTCCCCGAGGGGGGCCCGGCGGGCCAGGGTGCCGGCCACGGCGGCCAGGGCGGGCCGGTCCTCGGCGACGGTACGGGCCAGGTCGCGGGCGTACCGGGCGAGCCCGGCCCGGTCGCGGGCGCTGAGGGTCAGCGTGTACGGGCCTGCGGGCGGGGCGGGTCGGGCCGGCCGCGGGGTGTGCTCCTCCAGCACCAGGTGCACGCCCGTTCCGCCGAAGCCGAAGGCGCTGACGCCCGCCCGGCGCGGGCCGCCGTCCTGCGGCCAGGCGACGGGTTCCGTCGGCACGGTCAGCCGCGCCGCCCGGAGCTCGGGCGGCTCCGCGAGGGCGAACTCCGGCTGCGGGGGGACCACGCCCCGCTGCACGGCCAGGACCGCCTTGATCAGCCCGGCGAGTCCCGCCGAGTTGAGGGAGTGGCCGACCACCGCCTTGACCGCGCCCAGGTAGGCGGGGGCCGCGTCCGGCCCGCGCAGCTCGCGCAGGACGGCGAGCTCGACGGGGTCGCCGACGGTGGTCCCGGTGCCGTGCGCCTCCAGGTAGCCGACGTCGCCGGGGGTCAGTGTGGCGTCGCGGTAGGCGCGGCGCAGGGCGCGCAGCTGTCCGGCGGCCTGCGGGTGCATGCCGCCCTGGACGGTGCCGTCGTTGGCGGTGCCCACGCCCCGGATCACGGCGTACACCCGGTCACCGGCCGCCAGCGCGTCGGACAGCGGCCGCAGCACCAGCATCCCGGCGCCCTCGCCGAGGACGAAGCCGTCGGCGTCCGCGCCGAACGGCAGGCAGCGGCCGGTGCGCGAGATGGCGCCGATCCGGCAGAGCCCCACGAGCAGGTCGGGGGTGACGACCAGCTGGGCGCCGCCCGCGAGGGCGATGCGGGTGCGGCCGGAGCGCAGGGCGTGGACGGCGTTGGCCACGGCCATGAGGCCGCCGGAGCAGGCGGAGTCCAGCGCGTAGCTCTCGCCGTGCAGGTCGAGGACCGAACTGATCGTGTTCGGGCCCATGTTGAGCAGGATCCCGGCCACGGAGGTGCCCTGCATCCCGTCGACGGCGCGGACCGTCTCCCGCCAGCCGGGATCGCCCGGGCGTGCCCCGAACTCCCCGCCGGCCAGCTGCCGCATCCGGATCTGGAGGGTGGTCAGGCCCCGGTAGCCGCTCTCGGTGAGGGCCGTGATCACCGAGGTCTCCTCGCGGTCGAAGCCGTCGGCCTCCCACCCGGCGTCCTGGATCGCCTCGCGGGCGAGGTCGATGAGCAGCCGGTGCTGGGGGTCCATCGCCTTGGCCCGGCGGGGCGGGATGCCGTAGTGGGCCGCGTCGAAGCGGTCCACGTCCGGCAGCAGCGCCATGGTGTCCGTGTAGGCGGCCGAGGTGTCGCGGAAGTCCTCGCTGAGGAAGCCGTCGACGCGCCACCGCGCGTCGGGGATCCGGCCGAACTGGGCCCGGGGGTCCGTCAGGAGCCGCCAGTACTCGTTCAGGTTCCGTGCTCCCGGGAACCGGCACGCCATCCCGACGACGGCTATGTCCTCCCGCTCCGCGCTGCGGTCCACTGTGGAATCCATCCTTCTCACCGCGACCGTCACCCGGTGGTGGCCAGGCGCTCGCGCCACCAGTCCACCGTCGCCTTGACCTGCTGGTCCAGCGGGGTGGCCCGGGTCGCGAACGCGGTCTCGTAGGCCGTGGAGTCGACCGTGAACGGGCGGTCGAACTGGTAGCGGATCTCCTTCAGTTCGCGCAGCAGCGGGTTGAACAGTCCGCCCAGGGCCAGTGCCAGGGGCGGAACGCCGCGTACCGCGACCGGTCCGGTGCCCGCCTCGGCGGCGAGCCGGCCGACCATCTCCCTCACGGACAGGGCGGGTTCGGTCGGCACGTGCCAGGCCCGGCCCCAGGCCCGCTCGTCGCCCGCGGCCTGCGCCAGGGCGCGGGCCACGTCGGGCAGGTAGGTCCAGCTGTGCGGGGCGTCCGGGTCGCCGAGCGCGGAGACGGGCTTGCCGCGCAGCAGCGCCGGCACGACCCGCGCGGCGAGGTGCCCGCCGTCGGTGACACCGGGTCCGAAGAAGTCGGAGGCGCGGACCTCGACGGCCCTGATCCGGCCCTGCTGGTGCAGGTCCCGTGCCCGCTCCCAGGCGGCGGCGCGCACCCGTCCCTTGGTGCCGGTCGCCGCGAGGGGCAGGTCCTCGGTCAGGGGGCCGTCCACGGGCCCGTACCCGTAGAGGTTGCCGAGCATGACCAGCACCGCCCCGGTCTCCTCGGCGGCGGTGCAGAGCGAGGAGGCCAGCGCCGGCCACTCCCCCGCCCAGCGGTGGTAGGGCGGTGCGGCGCAGCCGTAGATCGCGGCCGCGCCCCGGACCGCCTCGGTGAGCCGCACGCTGTCCTTCGCGTCCAGCGCGACGTGCTCGATCCCGGGCTCCGGGCTGCGGCCCGACGTGGTGACGACCTTCACCGTGCGGCCCTGCTCGGCGAGCAGCCGGGCGGTGGCCGCGCCGGCGGGTCCGAAACCTATGACGACATGAGAGTTCACGTACGCACACTAGCGCGAGCCCTCGGGCGGGCCGCTCCGACGCCCTCGGGCACATCGGCCGAAACCCCCACCCTTACCGGAAGTACGCGCCGCGGTCATCCCGCGATTCCCCGGATCCCCCGGTCACGGCGCCGTTGCCGGATTCCCGATCGCCAGTCCGCGCGCATCGCCGGTCCCGCGCGCCCCGTCGGCTGCCCGCCCGCGCGACCAGGAGGCCCCGTCGACCGCGCACCGTCCGCCCGGCGGCAGCCGCGCGATTGGCCGGAACCCTGCGACTCGGGGCAACCGCAACGCGGGGCCGGGGGTCGGCTGAGGGGCACCCGCCCGGCCTCCTGAATTGGCCGAAGGGGCACGGGCCAGGTGGCCGCGCAGCGGGTAACGTCCCTGTCCAGGCGTCTGTCAACACGTCGGACAGGGGGAATCGTGAGCGGCTTGGTCGTCCATCTGCCCGGAGGCGGCGCGGGCGGCGGGGCGGTGACCTTGCGGCTCGGGCCCGGAGAGGTGGCGCGGTTCGGGCGCGGGGACGCGCGGACGCCGGTCGAGCTCCGGCTGGACGACGTGGCGATCTCCCGGCTGGCCGGGGAGATCCGCGTCACCGACGACCACTGGCAGCTGAGCAACCACAGCCCGACCCAGAGCTACCTGGTGGAGAACCCGGAGGGGGCGGGCGAGTACCTGCGGGTGCCGCCGCGCCGGGCGGGGGCGCCCATACCGTTCGAGTTCTCCCGGGTGGTGCTGCCCACCCGGGCCGGCGGCGCGGTCTCCTTCCAGGTGTTCGCCCCCGACCACCTCTACCTGGATCCGCCCGGCCCCGGCGGGCCGCTGACGGGGCGCACGGTGACGGCGTACTCCCTGGACGAGACCGCCACGTACTTCCTGGTGCTGGTCGCGCTCTGCGAGCCCTGGCTGCGGGACCGTTCGCCGGTCTCGGTGCCGACCACGCCACAGGTGGTGGAGCGGCTGCGCGGGCATCCCGGCTGCGGCCGGCTGACGGCGCGGGCGGTGAGCTCGCACATCGACTACCTGGCCGAGGAGAAGCTGCGGATCGGCGGCCCCGCCGAGGCCGGGGACGGGCGGGGCGAGCGGCACAACGGCAAGCGGGACGCCGTGGTCGGGCTCGCGCTGAGGTTCGGGATCGTCCGGGAGGAGCACCTCGCGCTGCTGCCGCCCGCACGGGCCGAAGCGGTGGCGCGGGGTTAGCCGGGTGGGGCGGCTGCGCAGCCCCGGCGCCCGGTGGGGAAGCAGCGACGGGGACACGGAACTCCTGCCCCCGGGCCACCGGGTGGGGGCGTGGGTGGTGGGCGAGCCGATCGGGGCGGGCGGCTGGGCGACCGTCTACGCCGGGCGGCCGGCGGGTCCGCGGCAGGGCGGCGAGGTGGCCCTGAAGGTGATGCCGACGGCCGGACTGGCGCCGCGGCAGGCCCGGGGCGTGGCCGAGGCCGCCCGGCGCGAGGTGGAGCTCGGGACCCGGGCGGGACACCCCCGGCTGGTGCGGCTGCTGGACTACCTGGTGCTCGACGCGCCGGAGCACCCGTCGCTGGACGGGGCGGTCGTGCTGGTCATGGAACGTGCGGCGGGCAGTCTGCGCGAGCGGATCGACGCCGGGGTGTCGCGGGCCGAGGGCGGACAGCTGGTCGCCGGGATCTGTGAGGGGCTGGCCCACCTGCACCGCAGCGGCTGGGTGCACGGCGACCTCAAGCCGGAGAACGTCCTGATCGGTGCGGACGGTGCGGTCAGGCTCTCGGACTTCGGGCTCGCCACCGAGCTGACCGGGACCCACGGGTACGCGGCGCCGATGGGCACCCTCGACTATCTTCCGCCGGAGCGCTGGAAGGCGCCGCTCGGCGAACGGGGCGTACGGGTCCGGGCGAGCACCGACGTCTGGGCCCTGGGCCTGGTGATCCACGAGGTGTTCGCCTCCGGTGCCCCGGTGTTCCCCGGTGCCACCCCGATGGCACGGGGCGCGGCCGTGCAGGAGTACGCGGCGGGGCGCGCCGCGCTGCGCATGGACGGCGGGGTCCCGGAGTTCTGGCGGGCCCTGGCGGCCGACTGCCTGGCCCCGACCCACGAGGCCCGGGCGGCCCACACGGCGGAAAGCCTGCTGCGGCGGATCGGCGCGGCGCGGGCGGCGGACGGGGCGAGCCCGGGCGGCCCTGCCGCAGACGCCCCGGGGGCGGGGGCGACCGCGCCCGGGGCCGCGAGCGGGCCGGGGACGGAGGGCGGGCCTCCGGCGCACGGGGCGGCGGCCGGCCGGGACCCCGGCGGGCGGGACCCCGGCGGGCGGGGGCGTCGTACCGGGCCGGGGGCGCTGTGGCGGCGTCGGGCGGTGTTGCTGGCGGCCGCGACCTGGGGGGCGGCGGCCGCCGCCCTGTGGTCCGCGTCCGGCGGCCAGGTCGGGGCGGCCCAGCCCGGCGGGGCGCGGGAGGCGCCGCTGCCGGTACGGGTGTTCAACGCCGAGCGGGCCTGCCAGGACCGGGCCGACCGGGAGCCGCGGTGCAGCCTGGGCCTGGCGGTCGACCCGGCGCGGCCCTACACCGCCGGGAACGTCGTGCCGACCCGGGTGTGGCACGCCGACGTCCTCGACGCCGACTGCGAGCTGGCGCAGGGGGAGCCCGTCATCGACGAGTCGGACTTCCGCTCCACGCTCTGGTACCGGGTGCGCCTGCCGGGCGGGGCCCCGCGGGCCAGTGCCTGGCTGCCGGCCGTGCGGACGAAGGACCGCCCGGCCCTGCCCCCGTGTCCGGACCGGTCACGTTCGGAGAAGCGGGAGCCCTGAGCCCTCACGTAGCGTGGAACGGGCCGGGGCGCCGAGGGAGGCCGCCGCGGCCGCGCCGACGAGGGAGAGACGATGAGCAGGGGCACGACGAACGACCGGCCGCCCGTACCGCACGCCGCCGACAGCCACGACATGATCCGGGTGCACGGTGCGCGGGAGAACAACCTCAGGGACGTCAGCGTCGAGATCCCCAAGCGGCGGCTGACGGTGTTCACCGGGGTGTCCGGCTCGGGCAAGAGCTCGCTCGTGTTCGACACGGTCGCCGCCGAGTCCCAGCGGCTGATCAACGAGACCTACAGCGCCTTCGTCCAGGGCTTCATGCCCGCGGCGGCCCGCCCCGACGTGGACGTACTGGACGGGCTGACGACGGTGATCGCCGTGGACCAGCAGCGGATGGGCGGCGACCCCCGTTCCACGGTCGGCACCGCCACCGACGCCAACGCGATGCTGCGCATCCTCTTCAGCCGGCTCGGCGACCCGCACATCGGCTCCCCCAAGGCGTACTCCTTCAACGTGGCCTCGATCAGCGGCGCGGGCGCGGTCACCCTGGAGCGCGGCGGGCAGAAGGTCAAGGAGCGGCGCGAGTTCAGCATCACCGGCGGCATGTGCCCGCGCTGCGAGGGCCGGGGCACGGTCAACGACCTCGACCTCGGCCAGCTGTTCGACGACTCCAAGTCCCTGAACGATGGGGCGCTCACCATCCCCGGCTACAAGCCGGGCGGCTGGAACCACCGGCTCTACAGCGAGTCGGGCCTCTTCGACCCGGACAAGCCGATCCGCTCGTTCACCAAGAAGCAGCTCGCCGACTTCCTCCACCGCGAACCGGTCCGGATGAAGATCGCCGGGATCAACATGACGTACGAGGGGCTGATCCCGCGGATCCGCAAGTCGATGCTGGCCAAGGACAAGGAGGCGATGCAGCCGCACGTCCGGGAGTTCGTGGAGCGCGCGGTCACCTTCACCACCTGTCCCGACTGCGCGGGGACACGGCTGAGCGAGGGCGCCCGCTCCTCCAAGATCAAGGGGATCAGCATCGCGGACGCCTGCGCGATGCAGATCAGCGACCTGGCCACGTGGGTGAGCGGTCTGGACGAGCCCTCGGTGGCGCCGCTGCTCGCCACGCTGCGGCACACGCTGGACTCGTTCGTGGAGATCGGGCTGGGGTACCTGTCGCTGGACCGCGCGGCGGGCACGCTGTCGGGCGGGGAGGCGCAGCGGGTGAAGATGATCCGCCACCTCGGCTCGGCGCTGACCGACGTCACCTACGTCTTCGACGAGCCGACCACCGGTTTGCACCCGCATGACATCGAGCGGATGAACGGGCTGCTGCTGCGGCTGCGCGACAAGGGCAACACGGTGCTGGTCGTGGAGCACAAGCCGGAGGTCATCGCGATCGCCGACCACATCGTCGACCTCGGGCCCGGGGCCGGCGCGGCGGGCGGCACCGTGTGCTTCGAGGGCGGGGTCGAGGGGCTGCGGGCCAGCGGGACGGTGACCGGGCGGCACTTCGACGACCGGGCCGCCCTCAAGGAGTCGCCGCGCGAGCCGTCGGGGGTCCTGGAGATCCGCGGGGCGTCGGCGCACAACCTGCGCGACGTCGACGTGGACGTCCCGCTGGGGGTGCTGACGGTGGTGACGGGTGTGGCCGGCTCGGGCAAGAGCTCGCTCATCCACGGTTCCGTCCCCGCCTCGGCGGGGGTGGTGTCGGTGGACCAGGCGCCGATCCGCGGTTCGCGGCGGAGCAACCCGGCGACGTACACGGGGCTGATGGAACCGATCCGCAAGGCGTTCGCCAAGGCCAACGGGGTCAAGCCGGCCCTGTTCAGCGCCAATTCGGAGGGGGCCTGCCCGACCTGCAACGGTGCCGGGGTCGTCTACACCGACCTGGCGATGATGGCCGGGGTGGCCACCACCTGCGAGGACTGCGAGGGCAAGCGGTTCGACGCGTCGGTGCTGGAGTACCGGCTCGGCGGCCGGGACATCAGCGAGGTGCTGGAGATGCCGGTCGCGGAGGCGGCGGAGTTCTTCGGCTCGGGCGAGGCGCGCACGCCGGCCGCGCACCGGATCCTGGAGCGGCTGGTGGACGTCGGGCTGGGCTACCTGACCCTCGGCCAGCCCCTGACCACCCTGTCGGGCGGGGAGCGGCAGCGGCTGAAGCTGGCCACGCACATGGGTGAGAAGGGCGGGATCTACGTCCTGGACGAGCCGACCGCGGGCCTGCACCTGGCGGATGTGGAGCACCTGCTGGGGCTGCTGGACCGGCTGGTGGACTCCGGCAAGTCGGTGATCGTGATCGAGCACCACCAGGCGGTCATGGCGCACGCCGACCGGATCATCGACCTCGGGCCGGGCGCCGGCCACGACGGCGGCCGGATCGTCTTCGAGGGCACGCCGGCCGAGCTGGTGGCCGCCCCCTCCACGCTGACCGGCAAGCACCTCGCGGCGTACGTCGGGGCCTGACGGGGGCGGGTGGGGCGGCCCTTTCGGGGGCCGCCCCACCGGCGCGTCAGCGCCAGTCGTCCCACGGAGGGTCGATCTCCTCCGGGTCGAAGGGCGGTTCCTCCTCGAAGGGGGGCTCCTCCGGGGCGGCCTGCGGAGCGGCCTTCGGGGCGGTCCGGCGGGGCGCGGCGGGCTCGACGCCTGTGAGCTGTGGGTCGGCGGGAGCCGGTGCGGCGGTGGCGACGGCGCCGTCGGCCCGGCACGCGGCCAGGGCGTCGAGGAGGCCCTCGGCGTACTTGGCGAGCTTGGCCTCGCCCACGCCGCCGATCCCGCCCAGTTCCTCGACGCTGCCGGGCAGCCGGGTCGCGATCTCCCTCAGTGTGGCGTCGTGGAACACGACGTACGCCGGGACGCCCTGTTCGCGGGCGGTCTCGGCCCGCCAGGCGCGCAGGGCCTCGAAGACGGGCACGGCGGCGGCCGGGAGGTCGACGGGGACGCGGGCGGCCTTGCCGGAGCGGGAGCCGCCTTCCTTGCGGGCGGTGACCGGGGCCTTCTTCTCCTTGCGCATCTGGACGGTGCGGCGTCCGCCGAGCACCTCGCCGCTGGCGTCGGTGAGGACGAGGGTGCCGTAGTCGCCCTCGACGGCCAGCAGCCGCTGCGCCAGCAGCTGGCGCACGACGCCGCGCCATTCGGCGGTGCCGAGGTCGGCGCCGACGCCGAACACCGAGAGGGCGTCATGGTCGAACTGGATGACCTTGGCGGTCTTCTTGCCCTGGAGGATGTCGATGATCTGGCCGGCGCCGAACTTCTGGCGGCGTTCCTTGGCCAGCCGCCACACCGTGGACAGCAGCTTCTGGGCGGCGACGGTGCCGTCCCAGGACTCGGCGGGCGTCAGGCAGGTGTCGCAGTTGCCGCAGGGGCCGCCGTGCTGGCCGAAGTACTCCAGCAGCCGGGCGCGGCGGCAGTCGACGGTCTCGCAGAGGGCGAGCATGGCGTCGAGGTGCATGCCCAGGGAGCGGCGGTGGGCGTCGCCGCCCTCGGAGCCGTCGATGAGCTTGCGCTGCTGGACGACGTCCTGGAGGCCGTAGGCGAGCCAGGCCGTGGCGGGTTCGCCGTCGCGGCCGGCGCGGCCGGTCTCCTGGTAGTAGCCCTCGACGGACTTGGGCAGGTCGAGGTGGGCGACGAAGCGCACGTCGGGCTTGTCGATGCCCATGCCGAAGGCGATCGTGGCGACGACCACGACCCCGTCCTCGCGCAGGAAGCGGGCCTGGTTCGCGGCACGCGCGCGGGCGTCCATGCCGGCGTGGTACGGGACGGCGTCGATGCCCTGTTCCCGCAGGAAGGCGGCGGTCTTCTCCACGGAGGAGCGGGAGAGGCAGTAGACGACGCCGGCGTCCCCGTCGTGCTCGGCGCGGATCAGCTCCAGCAGCTGCCGGGCGGGGTTGTCCTTGGGGACGATCCGGTACTGGATGTTGGGGCGGTCGAAGCTGGCGACGAAGTGCCGGGCGTCCTGCAGTCCGAGGCGGCCCGCGATCTCGGCGTGGGTGGCCTCGGTGGCCGTCGCGGTCAGGGCGATCCGCGGCACCTTGGGCCAGCGCTCGTGCAGCATCCAGAGCGCGAGGTAGTCGGGGCGGAAGTCGTGGCCCCACTGGGCGACGCAGTGCGCCTCGTCGATGGCGAAGAGCGAGACCTTCCCCCGGTCCAGCAGGCGCTGGGTGCCCTCGGTGCGCAGCCGCTCGGGGGCCAGGTAGAGCAGGTCCAGCTCGTCGGCGAGGAAGGCCTGTTCGACGGCCTGCCGCTCGTAGGGGTCCTGCGTGGAGTTGAGGAACCCGGCCCGGACCCCGAGGGCGGTCAGCGCGTCCACCTGGTCCTGCATCAGCGCGATCAGCGGGGAGATCACGATGCCGGTGCCTTCTCTGACGAGCGCCGGGATCTGGTAGCAGAGCGACTTGCCGCCGCCGGTGGGCATCAGGACGAGGGCGTCGCCGCCGCCGATCAGCTGCTCGATGATCTCCTGCTGGTCACCGCGGAAGGAGCTGTAACCGAAGACGCGGTGGAGCACCCGCAAGGCGTCGGAGACCTCGTCTGAGATCTCGGGGGAAGCGTCCGAAAGGGCCATCCGAGAAGCCTAGCGGCACCCCGGGACGCTCCCGTCCCGTCGGCCGGGCCCGGGGCGCGGGAGGAACGGGTCAGGAGCAGGACGGACACAGTCCCCGGTAGGTGACCTCGACCTTGGACACCGTGAAACCCATGCGTTCCGATTCCGGGAATCCGGCCAGCGGGTCGCCGGCCGGGTGGACGTCGCGGATCGTCCCGCAGCCGGAGCAGACCAGGTGCTGGTGCGGCCGGCGCGCGTTGGGGTCGTAGCGTTTGGCGCGCCCGTCCGTGGAGACCTCCGCCACCTCGCCGAGGGCGACCAGCTCCCCCAGGGCGTTGTAGACGGTGGCCCGGGAGATCTCGGGCAGCCGCCGCACCGCGCGGGCGTGGACCTCGTCGGCGGTGAGGTGGACGTGGTCCCCGTCCAGCACCTCGGCGACGACGCGGCGCTGCGCGGTCATCCGCCAGCCGCGGCTTCGAAGTCGTTCCAGCAGGTCACTCATAGGGTCACCCATTCCTGGGGAAGCGTACTCTGGCATGCTTCTTGACTTGGAATCCGTCCATCGTAGGATCGGATCTGCCGATAGCCAAGGGACAGGAAAACACTCCAGCGATTTCCGTGCACCGCGACACCCCCCGGTGCGGAAGGATTCCCATGTCTGAGAAGCAAGCCGAAGGCTGCCCCGTCGCCCACGGTCGCGCCGCGCACCCGACCCAGGGTGGCGGAAACCGTCAGTGGTGGCCGGAGTCGCTCAATCTGAAGATCCTCGCGAAGAACCCCGCCGTGGCGAACCCGCTGGGTGAGGGGTTCGACTACGCCGAGGCCTTCAAGACCCTCGACCTCCCCGCGGTCAAGCGGGACATCGCGGAGGTGCTGACGACCTCGCAGGACTGGTGGCCCGCCGACTTCGGCCACTACGGCCCCTTCATGGTCCGGATGGCCTGGCACAGCGCGGGCACCTACCGGATCAGCGACGGCCGCGGCGGCGCCGGGGCCGGCCAGCAGCGGTTCGCCCCGCTCAACAGCTGGCCGGACAACGGCAACCTGGACAAGGCCCGCCGCCTGCTGTGGCCGGTGAAGAAGAAGTACGGGCGCAGCCTCTCGTGGGCCGACCTGATGATCCTCGCGGGGAACGTGGCCCTGGAGACGATGGGCTTCGAGACCTTCGGCTTCGGCGGCGGGCGCGCGGACGTCTGGGAGCCGGACGAGGACGTGTACTGGGGCCCGGAGACCACCTGGCTCGGCGACGAGCGCTACACCGGGGACCGTGAGCTGGAGAGCCCGCTCGGCGCGGTGCAGATGGGCCTGATCTACGTGAACCCGGAGGGCCCGAACGGCAATCCGGACCCGATAGCCGCGGCGCGCGACATCCGTGAAACGTTTCACCGGATGGCGATGAACGACGAGGAGACGGTCGCCCTGATCGCCGGCGGCCACACCTTCGGCAAGACCCACGGCGCGGGCCCGGCCGAGAGCGTCGGCGAGGCCCCCGAGGGCGCGCCGATGTCGGCGCAGGGTCTGGGCTGGGCGAACTCCCACGGCACCGGCAAGGGCGGGGACGCGATCACCAGCGGTCTCGAAGGCATCTGGACCGACACCCCGACGACCTGGGACAACAGCTTCTTCGACATCCTCTTCGGCTACGAGTGGGAGCTGTTCGAGAGCCCGGCCGGGGCGCACCAGTGGCGGCCGAAGGGCGGCGCGGGCGCGGGTACCGTGCCCGACGCGCACGACCCGTCGAAGACCCACGCCCCGACGATGCTGACCACCGACCTGTCGCTGCGCTTCGACCCGGTCTACGAGCCGATCGCGCGCCGCTTCCACGCCGACCCCGCCGCGTTCGCGGACGCCTTCGCCCGCGCCTGGTACAAGCTGACCCACCGCGACATGGGCCCCGTGGTCCGCTACCTGGGTCCGGAGGTCCCGGCCGAGCAGCTGCTGTGGCAGGACCCGCTGCCGGCCCGGACGTACGAGCCGGTCGGCGCCGCCGACGTCGCCGACCTCAAGGCCCGCGTGCTGGCCTCGGACCTGTCGGTGGCCGACCTGGTGTCCGCCGCGTGGGCGGCCGCCTCCTCCTTCCGCGGCAGCGACAAGCGCGGCGGCGCCAACGGCGGGCGGATCCGCCTCCAGCCGCAGATCGGCTGGGAGGTCAACGAGCCCGACCGGCTGACGGCCGTGCTGCGCACCCTGGAGGGGATCCGGCGGTCCTTCAACGAGGGCCGCTCGGACGGCCGGCAGGTCTCGGTGGCCGACCTGGTGGTGCTCGCGGGCGGCGCGGCCGTCGAGAAGGCCGCGAAGGACGCGGGCTTCGACGTCGAGGTGCCCTTCAGCCCGGGCCGGGTGGACGCCTCGCAGGAGCAGACGGACGTGGAGTCCTTCGCCGCGCTGGAGCCGGCGGCCGACGGCTTCCGCAACTACCTGGGCAAGGGCAACCGGCTGCCGGCCGAGTACCTGCTGCTCGACCGGGCGAACCTGCTGACCCTGAGCGCGCCCGAGATGACGGTGCTCGTCGGCGGTCTGCGCGTGCTCGGCGCGAACCACGGGCGGTCCTCGCTGGGCGTCCTCACGGACACCCCGGGGGTCCTGACCAACGACTTCTTCGTCAACCTGCTCGACCTGGGCACGAGGTGGTCGGCGGTGTCGGAGGACGAGACCTCCTTCGAGGGCCGTGACGCCGTGACGGGCGCGGTCCGGTGGACGGGCAGCCGGGCGGACCTGGTCTTCGGGTCCAACTCCGAGCTGCGCGCCCTGGCGGAGGTGTACGCGAGCGACGACGCGAAGGAGAAGTTCGTCAAGGACTTCGTCGCGGCGTGGGCCAAGGTGATGGACCTGGACCGCTTCGACCTCGTCTGACGCACCGCGGCGCCCGCGGCGCACCAAGTCCGGGCCGGCCCCCTCGGAGGGGGCCGGCCCGGACGCGTGTGCGCGGGGGACGGCGGGCCGGCGCCGGTGCGCGCCGCCTCAGGCGCGGACCAGGCGGGCGATGGCCCGCGAGGCCTCCTCGACCTTGCCGCGGGCCTGGTCGCCGCCCTCGGCGATGGCGTCGGCGACGCAGGAGTGCAGGTGGTCCTCCATCATGGTCAGCCCGAAGGACTGCAGGGCCTTGGTGGCGGCGCTGACCTGGGTGAGCACGTCGATGCAGTACGTCCCCTCCTCGACCATGCGCTGCAGGCCGCGCACCTGGCCTTCGATGCGGCGCAGCCGCTTGAGGACGTCGTCCTTGTGGGAGGTGTAACCGGGCACGGCGATCGCTTCCCTTCATCGGGCCTTCTTTACCCCGGGGGGGTATGTCGACAACGAGGACGGGCCGCGGGATGTTCCGCCGGGCGGTCAGTGCGAGTGACCGCCCTGCTCCTCCCCGGCCGGCTGTGCGGGCTGCTCGGCGGGAGCCGCGGCCGCGCCGTCGCCGCCCGCCCGGACGGTGAAGGCCGCGGTGCGGACCTTGCCCTGGTGCTGGAAGTCCAGGAAGAGCCGGTAGGTGCCGGCGCTGGGGGCCGTGGCGGTGAAGGAGACGTCGGGGCCGGGGCCGCCCTCGTTGGGGTGCACGTGCAGGTAGGCGAGGTCGCCGTCGCGCAGGGCGACGAGGTGGCCGTAGGCCCCGAGGTAGGGCTCCAGGTCGGTGACGGGCTTGCCGTCCTTGCTGACGGTGAGCTTGAGTTCGCCGGGCTTGCCTGGCTGGAGGCTCCCGCCGAGGGCGACCTGGTAGCCGTCCACGTCGGCGGTGGGCGCTACGGGGGGCATCGGGTTCGGCGCGTAGGCGCCGGGGACGGTGAGGTCGGCGCCCAGGGTGACGTTCTTCGCGTCCCCGGCCGACGGGGCGAAGTCGGCGAAGGCCTTGTAGGCGCCGGCGGCGGGCAGGTCCACGGGGGTGGACCAGGTGCCGTCCGCGGCGCGCACCGGGTGGAGGTGGCGGAAGACCGCCAGGTCGCGCGAGGCGACGATGAAGTGCAGTTCCTTGCCGTGTTCGGTCTTGTATCCGGTGACCTTGCGGCTGGCGGCGTCCTTGACCGAGAACCTGAGCTCGCCCTGACCCGGGGCCACCACGGGGGTGTCGAGGCTCAGCGTGTAGCCGGCGTCGGAGACCTGGAGGCCGCCGGCCGCCGGGCCCTGGGCGGCGGCCTGGTCGTGGCCGCCGTGCCCGCCCTCCGCGGGCGCCTTCGCCTGGGTGGCGTGGGCCGCGTGCCCGGCCTTCGCCGGCTCGCCCACGGGGCCGACGCCCGCCCCGACCCCGTAGGCGGCGCCGAAGGCGGCCGCGAGTGCGGCGGCGAAGGCGGTGATCTTCACTCCGGTGTTCATGCCTGGTCTCCCGTACGACGTAGGTGCCGCGTACAGCGGTTCAATGGATCTCCACCATACCCCCAGGGGGTATCAAGTCAAGCGCGGGAAACTCTTGCGAACGGATACCTCGGGGGGGTATATCTGGAGTCAGGCCGGATACCCCCACAGGGTATCTGCACCACCCGCACGATCAAGGAGAAGCCCATGTCTTCCTGCTGTTCCCCCGATGGCGCCTGCGCCTCCAACGGTGAGACCACGACCACCGTCGCCGTCGTCGACAGCACCGCCACCGTCTACCGCGTCTCCGGCATGAGCTGCGGACACTGCCGGACGGCCATCACCGCGTCCGTCGGCGCGCTCGCCGGGGTCCTCACGGTGGACGTGGACGTGGACGGCGGCGTGGTCACCGTGACCACCGCCGGCGAGCCGGACGACGCCGCGATCGCCGCGGCCGTGGACGACGCCGGCTACGAGCTCACCGGCCGGGCCTGACGCCCGCCCCACCCCGACCCACCCGGACGCCGGGGCCCCGTCCTTCCCCCGGGGGCCCCGGCACCGGCCCCGCGCTCGAACGAGGAGCAGCACTCATGACCACCATCACCCCCGGCGCCGCCCAGGTCGAGCTCGCCATCGGCGGCATGACCTGCGCCTCGTGCGCGGCACGCATCGAGAAGAAGCTCAACCGCATGGACGGCGTCGAGGCGACCGTCAACTACGCCACCGAGAAGGCGAAGGTCACCTTCGACGCCGACGCGGACATCTCCGTCGCGGACCTGATCGCCACCGTCGAGGCCACCGGCTACACCGCGCACGAGCCCGCCCCGCCCCGTTCCTCCGCCCCGTCCGGCGCCGGGGAGGAGCCGCCGGCCGAGGCCGACGAACTGGCCCCGCTGCGCCAGCGGCTCACCGCCGCCGTCGTCCTCTCGGTGCCCGTCATCGCCATGGCGATGGTCCCGGCCCTCCAGATCGACTTCTGGCAGTGGCTCTCGCTGACCCTGGCCGCGCCGGTGGTCACCTACGCCGCCTGGCCCTTCCACCGCGCCGCCTGGACCAACGCCAAGCACGGCGCGGCCACCATGGACACCCTGATCTCGGTCGGCACGATCGCCGCGTTCCTGTGGTCGCTGTGGGCCCTGTTCTTCGGCACCGCCGGCACCCCCGGCATGCGGCACGCCTTCGAGTTCACCATCGCCCGCACCGACGGCGCGGGGAACATCTACCTGGAGGCGGCGGCCGGCGTCACCACCTTCATCCTGGCCGGCCGCTACTTCGAGGCGAAGTCCAAGCGCAAGGCCGGCGCCGCCCTCAAGGCGCTGCTGGAGCTGGGCGCCAAGGAGGTCACCGTGCTGCGCGGCGGCCAGGAGGTCACCGTGCCGACGGCCGACCTCCAGGTCGGCGACCGCTTCCTGGTCCGCCCGGGCGAGAAGATCGCCACCGACGGCACGGTGGTCGAGGGCTCCTCCGCCGTCGACGCCTCGATGCTGACCGGCGAGTCCGTGCCGGTCGAGGTCTCCGTCGGCGACTCCGTCACCGGCGCCACCCTGAACGCCGGCGGCCGCCTGGTCGTCGAGGCCACCCGGGTCGGCTCCGACACCCAGCTCTCCCGCATGGCCCGGCTGGTCGAGGACGCGCAGAACGGCAAGGCCGCCGCCCAGCGGCTCGCCGACAAGATCTCCGCCGTGTTCGTCCCGGTCGTCATCGCCATCGCGCTCGCCACCCTCGGCTTCTGGCTGGGCACCGGAGCGGGCCTGTCGGCCGCCTTCACCGCCGCCGTCGCCGTCCTGATCATCGCCTGCCCCTGCGCCCTGGGCCTGGCCACCCCGACCGCCCTCCTGGTCGGCACCGGGCGCGGCGCCCAGCTCGGCATCCTGATCAAGGGACCCGAGGTGCTGGAGTCCACCCGCAAGGTCGACACCATCGTCCTGGACAAGACCGGCACCGTCACCACCGGCCAGATGACCCTGCTGCACGTGCACACCGCCGAGGGCACCGACGAGACCGAGGTCCTGCGCCTGGCCGGAGCCCTGGAGCACGCCTCCGAGCACCCCATCGCCCAGGCGGTCGCCGCCGGCGCCGCCGCCCGCGTCGGGTCCCTGCCCGCCCCCGAGGACTTCGCCAACATCCCGGGCCTCGGGGTCCAGGGCGTCGTCGAGGGCCACGCCGTCCTCGTCGGCCGCGGCAAGCTGCTCGCCGAGTGGGCGATGCAGCTGCCCCCGCACCTGGAGCGCGCCAAGTCCGACGCCGAGTCGGCCGGCCGCACCGCCATCGCGGTGGCCTGGGACGGCGAGGCGCGCGCGGTGCTGGAGGTCGCGGACGCCGTCAAGGACACCAGCGCCGAGGCGATCCGCCGGCTGCGTGCCCTGGGCCTGACCCCGATCCTGCTGACCGGCGACAACAAGGCCGTGGCCGAGACCGTCGCCCGTGAGGTGGGCATCGACGAGGTCATCGCCGAGGTCATGCCGCAGGACAAGGTGGACGTGGTCAAGCGGCTGCAGGCCGAGGGCCGCAGCGTCGCGATGGTCGGCGACGGGGTCAACGACGCCGCCGCGCTCGCCCAGGCCGACCTCGGCCTGGCCATGGGCACCGGCACCGACGCCGCCATCGAGGCCGGCGACCTGACCCTGGTCCGGGGCGACCTGCGGGCCGCGGCCGACGCCATCCGGCTGGCCCGCAAGACGCTCGGCACGATCCGCTCGAACCTGTTCTGGGCCTTCGCCTACAACGTGGCCGCCCTGCCGCTCGCCGCGGCCGGACTGCTCAACCCGATGATCGCCGGAGCGGCCATGGCCTTCTCCTCGGTCTTCGTCGTCGGCAACAGCCTGCGTCTGCGCGGCTTCAGGGCCGCCGCCAACTGAGGAGCCCCCGTGGCCGGTTACGCATCACACAAGGAAGACGTCATCCGGCGGCTGCGGCGGATCGAGGGCCAGGTCCGCGGCGTCCAGCGGATGGTCGCCGAGGACGTCTACTGCATCGACGTGCTCACCCAGGTGTCCGCGATCAACGCCGCCCTCCAGTCCTGCGCGGTGACCCTGCTCGACGAGCACCTCGGCAGCTGCGTCACCGAGGCCATCGCCCAGGGCGGCGACCAGGCGAAGGCCAAGGTCGGCGAGGCGAGCAGGGCCATCGCCCGGCTGATCCGCGCGTAGCCCGGCGGCAGCGGGCCCGGGAGCCCCTCCACACGGAAGCCGTGTGGAGGGGCTCGCGGCGTTCCCCCGCCCCGCGCCCCGCGCCCGGTCTCCGCGTACCGGACCGGGGTATGCCCCCGCCGCGGGGGCGCGCCGTACGATGAGCCGCTGCCGAGGGGAGGGCGACGAGCATGCGCGTACGCCGGCTGGGAGAGCTGGAAGCCGAGATCATGGACCGGGTGTGGCAGTGGGAACGGCCCGCCTCCGTCCGCGAGATCGTCGACGACATCAACCGGGGGCGCAAGGTCGCCTACACCACCGTCATGACCGTGGCCGACATCCTGCACCGCAAGGGCTGGCTGAGCCGCGAGAAGTCGGGCCGGGCCTGGATGTACCAGGCGGTGCGCAGCCGTGAGGAGTACACCGCGGCGCTCATGCAGGACGCGCTCGGCGACAGCCAGGACCGGCGGGCCACGCTGCTGCGGTTCGTGGAGCGGATGTCCCACGAGGACGTCGAAGCGCTGGACGAGGCCCTGCGCGCCGCCCGCTCGGAACGCCCCTCCCCGGTGGGGGGCGAGGCCCTGTGAACCACCACGTCCTGCCCCCGCTGGGGCTCGCGCTGGTCACCGGCCTGGTACTGCCGTGGATGCTGGTCCGTGCCGTGTGGGCGCAGCAGGCGCCCCGGCTGGGGCTGGCCGTGTGGATCCTGTGCGGCGCCCTGTTCGCGGCGTCGACGGCGATGCTGCCGGCGCAGCTGGTGCTGCCCGCGCAGACCAGCCACCGGCTGGTCGACACGGCCCTGACCATGGACCTGCCCTCCGTGGGCCGGGTGCTGGACGCGTCCCCGCGCGAGGCCCTCGCCGCGCTGGCGGCGCTCGCGGTGCTGGCGGTGCCCGGGACCGGTTTCGTAAGGGAGCTGGCGCGGGCGCGCCGGGCGCGCACCCGGCACGCCGAACTGCTGCGACTGGTGGGCCGCTACGACGGGCGGCTGGGGGTGACGGTGCTGGACGACCCGCGCCCGGCGGTGTACTGCCTGCCGGGACGTTCGCGCCGGGTGGTGGTCTCGACGGGGGCCCTGGAGGTGCTCTCGGAGCAGGAGCTGGCCGCGGCGCTCGCGCACGAGCGGGCCCACATCGGCGGCCGCCACCACCTGCTGGTGGCGGCGGCGGGGGCGTACGCGTCGGTGTTCCGCCGGCTGCCGCTGGCCCGGATCGGCGGGCGGACGGTGCCGCTGCTGCTGGAGATGGCCGCCGACGACCGGGCGCTGCGCGGCTGTTCGCGCGACGCGCTGGCCAGGGCCCTGTACGCGCTGGCGACCGGGCACGCGCCGCACAAGGCGTTCGCGGCCGGCGGTCCGTCGGCGGCGGTGCGGATGCGGCGCATCCTGGGGCCGCGCCGGGCGGGCCGCCCGGTGCTGCGCGGGCTGTTCGCGGTGGCCCTCTCGGCGTCGGCCATCCTCCCGCTGATCGCGCTCTGTTGTTGGACCCGTTGATAGGGGGTCACCCAACCCGGCTATTTACTAAGCCAATTCGTAGATTTCCCCCCGACCCCCGGTACTCGAATTGGCCGCTATTGTGGGCGCGTGCGGGCTCAGGACCGGTGCGGTGAGAGGTGGGGGATAGATGCTGCTGGCTGACGTGCGGACGGCAGCTCCGGGGGACGCCCCGGCGATTTCCCGGCTCCTCGCCGCGGCCATACGCGAGGACTACGGCACCCTCCTCGGCGAAATAGGCGTCGGCCGGCTGGTGTCGGACCATTGCGCACTCCCCCGCATTCGAGCGGAAATTGGAATTCCCGGCGGGGCGCCCGCCTGGCTCGGCTGGCTGGTCGCCGCCGACGCGGACGGCAGCGTCGTCGGGGCGGTGTCGGGCGGGGTCCCCGTCACCGCCGAGGGCGAGCTCTACGCCCTGTGCACCGCCCCGGACCGCCGCCGGCAGGGCGTCGGCTCGGCCCTCCTGGCGGCCGCGGGCGAACGGATGCGGTCCCACGGGGCGCTGGCCCAGCGGGTCACGCTGCCCGCCGAGGCGGCCCCGTGCCTGCCGTTCTTCACCCGTCACGGGTTCACCGCGCTCTCGCCGGTCCGGCTGGGCCGCGCTCTCTGACTCCCTCGCCCCCCGCCCGGGACCGTGGCAGATCCACGCCATCGCGTGTTCACGCAGCCCGCAACGCTGGCCCCGACGCCCGCCCGCGGGACAGGATTTCCCCAGCGGCGCGGTCCCCCGGCGGCACGGGAGCCACGCCCCGGACGGCTGGACCGAGCGAGCCCCTGGAGGAGCGATGCACACACCGAGCGGCACTTCCCTGCCCTTCATGCCGGTCGTGCCCGCAGCGTTCGCACCGGTCCGGCCGGCCGCCCCGGAGGATTCCCGGCTCCCGGCGCAAGCAGGGTCCGCCGTGCTGCTCCCGGCGGACTGCCTGCCCGGGCTGGAGTCGGCCGCCCCGGCGGACGAGGACGCCGGCTGGCTGCACGACGCCCTGCTGGGCCCGCACAGCGCGGACATCGTCCGCTACCTGAGCCTCGCCCGCCGCTGCGGCGGCCCGGTCCTGGACCTGGGCTGCGGGGCCGGCCGCCTGGCGGTGCCCTTCGCCCGGCAGGGTTTCCGCGTCGAGGCGGTGGACCGGGACACGGCCAGCCTGGAGCGGCTGCGGGCCTGGGGCCGGCGCATCGGCCCCCAGGTCTCGCGGCTGCTGGTCACCACCCGGGGCGATCTCGCGGAACTGCGGCTGCGGGGCAGGTACCGGCTGGCCCTGCTGGCCGGGACGATGATCGCGGCCGTGCCGCCCCACGCCCGCCCCGGCCTGCTGCGGGAGGTCGCGGGGCGGCTGGAGCCGGGCGGCGCCCTGGCCCTCGACTTCACCGCGCACGGACCGCGCGGGCTGGCCGAGGAGCCCCGGCGCACCTGGGCCTTCCAGGTCCCCCGGTTCGACGGGGTCGAGGAGTGGACGGTGGCCCGGCAGGTCTTCGACCTGGACGGGATGACCGAGCGGATCACCTATCACTCCGTGCGCACGGGCAAGGTGCGCACCGAGCGGGTGGTGCGCGCCACCGACAAGTGGATCGTCGACGCGGAGGCCCTCGACGCCGAACTGGACGCGGCCGGCCTGCGGGTGGAACGGCGGCGCACGCACCGGCTGGACGGGCGGACCGAGAGCGTCCTGCTCGTGTGCCGGGCCGCGGGCTGAGCGGGCCGCCGCCTTTCCGCTCCTCCCGCTCGAGAAGGGCTCGCAAGAGGTACGATGCTCCCAAAGTTTTGAGTCGACCAGATTGCGGATGGTGGCGCGGTGATGGCTGTCGTGGAGGAGTCGACCGGCCGCGAGGCGGTGATCCAGCGCCTCCGCGACGTGGGACTGCGGGTCACCGGGCCGCGCCTGGAGGTGCTGCAGGTCCTGGCGGCGGGCGGGCACATGGACGTCGAGTCCATCACGGCCGCGGCCCGTGAGCGTCTGGGCACCCTCACCAGCCAGGCCGTCTACGAGATGCTGCGGCACTTCCTGGAGACGGGCCTGGCCGCGAAGTTCGACCGTCCCGGCCTGCCCGCGGTCTTCGAGGTCGCCGGCCCGCCCCACCAGCACGCGCTGTGCGTGCGCTGCGGCCGGGTGGAGAACGTCGAGGCCCCGGTTCCGGAGCCGCCGCGCGGCGCGCCGCTCACCGCCTGGCGTATGGACGGGGGCGCGGAGGTCGTCTTCAAGGGGCTGTGCCCCGACTGCCTGAGCGCGCCCCGGGACTGATCCCGCACCTCAGAGCCATCGAGTGACCCCCGTCACATCAGAAACAGGGGGGCAGCGGGTCCCCCATCGGCATGTGCCAAAGTGTGACTGTCGATTCGTAAGACGAGGGGGTCGCTTCGCGATGGCAACGGGCGATGGCAGGGACGGCATCCAGTCGGCCGACAAGGTGCTGGCCCTCTATCAGGAGCTGCGCCTGCGCGGGGTGTCCAACCTCAACGACGCCTTCGAGGAGCTCGACCTCTCGTCCGAGGAGCGCGAGAAGTGGCGGGCGGAGCTGATCTCGCTCGGCCTCATCGTGCCGACCGGCACCACCCACGCCACCCGCGCCGACCTCCAGTCCGGCGAGTGGCGGCCGGGCCCGGACGCGGTCGCGGCCGTCGACCCGGAGATCGCCCTGCTGCGGATGCTCCAGCGCGAGCGGGAGCGGCTGCGCGAGCACCTGGACGAGTCGGACCGGGCGTACAGCGCGCTGGAGACACTGGTCGGACGGTTCCTGCGGCCCGGTGCGCTGGGCGGCTCCGACGTCGAGGTGGAGATCCTCGACGACTACGGGCGGATCCAGCAGGTGCTGGAGGACATCACCGACGTCATCCGGCACGACCTGACGTCCATGCACGTGACGGCCCTGGTGCGGGAGGTCGCGGACCGGGTGCTCAGCAGGGACCGCCGGCAGATCGACAACGGGGTGCGCATCCGCGCCATCTACCACCAGCGGATCACCACGTCGCCGGAGGCGGTGGAGATGCTCCGGCGCCGGGTCGAGGCCGGCGTCGAGATCCGCCTCTCCCCCGCCGTCCCGATGAACATGATCATCGCGGACCAGCAGTTCGCCGTCCTGCCCGTGCACCCCGAGGACCGGTCGGCCGGCGCGATCCTGGCCCGCGGGCCGGCGCTCGTGCGCTCCTATCTGGCGCTGTACGAACACTGCTGGCACGCGGCCACCCCCTATGGCGACGACGTCGCGCCGGAACTCGGCGGCGACGGACTGTCCGAACAGCAGCGGGCGGCCCTGAAAATGCTGGCCTCGGGAATGAAGGACGAAAAGGTCGCCCGGACCCTGGGGGTTTCCCTGCGGACGGTGAGCCGCATGCTTTCCGAGCTGATGCAGGAAATGGGGGCGTCCAGTCGATTCGAGGCCGGAGTGCGCGCGCAGCGGCTCGGCTGGCTGGACTGAACGGAATGGCGGAAGAGCGGAAATAAAAGACCCCGCGACCGCCCGGAGGGGCGATCGCGGGGTGATGTCCGCCGGTCCGGCCGGTCGTTCAGTCCCAGCCGTTGCCGTTGTCGCGGATCGTACAGAGCGGACGGACGGTGGCGGTGTGCACAGCGGACATGATTCCTCCAGGAATTGCGGAACATCGATTCGGTCTCCGCGGATCCGTGCCGCCGGTATTCCTTCGAAGACCTCTTCATTGTCGTACGGATTCCGGGGGCGGGCCAGCTGCCTATAGCGCACCTGAGGCGGATCTGAAGGAGTTCATACAGACGTTACGCTTGCGCACCTTTGGTCAGCTCAAAAGTGCTGCTAGGGTGGAATTCCGGCCTTCTCGACCCTCCAGGGGAGAGGCGTCGGCGAGGCAGGAGCGTGCCGCCGCTCCTGCCTCACTCATGTCCGCGCCCGGCCGCGCCCCTTCCTCCCGCAGCACGTCCCGGTAGACCTCGACGGTCCGCGCCGCCGCACCGCGCCAACTCATGTTCCGGGCGTGGGCCACCGCCGCCCGGCCCATCACCGCGGCCTCCCCCGGGTGTTCGGCGAACCACAGCAGCCATCGGGCGTACTCCGCCGGATCGTTGCCGTGCACGAGCGCCCCCGTCACCCCGTCCCGCACCGCCGTCGGCAGCCCGCCCACGGCGGAGGCCAGGACCGGGGTCCCGCACGCCTGCGCCTCCAGGGCCACCAGCCCGAACGACTCGCTGCGCGAGGGCACCATCAGCACGTCGGCCGCCCGGTACCACAGTGCCAACTCCCGCTGCGGTACGGGCGGGTGGTGCCGCAGCACCTGCGCGACCCCCAGCTCGCGGGCGAGTTCCCAGGCCTCCCCGCGCGGCCCGGCCCCCGAGTTGCCGCCCACCACGGGGACCAGGGTCCGCCCGCGCAGATGCGGGGCCCGCTCCAGCAGGCCGGCGACCGCGCGGACCATCACGTCCGGCCCCTTGAGCGGCTGGATGCGGCCCGCGTACAGCGGGATGAACGCGTCGGCCGGCAGCCCGAGCCGGGCCCGCGCCTCCGCCCTCCCCCGGCCGGGACCGAAGGTGGCCAGGTCCACGCCCGGCCGCACGATCCGCGTGCGGCGCGCGTCGGCCCCGTACAGCTCGGACAGCGCCCGGGCCTCGTCGCCGGTGTTGGCGATCAGCCGGTCCGCGGAGCCGGCCACCTGGTGCTCGCCGCGGATCCGCAGCTCGGGCTCGGGGGTGTCGCCCTCGGCGAGGGCGGCGTTCTTGACCCGGGCCAGCGTGTGGGCGGTGTGCACGAACGGGATCCGCCAGCCGGCCGCCGCGATGCGGCCGGCCTGGCCGGAGAGCCAGTAGTGCGAGTGCACCAGGTCGTAGCGCCGCTCCTCCTTGAGCAGCGCCAGCGAGAACGGCACCACCAGGGCCGGCATGTCCTCCTTGGACAGCGGCGCGCGCGGGCCGGCCTCCAGGTGCCGCACCCGCACCCCGGGGCCGAGGCCGGCCGGGTCGGGGTGCTCCTCGCCCGCGCACCGGGTGAACAGGTCCACCTCCACGCCCTGTTCGGCCAGGGCGCGGGAGAGCTGGACCATGTAGACGTTCATGCCGCCCGCGTCCCCGGTGCCGGGCTGGTGCAGCGGCGAGGTGTGGACGCTGAGCATGGCGACGCGCAGGGACACGTGGAACTCCAACGGGGAGTGGCCGCGCGCCCCGCACCGCCGGTGACCGGCGCGCGGTCACGCGGCGAAGGAGGGTGGTCGTCTCGCTGTGGTGCGGATGGTGCGGATGGTTCCGTGGTGCGGAGAGTGCCGCCGTGTGGGGGGCGGCGGCACGAACCGGCTCCCTGGCCGGAGCCGGGGGCGGGGGGTCAGAAGCCGAAGACCGGGCCTGAGGTCGGGGCCAGGCGGGTGCCGGGGGCGGGGGGGACGAGGGCCGCGGCCGAGACCGGGCCGCCCGGCTCCGCCTTGAGGGCGGCGGCCAGCCGGTCGGCGCCCTCCGGCATCACCGGCCGCGCCCAGGCGGCGAGCGCCCGGGCCACGGCCAGCTGGCCCGCGAGCGCCGACAGGTGACGGCTGTCGGCCGTGGGCCGGTGCGCCTCGTGCGCGTTGACGTGGCCGAAGTCGGCCGCGGAGCGCACCATCTCGTCGAGCAGGGCGACGGCCCTGCGCGGGTCGAAGGACTCGGGCGAGTACGCCTCCCGCAGGTCTTCCACCCCCCGCAGCAGCCGCCGTTCCAGCACCTCCCAGCCGGCGCCGCCGGGCAGCGCCGCCGGGGCCAGCCCGGCGCCCTCCTCGCGGACGGCCGCGAACAGCCGCTGCAGCCAGCTGTTCCAGCTCTCGTCGAGCTCCCGGCGCGCGGCGGCGAGCCGCTCGGGCCGGAACTCCGTGCGCCGGCCCAGCGGCCGGGCCTGCAGGACGTGCCGGCGCAGCGTGTCGGACCCGTACTCGGTGATCAGGTCCAGCGCCCAGGCCTTCTGGCCGGAACCCCAGACCAGGGCCTCGTCGTCCACGACGTACGCCTCGTTGACGCAGAAGTGCTGCGGCAGCTTGACGCCCTGGGCGAAGAGCAGGACCGGCAGCAGCACGGCGTGGCAGAAGGCGTGGCCGAAGCCGCAGAAGTGGATGGCCCGTTCGGGCAGCGCCTGGTCCCCGTAGCCGAACAGGTGCATCGCGGCGGCCTCGAAGCAGCCGTCGATCCGGTGCTCGGGGAAGCCGTCGACCGGGACGGGCAGCCCCCATTCCGCCGGGTGGGCCACCGCGATGTCGGGCAGGCCGTCCTCGACGAGGGACTCGCACAGCGCGGCCAGCCGCGGCGGCAGGCCGGCGGTGGCCCAGTACTCGGCGAGGGCCTCCCGGTGCGGCTCCAGCGGGACGTAGAGCCGGCGGCAGCGGCGCGGCACGGCCGCGGAGCCGCACTGGGCGCAGCGGGGCTCCAGCAGGTCGCCGCCGTCGTTGGGGCGGGCGCACTCGTGGCACATGCCGCCCTCGCTGGAGGCGGAGCAGTGCGGGCAGCCGCCGGTGACGTGGGCCCCGTGGAGCCAGCGCTCGCAGGGCTCGCAGTACGGGGTGAGGCGGGTCCGGGCGGCGATGACGCCGTCGGCGTGCAGGCGCCGGAAGAGGTCCGCGAGCCAGCGTCCGTAGCCCTTGTCCTGGCGGGGGCGCACGACGTGGTCGAACTCCACGCCCGAGCGCAGCCAGTCCGAGGTGATGGCGGCCCGGTACCCCTCCGCGACCTCCTCCGGTTTGCGGCCCGCGCGCAGGGCGCGGGCGTGTACGGAGCTGTTGTGGTCGGCGGTGCCCGTGGTGAACAGGACGGGTTCGCCCTCGGCCCTCAGGTAGCGCGACAGGACGTCCGCCGCGACGTAGGGGCCCGCGAGGTGTCCGACGTGCAGTTCGCCGTGGGTGGCCGGAGGGGTCGCGGTGATCCATACGGGGGTGCTCATGGGACCTCCTTGACGTGGTGGTGCGCAGTACGCAGCGGGGCTCGGCACGGGATGAGCGCTCGGGGCGTCGGGCCGCTGCCCGGCCGCCGGGAAGCCCGGGGTGCCGCCGTTCCAGCGTGACAGAGAAACGAACCGCCCGGTCTGGTATCCGGGTGCGCGTTCACGCCGTTGCGTGGACACGCCAGGAGGTACCGGCCGGTCGGCCGGGTGCTCCGGGGGCCACCGGCCGTGCCCCGCGGGGCCGTTCAGGCGGCGCAGTCGAGCGGGACGCGCAGGCCCCGGACCACCTCGGTCCACAGCTCGTGCGCGGCCAGCGCCCACAGCGCGAGCGCGTCGCCTTCCGAGGGGCGCTCCAGCTGACGGGCCAGCAGGGCCCCGACCCTTTCGGGCCGGACCCGCCCGGCCCGCGCCAGCCGCTCCGGGGAGAGCAGTTCGCGCACGGGGTCCAGCAGCGGGCCGCCGGGCGCGATCAGGGCGGCGAGGGGCGGGGCGGACGGCTGCCGGGCGCGCAGGGCCACGGCCTGGGGCAGCAGCTCGCGCGCCGCCCCGTGCAGGACCCGGCGGTCGTGCGGGCCCGCGGGCGCGAGGGCGCGGGCGGCGACGGCGGGGCGGCAGAAGGGCATCCTGGCCTCGACGGCCCAGGCCATGCCCAGGTGGTCGGCCCGGCGCAGCGGGCCGGCGGGCAGCCGCCAGCGGGTCTCGAAGGCGGTGACGGCGGCGCGCCGGTCGCCGTCGGGGCAGGAGCGCAGCTCGTGCGCCACGCGGTCGGCGGCCGAGCCCTCGTCGGCCAGGTAGGCGCGGTAGGCGGGCGTGTACAGCCACTGGCGGAGCAGGCGGGGTACGGCGCCCAGCGTGTCGGCGTAGGAGGCGGCCCAGTCCGCGCCGGTGGGTGCCGAGGCGGCGGCCTGCAACCGGGCGGGGCCGCCGAACAGTTCGTCGGCGCCGTCCCCGGTCAGCGCGACGGTGTACCCGGCCTGCCGGGCGGCGCGGAAGAGGGCGTAGGCGGTGAGGGCGGCCGGGTCGGCGTCGGGCTGCCCCAGGTGGCGGGTGGTCCGGGTGAGCAGCGAGGGCAGTTCGGCCGGGTCCAGGGTGACCTCGTGGTGGACGGCGCGGGTGCGCCGGGCGACCTGTCGGGCCCGGCTCTGCTCGGCGCCGGGCCACCGGCCGCGCAGGGCGAGGTGGAAGCTGTGCGGGGCGGGCGCCCCGGTCTCCCGGGCGTACTCGGCCGCCAGGGCGGTGACCAGGCCGGAGGCGAGTCCCCCGCTGGTCAGGGTGCACACCGGCACGTCGGCCGGGGCCAGCCGCCGCACCTCGCCGCGCAGCAGGTCCTGCACGTCCCGCCCACCGTCCCCGCCGGCCGCCTGTGGGGCCCCCTCCTGCCCGCCGGGGGGTCTGCGCCGTACGACGGGCGCCCGGCCGGGCCGTACGAGGGCGGTCGCTCCGGGTGGCAGCAGGCCGATGCCCTCCAGGGCGGTGCGGGCCGAGACGGGGGTGCGCAGGCACAGGACGGTGTCGAGGCTGTCCTCGCGCGGGGCGGTCCGCACCCCGTCGAAGGCCAGCAGCGCGGGGATCTCGGAGGCGAAGCGGAACGTGCCGTCCGCGCCGTGGTGGTAGTGGAGGGGCTTGATGCCCAGCGCGTCGACGGCGAGGACCAACCGGGGCTCCGCGCGCAGATCGAGGACGGCGACCGCGAACATGCCGTCCAGCCGCCGCGCGAAGTCGGGGCCGTGTTCCGCGTACAGCGCGGGCAGCAGGGTGCCGTCGCAGTGGTCGGGGAACCGGTGGCCTCGGGCGGCGAGTTCGCGCCGCAGGGCGGTGTGGTTGTGGATCTGTCCGTTCAGCACGGCCGTGATGCCCGGCAGGTGCGCGAGCCGGTGGGGCCGGCCCCCGCCGCCCGGGTCGGTCACGGCGAGCCGGTCGCAGCCGAGCGCCCAGCCCGGCCCGCGCAGCACGCGGTGCCCGTCGGGGCCGCCGTGCCGCTGCCGGGCCGCGACGGCGGCGAGTTCGGCCGGGTCCGGACGGGCCGGCGCGGGCGACAGGGAGCCGAAGATCCTGCACATGGACGGACGCGCCTCCGCTTCGCGTGGCGTACAGGCGACATGTCGCGAGTACGCCAAAGGGGCTGCCTTGCGGGCCGGGTCCGGGCCCAACAGGCTGATCGCATGGAACACTTCGCGACCCATCTCATTGACCGCAGCGCACCGGAATCCCTGCTGGTCGTGGCCGCGCACCCCGACGACATCGAGTTCTGCGTCAGCGGGACGGTCATGCGGTGGATCGCGCAGGGCACGCAGCGCGTGACGTACTGCATCGTCACGGACGGCGGCGCCGGCGGCTACGACGAACGGCTGCCCCGCCAGGCCATGGGCGACCTCCGCCGGGCCGAGCAGGTCCATTCGGCCAAGCGCAGCGGCGTCGACGACGTCCGCTTCCTGGGCTACCCGGACGGCTACGTGGAGCCGAGCGTGGAATTGCGCCGCGACCTGTGCCGGGTGATCCGGGAGGTACGCCCGCAGCGGGCCGTGATACCCAGCCCGGAGATCAACTGGTCCCGCGTCGCGGACCTGCACCCCGACCACCGTGCGGTGGGCGACGCGGCCCTGCGGGCGGTCTACCCCGAGGCGCGCAACCCCTTCGCCCACCCGTCCCTGCTCAAGGAGGAGGGGCTGGAGCCGTGGATCGTGCCCGAGCTGTGGCTGATGACCGGCCCGACCCCGAACCAGTACGTCGACGTCACGCCGGTCTTCGACCGGAAGGTGGAGGCGCTGCGCATCCACACCTCGCAGACCGCGCACTTCGACGATCTGGCGGGGCTGTTGCGGGACTGGCTGGGCGAGCACGCCCGGGCGGCGGGGCTGCCGCCCGGGCGGATGGCGGAGGCCTTCCAGGTCGTGCGGATCGACGGCTGAGCGCCCGCCCGGGCCGGGTCGCGGCCCGGGCGCACCCCGGCGGTCTCAGCGGTAGATGAGCAGTTCCTCTTCTGCCGCGCCCGCCAGTTCGTAGCGGGTGGCGACCAGCGGACGGCCCGAGTAGAGCCGGATCAGCGTGGCCGCGTCGCCGCTGAACCGGGCCGGGGGCCGGCCCTCCACCTCGTTGCCCAGTTCCAGCGCTCCGGTGTGACCGTCGAGGTCGGCGATCAGCCGGGGCGTTTCGCGCTTGCGGCTGGTGACCTGTAGCAGGGGCAGGGCGAGGGCGAGGCTGTCGCCCCCGTACGCGCCCGGCTCCCCGAAGGCCTCGCGGACGTCGCCCGCGTGGATCCACTCCCCCAGGGCCACCGCGTCGAGCCTGCCGTCACCGGCGGCGATGACCGGGCCGGCCTCGCTGAAGCCGCGTTCCAGCTCGTCCACGATCCGGCCCACCGGCCAGTCCACGCGCTCGGCCACGTCGGCGGCGTTGGCGGCGGGGAGGAAGACCCCCTCCTCCAGCCGGCCCTCGACGATCCGGACGAGGGCCGCCGCGCAGTGGGCGAGGACGTCCCGGGCGGTCCAGCCGGGGCAGGCGGTGCGCAGCCCGAACGAGGCCTCCGGGGTGCGGCGCAACAGCGGGATCAGCAGGTCCCGTTCGGTGCGCAGCAGCAGGTCCGGGAGCCACGGGTCGCGTTCGCCGGGAGCCGTGTCCGGGGCGAGGTCCGGGGCGAGGTCCGGGACGATGGCCGCGGCGGTCTGCACGATGGTGTCCACGGTCTCCCCCCGCGGTCAGTAGCGGTAGTGGTCGGGCTTGTACGGGCCCTCGACCTTGACGCCGATGTACTCCGCCTGCTCCGGGCGCAGGGTGGTCAGCTTGACCCCGAGGGCGTCGAGGTGGAGGCGGGCGACCTTCTCGTCCAGGTGCTTGGGCAGCACGTAGACGTCGGTCGGGTACTCCTCGGGCTTGGTGAACAGCTCGATCTGCGCCAGGGTCTGGTCCGCGAAGGAGTTCGACATCACGAACGACGGGTGGCCCGTCGCGTTGCCCAGGTTCAGCAGACGGCCCTCGGACAGGACGATCAGCACCTTGCCGTCGGGGAACGTCCAGGTGTGGACCTGCGGCTTGACCTCGTCCTTGACGATGCCGTCGATCTTCGCCAGACCGGCCATGTCGATCTCGTTGTCGAAGTGGCCGATGTTGCCCACGATCGCCTGGTGCTTCATCTTGGCCATGTCCGCGGCCATGATGATGTCCTTGTTGCCCGTCGTGGTGATGAAGATGTCGGCCGTCTCCACGACATCGTCCAGCGTCGCGACCTGGTAGCCGTCCATCGCCGCCTGCAGCGCGCAGATCGGGTCGATCTCCGTGACGATGACACGGGCGCCCTGGCCGCGCAGCGACTCCGCGCAGCCCTTGCCCACGTCGCCGTAACCGCAGACGACCGCGACCTTGCCGCCGATCAGCACGTCGGTGGCGCGGTTGATGCCGTCGATCAGCGAGTGGCGGCAGCCGTACTTGTTGTCGAACTTCGACTTCGTCACCGCGTCGTTCACGTTGATCGCCGGGAAGAGCAGGTCACCCGAGGCCATCATCTCGTAGAGGCGGTGGACACCCGTCGTGGTCTCCTCCGTCACACCACGGATCTCGGACGCGAGGGCGGACCAGTCGATGTCCGTCTTCGCCAGCAGGCCCAGGACGATGGCCATTTCCTCGTTGTCGGCGGTCGAGGCGTCGGGGACGGCCCCGGCCTTCTGGTACTCGACGCCCTTGTGGACGAGGAGGGTGGCGTCACCGCCGTCGTCGAGGATCATGTTCGGGCCGGCCTGTCCGGGCCAGGTCAGCGCCTGCTCCGTACACCACCAGTACTCCTCCAGCGTCTCGCCCTTCCAGGCGAAGACCGGGATCCCGGCGGCCGCGATCGCCGCGGCGGCGTGGTCCTGCGTCGAGTAGATGTTGCAGGACACCCAGCGGACCTCGGCACCGAGCGCCACCAGGGTCTCGATCAGGACGGCGGTCTGCACGGTCATGTGCAGGGAGCCGGTGATCCGGGCGCCGGCCAGCGGCTGCGCCTCGGCGTACTCCCGGCGGATCGACATCAGACCCGGCATCTCGTGCTCGGCCAGGGTGATCTCCTTGCGGCCGAAGGCGGCAAGGGAAAGGTCGGCGACCTTGTAGTCGGTGAATGCGGCAGACATGCGGTGTGCTCCTTGAAGAGGTACGGGGGCCGGGGTCATCGGCGGCCTCCCGCGTTGAAGTAGCCGGCCTCGGGGTGGTGGACGACCAGGGCGTCGGTGGACTGCTCGGGGTGGAGCTGGAACTCCTCCGAGAGGTGGACCCCGATCCGCTCGGGGCGGAGCAGTTCGGCGATCTTGGCCCGGTCGGACAGCTCCGGGCAGGCCGGGTAGCCGAGCGAGTAGCGGCAGCCCTGGTACTCGGTGCGGAACATGCCGTCCATGCCCGCCGGGTCGGACCCTGCGATCCCCAGTTCGGCGCGGACGCGGGCGTGCCAGTACTCGGCGAGGGCCTCGGCCAGCTGCACGGACAGGCCGTGCAGTTCCAGGTAGTCGCGGTAGGAGTCGGATTCGAACAGCTTGGCCGTGGCCTCGCCGATCCTCGAACCGACGGTGACCACCTGGAGGCCGATGACGTCGGTCTCGCCGGACTCCTCGGGGCGGAAGAAGTCGGCGAGGCACAGGCGCCGGCCCCGGCTCTGGCGGGGGAAGGTGAAGCGGGTCCGCTCGGCGCCGTCCTCGTCCAGGATGATCAGGTCGTCGCCCTTGGAGACGCACGGGAAGTAGCCGTGGACCACGGCCGCTTCGAGGAGCCGCTCGGTGTGCATCCGGTCCAGCCAGCCGCGCAGGCGGGGCCTGCCGTCCGTGGCGATCGAGTCCGCGTCCTTGAGGCCCCACTGCCCCTTGAACAGTGCCTGCTCGTCCAGCCAGCCCGCGTACTCCTTGAGCTGGATGCCCTTGACGACCCGGGTCCCCCAGAAGGGCGGGGTGGGCACCGGGTTGTCGACGGCCACGTCGGACCGGCCGGCCTCCTCCGGTTCCCGCACGTCGAGGACGGCGGCCCGCTGCGGTACGCGGCGCTGCTTGAGGGGCGGGAGTTCGGCGCCGGGAACGCCGCGCTTGACGGCGATCAGCGCGTCCATCAGCCGCAGGCCCTCGAACGCGTCACGGGCGTAGCGGACCTCGCCCTCGTAGATCTCGTGGAGGTCCTGCTCCACGTAGGCCCGGGTCAGGGCCGCACCGCCCAGGATCACCGGAAAACGGGCCGCCAGTCCCCTGGAGTTCAGTTCTTCCAGGTTCTCCTTCATGATCACGGTGGACTTCACCAGGAGCCCGGACATGCCGATCACATCGGCCTTGTGCTCCTGCGCCGCCTCCAGGATCGCCGAGACCGGCTGCTTGATCCCGATGTTCACGACGTTGTAGCCGTTGTTCGTCAGGATGATGTCGACCAGGTTCTTGCCGATGTCATGGACATCACCACGGACCGTGGCCAGCACGATCGTGCCCTTGCCCTCCGCGTCGGTCTTCTCCATGTGCGGTTCGAGGTAGGCCACGGCCGTCTTCATCACCTCGGCCGACTGGAGCACGAACGGCAGCTGCATCTGCCCCGACCCGAACAGCTCGCCGACGACCTTCATCCCCTCCAGCAGGGTGTCGTTGACGATGTCCAGCGCGGGCCGGGTCTGGAGGGCCTCGGCGAGGTCCGCCTCCAGACCGTTCTTCTCCCCGTCGATGATCCGCCGCTGCAGGCGCTCGTCCAGCGGCAGGGCGAGGAGCTCCTCGGCCTTGC
>NZ_JBIAVB010000013.1:0-294114 GCF_042893675.1 Streptomyces sp. NPDC001594 | reverse complement strand
CCCGCGGAGCGGGTACCTGAGCGCTGCGCGCTCAGGAGAGAACCGCCTCGCTGCGCTCGACGGGGGCTCGGCTTCGCCGAGCCAGGGCCGGCCCTTCGGGCCGGTGTCCTGCGCTTCGCTCCGGACAAGGTTCGGGGCTTCGCTTCGCTCCACCCCGAACGGCCTGCTCCGCAGGCCAGGGTGACCCCGTTTCGCGGGCCCGGGCCTCCGGCCCGTTGGGCGGGTCGCTCCGCTCCCCCACCCCGAGCCCTTCCGGCTCCGCCTCCAGGACCAGCCCGCTACGCGGGCGGCTGGCAGTAGCGGACCGGGCGGGCTCGGGCGGCCGACTGCCGGCCCACCGGTGCTGCGTCACCGGCGACCCAGCGGACAGGTTCGCTTCGCTCTCCTGTCCAATGCGCTCTACTGGATGACCTTTCCTGTACCGCCCAGAACCCCCAGGACAGGAGAAAGCGGGTTGCCCTGGGAATCCGTGCCGTAACTGCCGCAGAAACTGTTCTTGTTCTGGCTGAGGAAGCGCAGGCGGCAGAGGCCGGTGATCTTCAGGAAACTGGTCGTCTGGTACGTCACACTCTTGCTCACAGCTCCAAGCGTGCCCGGCAGGTCTGCCGCCGATGCCGTGGTGGGCGCCAACCCGACAAGCGCAACCCCAAGCGCACACGCACAAAGAACCCTACGCATCGATCATCCTCTCGTTCACACGGAAATCGCTCACCCTGAGGAACGGCCGGCCAGGCAAAACGTGGCGCCTTGCAACTCCTTCGGGGCGGATCCGCTCCGCTCCCCCACCCAAGGCCCTCCGGCTCCGCCTCCAAGACCAGCACCCCAGGCACCCCAGGCACTCCGTACCGAAACAGCAGACTGCCCCCGGTACGGGCCTTGAATGGCCTGTCACCGGGGGCGGTCCGTGACCTGGACGGACGTCAGGCGATGCTGAAGGAGAAGGGCGTGTCGAGCCGCCTGAAGTCATTCGAGGCGTACGCCAAGACCGTCACCGAGTTCGCGGCGGGGCACATCGCGGACTTGGCCGTCTGGGGGTTGGCGATCATCCCTCCGCTCTTGGGCGTGACATGCACCACCGACTTCGTCACGTCGATCTCCGGGGCCACCGTCACGCAGTAGTCACCCGGCCCCACCCGCTTCACCTGCGTGACGTTCTTCAACGCCACCGTCGTGCCATCAGCATTGACGACCGCAGCCGCCTGGGCGTACGGAGCCCAATCCGCCGCCACCGCCGGCGACGTAGCCAAAGGAACAGCCGCCACCGCCAGCAAAGCCCCCACCAACACAGACCGGATCTTCACGAGACACTCCCCTGTGATCAGTCCAACAACGACACCAACACACCACCCCCCGAACAGCCCCCACCACCACCCACCCTCACTCGAACAGCCCAAGCAAAAACGACACCCCATCACCCGAACAGCCCACACCCCTCGGGCCGCGCCCCGGGCGCCCATCCTCACCACCTCCAGGACCCGACGCCTGACATCCTGCCGACCCGTTAAAGGCAGGCCCGTTGAGATGGCCGCTCCGCTCCCACTGAGGATCGCGCTCGTCCTGGCCAAGCGGCCCCGGCCAGTCAGCGGTCGATCGCATCGAAACGGATCCCGCTTCTTGGGTCCCAGTACGCGGATTCCCCGCGCATGATGCATCAGCATGACTCTGCATGTACTGTTGGCAGAAATGCCAGCCTCCTTCAATCCCGATGCATCCCAAATATTCGAACGGGATAGGCATGGTGAGAGGATCGACCGAAAGACGCGCTGCCCGACGGGGGGTACGTCATCGATGTGTCATAGGGCAGGTCAGAGGTCCACCTCGACCCTCACGCGGCGCCCTGAATGACCGCTGGAATCAGGTATCGGGAGACATCGAAATGTCGGCGATTCAGCTCAAGGAACACCAGGTCGACCAGAAATCGGCTTTTCGGAAGTGGGTTGGATTCCCTGCAAGGTCATCCGTGCCCCCACGGGGTGCCCGGGGCACCATCGTGTCAGCGACCGGCTCGGGCAAGACGATCACGGCCGCTGCGTGCGCGCTGGAGTCCTTCGCGGACAGCCGGGTCTTGGTCACCGTGCCCACCCTGGACCTGCTCGCGCAGACCGCCCAGGCGTGGCGCCTGGTGGGCCACCGCGCCCCGATGATCGCCGTCTGCTCGCTGGAGAACGACCCGGTCCTGAACGAGCTGGGGGTACGCACCACCACCAACCCGATCCAGCTCGCCCTGTGGGCCGCCTCCGGGCCGGTCGTCGTGTTCGCCACGTACGCCTCCCTGGTGGACCGCGAGGTCATCCACGCACCCGAGGGCCAGCGGAAGGTCCGCGGGCCCCTGGAGGCCGCCCTGGCAGGCGGGGAGCGGCTGTACGGCCAGCAAATGGCGGGCTTCGACCTCGCCATCATCGACGAAGCGCACGGCACCGCCGGCGACCTCGGACGGCCCTGGGCGGCCATCCACGACAACAACCGCATCCCGGCCGACTTCCGGCTCTACCTCACCGCCACCCCCCGCATCCTGGCCGCGGCCAGGCCGCAGAAGGCCGGCGGCCAGGAGGCCGAGCTCGCGAGCATGGCCGACGACCCGGACGGCACCTACGGCGCGTGGCTGGCCGAGCTGGGACTCTCGGAGGCGATCGAGCGGGGCATCCTCGCCGGGTTCGAGATCGACGTCCTGGAGATCCGCGACCCCTCCCCCGTCCTGGGGGAGTCCGAGGAGGCGCAGCGGGGCCGGCGTCTGGCGCTGCTACAGGCCGCGCTCCTGGAGCACGCCGCGGCGTACAACCTGCGCACGGTCATGACTTTCCACCAGAAGGTGGAGGAGGCGGCCGCGTTCGCGGAGAAGCTGCCCGAGACGGCCGCCGAGCTGTACGTCACCGACGCCTCCGACGCCGACCTGGCCGCTGCGGAGAAGCTGCCGAAGTCGTCGATCGACGCCGAGTTCTACGAGCTGGAGGCCGGCCGCCACGTCCCGCCGGACCGCGTCTGGTCCGCCTGGCTGTGCGGCGACCACCTCGTCACCGAGCGCCGCGAAGTCCTGCGGCAGTTCGCCAACGGCATCGACGCCGACAACCGGCGCGTGCACCGGGCGTTCCTCGCATCCGTACGCGTCCTCGGCGAAGGCGTCGACATCACAGGCGAACGCGGCGTGGAAGCGATCTGCTTCGCCGACACCCGCGGCTCCCAAGTCGAGATCGTCCAGAACATCGGCCGCGCGCTCCGGCTCAACAAGGACGGGTCCACGAAGATCGCCAGGATCATCGTGCCGGTCTTCCTGGAGCCGAACGAGGACCCGACCGACATGGTCGCCAGCGCCAGCTTCCGCCCCCTTGTGGCCGTCCTCCAGGGCCTCCGCAGTCATGACGACCGTCTCGTCGAGCAGCTCGCCTCCCGCGCCCTCACCAGCGGCAAGCGCAAGCTGCACGTCCGGCGCGACGAGGACGGGCAGATCGTCGGCACCGGCGGGGAAGGTGAGGACCAGGAGGACGGCGCCGACGCGGCAGCCGAGTCGGCGCTGCTCCACTTCTCCAGCCCGCGCGACGCGGCCACGATCGCCGCGTTCCTGCGCACCCGGGTCTACCGGCCGGAGTCGCTGGTGTGGTTGGAGGGCTACCAGGCCCTGATCCGGTGGCGCGCCGAGAACGAGATCACCGGTCTCCACGCCGTCCCGTATGACGTGGAGGTCGAGGTCGGCGTCACCAAGGCGTTCCCGCTCGGGCGGTGGGTGCACCAGCAGCGCAAGGCCCTGCGCGCCGGGGAGCTCGAGGACCGGCGCAAGGTCCTCCTGGACGCGCCGGAGGCCGGCATGGTTTGGGAGCCCGGCGAGGAAGCGTGGGAGGCCAAGCTCGCCGCCCTGCGGTCCTACCGGCGGGCCACCGGACACCTCGCACCCCGGCAGGACGCCATGTGGGGCGAGGACGACGCCATGGTGCCCATCGGGCAGTACATGGCCAACCTCCGCCGCAAGGGCGCGAAGAACGGGCTGGGGAAGGACGAGGACACCGCCACCACCCGGGCCGCGCAGCTCGCCGCGATCGACAAGGACTGGAACTGCCCCTGGCCCCTGGACTGGCAGCGCCACTGCCGCGTCCTCGCCGACCTGGTCGACGCCGACGGACAGCTGCCCGACATCGCCCCGGGCGTGCTCCTGGACAGCGACGACATCGGACGGTGGCTCCAACAGCAGAAGCAGCCGACCACCTGGGCGCGGCTGCTGCCCGAGCAGCAGGCACGGCTGACCAAGCTCGGCGTGGAACCCGACCAGGCGCCGCCTCCTGCACCGGCGGCCGCTCGTGGAACGAAGGGGCCGAGCAAGGCGCAGCAGGCGTTCCAGCGGGGCCTGACGGCCCTGGCACAGTGGGTCGAGCGGGAAGGCGCGGACCGGCCGGTCCCCAGGGCCCACGGCGAGGAGATCACGGTCGAGGGCGAGGCCGAGCCGGTGGTCGTAAAGCTGGGCGTATGGGTCTCCAACACCAAGAGCCGGCGCGACAAACTCACCGCCGACCAGCACGCCGCCCTCGCCAAACTCGGCATCGACTGGGCCTGACGCCAGTTGACCGAGCCGGCGACACCTGTGCAGACACGAGCCCCAAGGCATCTTCCCTGGGGCTCGTGTACTGGGGATTCAGGCCATGAGCTTCTTGAAGACCGTCTCGAAGCGGTCGAGGGTCTCGTCATCGACCTGCTGGAAGAAGGCTTCCCTGTCACGGGTGAGCTGGTGTGCAGGTCCGACGTGGTCGAAGTCCCGGGGCTTTTGCTGCTTCTGGCGGGCGATCCCGACGCGCACGAGGATCGGGGTGGGCTTGTCGGTGGTGATCAGGTCTGACTCATTGAGGGTCACCTCGGTGGCCCTGTTGTGCAGCCAGAGGTAGTCCTTGGTGGAGAACAGGTCTTCGATGTCGGCTGTCTCGGGGAGTCCGTTGAGTTGGCCGATGACGGTGATGTGGGCGGCGTCGACGTTGGTGGCCGCGGCTGCGCTGAGGACCTTGGCGGTCACCTTGGTGGTCTCGGCTCCGTCGATGAGCGCACGGACGGAGAGGCGGCGTCCCATGACGGCGACGAAGGCCGGCATGTTGCCGATGCCGCCGACCGGGATGATGGCCAGCCGAGGATCGAGACCGGTTCGACCCTTGCTGATCAGGTAGTCGGACATGCGCATGAGGAAGACGAAGTCGCTGCTGCCTTCCACGGCCAGGAGAGGGCCGGCTCCGAGGAACAGGTGCTGCGACACGGAGTATCCGAGCGCTGCCTCCACCGGCACGATCGTCTTGGGGTCCGCGGACAGGCTGACCGAGGTGATGACCACGCCCAGGGTCGGGTCTTGGCGGGTCGCCTGGTCGTGGATGGCGCGCATGGTCTCGTACCGAGTGGGGTCGATCATGTGCTGGGAGTGGGTGGTGTAGAGGACCTGCTGCTTGGGTCCGAGCTGTCCGTAGACGTACCGGAGGAAGTCGCCCTGGGCCTCGCCGTGGAGGCTAGTTCCCGGTTCGTCCAGCAGGACCACAACCCGCTCATCGGTGTCACGGTAGGCGCTGAACGCGGCGAGGAAGGAGAAGAACCACTGGAAGCCGGTGGAGCGGGTGGAGAAGTTGGTCTCTACGCCGCCGTGGCGGTCGTCGCGCAGCTCGATCTTGAGGAGTCGGTGGTGGGGCTGCGGCTGTCCATCGGGGCCCGGGGGCATGGGGATGAGGTCGGTGTCGAAGACGACGGTGAGGTCCTGGTTCTGCTTCCAGTACTCGAAGACCTGGTCGCTCAGGTCCAGGCTGGCGGCCTGGAGCTCGGCCTTGCGGCTGTCGTAGTCCTCGTCCAGGAAGTCTCCTGGTCGCTCGCCGGCGAGGCGGAGCAGGGACATCATGGTCTCGTCTCCGCGTTCCCACTGCTGGGTCTGCGCGCGTTCGGCCAGTGCGTGGAGGTCGCACTCGCCGGGGAGCAGTTCGTAGGTGGAGAAGTAGAAGAACTTGGGGAGCAGCTCGATCAGCTGCTCTTGCTGCTCGGTGTCGAGGTGCTCTTCGACGAACTGCTTGTACTTGGTCAGCTCGGCCGGAACCTTTTCGATCGCCTTGACCCGGGCCGTCTTCTTGCCGTCTCCCACCTCCTTCGCCTGGGCCTTCGCCGCGGCAGTCACCGCCTCGAAGGTCGTGTGGTCGCCGGCTATCGCCTCCCGGTCCTCCGGGTCGACGCCGACCTCGTCGAAGACGTGGCGCAGGACGTCCTCGAGGCTGCAGTACACCTCGGCTGTGAGGCTGCTGTCGTACCTGCGTGATGCCTTCACGTAGGTACCCGCCGGGGGGGCGTACGCCGATGACTTCTTCGAGTGCGTCGAGGTCCGCGTCTTCGAGCGCGAACGTGGCTGTCACCGGCTCGACCGTGTTGAGGTCCTTGGAGCGCCGGTTCCTGGACAGGTGCCGGCGGGGGTAGTCGGTGGTGACGTGGAAGTCGTCGGCGTTGTTGGCCGGGTTCAGCCGGTGCAGAGCTTTGAGGATCGTCGTCTTGCCGGACTCGTTCTTGCCGATCAGACACGTCACCTGAGGGTCGACCGCCATCGTCTGCTTGTTCGTGATGTTGCGGAAGGCTTCTACCTCCACTGACGTCACCAGCATGGCGCTCCCCTCCAAGGGCCACGTTGCCCTTGCATGTTCAGCGGCAGCGTGGAACCTGTGCCAGACGAGACAGGTGCGACCGCGCGTAATGGCTTGATCCGACAGTATGGATCCCGCCACTGACAGCGGCGGCTCCTTTCTGAAGAAGGCGTCGGTCGATATACCCCGCCGTGCCGCCCAGGCCACGCCGCGACCACAGCCTCGCGTCGGCGTCGGACACTGGAGCCAGCCGTGGCACGAAGGCACCGGCGAGGCTCGGCACACCGTGCCTGCAGCGCTCCGTCTCCTCCGTTCCCGCGTTGGGCATCGGTGTTCGACGGGAGCGGGCGGGTGGGGTCTGCGTGGAGAGATAACGGTTTTGTGTTTCTTGTGCGGGGTGGGGTGGGCAGTTGTGGTTCGGCTTTGTGGACGGATCGCGGAGGGGTGGGCGGGGTGGCAGTTCAGGAGGTTCAGCAGGCTCCCGGGGGTGCGCCGGGGCTGGGCCACGTGATTCGGTTGATGCGTGATCCCCTCGCCTTCCTGGCATCCCAGCGGGAAGGGCCGGCGGTGGTGCGGCTGCAGCTCGCGGGGCGCCAGGTGTATCTGGTCAACGGCGGCGAGGCGGCTCGTGAGGTGCTGGTGTCGCAGGTGTTCGATAAGGGCGGTCCGTTCATGGACACGGCGCGGGTCTTGGTCGGCAATGGTGTGATCACGTGCAGCAATGCGGATCACCGGCGTCAGCAGCCGGTGATGCGGCCCGCGTTCAGCCGGGTGCAGGTGGCCGGCTACGCCCCGGTGATGAGCGAGTGCGTCACGGAGACGGTCGGCCGGTGGTGTGAGGGTGAGCGGCTGGATGTGGAGGCGGGCATGTACGGGCTGGCGGCCCGGGTGGTGGCGCGGACGCTGATCGCGGCCCCGGCCGGCCGCCGGGCGGCCGATGTCATGGCTGCGGCGCTGCCGGTGCTGTTGGAGGGCATGTTCCGGCGGATGCTGGTGCCCTGGCCGCTGCTGCACCGTCTCCCGCTGCCGGCCAATCGCCGTTTCCAGCGGGCGCAGGCGCGTCTGGAGGGGGCGGTTGGTGAGGTGATCGGGCAGTACCGGGGCGGGCAGGCGCCGGGGGACGATCTGCTGTCCCTGGTCATGGCCGGCGACGATGACGGGCGTCGGCTTGACGACAGCGAGGTGCGTGATCAGGTTCTGTCGGTGCTGGCGGCGGGAGTGGAAACCACGGCTTCGCTGCTCGCCTGGACTCTGCATGCCTTGGCCGGACATCCGGATGTGGAGGGCCGGCTGTGGGCGGAGCTGGATCGCGAGCTCGCCGGGCGGTCTCCCGCTTACAGCGACGTTCCGCGCCTGACCTATACCCGGCAGGTCCTCTTCGAGGTGCTGCGGCTGTGGCCGCCCACGTGGATGCTCTCCCGCATCACCCTCGACAAGACAGTGGTCGCCGGTTTCAGGATTCCCGCGGGCGCGGATGTGATCGTCTCCCCCTACGCCCTCCAGCGCGATCCGGCCGTCTTCGACAATCCTGAGGTCTTCGATCCGGACCGGTGGCTGCCCGAACGCCTCACCGCGGCGCAGCGGCAGGCGTTCACCGCTTTCGGCGGCGGGCGCCGCAAGTGCCTGGGCGAGCAGTACGGCATGACCGAGGCCGTACTGGCGCTGGCCACGATCAGCAGCACCTGGCAGCTGCGCAACACTGACGCCGTGCCGCTGCGGCCGCTGCCCCGCTTCCTCCTCACCCCCAAAGCCGGCCCCCTCGTCCTCACCCGCCGCACAGCCTTATCCCACGCGGGAGACCAGCGGTGACCGCCGTCGGCCCCACCAAAGACGACGCCGGCTGTGTCCCCCGGCCGGCGTCCGGGCCCGGTATACCGGGCCCGAGTGAGGACTACCCGCGGTTCCGGATGCCGCTCTTCTCCCGGTTCATGCCCGCCAGGCGCCGTCGCGGCCTCGAAGCTCTGGAGCGACGCTGCGCGGCCCGCCTCGCCGAACTGCTCGCCGACGCCTACGACAGCCCAGAAGAGCTGGAGACGTTCCTGGAACATCGCACCAGCCTGTGGAACCTGCTCACCTACGCCGACGCCCGCGAGGACCGCATCGAGCTGGTCTGCGCGTGGATCGATGTCCTGTTCGCCATCGACGACGTCCTCGCCCACGCCCCGGCGTCACGGATCCGGCAGCTGGGCATCTACGACCTGCCGGCCGTCATCGACGGTGAGACGCCAGCAACGGCTACCGCCTTCACCCGCGCCTTTCAGCGGCTACGCGAGCAGAGCCTGCCGCTGGCGCCCCCACGAGTGTGGCAGCGCTACGCACGGACCCTGCACGAGTTCCTGGATGCCTGCCACGCCGAGCGGAATCTCATCGACAGCCGCGCCGTACTGGACCTGACCACCTACGAAAGCCACCGCCACCGCTCCATCGGGGAGTGCTGCTTCCCGCTCCTCGAATTCGCCCTCGACACCGACCTCACCGACCGGCTGGAACGACTGCCGGAACTACGGCGCCTGAACATGCTGGTCGCCCGCCACTGGATCGGCGTCAACGACGTCTTCTCCTACCGCAAGGAGCTCTACAGCGGCGACACCATGAACGAAATCCACCTCGCGCTCACTGACAACGGCGGCGACCTCCAAGCCGCCGTCGACCGCATCGCCGCCACCGTCCACCAAGTGGAAACCGAATTCGACGAGACCACCGCCAAGCTCCGCGCCACCCCGGACGGCAAAGACACCGGTCTCCTCACCTACCTCGACGCGCTGGAAGCGATGATCGCCGGAAACCTCGAGTGGTCCTACCTCACCCCCCGCTACAACGGCCCCGGCCACACCTGGACCGGCCACTGGGAAGCCACCGTCATCCTCACTCCCCACCGCACCCTCTACCTGCCGCACACCCACACCACGCCCAGGACACCAGTGGCCACCGACCACCACTGAGCCCGCCGCGCGCGCTGGCGTACAGCGGTCAGCCGCGACGGAACAGGTCTCCACCCCCTGCCCGATGCCTGCCCCTCGACCCGGACCCTTCACCGCCCGGAACTCCCGGCCCTCCTGGAGCCACTGCCGCTCAAGGGCGTCATAGATCGGCGAATCCGAAACCCGCCCGCCGCCCACCCCAGCGGCGGCGATACTCCTCGGTGCTGGAACGGTTCTCTGGTCCATAAGCAGCCCAACGACCCCACACCGGACGGGTGGCGGGCTTGGCTTAACCCACCCGCCACCAGCAAGACCGCCACGGGGGCGGCGACCACGCCTCCCCATGAGCGGCAACGGCCGGAGCTCAGGATCCGAAGACACGCAGCACCCGGGGTGCGTCGGGCAGCTCCTCAGGCACGGCGGAAACGCCAGTCAGCGGCATCAGGTGCACGTTGGCGCAGTCGCCGGGCTGCTGATGGTCGATCTCCCAGTCCCAGCCGGCCGGAAGGGCGAGAGAACTGGTGGCGTAGAGCGGCTGGCGACAGGAGCGACACCAGTAGAACGACCGCCCATCACGCCACGCCCACTCGCGCCGGCTCGGGACCCCGGCAAGGGCCGCGGGCGGCAGACCAGGGCCGGACAGGTGGACGTGTGCCGCACGACGGGGGTCCTCGAGCAAACGGAATCTGTCATTCACATCGGCTGAAACGATCCGCCAGTCTCCACGTCACCTCTCCGAGACGAAACCGACCTGCCGGCCGGGCCGCCCGACCCGGCCACCCCCACGAAGCGGACCACGGCCGCCAGGCACTGACGGGAGCATGCTGGTCGGGCACTCGCCCATCGTTGCGCGCAGTGTGGTGTGCAGGCGGGTGCGCAGGTGTATGAGGGCGTGGAAGTCCGCGATCTGCGTGAACCGCGTGAGCAGGCGGTCGATCAGGAGGTCGTCGCCGGCACCCACCGCCCCTACCGATCGCCTCGACTGTCTCCCGCACCGCGGAAGACAGCCCCGCAGGACCCGCCGCGCCCTCACCGGCAACAGGCCGGGCCTGAGCGGACAGCAGCCTCACCTCGTCACGCACGGGACCGGTTCCACGAGTCGGCAGGGCACATCGTGGGCTCGGCGTACGCGCTGTGTGGTCATGGCTCGATTCTGCGCTTCCCCGAGGTCAGCCAAACGGCGGCCCGGTGCCATACCAGTGGGCCTGCGCGTCGCGGGGCAAGCAGTTCGTCGGCTCGGGCGGACCCGGGCTCAGGCGCCGTCAGGGCCGGTGACCGAGGGAGAGGGCCTACTCGCAGACAACCCCGTCACGGTCGAGGTGGGCTCCATAGCCCGGGTCTCCACGGCAGATCGGAGCTGCGCCGACCTCCCCGACAGCGTGCAGTTCCGGTAGAAAGCGCTGCCCCTCCCCCTGTGCTCGACCTACCGCCAGAGGCGGATCCCCCGCCCGTCCCGGCATCGCCAGACGTCCGCGCATTGCCCTCATCAGAGGCCGCAGAGCGCGGCCGGCTCGGCGGATCCTGGGGTACTGGTGGCGGGTGCAGGGCATGCGGGACGACGGGGCGCTGCTTCTGGACGGCGCGGGCGCCCCGGTCGTGCTGCCGGAGCTCGTCCCCGCGCGGCGGGCTGCGACGGCCCGATCACGGGCCCGGCGCGGATCGGCATCAACCCCTTGCTGCCGGTGGGCACAGCAGTGCGGGCCGCGGGGGCCGCAGTCAGGGTCTGGTGACCCTGGCCGTATACCGGGTCTGGACGTGTGCGAGGAAGGCGAGGGTGTGCTGGGCCAGCGGCCGCTGCTCCCTTTCGTCGATGACGAGGACCGTCAGGTAGTGGTCGCGGCTGCCCCCGTACGGCGTCGACGGCCGCGTCCAGGCGTCGGCGCACGGACCGGATCCGGGACCGGCAGACGCCGCCCCGGTCGATGAAGGTGTCCGCGCTGATCTCCGCCACGAGGTCGGGCTTAACAAGGGTGGTGCCGGGGACATCGCGCGCTCCCTCATATCGGGAGAAGGTCGTGCCCGAAAATTTCACCCCTGTCAGCTGTCCTGGGCCAGGATCAGATCAGCCATGTGATGCGGGCAGGCCCGGTCGTGCCACGTCACGGTCAAGGACTCACCCTCTGCGCACAGAGTCCGTACTCCGCCGGTAACCGCAGTGGCCCGGCACCAGCCGCACACGAGGGTCTTCAGCGGAAACAAGTCCGCCAAAAGGCGGGCGCGCGTCGCAGGTTCCATCGTTGTGCTCCCGAGGGCCGGCACCGGCGAGACATCCGGAGTTCAGAAGAGCGCTTACCCCGCCGATGATTCCAGCACCCGCCAGACCTCAGGCCAAAACGGCGAAAACCCCAGGAACATTGCTCGCCCGGCACCTCGATGCCCAGCCAGAGCTGCTTCTCCCTACCAGGAGGACTGGGACTGCCCATGGCCCCTGCACTGGCAGCGGCACTACCGGGTCCTGGCGGACCTGGTCGACGCCGACCGAGTCCTGCCCCCACATCGCGCCGGGCGTCGTCTTCGACGGCGACGACGTCGGCAGGTGGCCCAGCAGCAGAAGCAGCCGACCAACTGGGTGCGGCTGTTGCCCGAGCAGCAGGAACGGCTGACCGCGCTGGGCGTACAGCCCGACCAGGCGACCTCACCCGCCCCCGCGGCGGGGCGAAAGGGCCGAGCAAGGCGCAGCAGGCGTTCCAGCGGGGCCTGGCAGCCCTCACGCAGTGGGTGTGGAGCGGGAAGGCACCCACCGGCCGGTCCCCCGCGCCCATGGCGAAGAGATCGCGGTCGAGGGCGAGGCCGAGCCGGTCGTCGTGAAGCTGGGCGTATGGATCTCCAACACCAAAACCCGCCGCAACAAACTCAACCAGGAGCAGCTACACGCACTGCGGAAGCTGGGCGTGGACTGGGCATGACAGGCTGCCGCGCCCAGTGAGTGTTGAGCGGATCCCACGGACTACTGAGTCCGTGGGATCCGTCGCTGCGGCCGTTGCATTCCTGCTGTGGCAAGTCAGGGGGTACGGAATGCGAGAACGACGTTGTGGCCGCCGAAGCCGAAGGAGTTGCTGAGCGCCACGTTGACGCGCTGTTCCGCGGCGGCCTTGGTGACGAGGTTGAGGTCACAGCCCAGGTCGGGGTTTTCGAGGTTGGCCGTCGGCGGGATGAGCGAGTTTTGGATGCTCAGGATGGTCAGGGCGGCTTCAACAGCGCCGGTGGCGCCCAGGGAGTGGCCAAGCACTCCCTTGGTGGAGGTGACGAACGGGCCGTGGGGCAGGACGGTGCTGATCGTGTCGGCTTCGACGGTGTCGTTGAGGAGGGTTGAGGTGCCGTGGGCATTGACGTAATCGACGTCGTGCGGGGTGAGGCCAGCGTCGGCCAGGGCCAGGCGCATGGCGTGCTTGGCGCCGCGGCCCTCGGGATGGGGGGCGGTGGGGTGATATGCGTCGGTGGTGGAGCCGCAGCCGGCCAGCAGTGCCCGGGGCCGGTGGCCGCGGGCGGTGGCGTCGCGGGCGCGTTCCAGAACGAGGACTGCTGCTGCTTCGCCCAGGACGAAGCCGTCCCGGCTCCGGTCGAAGGGGCGGGAGGCGGCGGCGGGGTCGTCACAGCGGGTGGAGAGGGCGCCGAGCTGCGCCAAACCTGTGGCGATCAGGGGCGTATTGCAGGATTCTGTGCCGCCGGCGAGGACGATGTCGCATTCGCCGGTGGTGAGCAGGTCGCGGGCCAGCGCCAGGGCCGTGGCGCCGGAGGCACAGGCTGTCGCCGTCATCAGGCTCGGGCCGTGGGCCTGGCAGGCGAGGGCAACTTCGCCTGCCACGGCGCTGGGCCCGATCATAGTGATCATCAGCGGTGATACCTGGCGAGGGCCGCGGTCACGCATCTGGTGAGTCTGGTTCTCCCAGGTCTGGGAGGCGCCCAGGGCCAGACCGGTGACGACACCGACGCGTGTGCTGTCCCATGTCGCAGGGCTGAGCGCCGCATCATGCAGTGCTTCCTTCGCGGCGGCGATGACGAGCTGGGTGGAGCGGTCCAGGCGGCGGGCAGTGCGGCGCCCCACTGACGCCCCGGCGTCGAAGGAGGGGACGGAGCAGCAGAAGTCGACGGGCAGACCCGCGAGCTGGCTGGCGGTGGCGGCGGTCGCTTCGCCGTCGCAGACCCCGCGCCAGGTGGCTTCCACACCGATGCCGGCGGGTGTGAGCATGCCCAGGCCGGTGACGGCGATTTCGGGCCGGGTCATCGGGCACCCCACAGCGCTACGAGGTGCGGTCCGACACCGGTGGCGGGCTGGAACGAGCCGGTCATGGTGGATTCCTTCGCTAGGAGACAGATGGGGGCAGCCGCCCGGGGGTTCACAAGTCGCACGGCGCGGGACGGCCAGAGCGGGCTTGCAGTCCAGTGGGTGCTTCGCGGAGTTCCGCGTAGGCGCGGCACGGACCGCAGGCCGGTCCTCCGGTCAGAAGCCGGCAGTCCCGCTTCTATACGGTCTGCTGGGCGGCGGCGTGCGAGAGCTGCTCCGCGGCGTGGCCGAGCGTCATATCCATCACTTCGCCCGTGTTCAGAACACCGGCTTCATCGGAGACGTTGACCATCAGTTCGGCCAGGGACAGCGAGTCCATCTCCAAGTCGCGGAAGGTGGTCTGCGGTGTCGCCTGCTCGGTGTCGAAGCCGAGGTCGTCCAGGATCCTGAGAAGGGTGTCGTACATAGCGTTCTCCATTCTGTTGGTGCTGGTAACAGGCGAAGCGGTGCCGCGAGAGTCGGCTGGGTGAGCCGTCGCGTGCTGCCGCCGTGGCGGCTGTACCCGGCGTCACGAGCTCCGGAGCCCCTTGGGCGGGGCCCCTGGTTTTTCGGCGGAGGCCTGCGTTCTCCGGGGTTGGCGAAGGCGAGTAGTCGCTAGTTCACAGGGGCCGGAACCGCGGCGCTCACTGGCCGGCGTGTCGGTGGCTCCGGCGTCGGAGGGCCGCAGGCTCTACCGCCCTATGCGGTCTGCACACTGCCCGCTACAGGCACGGGGGCCACTTTTCGACAGCCTGCTCATACCGTGCTCTTCACCGCGGGTGAGCCTTCCTTGGGGCTTTGCGTGGTGAGGCTGTGGAGGTGGATGCAGAGCATGTCCACGCTGGGGTGGCGCCTCATCTCCGTGACAGGCAGGGCCAGCCCGTACCGTTGCTCGAGTTCGGAGGTGATCATCACTTCTTCCATCGAGGTGACTCCGAGGGCATCCAAGGGCACGGTGGTATCGATCTCCTGGGTGGGGACCTCCAGAAGAGTGGCCAGGCGGCCGGTCAGCCAGTGGGTGATCTCCAAAAGGGTGTCGGCCTCGTTCACTCAGTCCTGCCCTCGGCGGTTGCGGATCGGGCGGTGTGCTGGGCGAGGTAGTGGTCACGGCAGTCGCCGCGCCGGAGTTTGCCGCTGGTGGTTCGCGGCAGGCTTCCCCGCTTGACCGCAAGGACGTCGTGGGGCCGCACACCGTGGCGTGCGGCCACGGCCGTCTGGACGCGGCGGCGCAGTGAGATGCCGTCGGCGCACTGCGGGCCGGCGGCGAGCTCCACCATGACCACGAGCCGGTCGCCCTCGTGGTCGTCGCCGGGGACGGCGAAGGCAGCCACCGCGCCGGGCACGGCTTCACCGATCGCGTGCCGGACGGTGTCCTCGATGTCGCTGGCGGCGTGGTTCGCGCCGTGCGTGATGATGATGTCCTTGATCCTGCCCAGGACGAACACTTCGCCGTCGTGCAGGAATCCCAGATCGCCGGTGCGGAACCATCCGTCATGGCTGCCGTCGGTGGCCTTGAGAACGCAATCGAACACCTCTGCCGAGCGATGCGGTTGACGCCAGTAGCCGGCTGCCACATTGGCTCCCCGCACCCACAGCTCCCCGGCGAAGCCCGGCGCCTGCTCTACACCGGTCTCCGGGTCCGCCACCCGCACGTCCTGCGCGACCGGCTTGCCGCAGCCGACCACCGTTGTCACTCGCCGCGCCGGCCCGCGCTCGTGAAGGACGCAGATGCGGCCGGTGGCCAGGGCGTCGGCGTCGAGGTCGAGTTCGGTCCACCGCTGCCCGACCCTGTTACAGGCCACCAGCACCGTGGCCTCCGCCAGGCCGTAGCTCGGTTTGACCGTCTCCTGGGCCAGGCCGGATCCGGCGAAGGCCTCGGTGAAGCGCCGCAGCGTGCCCACCCGCACCGGCTCCGCCCCGTTGGTCAGCACCCGGACACAGCTCAGGTCCAGGCCGAGGGCCGCAGGATCGGGCACCTTACGGACACACAAGTCGTAGGCGAAGTTCGGGCCCCCGCTGAAGTGGGCGCGGTGCGCGTCGAGCAGCCGTAGCCACCGCACGGGCCGCTGGATGAAGGCCAGAGGGGACATAAGCGCGACATGCGCGCCGGAGACCATCGGGGCGAGCACACCGATGGAGAGCCCCATGTCGTGGAACATCGGCAGCCAGCTCACGATTGGCGTGCTGGGGGAGAGGCCGCAGCCGTCGATGACCTGCCGGGTGCTTGCCATGAGGTTGGCGTGCGTGATGACGGCGCCGCTGGGTGTGCCGGTGGAACCCGAGGTGTACTGCAGATAGGCCGGCTCCGCCGGCCCTGCCCGCCGCTCGGACCAGTCGCGGGCGAGCCGGGATTCGGCCTCCTCCACCAGCCACACCGGAACCAGCCCGCCGGTCAGAGCCTGGCATTCCGGGGCCTGGGACCCTGTGGTGAGCAGGCATACCGGACCTGCGTCGGCCAGTACCGCCTCCAGTTGCCCTCTGCGCCTGGGGTCCTCCGGCGGGAACAGCGGCACGGCGATCATCCCGGCGTAGAGGCAGGACAAGAACGCCAGCCCGTACGAGATCCCTGGCGGGCACATCACGGCGACGCGACTGCCGTGAGGGAAGCGGGATTCGAGAGCGGCGGCAATCGCTCGCACCCGCAGGTCCACCTCCGCGAAGGTGAGTGTCTCCCATGTGCCTTCAGGGTCCTGGCCATAGCTGACGTAGCTCAGTGCGCGACTTTCGCTCCGGGATACCGCGTGGCCGCTCACCACAGCCGACAGCGGCTCCCAGGGCCTTCCCTCTTTTACCCGGCAGGCACCGTCGCCGAGCAGCGTCGTCGCATCAGGCGGCAAGGCACCGGGTGGGGAGCGGTCGGGCATACCGAGGCTGCCTTTCTGCGGATGGCAGGGGCGGACACGAGGGGCGACGGAGGCGGCTGTCAGGAACGGGGATGGAGAGCCCCGTCCTCACACACCCCCTTTGGAGTGTCGGCGTCTTCCTCCCGCACTCCGACGGAGTGGAGGGTGAAGCGCGGACGCTGCCGGTCCCGAACTGTGAAGGTCCACAGAATGCTGACCGCACCGCTGCGTCTCAGCGCAATCCCGCCGAAGCGAGCTGGGCCATTCGGGTCATTCCTGCCACCGCAGGTGTGAGTTAGGCAGGTGTGAGCTGACGGGTCGTGGCCGGCCAGGCCCATCGCCGCACAAGTGCCGAGGACCCCGCCCGTCACGACCGGCAGGAGTGCTGTCCGGGCAGTAACCAAACCCGCCCGGGCCACGTTCCACCGATGGCATGCCCGTCAGAACCTGGTTGTCGGAGGGTGCCGACGCCTGCGGCCCCTGGCGGGGTCCACCTCAAGGAGCGGAGAGCCGGTGACAATCCACAGCGACTGCGAGCCCGCCGCCAGCAGCGCTCCTGTCATCTGCGTGAGCGGCGCAGACGCGCACCATCCTTCGGGCCACCCCGGTATCCCTCCGCAGCAAATTGCGCAGCCCGTGGACGGAGCGGGGCAGTTCAGTCCCGCACAGGACCGGGGAATGCTGGCATGGGCGCGACAGCGCCCCGATGACGGATACGTGGTCGGGGTCACGCTACGGCTGCGCGGCCCCCGCCCTGCCCCCCACCGCCTCCAGGCCCTCATCACTGTGCGCCTGCCGCAGCTGCCCGTCCTCGCGGAGCATCTGGACGGTCCGCCACTCCAGGAGCAGTGGCGCCGGATCGGCCCCTTCGACGCCGCCGCCCACGTGCACCTCCTGGCCGGTAGGGCCGACCCACGCCGTGGCGCGGAGATCACTGCCAGTCAGCCGCTCAGAGATGATCAGCCGCGATGGGGGTTGTGGCTGCTCGACTCCGACCGGGACGGCGAGTACCTCCTGTCCTACCGTGTCCACCACGCGGCCCAGGACGGAGCGGCCGTTGCTCACACCGTCAGGACACTCCTCGGCACCCGCGCGCCCGCGCTTCCCCCGTTCGTGCAGCCACACGGCCGTGCCCGCCGGACCCGAGGCGGCGTCCCGTCGGCCACCGAGGACAGGCTGCTGGCCACCGCGGACGTTCCCGTGGACGCCATGCGCGCCGTCGTTCAAGCCTCGGGCGCCTCTCTCAACGACACCTACCTCGCCGCCTTGGCAGGAGCCCTGCGGGCTTGGCTGCCGCCGGCCGAATGCGAGCGGCCCGCCCCCATCCGCGTGCCGTTCAACGTCCGTCTGCGCCACGAGCGCCAGGACAGAGGCAACCGGATGGGACACATGCGGCTCCTGCTGCCGGTGGACGAGAAGAGCGCGCTCCGGCGCTTGGCGCGTGTGACGGAGCAGACCCGGTTCTGGCCACGGGACCAGATCCGCCGCATCCTGGACCGGGCGTCCCACTCCATGCTGTGGAAGCACATCGAGCCCTCCCTCACGCCGGGAGACGCCCTGGCCAGCGCGACCCTGCTCGGGATCCCCACACCCCTGGCCTTCGACGGGGCGCCCGTCACCGGCGGCATCGCCATGCCCCCGCTCGCCGGCGGCCACGTTTTCTCCAGCGTCCTGTTCGTGTACGGCACCCGCGCCACCGTCTCCTTCACCGCCCGCAGGGAGCGCCAGGATGTACGCGCACTGCCTCACCTGTGGAAGCACGCGCTGGCCGAACTCGCCGGCGCCACCCAACCCTGAAGGCCCGAACAGGAACGCCCCCTGCACGCGCGCCCCCGCCGCCCCGAAGCAAGCTGGAGATCCCGTGGTGTCCCCCCGCCCTACCGTTGTCCTGACCGGTTCGACCGGAGTGATCGGGACCAGTCTCCTCCCGGCGCTCACCGCCCGTTACGACGTCACTGCGCTCATCCACCACCGCAGGCCCCGCGGCGCCACCACCTGCCTGCAGGCCGACCTCACCCGGGAAGGTCTGGGCCTGGACCAGCGGCAGTACCGCAATCTCGCCGCGGCCGTTGACGTCATCGTCCACTGCGCTGCCCTCACCGCCTTCGCCCCGCCCGACTTGACGGCGTTCGACGACGTCAACGCCGAAGGCACCCGGCGGATTCTGCAACTCGCCGCCGACGCGCAGGCACCGGTGGTGCTGCTCTCCTCCGCCGCGGCCGCTGTCGAGGTAGCAGGTGACGACCTCGCCGCCCGTTCGATGCGCGCTTACAGCCACTCCAAGCGCCGCGCCGAGGAACTCGCGGCCCGAAGCCGTCAGCCCGTCGCGATCGTCCGCCCCGCCCTGCTGTTCGCCGACCGCCACGCCGCTGCGGCACCGCGCCATCAGTTCCCCCACGCCCTGTTCGACCTGCTGCTGCGCGGCCGGCGAGGCGGCTTGCCCGTCAACCCCGACCACTGGTGCGACATCCTGCCCATGGAAATGCTCGTCGACTACGTGAGCGCCCTGGTCGAAGCCCAGCTGCACGGTGATGCCGCCGTACCCGGAATCCACTGGGTGACAGCCGGTCCGGCACGGCTGACGGCAGCGGATGTCGCGCAAGCCTGCACCGACCTGTTGAAGGAAGCCGGCCGCTCCCTCCCGGGCCCGCTGCTTGCCCCGCCCGCCACCAACCGCCGCCGCACCCACGGCATGGGCCGCATGGCGCAACTGGGATTCCAGCCGCCCACCCAACCACCCCTGCCCTGCGACGTGCGCCGCCTGCTCCCCACACAACTCACCAGGGCGGCCTCGCTGGAAGCCCTCGCACACAACGTCCGGCGCTGCGCCCCCTGGAATGCGTGAGCGATTCCATCAGCCGGCCAACTCGGAGTACGCGGCACATGCCGGGGATCAGAGTGCCTGCCCCGCGCGCATGCCAACGTGCCATCAAGCCGAGGAGGCGGCCGACTGAGAACAAGCAGCGCAGCCGCCTCCCACCAGGCCTCGCCTGGACATCCTCTCCATGAAGGGCCTTACGAGGCGTCACGCACCAGTTCGCGGGAGGCCGGCTGCGGCCGGCCCCGATGCCGCAGTACGACCAGCAGCGCCTTCGCCACCGCGGCGGGATTCATCAATTGCACGGGTCCAATCAGCCGTGCGGCGAAACGGTGCAAGTGCCGGGCGATATCCGCATCCCGAGCTGCCGCTGAGAACATCAGCCGCTCGAACAAGTTGAAAGGGCGCCCCTTCGCATAGTCCGCGATCATGAACTGGTGCGCGCGCAGCCCTCGCCGGTGCCGACGACGGTACGCCTTGAGAGCGCGGTCCAGGTCCCCTTGACCCGCCACCGCCGGGCCCACCGCCTCGGCCAGCCACTGGGCCGATTGCAGCGCCCAGCCACACCCGACGCCCCACACCGGGTCACTGGTCGTCGCCGCGTCACCGATCAGCGCGAGCCCCCGCCCCGCCGGCCGGCGAGAGTACAGGGGGTAGTGGGTCGTGCCGGTGATCTTCGTGACGCGTTGCGCGGCATCGATGGGGAGCTCGCCGGGCAGCTCCCGGAGGAAGGTCATGAAACTGTTCTCCAGATCGGCGCGGAACGCCGGGAGCTTCTTCCTGTCCGGGCTGACCCCCATGACCGTCACCCCGTCGTCCGTGGGCAATGCATACGCCACATCCGGCTCGAGGAACCAGGTCTGGCTCAGACCGTCCGGGGTGGGCAGATCACGGAAGTGGGCGAAATAGCTGAACCGCGCATTGGCATGAACACGGGCAGGCGCCCCGGCGTATTTGGCGACCTCGGAGTTGTTCCCGTCAGCACCCACCACCAGGGGAGCCCGCACCTCGTGCTCCCCGTCAGCCGTCCTCACGCGGACACCCACCGTGCAGCCGCCCTCGCTCAGCAGCCCGATCACCGTATGCCCGAGCAGCAGGTCGACACCTGACGTGGCGGCCGCGTGGTCCCGCAGCAGCCGGTCCAGGACGCTTCGCCGGACGTTGTACGCGTAAGGAAGCGGCTCCCCCCCCAGCCCCGGCTTGGGCTCAGCCCATCCCCAGCGGGTGTACCAGCGGCCGTAAGCGCGCACCGCTCCGGCAGCTTCCAGAGCCGAGATCAGACCAAGCTCCTCAAGCACCGGGCGAGCGGAGGACTGGAGATAGTGAGTGCACAGCACCTTGTACGAGCCGTGCTCCTTGCGGCGCTCCAGCAGAGCGACCCGAGCCCCCTGGCGGGCCAGCAGCATCGCCGCCGCGCACCCCGCGATGCTTGCCCCGCTGATCACCACGTCATATCCCACAGTGCTGCGCATACGTCAATCGCCTCCCAGTCGTGTACCCCTGTAACGGTTCCGGAGCCCACCTGGTGCTGCGCAACCTGAAGCGCCGTGCCAACAAGGACACGGCGGCCGAGAAACTGCCGCGCGCAGACCGTGAGGCCCGCACCTCAGGCCCACGCAAAGACGGCTTCTCTGATCCTGATCACTGCGCCCGCCCGGGAGCCACCATGGCCGTATCACCCGTCTTTGCAGCCAGACAGTGACCGGCCTCAGCGAGCAAAACGATCACGGGCGAAGCGAGGCCCGCGGGGCACGGCTTGAAGGACAGGCTGTTCCATACGAGTGATCATGGACTGCTGCGGCGTTTCCCAGGCAAGTGCCGCTCGTTACCGGCGGCGTGAAGATCTTCAATTCCAAGAAGCGTGTGGCCGCCCTCGCTCTCACCGCCGCAGCCCTGGTCAGCATCACGGCCGTCCAGGCCGGCGCCATCGCTGCCGACCTTCCCGTTCGGGGGAAGGGCACCGTCTGCCTGACCCCCGAGGCGGCGCGCGCTTTGGTCACTCAGGGTCTGACCTTTGAAGCCATCGCCCCTGCGACCGGCGATGGCAGCTGCGTCACGTTTCCCGGTTCCGGCTCCCTGTCCCCGAACCTCACCGGTGGAGAGATCCCCCTCGAAGGCGGGATGCGCTTCACCGCCCGCGGACACCAACTTGACCTGACCAAGGTCCACATCCACATCCGTCTCGGCGAGGGTTACACCAGCGTTGACGCCGCCGCGGACGGCGGACCGGCCAAGAACATCGAACTGTTCCGCTACCCCGTCTCGCTCAACCGAGTCACCTTCACACCGACCACGGTCGACACCAAGGACATCCCGCTGAGCCTCACGGCCCCCGGTGCCGCAGCCTTCACCGAAGCATTCGCCGCCACGCCCGTGGCCGCCGGCGAGACGCTTGTCACCTTCGACGGGCACGCGGAGATCACCAATCCGTTCGGTGGCCTGCCCAGGCGGTAGCCAGCCCCCTCCGGCTGCACTGCCGCCATCTCTCGCGCACAGCTGGCGGCCCCTGCTCCCATCGCTAACCCAGGCCCGGCACACCAGGCTCACTCGCGCCTTCTGACCGTCGGACCAACGTGGGGCCGCCCCTACCCAGTGCCAGCTCCTGACTTCAGGCATCTGGTCGGCCTGTCATCTGGACCCCCGCCACCTTGCGCGCAGTTGGCAGCGACTCCGCGCCGGCCCTGCCCCAGGAAAGGAATCCCACCACACTTGAACGGACGCCGGGGAATGACGCTGGTGCACAAAGTGATGGCGATGGAGACCCCGAACAGGGTCCTGCCACCGCTGATGCCCTCCATTGACCGCTCCTTCCACCGCATTACCCGTGGCAGGAGTCTCTTTTTCACGCTGCCCGACCCGAAAAGCGGTCTCATCCTGACGACCACTGGTGCCCAAAGCGGTCAACCCAGACGCACCCCCCTGCTGTGTCTCGCCGAGGTACAGGGCACGTGGCTTGTCGTCGGGAGCAACTTCGGCAAGCCCAGACACCCGGGATGGACCGCCAACCTACGGCAGCAACCCCGGGCAGCGATCAACTGGCGGGGCCAGGACATCCCCGTGCTCGCAACCGAACTATCGCAGCAAGAGAAGGACGCCAAATGGTCTGCGATCGTGGCCTTCTGGCCACCATACGAAGCATGTAGAAGGCGTACCGCACGAGAGATCCGCGTCTTTCGACTTTCCAGGCGACTGCCATGACATCCCCGTACCCGTCCTTGCGATCGCCTTCGGCGGGCCGGTACTACTGCGGTCCCGTCACGGCTCACTGATCCAGCCCTTTCCTGACATCGTCCTGGCAGCGGGAGCCCGTTCACCAGCACCCCCGCCATCCAGAGCGGCGAGATCCCCGGCCTCTTCTGCATCCACTCGAACTTCACCCGCCCCGAAGCCCCATACGGACGCTTCAACTGCGTCCACCACCATGTCCCCGCGCTACCCGGTCCGACGCGCCCCGGCGCGGGAGCCGCAGACATGACAGGGCTGCGCCCCGCCGAGCACCGCGTCGGCCAGCCCCGCCGCGGGACGGGTCGGCCGGGCGACGCCCGGCCACCGACGATGGGCCCTGCCCCCTACCCGGGCACGGTGTGCGCGCGGCCCTGGCAAGTGTCGGACGGTGGCGGGGCTCGATCGGCCCAGCATGAGCCGGCCTCGCCCCGCCTCCCGTGCCAGGCTCGATGCGGATCAACCACCCCCACACCATGGAGACACCCTCAGAGGTGTAAGGACGAGATGCAGGCCAAGGCAAAGCTGCAGGGCAAGCAGGATGAAACCTCCCAGCGCGGCCAGAGCGAGCAGGAACGCCTGAGGCAGCACGCCGACGAGCAGCGCCAGCAGGGCCAGGAGTCCTTCGACGACATCCAGGACGAGACGGACGACCGCCGCTAGACCCCCTGGCAGCAACCCGGGCCCGCATCCCCGCGCAGTGGGAGGCGGGCCCACGCCATCTGGGGTGAGCAGCTCGGGACGGGCCTGCTCCACCACCCGCAGGCGCTGAGCGGTCACGGTGGTTACCGGCCGGCTGCGGCTCCGCGTGGCCGAGGCTCGCAGGTCAGGCGCAGCCGGCCGGGCCCGAGACTCATCCTCGGTCTCGGTGAGAGGGCCGAGAGGGAGCGCAGCCGCCAGTTGGCGGTGATGGTCGCGATGGTGAGGCAGGCTTGCGCCATCGCGAACTGGTCGCCGATGCATTTGCGGTTGCCCGCGCCGAAGGGGATCATCGCGCCCCGGGGCAGGGCCTCGTTCTGTTGGGGCAGCCAGCGGTCCGGATCGAACCGGTCGGGTTCCGGGAACAGGGCCGGGTCGTGGTGGAGGAGGTAGGGGCTGCACAGGACATCGGCGCCCGCAGGCAGATGTCGCCCCGCCAGTTTTGTGCCGGTGGTGGTGACCCGGGAGACGATCCAGCCCGGCGGGAACAGCCGGAGAGTCTCCAGCACGATGCGGCGGGTGTAGTCCAGCACGGGGAGCGCGTCCGGTGTCAGGGCCCGGCCGCCTGCGACCGTGCTCACCTCCTCTTGGAGGCGCGCCTCGACCTCCGGGTGCGTGCTGATCAGCGAAAACGCGGAGGCGAGCGTGTCGGCGGTCGTGTCGGTTCCGGCGAACATGATCGTGACAAGGTGGTCGTGGACGTCGCGTTCGCTCAGCGGATCGCCGCCGTCGGTCCGCGCTTCGAGCAGAGCCGACAGGAGGCCGCCCGGCCCGTCCGGAGCGCGGCGATGTTCTGTCATGGCGTTCGCCGCGACGTGGCGCAGGCATTGCTGCGCCTTGGTGAAGCGGCGGTTGGCCGGTGTGGGCAGGCGGAACCAGAGCGTGGAGGGGATCACCATCCGCCAGTAGACGCCGTCGAAGGCGACGGGCAGCGAACGCGCCAGGAGCCTTTGATCGTCCTCGCTGAGTGCGAGCAGGGCGCGGTTGAGGACCTGGATGGTGAGCGCCTGGAATTCCCGCCGGGCGTCGATGATCTGCCCGGGCCGCCAGGATTGTGCCATGGCCGCGGTTTCCTGCGTCATGACAGTGGCGTAGGCCTTGATGTGGGCCGGGTGGAACAGGGGCTGGAGCAGACGCCGTTGTCGGCGGTGGTCCTGCCATGAGGAGGTTCCCAGGCCGTTGCCGAGCAGCAGGCGTGCCTTGTCGTAGAAGGGGCCGCCCTTGTCGAAGGTCCGCGGGTCCAGCAGGATCTCCCGGGTCACTGCGGGGTCGCAGGCCACGAAGACGGTGCGCGGGCCGAGGCGGATGCTGACCAGATCTCCGTGGGCGGGAAGTGAGGCGAGGAAGGCCAGTGGGTCCCGCAGGAACTTCAGGGCGTGTCCCACGCCGGGCAGGGCGCCGGGAGCCGTCACGGCGGTGGTGTTCACAGTGTCACCTCGTTGATCGGCGGAAGCGCCGGGCCGGCGGCGAAGACCGTACGGTCGGGATGCAGGGTGACGGTGCCTGAGCGGACACCGTTCCAGCGGTGGTTTTCACCGTGGTACCGCGCGGCGATGTAGTTCCAGTGCTGGTTGCCGCCCACCAGGTGGCACAGAGCGTCGAGGTAGGCGCCTACCGCGGGCTGGTCGCAGGTGTTGTGGAGGTGGTCGCAGGTGGCCAGCAGCCGGTGCTCGGCGTGGTCGATCGCCGCGCACAGGTGGTTGACCGTGCGTTGCAGGGACCAGCCGTGGTGATGGTGGTAGCAGGCGATGAGATTCAGATCGTCGTGCTGGTAGCTCTCCTTGCGGAAGGAGAACAGGTCGTTGGTCAGGGCGATGTGCTCCAGCGCGTACTGCGTGGCCGGAGCGACGTCCGCGAGCGAAGCAGCGGGCAGGCACAGTCCCAGACCTGCTTCGATCAGCACCAGGTAGAACTCGATCGCCAGTGTCTGCGTGCGGCGGCGCAGCAGCTGCGCGGGCGGCGGAACCTGGCCAAGGGCACGGTCGCTGTTCTCGGAGCCGGCATGGTCGAGATACAGCTTCAGGGCCTGTTGGAGGCGATGGAACAGGACGGGATCCAGGGACCGGCGTGTCCGGCCCCACAGATCACCCCATGCGTCCTCCAGCCCGCCGCCAGCGGGAAAGGGATGGCTGCCGTCGACACCGGAGGCTGCCGTCGACGCGGACGTGTCGGCGGCGTCAGAGGAGATCAATGCGTCATCGACGAGGAACAGGACGTACGTCCACTCGACGATCAACGCCGCCATCTCCACATCCACCGTGGGAGCGACGTAACAGCCCCACAGGCCGCTCTGCTGACGGATATAGGAATCCAGGTCCCCGGCGTCTTCAAACGCCTGCGCCAGGAACCGGCGCGCCCACTGCGCGCTCACATACTCCAGCGTCGGAAGGTCCGGATGCACCCTGGCCGGCGCCCGCGTCGAAAGCACCGGCAGCACGAAAGACTCACCATCACCGAACTGCACAGCCACTCCCCACGTCGATGCGCCGCAGCATTCCGCCCCGTGTTCTCACTCCACGGGCAGGGCGGGAGCGGAGTATCAGCCGGCACCGGGCGCACGCGGCCAGCAGACCGTCCACCCTCAACGCCACGGCCCCCCGCACAGCCCGCACGCCGGGCGGCCCCAGCCCGATTGTCACGGTGACAGGGCTGAGAGGTCCCACGCACAACGGGTCCCGGCCGACAGAAACCACCCCGGCCGGAACCTGCGACATCCGCCCCGTGGTCACACCTTCGCGGACAGCGCCGACCACGACCGGCTGCCCTGTGACTGAGCACGCTACCTGGCCACAGCGGCCAAGTAGCGCGCTCGGTTGGCACTGCACCTGTCCTACAGGTACTTCATCTCGAACGTTGCCGCGCCGTCGATCGGCACCTCGTTTGTGAGGGCCAGGGACCGAGCTCCCTTGGTGACATCGGCGACGGCGGGGGTGGCGGAGGCCACCAGAGCGAACGCGCGGGCCAGCTGTTCCAGTGCCGTGGACGCCTGCCCGGGGAACTTCTCCGCAACGAGCTGGGCCTCCCGGCCGATGGCCTCCAACAGACTGTCCCGCGCGCTGACAGTGGCAGCCGGCTGCGTCACCTGAATCACTGAGGGAATCTGCTGCACCCCTTCAGCTGCGATGACGACGGGTTCTGCTTCGTTGCTGGTCACAGGCATATCCCTTGCATGCGTTCGATCGTGGCCCGACTCCTCGACCGGGCCCACGCCCCAAGAAAAGCGGTACGACCACCGAGAGCAAAAGGGCCAAATCTAGCCGCTACGGCCGAGAGATGACCGTCGGCGCTCGCTGTACCTTGCCGTGGCGCGGCGGCGTGCAGGCTGTCCGGCACCCGGAAACCGGCGAGCAGTGAGCGCAGCAATGCGGGCCGCCGCCCCGGGAAAGGTGGCGGCCCGCACTGCTGCGCCGGTCGGTGGGACGTGGACCCGGCAGGGGGCAGGTCAGACGGTGGGCGAGACCGTGTAGTCAGCGCCAAGTCGGCCGGCACTTGGGGGCCGGCCCGCGGCTGATGGTCTCCCTGGGCGTTGCCGGCCTCGGCAGCGTTCTCGCCCACCAGGTCCGGGCGGACAGGACCGCGTCCAGGACGTCACGGCCCGCGGAAGCGAACCGCACCCCTCGGGCCGGCGGCCGCCAGGTGCTCCGCGCACATGGCCAACCTCCGGCGCAAGGGCGTCAAGAACGGGCTGGGGAAGGACGAGGACACCGCCACGACCCGGGCCGCGCAGCTCGCCGCGATCGACAAGGACTGGAACTGCCCCTGGCCCCTGGACTGGCAGCGGCAGTCTCGCGTGCTCGCGGACCTGGTCGACGCCGACGGGCAGCTGCCCGACATCGCCCCGGGCGTGCTGCTGGACGGCGACGACATCGGACGGTGGCTCCAGCAGCAGAAGCAGCCGGCCACCTGGGCGCGGCTGCTGCCCGAGCAGCAGGCACGGCTGACCGCGCTGGGCGTGCAGCCCGACGAGGCGCCCGCGCCCGTCCCTGCGGACAGCCGCGGGGCAAAGGGGCCGAGCAAAGCGCAGCAGGCGTTCCAGCGGGGCCTGGCAGCCCTCCGCACAGTGGGTAGAGCGGGAAGGCGCCCACCGGCCCGTCCCCAGGGCCCACGGGGAGGAGATCACGGTCGAGGGCGAGGCGGAGCCGATCGTCGTGAAGCTGGGTGTGTGGGTCTCCAACACCAAGAGCCGACCCGACAAGCTCACCGCCGAACAACTCGCCGCACTCGCGAAGCTGGCGTCGACTGGGCGTGACAGGCTGCCCGGCTCGTCGTTGAGCGGGAGGTCAGCGAAGTGGAGGCCCCGGGGCGTCGTGCCCCCCGGGGCCTTCGTCTTGCCTCCTGACACCGGACGGCAGTGCAACGCGTACTGCAACGCGAGCGCCCAGACCGCCCGTTGCCCGGTGTTCGCGCAGGTCAGAGGTGCAACGTGCGGACGTGTTGCAACGTCGGTGTTGCACCGCCGAGCGTGTGCGTTGCAGTCGCTGGGCAATTCGGCTGCCGGGGGAACGCCCTCCTACGCCACCAGCTGTTGGATAGCGTCCCACCATGTACATGCAGATCGATCCTCTTGAGGCGTGGGAAAGGCTGCGGGCCAGTCGTTCCAGCCGGCCGGGTAGAGCGAGCGGTGGGCGCGGGGCTGGGGGGTGGGTCACGGCCCATTGCGCCCGCAGAACCTCGGCCCAGTCGCTGGCTTCCGGACCCGGCTCCTGGGGATTTCGGCCGCTCTACTGGCTCTGGCGTCGGATGGCCTCGCTGCGGACCCGCTTGAGTGCGGTGTTCGCTGCTCGTGCGAACTGTCTGATGAGGATTCGCGCGAAGGGCCGCAGCAGCGGTGGGAAGTCGGCTCCCATGCGGTAGGTGATGCGGCAGTTCTCCCCGTCCAGGGGCTCGATCTGAAACCGATCGACCAGCTTTGAGAGGATTCCCGGCCGGAAGCTGGTGCCAGTGAACGCCCATAATGTGGGTTCCTCCCACGCGATGAACCTTTCCTCGACCTTCGCGACGTGGAGGAAGGTAAGGGTTCTGGTGGAGCCGACGCCCTCCTCCGGTGTGGAGGTCGGTTCCACCGATGTGACGCCGGTGCCGACCCAATCCACCCAGCGGCGGTGGTCTTTCAGTACGTCGAACACGGCCCTCGCCGAAGTGGGGCACGTGATCGACGCGTCTGCCCGAAACGGAGCAGACTCCGCGAACGACAGGTCCTGAGGTTCTAGTTTCGCCATCGAAGGTTCTCCTGTTGACGGTGACGACACTGCGGCGCCGGTGATCATCTGTGCTGGCCAGACGGCACGACGGTATGCGGGGAGGCCGGGGCGGTCGTTCCGGGCACTGTTGAGGATCCGGGCGGGATCGGCGATATCTGGGCGGGCAATGCTCGGTGCTGCCCCCGTCGGCCGAGAACGTCCTGTCCAGCCACGGGTGACCGTCGGGCGTGCGCGGACGGGGTTCAGCGGAGCCGTCGGTTGGCCCGCACGGATGTGGGTGGGGGGCTGAGGGTGAGGTGAACGCGGGGGGTGGGGTGGGCGGGCGGTGGGTCGAGGTGCCATCGGTCGGTGATGGTTGCCAGGGTGAGGGTGGCTTGGGAAAAGCCGAAGTCGTTGCCGATGCACTGCCGGCCGCCGGCGGCGAAGGGAATGAACCCGTCGCGGGCACGCTGGGGGGTGCGGGGGTCAAGCCACCGGTCGGGGTTGAAGAGGGCGGGTTCTTCGTAGAGGTCGGAGCGATGGTGGAGGAGGTAGGGGCTGTAAAGGACGGTTGATCCGGCGGGCACGGTGTGCCCGGGGACCAGGTCGCTGTCGTGACGCACGATCCGGCTCGATACCCAGGCCGGCGGATACATGCGCAGGGTTTCGTTGATGACGCGTGTGGTGACCTGCAGGTGTGACAAGTCCTCCCAGGTGGCGGCGCGGCCGTCCAGGACCTCGCGGGTCTCGGCGGCTACCTCGTTTTGGATGTGGGGGTTCTGGGCGAGCATCAGGCAGGCCCAGGCGATGAGGTTGGCGGTAGTTTCCACTCCGGCCAGCAGGAGACCCAGGATCTCGTTGTAGGCCTCGTCGTCGGTGAGGCCGCCGTCTGTCTCGTTGCGTTCTTCGAGGATGTGCGCGAGGAGGTCGCTGCCGTCCGCACCGCGATCACGGTAGGTGGTGATGATCTTCTGCACGGTCGTCCGCAGGTGCCGCCGGGCGTGCTCGTACCGGCTGTTCCGCTTGGTCGGCAGTCTGAGCAGGGGGGCGGGTGAGACGACCTGCCGGTAGGCGTCGGCGAAGACCGTGGTGACCGACTGTTTCATTTCTGCGATCTCTGCGGTGGTGAGCGTTTCCCCGAAGAACGTCTCGGCGGCCACGCTCGCGGTGATCGAGGATGCCTCGTGCAGCGGGGTGATGGGCTGGTCGTTCTGCCAGTTGTTCGTGATGCGGTCGATGTGGCGGCTCATGACCGCGGCGTACTGGCGCAGGTGCCGGCGGTCGAAGGCCGGCTGGACGATCCGGCGCCGTCTGCGGTGCTCGACGTGGGGGCACATGAGGATGCCAGTGCCGCCGAACGTGCTGGCCTTGTCGATGATCCGGCCGCCCTTGTCATAAGTGCGGTCGTCCTGCAGGACCCGGTAGGCGACCTCGGGGTGGCACGCCACGTAAGCCCGCCAGGTGCCCACTCGGATGAGGACGAGGTCTCCGTGGGCGGCCAGGCCGGTCAGGAAGCCGAGCGGGTCCTTCAGAGCGGCGAGGCCGTGGCCGATACCGGGGAGGGCGCCGGGGGCATCGGCGAAGCGCAGCCGGGGCCATGGCGGGGTGGGGGCGGGGGTGGTGTTCATGCGTCCCAGTCCGCGTGGTGGCGTTCTGCCTTGGGTGGCAGCTGGTCGTAGCGGGCGGAGACGAGGTGGAATTCGAGGTTGCCGCGGATCCATCCGCGCATCCCCTCGACCATGTGGTCGACGCATTCGCGCTGTGTGCCGTTCAGGTTCAGGTCGGCGCAGAACTCGGGCACGGAACGCTCGAGGAAGAGGAAGTAGCGCATGCGCTGGTCCGCCAGTTTCACGACGTAGGCGCTCGCCTCCTGGCGGCTGAGGCCCCAGTGGTGCTCGATGAGGAGGACGGCGTTGAGGTGGTCGCCCCAGGAGGCGTCCCGATCGCAGCCGTAGACGTCGTTGACGAGGCTGACGTGCTCGGTGGTCGCGCGGCGCATGGCGTGGAAGCCGCTGGCTATGACGATGTCTTCGCTGATCTGGCAGCGGTGGGGGATGTCGTCGTGGCAGATGAACGGCGGGGCCGCGGAGGACCACTCCCGGTTGTCGAGGTAGTGCTCCAGCGTCGGCCAGAAGCCGTCGCGCCGGTATCCGGCATCCCGCAGGTAGGTGTCGAACCAGCGGCTCAGCCGGTCGGCTGTACGGCGTGTCCACACCTGGCCCATGCCGCAGGCTTCGGTGCGGCGCCACAGGTCGGCGAGGGAGGCGGCCAATGGGTGCGGGGTGTCCCGGAGCCGGCCGGGATGGGCGGGGTCGAGAACGTCGTCGAGTTCGGCGACGGTGGTGCGGATGAGTTCGGGGTCCCGTACCTCCAGGACGTCGTCGGCCAGGGCCGCCCACACGCCCCAGTCGTTGAGGAGATCCAGGTCCTCGCCGGTGGCGGATGACCAGACCGCCCCCTGCCACAGGTCGAGCCGGTGGGTGTCCATGACAGCCCGGGCCTCGGCCGTGGGGACCAGACCCACCCGCCCTACCCATTCCACGGTGTGCTCGCGGGCCTTCTCGGTATCCGGGCTGATCGCGTAAGGGATGGGGCATAAGAACAGGTTCTCGCGTGGCACGGGGACATCTGCCTTTCATCGCGGGGCGGGCACCGGCATGGGGCTGTGCGGGACGTGGTCAGGTGGCGCGGCGGGTGGCGAAGTCGGCGAGGTTGCGCAGGACGTCGGCCGCGTCGGGCGCAAGGGAGCTGCGGGCAAGTGCCTGCTCGGCGCTCTCCAGGCGGGTGGTGATTAAGGTCCTCGACCTGCCGGCGGGCCCCGGTCTCGCTCAGCAGCCGGCGCAGACGGCCGGCCTGCCCGGCCGTGAGGTCCGGGGTGCCGAGCAGGGTGCGCAAGGCGGCCTGCTGCTCGGGGTCGGCGTTGCGAAGTGCACAGGCGACGAGGACGGTGTGCTTGCCCTCCCGCAGGTCATCCAGGCAGGGCTTGCCGGTCAAAGAGGGATCCCCGTAGACATTGAGGAGGTCATCGCGCAGTTGGAACGCCTCCCCTATGGGAAGCGCGAAGGCACTGAGTTCGTCGAGCAGCCGCGGGCCGGCTCCCGCGAGGACGGCGCCGATGTGCAGGGGCCGCTCGAGCGTGTACTTGGCCGTCTTGTAGCGGACGGTCCTCATGGCCTGCTCGACGTCGGCGCTGGGGCGGCCGGTGGAGGTCAGGTCGAGGTACTGCCCGTACATGACCTCCTCCCGCATTTCACCGATGAGCGGCCAGAGCGTGCGCAGCTGGCGGTCGGTGAGGCCCGCGGTGCGCAGGAGCTCGTCCGACCAGGACAGAGCCAGGTCGCCGATGAGGATGGCCGCGCCGGCACCGATCCGTGCGGCTGCGGCCGCGGTGCGGCCGCCGTCGTGGCGGGTAGTGAGGGCGCGGTGGACGGTGGGCCGGCCGCGGCGGGTGGCGGAGTCGTCCATCACGTCGTCGTGGACGAGGGCGAACGCGTGGAGCATTTCCAGAGCCGCCGCAGCCCTCACCAGCGATGCGGTGTCGCCCCGGCCGCTGGCCGCGTACCAGCCCGCCACGCACACCAGGGGCCGCAGACGCTTCCCGCCCGCTGCGAAGAATGCCCTCACCGTCTCCACGACCACGGCGGGCATGCCATCGGCGGCTGCCGCCCGGGCCCTGCCGTCGAGGAAATCATGCAGAACCGCCTCGACACGCACCCGGAAGGCGGCCACGCCCACGGCATCCGGTAGCGGCTCCCATGCTGTGGGGGCACTCACGTCCACACCGGGACACCGGGTGTGCTCAGCGGGAAGAGGCAGGTGTTACGCGGCGGGGCAGCGGGGGATGGACCGTTACTCAAGAGGTGTCCTCGGCTCTGGTCTGCGGCAACACGGAGATCGGCTTTCCGACCGAGTAATACCGGCAGGCTGCACAGACCGGCAGGCGCGAGGACAGGCGCACAGGGGCGCACCAGGATCAGACCCCGGCTGAAAGCACCGCCGAGTGGCTGGGGCGGCCTCTGTCTGCGAGGAAAAGCCTCGGCGTGCCAGTCATTCACGCGCGAGGGAGCTGACTGGCGAGGCGATCCCCCCCCAGCGTCCGGCGCAGCGGCAGTTGCGCCCCCAGGGCATGCGTCAACTGGCCGTCCGCGCTGCCCAGGCTCGCGCCTCGGGCGCCGCCTGAACATGGCGGCACGATGAAGGCGGGGGCATACCAGATCGGTGGGGTGATCAGCTCAGGAGCGCTCCTGCGCCTCTGGCTGCCGGCCGGGTTTTCTCTGTGGAAGGTGGGGAAGCCCGCCCAGCGTGCTCATCAATCGTGAAGCAGCCTGCGGCCCCGAGAGGCCCAGCACCAGCCGCTTGATTGGGTCACTGATCGCGTACGGGAGGGAGGCGATCAGAGGGGCGGCGATACGGGCGTCCATCCCCACGGTGTAGCGGGCTCTGGGCCGGCGGGCAGCCAGGGCCCGGTGCACGATGGCGGCGGCCGGTTCTGGGCTGCCGAACCGCGTTGAGTCGCTCAGGGCCGCAGCGGCGTTCCGGTAGCAGTCGGTGAAGCCCGTTGAGATACCGCTTGGTGGTGTGAGGGAGCGGATCGCGTCCTCCAGCAGACCCGTCGCATGGAAGCCGTGCTCGACCAGCACGATCTGTACGCCGGAGCCGGCCAGTTCCATGCGTAGTGCGTGGGTCAGGGCGGCTGACGCGGCCCTGCTGGCGCCGTACCATCCGCCCAGCGGCAGCACGGAGCGCCCGGCGGCTGAGGAGAGGTTGACGATCCGGCCCCGGCCTCGGCGGCGCATCGCGGGCAGCGCCAACCGTGCGATGCGCACTGCGGCAAAGGTGTTGATCTCCATGAGGCGGTGCGCTGTCTCCTCGGTGACGTCCTCCACGGCCCGTGCGACGGCGAATCCGTCCGCGTTGACGACTGCGTCGGGGCCGCCGTCTGTGAGGTCGGCGATGTCGGCGAATGTCGCCTCGCAAGCGTGCGGGTCGGATACGTCCAGCGCTGTCGCCCGTAGATCGAGGCCTTCTTCCTTGGCCCGCGTTGAGAGCCTGTCGGCTTCGTCCCGGGTGCGAGCGGTGGCGAACACCTTGTATCCGGCGTGGGCCAGGCGGAGGGCAGTGGCCTGGCCGATACCGTTTCCGGCGCCGGTCACCAGCACGCTGGCAGTCATAGCGCCTCCTCGATCAGTCGGATTCTGTATCCCGGCCTGGTCTGCCGTGGTTCAGAGGCGGATGATCGTGAGGCCGGCGCTGAAACCGCTGGCGAAGCCGATCATGGCCACCACGTCCCCCGGTCCGACGCGGCCGCTCTCCTGCGCCAGGGCCAGTTGCAGAGGCAGGGAGGCCGAGGCGGCGTTGCCGTGGTCGGCGACCGTGAGCATGCACCGCTCTGGCGGCAGGTCGAGGGCGGTGACAGCCTCATAGAACTGGGCGACTGAGATCTGGTGAATGGCGATGAACGCGCTGGACCTGACCAGCTCGAATTCGGACTGGTAGCCGGTCAGAGCGCGTGTGGCGTGCTGACGGCCTGCCGCCGCCATGTCGCCCTGCATCTGTACGTACGTGGGCTCGTCGTCGCCGGGCCGCCAGTTCATCGAGCCGCCGGCTCGGACGGTGCAGACCTCCCATGCAGCGGATTCTGCGCTGAAGCGGGAGGTGAGGATGCCCGGGTCCGCCTCGCCGGCCGGTCCCGCGGTCAGGAGCATCGCGGCCCCGGCGTCGCTGACGGTGTAGCCCACGGCAGCACTGTGCAGGGTGCGCACGTCCGGCAGATGCCAGCGGGTGCCGAGGGTGGGGGTTTCGCCGCAGGTGATGAGGATCGTGCGGTGGTGGCCCGTTTCGATGAGGGCGCGGGCGACCTGGAGTGCGTTCAGGACGCTGTTGCAGGCGTTCTTCACGTCGAAGACCGGGCAGGAGGCGCCGAGTTTGGCTGCGACGATGTGGGCGGTGGCGGGCTCGAGGAGGTCCTGGCACGAGGAGGCGAACAGCAGCAGGTCGACGTCGCTGATGTCCGTCCCGGCCGTGGCGAGGGCTTTGGCCGCGGCTTGGGCTGCCAGGTCGGATGCTTGCTGGCCCTCGTCTCTGACGTGGACGCCGCGCACGCCCGTGAAGCGTTCCACGAGACCGCGTGGGGGAACCACGGGGCTGCCGGCGGCGGCGATCTGTGCGCGGGTCTGCTCCATGGTGCGGTACTGGGCAGGCAGGTGGACCGCTGTAGCCATCAGGCGTGCGCGTGTGGGGGTGGACACCGTGCCAACGTAGCGAAGCGTGAGGGCTTGATCATGATGCGTTCACCCTGGGGTGCATGCCGAACGATTGAGCCATTCCCGTCCGGTGTCCGGCCGCCACTCGGCGGCTGCCGGGCCTGAGGGCGGGCACTGCGGTTCGGCTGATTGGGCGACTCGTTCACCGGTCTCCCTCCGTGCTGTTCCTCCAGGTGCGTCCAATGGCTGACAGACAGGCTGCATCTGGGTGATCACCAGCGGCGCTGCGCTCCGTTTGGGCTGGTCTGTCGTTACGTGAGGCGTGAAATTTCCAGGTTCCAAGAAGCGTCTTGCTGTCCTTTCGACCGCGGCGGTGGTCGCCGTCGGTGTCGCGGCTGTCCAGGCCGGTGCCATCGCCGCCGACCTCAGCCTGCGCGGGACGGGCACTTACTGTCTCTCGCCCGAAGCGGTCCGCACTCTGGCGGTCCAGGGCGTCACGCTCGAAGCCATCGCACCGGCGACGGTTGACGGCACCTGCTTGAGCATGCCGGGAGCAGGCACGCTGGCACGCGACCTGAGCGGTGGCGAAGTCCCTCTCGAAGGAGGCATGCGGTTCTCCGGTGCGGGGCACCGCCTCGACATCACCAACTCGATCGGTCACGCCCGGATCGGTGAGGGCAACAACACCGCGGATGTCGCGGTGGACGATGAAGCGGCCACCAACGTCGACTTCATTCACTGGCCTCTCTCCGTGAGCAGGGTCTCCTTCACTCCGACGTCGGTGAGCATCAAGGACAACCCGGTCACCCTCACCGATGCCGCGAACACGGCCTTCACCAAGGCTTTCGGTGCCAGTCCGACGGCGGAGGGTGAGCCGCTGTTCTTCTTCACCGGCCAGGCAGAGATCACCAACCCGTTCAGCAAGTTCCCCACGCCCTGACCGCTCGTCGCGAAGCTGGTCTGGCTGCGGGTCTCCGCAGCCAGACCAGCCCGATCACGCGGGAGCTGGGCTTTCGGCGCGGTGAGTCATGACCGGGCGTGTCCGGGGGGGCCGCGGCTTCGTTGGGCGGGCATGAGTGCGATGGCGGATGTGATGCCTGCCGCAGGGGCGGTCGGGGATCTTCAGTGCGTGTTGTTCGGCACGGAGAGCGAGAAGGAGGTCCTGCACGAGCCGTGGCGCCGGCTGCTGTCGACTGCGCCATTCCGTCGGCCTTCAGGTCAGTCAGCCGAGGAACATCTGGGGTGGGTGTATGACCGGCTGCGGCTTCTTGGGGGTGCGATCACCGAGCCTCTGGAGCTGGTGGGCGATCCGGTGCGGCTGGCGTGCCTGCACGAGTGGTTGTGCTTCGTCGACCCCACCCTGACGGCCCTGACCACCATCCACTACAACCTCTTCCTGGGTAGCCTCGCCGCGCACCACGCCGGCGAACCGGCGGACTTGGCTCCTTACACCTCGATGCGGCAGTTGGGCACCTTCCTTTTGACCGAGGTGGCCCACGGCAACGACGCGGCCGCTTTGGAGACGACCGCCGTCTACGACCGGACCAGCGACACCTTCACCCTCCACACTCCGAACGCGGGGGCGCAGAAGTTCATCTCCAACACCAGCCCTGCCGGGGGCCCCAAGGCCGGTTTGGTCGGCGCCCGGCTGATCGTGGACGGCGCGGATCAGGGTGTTTTCCTGTTTCTGGTGCTGCTGACCGATGGGGCGGGTGTGCTGCCGGGGGTGCGGGTGCGGCGGCTGCCGGCGCGGCTGGGCAGTCCGCACGACCACTGCCTGACCTCGTTCGACGGGGTGCGGGTGCCGCGGGAGGCGATGCTGGGCGGCGGGCACGGACGGATCACAGGGGACGGGGTGTTCGTCAGCAAGGTGCCCGAGCGGCGCAACCGCTTCATGGCATCCATCGACCGGGTCATGACCGGCCGGATCTGTCTGAGCGCCAGCACGGTCGGCGCGGCCCGCGCCGGGCTGCTGATGGCCGTCCGCTACGGCCACAACCGGCACATCAGCCGGCTGAGCGATTCTTCCAGGATGCCGGTGTTCGCGCTGCGCAGCCATCACGGGCCGCTCATCGAGGCGATCACGACGGTGTACGCGATGAACATGCTCTACCGGGAAGCGGCCCGCCGCTGGAGCCGGCGAGGCACCGGCGATGGGGCGGAAGCCGCGCTGTTCGTGTCCGTGGCCAAGGCGTGGATCACCTGGCAGGGGCGCGAGGTCGGCGCGCAGATGCGCGAGCGCTGCGGAGCCCAGGGGCTGCTGGTCCACAACGGCATGGTCGCGCAGCTCATGGCTGTCGAGGCTGCGATCACCGCCGAGGGCGACAACCAGGCCATCATGGCCCAGGCCGCAGCCGAACTTCTCCTGCGTCACCGCTGTGGTCACCCGCCCGTGAACCCTGGCGGGCGCGGTCTGGCCGATGCCGGGTTCCTGCACGAGCTGCTCGCCGCGGCGGAGCGGATCTGGCTGGACCGGGCCCGCGAGGCCAGGCGCAGCGCTCCTGCCCAGGCGCTGGCGCGGCGCAACCATGCGACGGGGCCGGCGATGCGTGCCGCCGACCTGTACGCGCGCCGTCACGCCGCCAAGGCGCTCGCGGACGCTGTGGCAGCGATGCCCGCTGGTGCGGGCCGGGAGCTGCTGGCGTCGGTGCACCTGCTGTTCGTGCTGCGCGCGGTCGCCGACCACAGTGGAGACCTGCTGCGCCATGGCCTGCTGAGCGGTGAGCAGGTCGATGAACTGCCGGTCCTGGCCGAGCGGCTGGTGGCGGAGCTGGCGCCGCAGGCCGAGGCGCTGGTGGAGGCGTTCGCCGTACCGGAGGAGTTCTTCGAGGGCATGCCCCTGGCCGCCTCCGACTACATCGCGGCCTACGACGACCCTGAGGGGCCCTGGCACCGGCAGGCTCCGTCTACGCCGTGACGCGAACCCGCGAGGTTGGTGCTCTGCCTTCACCGCCCCGGCCGCACGGGCCGGGGCGGATCTGTGCTCGCCCCGGGGCCGGGTCAGGGGGCGGCGAGAACGAGTGCCGCGTTCTGTCCCCCGAAACCGCAGGACGTGGACAGCGCAAGATCCGCGTTCACCGGTCGGGGGCGGACGGTAACGATGTCCATCTCGCGTCCGGTGTCCTGCTGGACGAGGTTGGCCGTCGGAGGGACCTCCTGGCGTTCCAGAGCCAGAACCGTCAACGCCGCCTCGATCGCTCCCGCGGCGCCCAGAGCGTGCCCAATGATGCTCTTCGATGCGGTCACCGGGGGCGGGGCACCATTGAAGACGCGTAGGAGGGCCAGGGCTTCGGCCGCATCGCCGGCACGGGTAGCGGTGCCGTGGGCGTTGACGTGCCCGACATCGCCCGGGGTGCAGCCCGCGTCGGTCAGGGCCTGCCGGATCGCCTGCTCGGCCCCTGCCCCCTGAGGGTGGGGTGAAGTGGGGTGGTGGGCGTCCGCGGATGCGCCGTAGCCGCGCAGCCAGGCACGCACCGTCGCGCCTCGGGCGCGTGCGTGGTCGGGGTGTTCGAGGACGAGGACGGCAGCGCCTTCGCCGAGGACGAAGCCGTCACGGTCGGTGTCGAAGGGGCGGCAGGCGAGCTCGGGGGGCTCGGTGCGGGTGGACAGGGCCCGCATCTGGGCGAAGCTGGCAGCGGTCATGCGCGAGCGTGCCGATTCGCTGCCGCCGGTCAAGACGATGTCGCAGGCGCTGGCAAGGAGCAGGTCCCGGGCGACGCCGATGGCGGTGGCGCCGGAGGCGCAGGCGCTGGAGACGGTGAAGTTCGGGCCGCAGGCGCCGGTATCGATGGCGATCTCCCCGGCCACCATGTTCGGCACGCTGCGCGGCAGCCCCAGCGGTGACAGGCTCGTCGCCCTGCCCTCGCCGAGGCGGGTGAACTCCTTGACGTAGGTCTGCAGGCTGTTCGATCCGACCCCGAGGACCACCCCAACTCGTTCCGGGCGGCATCCGGGGAGGCTGAGGCGCGCGTCGTTCAGGGCGCGGCGGGCGGCGATCAGTCCCAGGTGTGCGAACCGGTCGAGACGGCTGGCAAGGCGGATTCCGAGCTCGGATACCGGGTCGAGGTCCTGAACACTGCAGGCGATATCTACGGGCAGGCCAGCCAGGTCCGGGTCTTTGCGGGCCAGGGAGCGGCCGGCTGCCATCGTCTTCCAGATGCTCTCCGCGTCCTGCCCGGCCGGTGTGACCAAGCCCAACCCCGTGACGGCCACTTCCCCGCGTCCGGTCACCGGCGCACTCCCTCTCGGCTGTCGCTGTCCCCGCCGGTGCTCTGGACGAGCCCCGCCTGCCCCCTGCCCGGCCGGGCTCGCTGCCGCATGCGGTCCCTCAGCTCCTGAAGGCGTCGTGTCTTTTCACCCAAAGCCTCCAGGTGCCGGCCGATACGGTCTCGGGCCTCCTCGCCCCGTGCGTTCAGGCCGGTGCGCTCCATGACGCGCAGAGTCCGCAGCAGCGGGAGCAGCACGTGCTGGTGGTGGATGGCGAGGTCGTAGATGCCGGCTGCCGCGATCCGGGCGGCTCTGCCCTCGAATCCGGGAATGCCGTGCCCGGGCATGCGGAAGTCGCAGACGACATCGGCGAACGCGGCGGTGAAGTCGTCGGGGGCCAGTTCGAGGAGGTCGGCGCACAGCGCCCGGTAGAAGATCATGTGGAGGTTCTCGTCCGCAGCGATGCGGCTCATCAGCCGTGCGCCGTGCTGTTCCCCGCAGGCCTGGCCGGCGTTGCGGTGCGCCTCGCGGGTGGCGAGCTCCTGGACGGTGACATAGGCCAGACCGTGGGCGAGGCTGGGCTGGGTGCTGCGGTAGCCGGTACTGACGTGCACCATGCGGGCCCGCTCCAGCTGGAGGGGGTCTACGCCGCGGACCGCGTGAAGGTAAGCCCGCAGTGCCTCGGCGTGGCGGCCCTCCTCCGCAGTCCAGCGGTGGACCCACGTTCCCCATGCAGTGTCGCGGCCGAAGCAGGAGGCGATCTCGTGGTGGTAGCTGGGCAGGTTGTCCTCGGTGAGGAGGTTGACCAGCATCGCGTCGCGCACGGCGGGCGCCAGCGGTGACTGGCCGGCATGCCAGGGCTCGCCCCCGAGGGGGCCCTCGAAGTCCCGGGCCTCGCTCCAGGGCACGTACTGGTGGGGAAACCACTCCGTCGCAGCCTCCAAGTGCCGGTCGAGGTGGCGGGCGACGGCCGGTTCGAGCTCGCGCAGCAGGCCGGCGTGCCCACGCGTCGGCGGCGCGGTGATGCGGTGGTCATTCATGACGGTGGTGCGGTGCCCTTCTCCTGATCCGGCGTGTGCGGTGACGCGGGCGCCGGATCCTCAGCCGCCGTCGCGCGGGGTGGGCAGGTCCTGCTCCCCGGGCGTAGCGCTGGGGCTCCCGGCTGCGCATGCTGCGGTCTTGATGACCCGTGCCGCCTCGCGCAGGGTGCTCGCGAGGGAAAGGTCCTGCAGCTGGTCCAGGAGCTCGATGCCGCTGCGGTCCTCGAGGACCACCATCAGTTCCATGAGCGCCAACGAGTCCAGACCGAGTGCGTCGAGCGTGGCAGCCGCGTGCAGCTGCTCGCGCGGCACGCCGAAGTACTCGTGCACCAGGCCAGCGAGGGCAGCCTCGTCAAAGTCCTGAACTACGTTCACCGTCACAGCTCTCTCCCTTTGGCCTCACGGAGGTCGTTCCGGTCTGTCAACCGCACACGGCCCGGAAAGTCACTGCTCAGCCCATCCCCCGGGGCGCCCCTTCCGGTTCGGGTTCCGCCCACAACGACTCCCGCTCTCCGTGGGCCGATGACACGCCGACGTACTCCCTGCGAAGCAGCCCGGTCGTCGCAGCCGACGTCATCCGGGTGCGACCTTGATCCACGAGAGCATCAGGCCGTCTCTTTCGGATCTTGCCAGGTTGGCCTACGACGCCGTCCCAGGTAAGCGACCGCGCACGCACCCCCTGACGCGTCGTTGGGCAGGCCTGCACGGAGCGTCGTCCAGCGCGTGCGCCCCACAGGCCCGGTCGGGGCTCGCACGGGGCGATGTCCGTGAGCCGGGCGTGTCTCCGACAGGATGAAGATCGTTGGCGGGGCATGAACAACACCAGCCGGGCACTTACCGCCCTCGCCCTCGGGACCGCCGCTCTCCTCGGGGCCCTGGCCACACCCGCCAGCGCCGCACCACTCCCGGGGGTGACAGATCCAACCGCCCTGGGGATCGGGGGGTTGTCGCGTCTAAACGTCTGCGAGACCCTCCATGGAATCCCGATCGCCGGTTCGCTCGGCGATGTCACCTGCTATCTGGCGGACGACCTGCCCGCCGTTGGCGGCGTATTGAGCCCAATTGTCGGCGCCGCATCGAGGTAGCCCGGGCAGCCTCAGAACGGGGCACCAGCGGCCCCCCTCGCGCGTCTTGAGCCGGTGGCACGGACGGTGAGCGGTTGCGCGCCAACCACCGCCCCTCACCGCCGCGTGTCATGGACTCATCGCGTCCCTCGGTTGCTTCCTCCGGATAGTCCCTGCGCCAGGCTCAGCCGACCGTCGGACCCGCCTCGGCATCCTCGTCCTGCCCGTCGTCCTCCCGGCCGCACTCTGGGCAGAGCTCGCAGTTTGCCCGCCTCTCCAGCGTTCGCTGGAAGCAGCACAGGCATGCGATGAGGTCGTTCGCGGTGTCATTCGCGGGACTGGTGAGCGTTGCTTCAGAGACCATGGCGGCCGCCGTTCCGCTCCCCGGAGTGATCCATATAAGCGGCCTAGGCGCGGGCGCCGGTACGCAGTGTCGCGGTCATGCGGATACGGCTCGGGCGGGTGACCACACCCGGCACAGCGCGTACGGGGCGGTGAGCGTCGGCCGGGCGCAGTTGGAAACGCGCGGCAAGGGCGGCCAGGGCAATGGGGCCGCCGACGGCGACAAACGGGGCGGCGATACAGCGGTGTGCGCCGGCTCCGTAGGGGAGGTAGGCGTTGCGCGCGTTGGCGGGCGCGGCATCGGCTGCCCAGCGGTGGGGGTCGAAGGTGTGGGGCCGGGTGTAGAGGGCGGGGTCGCGGTGGATGCCGTAGAGGTTGAGGATGACCTCCGCACCTTGCGGGAGGTGGAAGCCGCCCACGGTGACCTCGCGCAGGGTGTTGCGGGGCACCACCGGGAGGGGGTACATGCGCAGGACCTCGGTGACGACCTGACTGGCCACAGGGAGGTGGTCGAGGATCTTCTCCGGCAGGGGGCGGCCGCTATGGAAGACGGCATCGGCTTCGCACTGGACGGCTTGCTCCAGTTCGCGGTTGCGGGCCAGTTCGTGCCAGGCCCAGGCAAGCATCATGCCGGTGGTCTCACTGCCCGCGGCCAGGAAAGTGATCAGTTCATCGATGACAGCCTTACGCGTGAGGCCACGCTCGCCCTGGACGGGGCAGGCGGCGGCCTGCAGAAGGCTCAACACGTCGTCGCTGTCTGCGGCTGGGGTGTGGCGCGCGGGCAGGGCATCCATCACTTCACGCAGACGGTGGGTCGCCCTGCGGCGCGCGATGCTTTCCGGGGTCGGCAGCGGCGGGCACCAGGCAGGCATCACCATCCGCAGCAGGACACCCTTCGACAGGGCGGAGACCTTGGTGGACAGCCAGGACATGGTGTCCGCATCCGCCACGGACCTGAAGAGGCAGCGGATGATGATGTCGGCGCCGAGTTTGAGCATCTCGCGGTCGACTTCGAGTGCTGCGCCGGGTGTCCAGCGGCCGGCGAAGTCGGCGGTGACCTGAGAGATCAACGGGGTGGTTGAGGCGAGGGAGGCACGGCTGAAGGCGGGAGTCACGATCCGGCGGTGCTCACGGTGCTCCGCCCCCTCCAGTGTGCTCAGCCCATCACCGGTGATGGGGCGAAAACCGCGGATCATCCGGTCTTTCGCGAAAGCCTGATTCCGGTCGGCGAGGATTTCCTGCGCCAGCGCCCCGTCGTTGACCACATACCTGCCGCCCCGCCCGATCCGCACCCTCACCACCGGTCCGGCCCCGCCCAGTTCCGCCAGCATGGGCAGAAGGCCACCCCTGAGCAGCGGAAGATGCCCCAGTCCCCGGTGGTACCCGGGCGCCAGAGGGACCTCCCGTCCGATCACAGCCGCGTCCGGTGCAGGCACCGGACACCGCCCTGCATCCACGTGCCCCGCCACAGCAATAGCGCCGTCGCCTGCATCGGTTCCCGCCCGCTCCATCACCATGCCCTCCCAACGCCTCACGGCGCGCGAGGTCACCACTGCGGGGACGACAACCCGCCCCGCAGGTCAGGAGCCGATCCCGACTCAGGCCCGGCACAGCCGGCCGGACATTCCGGCACGGCGGCAAGCTGCTCGCCCCCTCGCCTCGCGATCAGTGGCCAGCGGTCCGATCGTCGGGCCGACGCGTGGTCTCCACCACGGTCACACGTGCACCCTGGGGAAAGCCCTGCGGTGGAATGGGCTGCAGATGAAAGATCCGCAGGTCTCGGCCGGAGCGGTCGTTGTAGGTCTGGTAGCCGCTCGACAGCTCCAAAATCTTGCGCCACACCTCTTCGCGTTCGGTCCCCGTTACCAGCCGCGCCTTGACCGGCATGCGACGGCCCTCGGTAGCAACGAAGGCATCGGCCGTCTTGAGGAGGTTGGCCGTCCAGTCGGGATGGCGTCCCTGGCCGAAGTTGGAGCCGACGACCGCGAAACCACCGTCGTGTCCGACGTAGAACAGCGGCGTGGGCCTGAGCTGTCCAGAGCGGCAGCCGACCGTGGTCAGCAACAGGGACGGAACACCCATGGGCCGGCCGACACTCAGACGCCCCGCGCTTCGCATCTGGAGCGCGGTGTCCACGGGAACCATCACCGCCCGCATCACCGCACTCACCCCACGGGTAAACCCGATCCTGTTCAGCACCCGGAAAAGCCGGTTGTCCACGGACGTCGTAGGCCACCTCGGACGCCCGCCCGGCACGGCTGCGGGGGCCGGGGCGCCTGCAGAACGGGGCGGGGCGCCGGCACGCTGCCCGGCCACCCGGGCGGCGCCCTGAATGACACTGCGCGTACCGGTAGCCAGCAAGCGTGCCCAGTGGCACGCCGGACGCGGGACTCCACCAGCGCGCGGAGTGTTCATCACGTAGCTCTCCACCAATCATGTGAGGGTTACACAGCAGCCAACGCGACTAGCCACCGGCTCGTCAGCGGCATCGGCATCGGCATCGGCATCACGATGCGGCGCTGCGGACGCCCTGCGGTTCGCCGACGCGCGCCCGTGGCGGACCATCTACCAGCGCCACGCCAGGCGCTCTGGCGTGACATGCGCTGCGGCCAGGTGCTTCCTCTGTTCAGGGAGCACGCCCCAGGAGCCGTACGGGCCGGTCAGGGGCAGGCAGTAGTAGTGCGGGTCGCTCAACGCCACGAGGAACGGCAACTCCTCGCCGCGGTCGGCCGGGTCCTCGAACCGCCAGCTGTCCTCCTCGACGACCAGCACCGGCCCTGACTGCCGGCACCGGCTGTAGTCGATCAGACCGGAGAGGTTCTCGATGGAAGGCGGCTTCGCCCGCCTCATCCCCTCCCGCCACTGGGCCGGAACGATTTCGTAGTCCGGGTTCTTTATCGACCAAAACGCCTCCAGCGCCTCACGAAGAACCGGTTCTGGGGCCGTGATGAACCCGTCGCTCCAGGCCCTCCGGACGCCCTTCTCGCGCTGCGCCCGCACCACGTGGTCGAGGGTGGCGCCGTTGGGCCGGATCTCGTCTCCGAGCGCGTCGGGGACATGGATGTAGAGGACCAGTCCCTTGTTCGCCATCGACCGCTCACAGTTCCTGCCCCCGGAGAGGAAGTACTCCTTGCGCCGGTCGGCGAACGTCTGACAACCAGAGCGAGCCGCTGCCTCGTAAGTCGCCGGCGCTGGCGAGCACTCGGCCCACTCCCCGTACAACTGAAAGATCACGCGGATACCCTGCCCAACCCTCTGGGACGCGGCCAAGGTCACGAAAGCGTCCTCTCTCATCGTCACCCGACGTAAGACACGCGCCCGCCACCCGCTCGTGGCCCAATGCCGCTCTCCAGCTCCTGGGGGCATCACAGCGACCAGGGCATGTCACCCGAACGAGGCCACCGCGATCGCCGGCTGCTTGACCACGGCTCGCGGGGCCGCAGGACCCCCGAACCACGGAACAGGTGCTGAGCCCTCGCCCAGCCGGCAGGAGTCACCGGCTGATCGCTCGGCCTGGCGACAGAGCGCGTCTCTCGCGCGTTCGGCCGCCGAGATCGCGGAGAGCTGCCGCGGTGCTACGTCGCCGCTCTGGCAGACCAGCGGCACCGGCCCCGGTCAGGGCCGCGCTGGTGACCCCGGCTTCGGCGGGCTCGTGTCGTGGCATCGCATCGGGGACCAGTTGGCAGGAGGAGGCACACCGACGCAGGGAAAGCTGTCCGGTGTGCTTCAGGTCCGCTCAAACCGGGGGTTTGACCCTGGCAAGTGACAAAGCGGGCTTGCCTGTTCATACCGTGTGATGTGTCGCTCCCCTGCTGAGCAAGGAGTACTGGTGTCCAACAGCTTCCAGCTCGACCAGATCCCGCACGGTTTCGCGTTCACCGAGACCGGCGCGCTCATTCACTACAAGCACACGATCATCCTGACCGTGCCCCCGCCCAACGCCGGCCCCTGGGGCGACACCTGGCTCAGCTTCGGCTGCGCCTGGGCGGACACCAAGCTCGGCGTGAGCATCTACGCCAACGGAAGCTGGGGCGGCGTGTCACCCCGCAACGTCCCAGACAACGGCAACCGCCTCGGCGAGAAGCTCCCCGCCGGAACCCAGAAGGTCCTCATCGGCCGCATGAAGATGGGACCCGCGGACTCGGCGGACGACGTGCCGATCAGCTGGCTCCTGGAATACCTCGGGACCTGATCTGCCCCGCCGGTGCCCCGGTCCGCCCCGCGCCGGGGCCGGGCCGGGGCACCGGCGATCAGTCCGGCTTCGGTGACAAACGGCTGAGGCGGACGAACACTGTTTCGCGCCACGGACCATGCCCTCTCGCGCGAACCGCAGGAAACCTCGCGGGGTCACCGCCCTTCAAAGCTCTGACGCTTCCCACACGGCTCCTTGACCAGGGCTGAAGGCGCTAAGTGGCCGCTTCTGATCTCGTACCCGCTAACAAGAAGCCCGGTACCGGCTGCACGGTCCCGGCGCCCGACGGTGGGCGGAGCCAAGTCGATCTTGGTGACAGATTGCGTGGCAATGTGACATCCATCGCGGGCTCGGCACAGTGGCGGAGAGGGCAGTCCAACTTCGATGGCAAACGGTTGTGACTGAGCATTTGATTTGGCGAGTTGAGCAGGGTACCGGTGCGGACCTGCTGGCGATGAAGGTTTGGGCCTTCTCTCGCGTACGACCCGTGCTGTGCGATGTGCTTTCGCCATGGGTGACGTACAAGTCGTCGATGTTCCGGTAGGTCCGGTGTGGTCGCACGCCTGCCACCTGGACGACCTTGCGCTGCCGTACGCCCTTCCCGAGCGGGCCACCGAGTGCCTGGCTCTCGGGCCGGGATGGGCGCGTACGTGGACGGTGACGTGGAAGGTCGGGAAGTCCGACGTCATCGTCCCGGTGAAGGATCTGTCGGCCGGGCCGGCGATGGTGTCGGTGCCGGTGCGGCGGTTCTCCTGGCGGACCGGTCAGCGTCACCGGCCCGGGCTGGAGTGTCTGGTCTCGACCGGTCGGCAGCACGGTTTCGAGAGTCTGGCCGAGCGCTGGCTGCTGCTGGTCCTGGACTTCGTCGGCGGATTCGACGAGGTGCTGTCGCAGCCGTTCCGTCTGCGGTTCTCCTCATCCGAGGGGAAGGGCTCGCACATTCCGGACTTCCTCGTGCTCGCAGCGGGGGCCTCGTTGCTGGTGGACGTGCGTCCGGGGGGCTTGATCGGCGAGGAGGACGAGGTGCGGTTCGCGGCGGCCGCGCAGGTGGCGGCCGCCGCGGGCTGGCGCTACATGGTGGTGACCGGCTGGCGTCGGCAGGTGCTGGCGGCGATCGACGCGTTGTCGGTCCGGCGCCGTCCGATGGCTGACCCGCTGGGGCTCGAGCGGCAGCTGCTGGCCGCGGTCGGCCGGCGTCCGTGGCTGTTCGGGGAGCTCGTGGGCCAGACGCAGGTGGAGGCGGTGGCCCGCACGCACGCGGTTCGTCTGCTCTGGCTCCGACGGATGGCCGTCGACCTGGCTATGCCATTCGGGGACGAGAGCTGGGTCTACCCGGCGGGAGCGCTCGATGGATGACAAGCGGCAGCCGGTGCGGTTCGAGGACCTGAAGGACGATGACCAGGAGCGGCTGCGGCTGCGGGTGGCTCACTTCCTGGAGGCTGAGAGCGGTTACCGCAGCGGCAGCCGGCATTGGGCCCAAGAGGATGAGCCCCGGCCCGAGTACGACCCGGAGCGGACCACGTTGACCGAGCGCCGGCTCGCCAAGGTGGCCGAGCTGAAGGCCCTGCACCCGGATGACGCCCACCAGCTTGGCCTGGGGCAGATCAGCGAGCGCACGCTGCAACGCTGGTCCTCCGCCCGGCCTGATCAGGGAATCATGGGGCTGGCGGACGGCCGTCTCACCCCGGTCCTGCGTGGACACCGCAAGATCACACCGCAGGTCGGGGAGGCGATCCACGCGGTCCACGCAGAGTGCCTGCACCGCTCCCGGGTCGGGATGAAGACCAAGGAACGGCTGATCCACCAGTTCGTGCGGGAGAAGTTCGGCACGGAGGCGGAGAGGAAGATCCCGCACTACACGACGCTGTTGAAGGTCTGGAAAGAGTGGTTCGGGCCCGAGGGGGGACGCCAGCGCTATCTCCGCTCGGCCGCGGCGGTCGACACCGGGGGCTCCACGGTGACGATCACCCGTCCCGGCCAGGTGGTCGTGCTGGACACCACGCCGTTCGCGGTGAAGCTGCGCGATGACGTGTTCGGTGAGCCGATCTCTGTCGATCTCACCCTCGCACTGGACGCGTTCACACACTCCCTGGTCGCCTTCCGGCTCACCCCGGAATCGGACTCCTCCATCGAGGTGGCGATGCTGCTGCGGGACGTGATGCTGCCGCTGCCGATGCGGCCGGACTGGACACCGGACATGGAGTGGCACTACCCCGGCGTCCCGTCCGCGCTGATCACCGAGTTCGCCGGCTATCCGGTCGCCGGACGGCCGTTCTTCGCCCCGGAGACGGTGACCAGCGATCACGGGAGCGTCTACAAGAACCATCACCTGGTGCAGGTTGCCCGCACGCTGGGGACGGTGGTGCTGCCGGCGAGGGTTATGCGAGCGCAGGACAAGGCGGCTTGCGAACGCGCGTTCTCAGGGATCCAGTCGCTGCTGCTGGAGCTGTTGCTGGGCTATCGCGGACGGGACGTCGCGGACCGGGGCGCCGATCCGGAGGAGGACGCGGTCTGGACCGTGGATGAGGCAGAGCATCTGCTGGCCACCTGGATCGTGGGGATCTGGCAGAACCGCAGGCTGGACCAGTACGCGCCCGCCTGGGATCCCGGTGGGCGGCACAGCCCGAACACGCTGTTCGCGACGGCGGCTGCCCGCGACGGGATCGCTCTGCAGATCCCGGACGCGAGCCTCTACCACCGCCTTCTGCCCGCTCACTTCGTGAAGGTCCACGGCCGTCGCGGGGTCAAGATCGGCGGACTTTGGTATGGCGGTGACCACCCCGTCCTGGCCGGGTTCGGCTCGCTTCCCTCTCCACGCAGCGGCCGGCACCGGGGCAAGTGGGTCGTGCACCGCGATCCCCGTGACTGCCGGCAGGTGTTCATCGAGCTCGCCGGAGAGTGGCATCCCCTGCCCTGGAACGGGCTGCCCAGGGGCGAGGACGTCCTCGCGTTCTCCGACGCGCGAGTACAGCAGGTCCTGCGGGAGGCCGCCCGGGCCGGGCTGAAGCCCCGCGACGACACCGAACTCCTGCCCGTCCTGCTCGACCTGATCGGTGCCCGCTCTCCGGTCGGCTCCTGGCCGAGCCAGATGACCAAGACCGAGCGGACCGAGCGGGCCCGGGAAGTCGCCCGCGCCCGGGCTGCCGAACGCGACCGGGAGGCCGCGGGTCTGACGTCGCTGCCCGTCGCGCCGCGGCCGGCCGAGCTCGTCCGCCAGAACTGGCAGGCCGTCGACGCGGAACGGCGCCGCCGGCGCGAAGCCGCGGTCGACGCCCCGCTCGCCCTACCGCCCCGGCTCGGGGACGGCCTGCGTCAGCGCTCGCTGTTCATGCTGCCCGACGCCGACGACGAGCCCGACTCCCCACCAGCGCAGGAAGGACCGAAGTGACCGGCGAGAAGGAGACGCTGCCGTTCGTCCTGACCGGCCCCGCGCCGGCCCGCGACACAGCGGCCGGCTGGCAGCACTGGTGTCGCACCCGCAAGCTGTTCGTCCCGGCGCCGGTTATGGACCGCGCGGCCTTCGGCCTGCTGAGCCGGCGCAAGAAGATGCTGCACAACCTGCACCGCACGGCCACCCACGCGAACCTGCAGCTGCTGGACACCCCGATGAGCCGGACGGTGGAGAAACTCCTCAGCGGTCGCATCGAGACCAACGCGCTGAAGATCAAGCCCACCACCCGGGCCGGGGTGATGGTCTCCGGCGGCGGCTACCAGGGCAAGACCGAATGCGTCTGCGAGATCGCCGCCGCCTTCGAGGAGCGGTGGCTCGCTCTGCACGACTACCTCAACCCCGACGCCCGCCCGGGCAGCCGCGATCTGCACATCCCGGTCGCCTACGTCCAGACCCCGGTGACCGCGAAACCGAAGAGCACCTGCAAAGCGATCCTGAACTTCTTCGACGCGCCGATCGACACACGCCCGGACCTGCCCGACCTGATCCGCCAGGTCACAGCCTCCTTGCGGGACCACGGCACCCAGGTCCTGATCCTGGACGACATCACGAGGCTTCGCATGCACCGGGCCGACGACCAGGACACCCTCGACCTGATCCGCGCGTTCATGAGCATGGGTTCTGGCTCAGCTTCTGTGGTGCGGTAACTCTGAGTACGTACTGCCCCGAGAACGCTCTCTACGTCCAGACAATGCATCCCCGTTGCGCAAGGAGATCGAGCAGGCGTGGCGCGGGCTCGATGTTGTTCCAGCGGAGGTCCAGTTTCTCGAGTGAGGGGAGCTCGGGCAGCCAGTTCGGCAGGGTGTGGAGTCTGTTGCTCCGCAGGTCGAGATGGCGGAGCCGTGAGAGTCCCGCCAGCGCTTCGGGGACGTCCGTCAGGGCGTTCTCTCGTAGGTCAACGTGGCGCAGTTCGGCCAGGTCGCTGACGGATTCTGGTAGGCACGTGAGTGTGTTGCCCCGCAGCCATAGCTCGCGGAGCTGGTGCAGTCGGCCGATCGATTCGGGGAGTGCGGTGAGTCGATTGTGCTCGGCCCGGAGTTCCACCAGTCCGATCATTTTGCCGATGGTGTCCGGGAGGCTGGTGAGCTGGTTGCCCCCGAGGTTGAGGTATCGGAGGGCGGTGAGCCGGCCGAGCGATCGGGGAATGTGTTTCAGCTGGTTGTCGTGCAGGTACAGGTATTTGGTGAGCGGTAGTTCAGTCAGCTCGTCTGGGATCGAGGCGAGCTCGTTGTGGCCCAGGTCCAGCGTGTGCAACTGCCGTAGCTGTGCAATCTGGGGTGAGATCCGCGTTAGCGCGTTATCCGCGAGGATCAGCACGTGCAGTTCGGTTCGCTGCCATAGCGACTCTGGCAAGGAGCCAAGGTTCTGCTTCCACAGACTTAATGTCGCCGTCACGTCGGCATGCCTCCAAGACTCGGACGGACTCGCTGCCCGCAGCCTACGACCAGTGCGGTCACCGTCAGGCGAGAAGAACCCGCTTCCGGAGGAGCCGGAAGCCCGCGCGGCCGAACATCTGGCGCTTGAGCATCTTGATGCGGTTGACATGGCCTTCGACGACGCCCGAGTTCCAGGGGAGGGTGAGGCCGGCGATGACGGCGTCACGGTCGCGGTCGATGCCCGCGGCGAGCGTGTGGAGGCTGGGTAGGTCGTCCTGTCTGACGGCATCGAGCCAGTCCGGCAGTCGCTCGCCCTGGCGCTCGGTGAGCATGGTCGCGAAGGACCGCACGTGCCTGGTGAGTGCGTCGATCTCGGGGCAGTTGGCCCGGACGTTCTTCAGCTGGAGGTGTTCGGTCTCGGAGAGGGTTTCAGGGAGGCGGAGGATCCATCCGGCGACGGCCCGTGGCGAGGGCGGCCTGGCGGTCACGGGCCGTGGTGAGGTGCGTTTCCGGCGGAGGTAGGCGCGAACGCGCTGGTAGCTGCCCTGGTAGCCGAGTGGGACGATTTCTTCCCACAGTTTCCAGGCGTTGGTGTGACCTTCGTTCCAGCGGTCGTCGAGGTAGGCCTTGTACTCGTCGAGGACCGAGGTCCTGGTCTGCCACTGACCGGTGAAGAGGTCTTCCGGCGTGGCAGCGTCCGCGTAGCGCTTGACGGTTCGGCTAGTCATGCCGAGCTGCCGCTGGATCGCGCGGCGGCTGTGCCCTGCCTTGATCAGGGCATGGATCGTGGCATGCGTGGTCCGGGTCCGGTCGGCGAACCGGTGGCCGGTCGGCCATGGCGAGCCGGACGGCTCCTCTGCGGGGTCGGGCTCCGTCTCGGTCGGTTCAGTCGTCTGAGGGACCAGCACGCGCAGGCATTGGCGGTGCTGGGCGATGCTTCGCTCGGCGGCCTCGCTGAGGTTGTGCCAGAGGTGCCACCGGTCCGCGACCTGCACGGCCTGCGGGGCACCGACGGTGGCGCCTTCGGCGAAGAACGGTGCACGGTCCCGGCAGAGGGTCTGCCGCACGATCGGGTGACATCTGAACTGGCTTGCCCTATGGGGCAGGTGGGAAGGATGTCGCTGTGCCCAAGCCCTATCCGGAAGAGTTTCGCCAGGACGTCGTGCGGGTCGCGAGGAACCGCGGCCAAGGTGTGACGGTCGAGCAGGTGGCCACCGACTTCGGGGTCCACCCGATGACGTTGTGGAAATGGATGCGCCGGGCGGACATCGACGACGGCTCCAAGCCCGGAACCTCTAGCCAGGAGAGCGCGGAACTGCGCGAGGCACGTCGGCGGATCAAGCTGTTGGAGCAGGAGAACGAGGTCCTGCGCCGGGCCGCGGCCTATCTGTCGCAGGCGCATCTGCCGGGAAAAGGATCTACCCGCTCGTGAAGGAGCTGGCCGGGGACGGGGTGCCCGTCACGGTGACGTGCCGGGTACTCAAGCTCGCCAGACAGCCCTACTACCGCTGGCTCGACAAGCCGGTGCCCGACTCCGTTCTCGAGGAGGCGTATCGCGCGAACGCGCTGTTCGGTGCCCACCGTGAGGACCCGGAGTTCGGCTACCGCTTCCTGGCCGATGAGGCCCGCAGCACCGGGGCCACCATGGCGGACCGGACCGCGTGGCGGATCTGCCGCGACAACCGCTGGTGGAGCGTGTTCGGCAAAAAGCGCGGCCGGGGCAAGAAGGCCGGCCCGCCGGTGCATGACGATCTCGTCCGTCGTGACTTCACCGCGGCCGGCCCGAACCGGCTCTGGCTCGCCGACATCACCGAACACGCCACCGGCGACGGCAAGCTCTATGTCTGCGCAATCAAGGATGTCTTCAGCAACAGAATCGTGGGCTACTCCATCGACACACGGATGAAGTCCCGCCTGGCCGTGACCGCCCTGGACAACGCCGTGGCCCGACGTGAACACGTCGACGGATGCATCCTGCACACCGATCGCGGCTCGCAATTCCGGTCCCGGAAATTCGTCCGGGCGCTCAACCGCCACCGGATGGCCGGGTCGATAGGAAGGGTCGGGGCAGCCGGCGACAACGCAGCCATGGAGTCCTTCTTCAGCCTCCTGCAGAAGAACGTCCTCGACCGCCGACGCTGGGCCACCCGCGACGAACTACGGATCGCCATCGTGACCTGGATCGAGCGGACCTACCACCGACGCCGCCGACAAGCCGCACTCGGCCGACTGACCCCCATCGAATTCGAGACCGTCATGACCACGCCGGCCCTCCAGGCCGCGTGACTCAACCTGTCACCCGAACCTGCATCAGACCCCACCATATGAAACAAGAAAAGTAACCAAAGAGACACACGGTCAATCTTCCGGGGAGCCAGGCAGGCATCGAGTTCCGCTCCCCGCTCTACGCCTGACCACATCCGCAGTCATCAGACGACACCCAAATACACCCACTCAGCCCGCAGCCGGACCGATCCCCGGGTACTCCACCGCCTCGACCAGCAACACCTGCCGCCGAGAGCTCCAACCATCGGCCGGCAGGCCCCCGGGATTCCAGGGCGGGAAGGTGGTGCGCCGATAGCCAATACGGTCCTCAGTCGCGACCGACAACTCGGGCCACCGCGACAACGGTCAGGAAGACCTGCGGCACCGTCGCGTGCCCCTCGGCGGTCTGCGGCCCTCGCATCTCTCTCAACGGCCCGGGAGCCTCGTTGGTTGCGGGACGCTGGCCTGTCACCCGGTCAGTAGCCACTATGAAAGAGCTCACTCGACGGTCCTGGAGTTACACCGAGGGTTTACGGTCCCCCATCACACTCACAACTTCGGAGGCGGCACGAGCTTAGGATCGCGGGTAAGGAAAAACATCGTCGGCATACCAGGCTTAGTGTAAAAAGGAGGAGAACCCACAGGGGGCTCAGGGAAACTAGGAACAGGGAAGGTATCACTCGGGACCGCGCACCGGCCACCTGGTGCCCCAGATACTTTGAGGCACTTGCCATGAGCAAGAATGGCCGGTTCCAGGCGTAGCTTCCAAGACCACGTCAACCCGTCCCAGCGCTCAGCCACAAGGCCCAAATCTCGCCACCCAGAAGAGAGATTCGCTTCCCATCGAATTTCACTCATGTGGTTTATCACCTGCCCGACTTGCGGCGCCTTCCCAGCCTCCCAGAGCCTGCCGGGGTCGGTATGCCCATCCCGGTTGTTCTGTGTTCCATCCTCGACGACCTTAACCTTGAGCCAGGTGTGGTTGCGGACCACCATCCCGCGAGTCTTGACTTCGGTCGATACGCCGGATACCTGCGAAGCGCGCTTGGTCCCAGCCTCTACGGAGGCTTCCGAGGCTTGGGCTGGTGCAGCTACGACCGAGGCCCCGAGGGTAGCGCAGGATATCATCGAGATTCTAATCGCTCGGCTAATCTGGTTCATTCGACTCCCGCCGCCTACAAGTTTCGAAAATTCGACGAGTGGGCACAATCTTTACCCAATCGACCTTGCCATATGTAGCGTAATTATGCACAGGTGGAACCACCAGCCAGAAGGGGTGACGTTAAGGGCATCTGATAATGCACGAAAGTTTCGTCCCATAAGGTTGTTTCGCTTTGACGGACACCTTCGTTGTGTGGTCAGGCTGTTCGGGGTGCCGCCGGGCCGCTGGACCGCCCCGCACCCTGAGGTTGCGCTGCGAAAGATGCCGCAGAGACACCTTCCGTGCCCATGGATGCGCCCTTGAAGCCTCTGCGTTACTGCGCGCCAGCGTGGTTGTGAAGGGGCCGCTTCCGCTCCGTCCGCGAACGGCGTCCCCCAGCATCAACTCGAGGGGCCGATGGCGATCTCCGCGTGCAGGAACCGCCGCCCGGAGCGGCGAGCCTGAACAGTTCCCGCGCACCGAAGGCCCGCTCGTAGACATGAGCTGTGTGCTCGGACATGACGAACCTCCTGGGAAGGCCGCGGGTCAGCTCCTGGGGCTCTGGGACGAACGTAGGAGCTCGACCTTGGTTGAGGCCAAGGGTGCGGTGGGGCGGCCGGGGTATGCGCGGGAGGGTGGGGGGTGTGGCTGTGGCGGCGAGGGAAGGGACTCGATGACGATCGTGGTCACCACACCGACCGGCGCGTGGGGTCGCGGGTGGCGCGGTTGCTGCTCCAGGCCGGTGTCCAGCCCTGAGTGCTGGTGCGTGATCGGGCCCGTCTGGACGAGGGGACGCGGGAACGGGTCGAGGTGGGCCGGGGAGCCGAGGACGAGGAGATGGGAGAGGGTGAGGGTGCCGGTGATCGCGCCGATGACCGCTTCGGTGGTGTCGCGTCTTCTGATCTTGGTCCAGCCGCCACGATAGGCCGGGAGATATTTACTGGTCAGGGGCTTGATCACGATTCCCTCTGCCCCAGACACATCGGTCCAGGTCTGGAGCCGTTCGCGGGCCTCAGCGAGGTCCGTGGTCGGGACGAGCGTCCAGGGGGCCGTCAGGGCGTGGTCGGTGAACAGCTGCTCCAGGAAGGCGCGGCGGTCGGCGTAGGGGCGGGTCAGAAGGTCCTGACCGCCGAGCTGCAACACGTCGAACGCGAAAGCGCGCGGGTTCCGAGATTCCTGAACGGGGGAAACGGTGAACCCGCGTGCCCGTTAAGGGCTGAGGCGGTCCCGCGCGCCGGTTCCGGTGATGCTGGTTGGATTGCTGAGCGTGCGCCGAGGTCCAACTGGCTAGCTCGCGGGCCAAAGTGAGTTCGGCCTTCCGTCATCGCCCATGTGCAGCCGCTGCCAGATCTCGTTCCAGTTGAACGGCCCGCACAGACATGGCGTCAGCAACCACGCGCGTGGTGTCGCGGGGTGGCCATGGGATGGGCTGCCGACAGGTGGGGCAGGTGCCGTTCCAGGTGGCGATGAGGTATTGGAGGAGGTCCAGCGCCTGGTAGAGGGTCAGGCCCTGGCAAGGGCTTTTGGGCTCCTCCGCTGTTCGGTCAGGAACAGCTGGGCGGCGGTGACGAGGGTGACGTGCCGGTGCCAGCCCGTGAAAGAACGACCCTCGAAGTGGTCCAGCCCCCGAGCGGTCTTCAGCTCGCGGTAGTCGTGCTCGATCCGCCACCTGGCTTTCGCCAGGCGGACCAGGTTCGTGGCGGGGGTGTCGGCGGGCAGGTTCGAGATCCAGTACTTCACCGACTCGGCCCGAGCCGGTGAACGCCTCCGCGCTGATCCACGACCGGCCCCGGCGGTACCTGCTCCATCTGTGCGACCAGGGCACCCCGCTGTGGAAGCTGTCCGAGGAGGTTGCCGACCTCCGCCTCGATGACGTGCAGCCCCACGCCGTGGAGGCCGCCACCGGCATCGACGGCCTCAGCGTCCCGGTCCGGGTCTTCGCCGCCGGTGGCACGGGGGCAGCCGGACGGTACTGGACGGTGTCGGAGTCCAGATCCACCTCGAAGGCGTCGAAGGCCGGGTTCTTGTCGGTCTGCGTCACGCCGAGTCGGAGCACGCGGGCGACACCTGGCACTGCCTCGCCGGGCGGTGCTGGCAGGAGTCAACCTGGCAGGGGTGGCCGCGGCAGGGGCTCCCGGTCCGCCTCATCTCCTCCACCCCCACGGCCATCACCGCGATCTCTGCCGGCCGGCCCTCTTCTCCGCTGGGCTGGTGAGCAGGCAGATGAATGGCCCGTAGACCGTCTGCCACGGCCCGTACTCCGACGGCAGATCCCGCCACGGAGCACCAGTCCTCACCCGCCACCGGATCCCGTCGATGAGCCTTCGCCGTCCTAACGGCGGCCGCCCCAGAACCGCAGCCGGCAGCAACGGCTCCAGCACAGCCCACTGGTCGTCAGAAAGATCCCCTCGCCCCACATCGAGATCATCGCCATGCGGGGCGAGGGACGGAGCCGACTTTCAGAACACGGCCTAAGAGGTCGTTTTCATCTGCATCACCCAGGTATAGGGCGATTCTTGAGGTCCGGGGTCGTGGTGGTGGTGATGTAGCAGTTCTGGCTCGGGGGCTGTGGGGCGGACGGGCGGACGGGTGGGGCTGGATACGTCTTGTTTCTGTCTCATCCCAGAGCGTCCGGCCTCCGCCACTCGTGTGCTCCCGTCGTCATCGCTGTGCGCCTGGGCGCATGCCGTTTGCGGCGCTTCGTCAGAAGCACGCCGAAGCGACGTCCGTATCCGAGTGATCTGTCCGATGCCCGCTGGGAGTTGGTCGAGCCGGTGCTCTCGGCCTGGCGTCTCGAGCGCCGGAGGAAGGCCCTGGATTTCGGCCGACCGCCCGAGCACGACCTGCGCGACAACATGAACGCGATCTTGAATGTCGACCGGACCGGGGTCCGGTGGCGCTACCTCTCTAAGCCGTCTCTTCCGGATCTTGCCTGACCCGCGCCGCCCGGCACGATCAGGGCTTCTGCGGAGGTTTGCCGGAGTCTGGAGGCGCCTGCGGTGCAGGTGTCCGCGGCCGCTCCCGCGACCCGACCTGGGCGTTCTCGATCCTGCCCGCGGTGCCGGTGTACTGCCGCTGGACTCCAACGGTGTCGGTGCCTCTTTTTCGTCTGCTTCCCTGACTCGCGGCTGAGCAACCGGTTGGCCACTGGGCGTTGTAGTTGGCCGGAGTCACGTACCGAGGTCTACCGCCCGATCCGGCGGGCCGTGCGGGGTTGCGTGCGCGAGGCAGGCAGCCGGGCGGTCTCTTCCGCTCCGGCCAGGCTTTCGCCCAACTCCGTCGATACGTCACAGCGGCCGTTCCGTGCCGGTCAGCACTCGCGCAGCCCGGGAGCCGGGTCCTGCCCGGTCGTTGCCGCCCGGGTGCGGGTCGCCGTGACCCCGGCACTGGAACCAGCTGAACGGCCAAAGCCGCTCCTGCGACCCTTGCGAGACGGCGGGGGGTGTCCGGGGCTCCCGGGCGGATTTCGGCGCAGGCGGACGCTTTACGCGGGCGGGTTCCACGCCCTGGTCAGCCTCGGAGCCGTCTCTACTGCCCTTTGACGGCCGTAGGAAACGCATAAAGTTTCCGCGCATGGACCGCGGAGGGCCGGGCACACGACGGCTCGGAGGTTGATAACCATGGTTCCCCTGCTTCTCGTTCTTCTGCTCGCTCTGATCCTCTTCGGTGCCGGCTTCGCGGTGAAGGTCCTCTGGTGGGTCGCCATCGCGGTACTGGTGCTGTGGCTGGTCGGCTTCGTCGCCCGTCCCAGGGGCGGAAGCGGCCGCTGGTATCGCTGGTAGCCGTCTCCTACACCTCGGTGGCCCGCACCCTCTGTGAGAGGGTGCGGGCCACCGCCGTTGCGACGCTTGTCCCGGCGAGGCGACAGCCGGGGCGGTCGTCGTGACGCAGCAGGGAACCTGCTCGCCTCCACCGATCGACGGCCGCCCCGGCCTCAGGGCCTGCGGTCGCTTCCAAGGGGGCGCGTCGGGGCCCCGCGGCGGGGCACACGCGGTTGCACGGTACGAACCTGGTGACCGGGATCTGCAAGCCCGAGGTGTGGAAGGGACGGTCGGGATGGGCGAGATGCTGATCGGGACGTGCTCCTGGACGGACAAGGCGCTCGTGAGCAGCGGGTGGTATCCGCCCGGGCGCCGCGATCCGGAGGGGCGGCTGCGGCACTACGCCGAACGGTTTCCCGTCGTGGAGGTCGACGCCGGGTACTACGCCCTCCCCAGCGCGCGCAACAGCACGCTCTGGGTCGAACGCACCCCGTCCGGCTTCCGCTTCGACGTCAAGGCGTTCTCCCTCCTGACCGGCCACCCGACGCGCAAGGCCGCTCTGCCCGCCGACCTGCGCGGCTACGACGCCGGTGATCCGGAGCTCCTCGACGAGGTCTGGCGCCGTTTCGGTGCGGCGCTGCGGCCGCTCCGGGAGGCCGGCCGGCTGGGCGCCGTGCTGTTCCAGTTCCCGCCCCGGTTCGTCCCCGGTCCGCGGGCGGAGGCCGTGCTGCACCACACCAGGGAGCGGGCGTCGCGGTGGCCGCTGGCCGTGGAGTTCCGCCACCCCGACTGGTGGCGCGAGGACCGGCGGGAGCGCACCGCCGACCTGTTGCGGGACATGGACGCCACAGCCGTGGCCGTGGACACGGTCCAGGGGATGCCCACCTCGATGCCGCCCGTCACCCCGGTCACCTCCCCGGCGCTCGGAGTGGTCCGCTTCCACGGCCGCAGCGCGTCCTGGGGAGCAGGGGGCAAGGAGGACCGGTTCCGGCACGCGTACACGCGGGAGGAGTTGCGCGGCTGGCTTCCGCGCCTGCGCTCCGTGGCGGACCGCGTCGACCAGTTGCACGTCCTGTTCAACAACTGCTGCGGTGACGCCGCCGTTCGCGCCGCCGAAACCCTGCGCGGCCTGCTGGACCCGCACGAGGTGCCCGCCCCTCGGCGGCCGGCCCTGGCAGAACGAGCGGGCAACGGAGGACGTCTGCTCGGGACAGGCGCCTGAACCGGGTCAGACGCGCGCGGGCGTTACCACCGCAGGTGGGGGGAGTCGAGGTTGCGTTCGGGGGCCTCGGCGTCGATGTTGGCGTCGTGCAATGCCTGGTACAGGGCCGCTCCTCTGGTCATCCCCGGGTCGGTGACCTCGGCGAGCAAGCCGTCGGTGAGGGCGGAGCAGCGGTGCTGTCCGAAGCTGAGGCCGCTCTTTCCCGTCCGGGGATCGGCCGGTTCCCATGCGTAGGAGACGCCCGGAGCGAGGCGGGAGGCGAGCACCGAGGTAGTGGTGCCTCTGCCCGGCACATGGGTGAGGGCGGAACCTATCGCAGCCGATGCGCTCCAGGCGTCGTGGCCCAGGTAGACCACCAGGGCGTCCATGCGCGGATACAGCCAGGGCGCCGAGGCGATCTTCGCGCGGTACCGTACGCGGCAGCCGGCGAGCACGCGCAGGCATTCCCTCCACACGTCGGCTGCTGCGTCAGGGTCTGTCAGGTGGACGTACAGGCGCAGCAGCGGGCCTGCGGGCGGACGTCCGTCGGGGCCGTCGGCAAGGTAGAAGCCGGGTGACAGAGCGGGCCGCAGCGCCGGCAGGCGGAGCCTCACCGGGTCGCCGGTCCGGGGGTGCGCCGGCTCGTCGACGTTCTCGGCGGCCAGTCTGATCCGGAGGGAGGGGAGATCGACCAGGATCTCGCCGGAATCGTCGAGACGTCCCGCGTACCGCCCGGTACTCATCGTGTACCGGTGCGGCGTGGCTGCGGCGAGCTTCTCCTCGAAGGCGTGGTCGCGGATGCGGCGCGGGCGCTGCTGCTGCCGGGAATCCCTTCCGCTGTGCAGGGTGTCGTACAGGGTGCCGCTGAGTTTGCTGCGGAGTTTGTCGAGGCTTTCCGCCTCGAATTCCGTGTGGCCCATCCGGAATGCGGCGGTATCACCCACACGGGTCACTTCCACTGCGGTGAGCGCTTGCCGCAGGCGTTCCGCGATCTGATGGGTTTCGGTGGTCACGCCGGCGACTCCTTGCTTGAGCTGTTCGTTCCGATCCCGGTGAGCTGCAGAAATCGCCCGGGGTCGAGCATGAGTGTCCGGGCCACCCCTATCTGGGCCTTCTGGAGAGCCGTGAGCTGATGGTGTTCCTGGCAGCCGGCCATGACGCGGTCGAGCACGTGCCATCCGGTGAAACCGGCTGTTCGCAGTCCCAGCTCGGGATCGACGGCCAGCCGATTGCAGACGTATCCGTCCCAGAAGCCGCGGACGTAGGGCATTCTGCGGTCCATTTCCCGGGCCCACGAGTGCATGAGGGTGTCACCGTTCGCCGTGGAATCGGCGGCTCCTGCAACCATGGCACGACAGACCCATTCTCCGATGAACGATCCGATGTCCTGAGCGGGGTCGGCGCAGCGGAATTCCTCCCAATCGATCATGCGCAGGCCGTCTGCCGGGCACAGGAACTGGTCGAGCCGCAGGTCACCGTGGACGGGTGTGTGGGGTGCCTGGACGGCGCGGTCTCTCAGGAGGTCGATCGCCGCGGCCAGCATCGGGTCGCGCTGGAAAAGCCCCCAGAACTCCAGCAGTGCTCCGCTGGCCCCGGCGTAGGCTGCCGCGCTGACCGCCTCGTGGTCTTCGAGGAGCGGCCATGACCGTGGCTTCCGGTGCAGCTCAGGACTGTCGACCAGCATGCTGTGCAGACGGCCGACCATGGCGCCCGCCTCACGGGCGAGCTGCTCGGTGAAGGCCCCGTCGTCCGCCAGCTCCGCCGCACTGCGCGCTCCACCGAGCAGTTCGTAGATCACGATCGCCGACGGCTCGTCCCAGCCCAGGCACCGGGGAGCGGGCACGGGAACCCGATCGGTCCGGTGGAGCCCCTCGAAGAACAGGGTGCGGGAGAAGCGCTGCCGTGCCTCGGGGCCTTCGATCTTCTTGACGAAGACCTGCGCGCCGTTGGTGGTCCGGCCCGACCAGTTGTCGTTCCGCCCACGGAAGGAGTGGACGGTCTCGGGCTGCAGGAGGCCCAGCCCGCGTCCGGCGATCGCACGACGGACTTCCGGTACGTTGTCGAGGTCAACCGGCCTCGGTGTTTGTCGCGTGGCCATGACGTCTTCCCTCCGCTCGGTCTCCGCATCAGGCTGCCGCGTGCCCCGGCCGGACGCTGTCATCCGATCGGGCGACCGGATGGGCGACCGTGCCCGATCGGCCTGCGGCCACGCGCCCCCGCCCGGACCCTGCTCGCCCCGGCGGGGCGGCCGCGCAGGGCTTGGCGGCCGGTTCATCCGCCCGTTCCCCCGATCGCCGGATCCCGGATGCGCCACGGGTGGGAGAGAGTGGGATTCCACCGGTGTCCGACCCCGCCATCCGGACGGTCGGCCCGTGAAGGCAGGAGGGGTACACATGCCCTCGCAGATCCCCGCATTCGCCACCGCCGCCTTGTCGGCCCGGGCCGAGAAGATCGTGGAGGAGCTCGCCTCACGACTGGCCCGGCCGGACCGCATCGAGTCCCTCGCTTCCCGGGCCGAAACGCGCATCGAGGCGGGCTACGGGTTCACGGCGTGGCATCCGCTGAGCCTCGCGACGGGGTTTCCCGGCCCGGCCGTCCTCTACGGCGAGCTGTCGCGCGGGGACCAGGCGTACCGGCAGCTCGCCTACCAGCACATCTCCCGTGCCGTGCCGGCGCTGCCCGGTCCTGCCGGCGGTCTCATGCGGGGGGCTGCCGCGCTGCTGGCCGCAGCGCAGACCTGCGCCGGCCCGCAAGGCGACTACGCCTCGTTGCGCGCGGCACTGGCCCACCGGCTCGCCACAGCCCAGCTACGCCGCCTGGACTCCGTACACCGACGCACGCCCCGGCCGCTCGTCACGGCGTCCGAGTACGACTTGCTCGGCGGACTGTCGGGGACGACCCGCGTGCTGCTGGACAGCGCGATGGACGCGGCCGAGAACTCCCCCGACGTCACGCGGTCGGTGACCCGGTCCCTGGAGTACCTGGTGGGACTGACCCGGCCCGTCCAGGTGGAGGGCAGGCGCGTGCCCGGCTGGTGGCTTCCTGCCGCCGACCTGTTCACGGAGCGGGACCGCGCCCGCTATCCGGAGGGCTTCTTCGACACGGGCATGGCACACGGCATCACCGCGGTGCTCGCGGTGCTGTGCTCGGCACTGCAATACGACCGCGAGGTGCCCGGGCAGCGCTCCGCCATCAGCAGCATCGCCGAGTGGCTCTGCCAGTGGCTGCCGGAAGGCCCCGACGCGTGCTGGCCCGACCGTGTCTCGTTCCAGGAGCAGGTCACCGGCCGCCTCGACGCCCGCACCACCGTCCAGTCCGCATGGTGCTACGGCACGCCCGCCGTGGCAGCGGCGCTCTACCGGGCCGGCGGACTGCTGGGCGAACCCCGGTGGCGTGAACGGGCGGTCAGCGCCCTACGGCTGGACGTCGCACGCGAGCAGTCGCGGTGGGGACTGGACGGTCCCACGCTCTGCCACGGGTTCGCCGGCTTCCTTCAGACGACGGCCCGCGTGGCAGCCGACTGCCAGGATGCCCAGTTGCTGGAAGGATGCCGACGCATCACCGTGGCGGTTCTGGCGGAAGCGGACGAGCAGGCGCCCTTCCTGTTCCGCCACACCGTGCGCTGCGGGGACCCCGATGCTCCGACCAGAGAGCAGGCCGACAGGGCTGGCCTGATGGAAGGGGCCGCGGGCGTGGGATGCGCCCTGCTCGACGTCACCAGGAACCCCCTGGCCGACGCCACCGTCCGTCCCTGGGACCGTTGTTTCGGCCTTGCGTGACCAGCCACGGGTTCACAGGGTTCGCAGGTTCGCAAGGTTCACGCAGCGGCCGACCGGCGGGCCCCGACCCGTGCCTGGACGAGCTGGGCCAAGGCCATCGGTGCGCCCAGCCCGGGATGGGCCTCGAAGGAGTGGTCCGCGAGCTCGTAGCCCTTGCGCCAGATGGGGTCGGGCACCTCGTATCCGTCGGCCCGGAGTTGCCTGACGTTGCGCTGTATGGCGGGCTTCTCCCACATGACGCGGTGCATGCTGGGGAGAAAGATCACCGGCTTGGGCGAGGCCAGGACGATGGCGGGGATCAGGTCGTGTGCGAGGCCGTGCGCGGCGGCCGAGAGGGTGGCAGCGGTGCATGGCAGTACGAGAATCAGATCCGCGTCCATGGCGAGCTTCATGTGTCCGGCGGCGAACGCCTCGTCGGGGTCGGAGGCGTCGACCAGCTCGTCGGCTATGTGGCGGATGGCCTGAGGTGTGACGAAGCGTGCGGCGCTTGCGCTCATGACCACGGTGAGATGGCATTCCGTCTTCTCCCGGATCGCGATGAGAACATGCGGCAGGGACAGTACGGCAGCGGCACCGGTGGCACAGATGAGCACTCGCGGAGCCGTGTCGGCCCTGTCTGGTTCGGGGGCGTTCATGGTGATCGTCACGAGGGGCTCCTCGAGGGTTCAGGGCGGCTGAGCTGGACGCCGCGGCTGAGCCGCGGCGTCCAGCTCAGCCGCCAAGGGATCAGCAGACTTCGCGAGTCCCGAAGAGCGAGAAGTCGGCGTTCAGGTCCGCGTCTTCGGCGTTCGCCTCGGCGTTGAGCTCGTCCTCGGTCACGTGGATGTCATAACCGGCGAAAAGGTCCACGGTGTTCATACTCTTCATCCTTTCGTTGAGGCGCGTGTGCGAGGCGCTCGCGGTGCACGCGTCCGACGCGTTCAAATGACGGTTCCAGCCTGCCGGTCCATGGGTGCGAGCGCTGTCATCCGAACGACGGATGTAGGAGACGACAAGCGGGCGGTGAACGACCGCCTCTTGAGCTCACCATCCCGCCGTCCCGGGAAAGGACTCCCCCTGCGCTCACTGCCCACTCCAGCAGCCTCGAGGCCGGAACCGTCTCGTGGTCCAACACCGGCCACACGAACGGCCTCCCTTCCTGGGAGCGGATCGGGCACCTGGATGGCCAATGGGATGATCATGGCCGGACCGGGCCCCCTGTCGAGGGCGCCCGGATGGTTCAAGGGGGAGATCGCCATTCCTGACGAAACGGTTGCCCGTGCCTCCGAGGACGGCGCCCTCGGGCCCGCCTGGTGGACGGACGACTCCGAGCGCTGGGACCTCCTGCGGCTCGCCGAGCACCGCCGACCCGATGACCTCTGGCACCTGTGGCAGGCCATCACCACCAGCTTCGACACCTGGTGCGGCCTGCCCCACCAGCTGCTGCTCGCGGGAGGAGGAACGACCCGCACCATGGCCTACGTCTCCGGCTCCGGCCATGAGCGAAGGGACCGTCTGCTGGGGCACCTCCAGGGACTTGCACGGGCGACGGACGACGACGTCACCGCACTCATCGCCGCACGCCGCCGGTACTACACCGACGCCCTCCGCGAACTCGGTGACGCGTGAGTACTCAGCCGCATCTACGGTCTGCGCCGCCGGCATGAGGTGGGCCGGCCGAAGGCTCCCGCTGGTGGAGCATCTGGCGGAGGATGCGGGGACGGACGAGCCCCAGGGGGGAATCGACGAAGGCGAGTGACCTGAGTACCGCGGACGCCGTGGTCGGGTCACTCGCCGCGGCGGCCATGAGACGGCGGAAGGAGGACCCGAGGAGCCGGGCGCTGAATCCCTCCCGCACGAGGCTGTAGTCACCGATCTTGGACAGCCACCAGGCTGGGCGGGTCGCGTGGTGCGCGCAGGAGAAGAAGCGGCGGGCCACCGGCTCGGCGCCTTCCTGGGCAAGGCAGTCGCCGAGGAGGAGGGCTTCGCGGGCGGCCAGCGAAATCCCCGCGCCGTAGACGGGGTTGACCGAACAGAGGGCGTCGCCGATGGCCAGCAGCCCTTCGGGGAAGTGCTTCAGCCGGTCGTAGCGGCGTCGGATCCCGCAAGGAAAGCGGTACACCGCGAGCGGATCCAGCGGTTCGGCATGCCGCAGGACGTTCATGACATCGGGAGGGGCGATCGTGGCGGCGAAGTCCAGGAGTTCCTCGTCGGTCGTGGGAGGCCGGCAGCGGCCGTAAGCGTGCAGGGACACCACCCAGCTGCCGTTCTCCTGCGCCGCGAAGACCATCCCGCGCGGCCGTGACGACGTGGCGCCGATCATGACGGCCCGGTCGGAGCCGAGTGCGTCGGGCGGGAGCGCGAAATGCCGGCTGGCGTAGGTGACATCGATCCGGGTGCGCTCCTCGGGGGCTCTTGGGTAGCCCAGCTGTTCCAGCCAGGCCCCGCTTCGCGCGCCCCGGCCCATCGCGTCGACGACGAGGTCCGCCTCCAGCACCTCACCGCCGGAACCCCCCGTGCGGGAGCACAGGCCCACTCCCCGGACGGCTGCTCCTCGGCCGGTGCCGTCGGTGACCAGCCCCGTGATTTCTGCCCCGTCGCGCAGGGACAGGGACGTCAGCCGCAGCGTGCGCTCGCGGAGCCTGGTCTCCAGGAAGGGCCGTGACGCCATGATGGCGTCGACTCCCGCGAAGCGCTGGGGCAGCGTGTGCCCGTGGTAGGTGATGCGGCTCTGAGTGCCGAGCTCGGCGCCCACGGCACCGTCGGCCAGGCACTGGCCGGTCAGTCCGGGGAACAGCTGCTCCATCTGCTGTACCGCGTGCGTCAGGACGGTGTGGACGTGCGGGCTCTGCGGGACTCCGCGCCTGTCCCCGCCGTCGGCGCGCCGCTCCGTGATGCGGTCGCGTTCCACCAGGGTCACCCGGGCGAAGTGACGGGTGAGTACGGCGGCGGTGCACAGCCCGGCGATGCCCGCGCCCAGGACCACGGCGTGGTCTCGGGTGGCAGGCACCTCGGCGTGACGCGTCGTGACGACCTCCGGCGCACTCACGGCAGGTACTCGGTGCGGTCGGGGTGGAGGACCACGGTGCCGGAGGTGAGGCCGTTCCAGGTGTGACCGACGCCGTTGTAGCGGCCGGCGAGGTAGACCGAGCGCAGGTACCCGGAGCAGAACGTCTCCACTCCCTCGAGGAAGGCGACGACCGCCGGGTCGGTGGCCGCGGGTGAGGCCAGTGTGGCGGCACGGGCGTCGTACAGGTCCCGTTCGGCGGCCAGAATCAGGGCGCTCAGCCGGTCCACGGCTCCCTGGAGGGTCTGACCCGGCTGTCGCAGGAAGATCGTGATCGGGTTGATCGACGCGTCGCCGTGGAAGTGTTCGCGGCGGTAGGAGAACAGGTCGTTGACCAGGAGGACGTGGCGGATCGCGGCGTCCACGGCGGCTCGGAGGGCGGGGCAGGTGGTCAGCGCGGAGCTGACGTCGAGGCCCAGCGCGTACTCGATCAGGAGCATGACCAGGCCGTGGAAGCTGGTGCCCACGTGCACCCGCTGGTAGGTGTCGAAGTCCGGCACGGTGCCCGTGGCGCGCAGGCTGTCCTCGGCCGCGCACCCGTCGGCGTATTCGGTCAGGGCGGCCAGGAGCCGTTCGCCCTGGCGCGGGCTCAGGTGGCGGTGCAGCCGGGTCATCAGGGCCAGCAGCTCGCACAGGACTCCAGGGGTTGTGCCAGGGGCTCTGCCGGGGGCTGTGCCAGGGGTGTCGTCGCCGCCGGGAGGGCCGGACCTCAGGGCGTCGAGGACCGGGTCCAGGAGGGCCCGGGTGGTGGAGCCGGTGCGGTCGCAGGCGCGGACGTCGTCCAGCACGTTGTCGACGGCTCCGAAGAACTGCATGAGGTCGGTGATCAGCCCGAGGCGCTCGAGCGGGGCGTCGGGGTAGCACCACAGGGCGAAATGCTCCGCGTGCTCGGCGATGTAGAGGTCCAGGGCGTCGTCGTCGGGCAGGACGCAGCGCAGGTGGGTCCGGCACCAGTCGGCGGTGCGCCGCGTCTCCTGCGCCGCGGCCGGATGCGGGCGCGGTGCGGGCAGTCGCAGGGTCAGGACCGGGAGGGTGAAGGCCGGCGGACCGTCCGGGTCCTCACCCGGGGAGGAAGGCGCGGGAGCGGGGACGCCGCCACCGGCGGGTCCGGTGCGGTCAGTGGTCACGGCTGGTCACCAGGTCGGCCAGGGCCCGTAGTTCAGCGGCCGCGGTCCGCCGCGGCCGGGCGGCCGCGAGTTCCTCCAGGGCCTGCCGGGTGTGCCGTTCCGCCGCGTGCACGGCCCAGCTGCGCCCGCCGGCCTCCTCGACCAGGGCCGCCGCCCGTACCGCTTCCGCCGGGGCCAGCGGACCACCGCCGGCGTACAGCCGGCGCAGCTCCCGCCCCGCGGCGGAGCCGGAGGCGAGCGCCGCGGCGATCGGCAGGGACTTCTTGCGCGCGGCCAGGTCCGCCCCGGCCGGTTTGCCGGTCCGTACCGGGTCACCCCAGAGCCCCAGCACGTCGTCGATCAGTTGGAACGCGGCCCCCACGTGCTCCCCGAACGCCCGCAGACATCTGACCCGCTGCCCGTCCGCGCCGCCGGCCACCGCCCCCAGCGCGCACGAGGCGGCGATCAGCTCGCCGGTCTTGCCCCGCGCCATCGCCGTGACCTCCGCCACCGACACCGATGCCGCCTCTCGGTCTTCCAGCAGCGTGTCCGTGTACTCGCCGTCGATCAGCTCCTGCACGGCGCGGGTCAGCATGCCGGGCCCCGCCGCGCCCAGCGGCCCGGGAGCCTCGGCGAGGGTCTGGACGGCGAGGAAGAACAGCGCGTCCCCGGCCAGGATCGCCGCGGGCACGCCCAGGGCGGCCCACACCGCCGGCCGCCCCCTGCGCAGCCGGTCCCCGTCGATGATGTCGTCGTGCAGCAGGGAGGCGTTGTGCACGAGCTCCACCGCCACCGCCGCCGCGACCCCCGCCTCAGGTGTCCCGCCCACGGCCTCGCACGCCGAGAACACAAGTGCAGGGCGCACCGCCTTGCCCGCCCGTCCGCCGTCCAGGGGCGAGCCCTTCTGGTCCCACCAGCCGAAATGCAGCCCTACGGGATGCCGGATCCCCACCGGCAGCCCCTCCACCGCGGCCCGCAGCGCCGGGCGCGTCAACTCGGCCGCATCCCGCAGGAGCTGCTGCGCGGGCCGCACCGTGCCCGCCGAGGACACCACCGTCATGACACCCGGACCGGGGATGGTTGGCGGCTGCCGTCCGGCTGGACGGTGTCGCCGGGCTCAGCAGACACGGGGGGCGTCCCTTCGCTACCGGGTGCGGATGCTGCCTCCCCTATTAGCTCAGCCCGACGCTCCTTTCACGGCACGTGCCACGCCAGCGGGCCGGGGAATCCGGAGCCGGGGCCGGGTGCCAGGGGCCGGGACCCGGGGCGGACTGGGCCGGACGGGGGCTGGCTAGGGGCGGGCCGGAGCATCCGTCGGTGTACGGACGGTCGTCGTGGCCGGCCCGCTCTCCCCGCCGAGCCTGCGGTAGATGCTCGCCAGCGCCTCCACGACGTCCTCGAGGACGGTCTGCCGCAGCTGGCCGAGGGCGGGACGCAGGTGTCGGCGCAGCTCCTTGAGGTCATGTGCCACGAGGTCGTCCCGTGCTCCGGTGAGGCGGCCGCTGAGCAGGTCTTCGAGCATGTCCGTGGCGGTGGCGGGACCGACCGGGGCCGCCCTGCGGCCGGCCTCCTCCTCGACCGCTCGGGCAAGCCTCCCGAGGCCGCGGCGGACGACCTCGCGGGTCTGCGACTCCAGTACCTCCTCGGCGAAGCCGTTCCACGCGTCGGAGAGCTCCGTGGTGAGCCGTTCGGCCAGGGCCTCGCGCAGCACTTCCTCCACGCTGGGAGTGCGGCCCGCGGTGGCCCCGTCCCGCAGGAGACGGTCGACGCGCCGTACGAACCGGTCGGGGTCGCGTCCTACGAACGCGCGGACGACGTCCGGCACGAAGTCCCTGCCCCACTCCGGGAGCCCGGTGCGCAGCGCGGCCTCGGTGCGGTCCCGCAGGGCGGTGCTCAGCACGGTCTGGGCGCAGGCCGGCAGCTCCGGGTGGGGTACCGCCGCCTCCTGGTCCACGAACCGGATCCTGGTGTACTCCATCCAGTACAGCTCCGTGCCCGCGTGGGTGGCGAGGAGGCCCTCGCAGGTGTGGGCCGTACCGGTGGCGGCCTGTTCCGAGGTGGTGGGGCAGGTCCCGGTGGTGTCGGTGCACAGGTGGACGACGCCCGTGTGGTCCACGGTCCCGGGTACGGCCGGTGTGCGTCCGTCGATCCGGACCTCGTCGTCGCAGCGGCCGTCCAGCAGGACCATCGCCAGGTTGGGCAGTTCCTCTGCGCCGCCCCCGGAGCAGCACCCCGTGTCATGCATCTGGTCCCAGATCGACGGCTCGTGCGGGCCGAAGGTCACCAGGTCCGCCGTGAGGTGGTACAGCACGGTCCCCGCGGGGACCAGCACTCGTTGCGGTACCCGGTCGTCGGGGTCGCAAGTCCGGCCCAGCAGCACGTACCACGACATGGCGCCGCCCTTTCATCGGAAAAGATCAACCGCCCTGATGCTGTCCCGTGCCAGGCGCCGGCACCTGCCCTTCGGGGCACCACATCGGGCAGCCGGCCGTTCCCCTTTCGCGGACGGCCGGGCGGCGGCGCCTACGAGGCCTCTCCGCGCCGCACCAGTTGCGCCATCGCCTTCCGCTCCTTCTCGGTCCACTTCCTGCTGGCCACCTTGCAGAAGGTCTCGAAGATCGCTTGGTTCGCCATGACCGCCCTGATGGTGGCTTTCCTCTCCTTCGACCACTTCCTCATGTAGTCCTTCCAGGGCTGGTTGTCCGTGTCGTATCCGAGACGTCGTCTGGCACGCACGGCTTCGACGGCGGCGGCGAAGCGCTGGGGGGTCAGCAGCAGTGCGACGAGGACTTCACGGTCCGAATCGCTCGGCAGATGGTTCAGGCAGAACTGGGAGTAACTCCTGACCGCGAGTTCCCGTTCCTCCGTGGACATCTCCGTCGGCTGCGCCCGGGGGCGTGATCGGACCCCGGGATCCTGGTGCTGCTGGACGGCGGAAGCAAGTGCAGGCTTGTGGTCGGTGTGCGGGCCGGGGGCCGGTGCTTTCTCCCCGGAATCGTCTGGGGCCTCCAGGACGAGCGCGGGAGCGGGCGGGTCCTCGCCGGCCCGAGGGTCCTGGTAGGCGTGTCCGCTGCCGTCGGGGAGGTCGACCCTCAGGCGCTCGGGGGCGCTGTCGCTGCCGAGCCGGAAGCAGAATTCCTTCCGTTCGATCTCGATGACGCACCATCCTGCCTCTTCCGCGCAGCCCGGCCACTCCGGCGGCTCGTCGTTCTGGCAGATCGTGTAGTACCTGTCGCCGTGCTCGTATATGACCTTGCCCCAATGGAGCGGAGTCCTCTCGACGTGCTTCGGCCGGGGCAGCGCTGCGTACCAGACCTCAAAGGCGCACCTGTCCTGGAATTGCCTCATTCGGTGGGCCCACCCCCACCTTTCGGACAGAATGAGCAGGTCGTTGCGAGAATCGTCGTCGTAGGCCTCCCAATCGAGCCGAGCCTGTTCGAAATCGCCCAAACCGCGAAAGAATTCCTCAGCCTCCCTCTGCTCCACCGCGCAGTCGTCCAGCAGTTGCCGGCAGGCCGAGTTGTCCTGCGCCGTTGCGGCCAGCGCGACCCAATCCCCCACACCACTGCGGCCGCAATATTCGATGAGCGAGAAATTCGAATTCCGATCGGCGGCGTAACGCCTGATCTCTTGGACGCGGGCGTCGTACTGCACGTCCTCCAGCATCCACTCCGACCATTCACGCCTCTCCTTCAAGCAGTTTGAACACGTCAACCAGCCCTCCTCGAGACCGCAGTCGGCGCAGACGACCCTCAGGGCGCACGGCTTGCCGTCGAGTAGGCGCCAATGCTGATTGCAGGTGAAGAACTCCCAGTCACCGGGGTTGCCGTCCCCGAAGGTTTTCTCACATCTGATGCACTCGTACATCCGTATCCCCCTTCGCCTGACCGCCGGTGCGCGGCAATTCCTTCTGTACCCCTTCCAGGGCCACGCTAGGAACTGATGCGATGAGCATCCATCCCCAAGGGGCAGGCAGGCGGGCAGCCGGCCCCCCTTGCCGCTCGCCGGCGACGCGAAAGGGAAGCGCCGCATGCCCCGACGCCTGCACTTCCTCCCCTGGGTACCGTCACGCGCCGCTGGCACCATCGAGCGGCACGCAGCGCCGATGAAGGACGGACATGGGTTACATCCTGCTGGGCCACGGGGACCTGGACATCGATCCGACGGCTACGCCACCGGAGATGGACATCGTCGCGATCCCCCTCGGAACGACCATCCAGTTCTTCGCCGACGCGGGCCAGAACCTGTGCTACGGCTCGCAATGCCTGGACGCCTGGGACCAGCTGAAGCCTCCGTGGCCGCCGCTGGACAGCCGCCACGTGACCTACAACTTCTCACTCAGCAGCGCTTGGGAGCACTGGGAGGAGGAACTCGCCAACGACCCGCACTTCGGCGGGCACCAGCTCATCCGTCCCGGTATCGGCGACATCCCCGACCCGGTCCGGCTGTGCACCGGCACACCGGCGACCTGCCCGACCAGCGCGCTGCGGGTACGGGAAGGCGATACGCACCACTGCGACGGCATCCTGGGCCGACCCGAGTTCCAGGGAGAGGACCTCTTCTGGCTGGCGTGCTCCCCCATCGACGTCACGGCCCGGTCGGTGATCGACGCGGCCCGGAACGGCAGTCCGTCGGCGGTGCACCTCGGCGACGACCCGGACCAGGCCGTCCTGTGGGACGCGTCGGCGCAGCCCGACGTCGACGCGGTCAATGTCACGTGGCTGGAGGGCGCCCCGGACGGGCAGGTCCTGAGGTACGCCCTGGGGGGTGGCGTCCTGCTCATCGGCGGGGGCCACGTGAGGGAGGCGTGGCGGTACGTGGTGGTCCAGGACGACCTCACCGAAGGCCGCCTGGTGGCCCTCAGGGGGGCCGACGGTGCCTCCGCCGGCATCACCGTCGTGGGGATGGACGTTCCGCCCGGCCTGCACGAATCCCTCGCCCGCTCGCTGGTACGGCTCGCCCCCGTCACGGCCGTCAGGTTCGCCTGGGACGACAGCTCATCGTCTGCCGAGTACTCCGGCTACTCGGACGAGACTTCCTCCTGGATCTCCCACGACGGCAGTGACGGAGAAGAGGAAGAGGAATCGGAGGACGACGGTCACATGTCCCTGCGGACCGTCGCCGAGTGCAACCGCCTCACGGTGCGCACCTGCACGGGCCAGACCGTGGACTACTGCGGCGGCGGCGGAGCCTTCCTCATCGGCACGGACCGCGGCGGCCACGAGCAGCGGTACGTGGACTTCGTGAGGGCCCAGCAGGACTGCTTCGAGGGCAGGCTCACCATCCTGGGTGACTGCGAGCTGCGGATCGCCGACGTGCCCCCGCACCGACGGGTCTTCGTGGAAGAAGCGCTGCTTGACCAGTTCGTCGGGGTACAGGTCCAGTTCCGGTGACGGAAAACCACTAGAAGTTGATCTTGGCCTGCTGAGTGCCTGACGGTGATCCCCGACCTCGTCACCCGCGATCAGCTCCGCGTCTCCTCAGAGCGTCCAAGAGCGGCCGCATCGGGTATGACGAGCAGCTTGCCGGTGGTACGCCGAGCCTCCAGATCGCTGTGGGCCTGAGCAGCCTCGGACAATGCGTAGCGGCCCGTTACGGTGACCTCAAGCGCCTTGGAGCGTACCCACTCGAACACATCGGCGGCCCGTCGGAGCAGTTCGGACCGATCGGCGATGAAGTCCCCGAGGCTGGGCCGGATCAGGGTGAGCGAACCGCCGTGGGCGAGCCGCATCGGATCAAACGGCGGCACGGCACCACTTGCCGCGCCGAAGAGCACGAGGTGGCCGCGGGTTCGCAGGCTGGCGAGGCTCGCATCGAAGGTGTGCGCGCCGACGCCGTCGAAGACAACCGGCAGTCCCTCACCGCCGTTGAGCCGTCGCACTCCGGCTGCGAGATCGTCGACCGCGGAGGAAACGATCACCTCAGCGGCCCCGGCACGCTTCGCCAGCTCGGCCTTCGCCGTGGTTGACGTCGTGCCGATCACCCGGCCGCCGAGATGGGTGATGAGCTGGGTCAAAAGAAGTCCCATGCCACCGGCAGCCGCATGCACGAGCACCGTGTCGCCCTCCTGAACCGGGTAGGCGTCCTTGATGAGATAGTGCGCGGTCATGCCTTGGAGGAGCACGGCGGCGGCGGTCTCGAAGCCGATGTCGTCGGGCAGCGGCACCAGCCGGGACGAATCCACCACGGCCCGTTCGGCATACGCGCCGGGAATCTCCACCCAACCGACCCGGTCCCCCACGGCGACGTCAGCGACGCCGGGTCCGACTTCGACGACCGTGCCGGCGCCCTCAGCGCCCGGGGTGAAGGGCAGCGGGAGGCTGTAGCGGCCTTCGCGGTGGTACACGTCGAGGAAGTTGACCCCGGCTGCGGAGACCTCCACGACCGCTTCGCCCGGACCCGGCCGCGGCTGGTCCACCGTGGCCTCCTGCAGCACCTCGGGACCGCCCACTTCGTACACCTGTATCGCTCGCATGGCCCTCCTCCGATAACGGTTCATCCCCCACAAACCCCGTTGACGGCGATCCGATTCCCGGCGCGCCCGGTCCGGCGGCGGCAGGTACCCGGCGCTGATGGAACGGTTCACCGGGCAGGTCTCGACGGAGACACCGTGCTGGGCGGCCTGGCCCGGCAGGCCGGAGGCGGCTCCCACGGCATGGTGGCGCAGCTGCTCGGACAGGCCCGGAGCGGCGACCGGTAGGGAGGCCCGTGACCGCGGCGGTCAGCGCGCGCGGCAGGTGTGGGCGAGGGCCCGGTCGAGGCCGCTGCGGTGGAGGGCGTCCAACTCCATGGTCCGGACGGTGACCGCCTTCCGCCACTTCAGCAGCACGTCGCAGCCGGGACGGGACAGCAGCGGCTGGGCCTGCTGGATGGCCGTGAGCAGCCGGCTGTCGACACGGTCCAGGACGGGGCGGACCTGGGTGGCGAGATCGGGGTGGTGGGACGGCCGCTTCGTGGGGTGTTCCCGCCAGTGGGCGTAGAGCGCGCGCTGGACGTCCTTGTTGGCGTCGATCTGATCCTTGAAGATCCGCTGGACGGTGGCGCGGTCGATCCCGAGTTCCGTGGCCCGGGCCGCCGCGTTGTCCAGGACGATCTTCTCCCGGGCCGGGTCGTCGATGGGCCGGCCGGTGCCCCATTTCGCCGCGGCCACCGTGTCCGCGGTCATCACGCGCTCGGCGGCGAGGCGCACGATCGTTCCCAGCGCCTGCTCGGCCTGCGGGCCGCTCGGCCGGCTGGAGTGGGCGTTCGCGCTGTGGGAGGGGCCGCAGACCACGAGAGCCGTCGCTCCGATACCGGTCAGGGCCGGCACGGCGGCCCACATCCACATTCGGGTCTTGCTCATGGCACCACTGTCGCGTCCTGGTCGACCGTGGCGCTGTCCTCTGATCGGACGACCGGGGGGTCGACCGTGATGTCCGCGTCAGCTCACTGGACGGTGGTCCGCAGGAGAGCGGCGACCCTGCGCAGTTCCTCGGCGGTGGGGCCGTCGCCGGATTCCTCCATGCAGAACGCGATGCGGTGAAGGGCCCGGGAGAGTGCCTCGTCCTCCGCGTGTCGGAGGTCGTCCGCAGGGTTGTGAGGAGGGGTGTGGGCGGCGGGTCGGGTGTCCCTGGTCTTGTGCAGCACGTGACCGAACCTAGGCCGTCGCGGCGCCGGGGGGCATCATCCGTTCGGCGGAGCGGGAGGGGGAGCCGTCGCCGGGGTGTCAGCGGCGGAAGGCGGGGTGGGCCGCCAGGTGGGCCAGGAGGAGTGGGTCGACGCGGTCGGCGTGCGCGTCAGGCAGCCGGTGGCCGGCCCCGTGCAGGACCTCGAAACGGTAGTCCGCGTCGATCCACGCTCCGGTGCCCTCGGCCGCGGTACGGCCCAGCGGGGCGGGTAGGTCTCGGCACGGCCCGGTGGCAGAGCGCGGCCGTAGATCCGGCGCAGAGCGTCCGGGCCGCCCGCGGGGAAAGCCGTGCAGCAGCAGGACCCTCTCGTCGGCGGCCGGGCCGGCCACGAGCGCGGTGTGCAGGTGGGGGCCGGCGGGGACGCGCGTCCGTGCGGTCACGGCGACACCGGGGCCGGCGGGGGTCGGCGCGGATGCGCGTGCCGGCGCCGACGCGGTGGGCGCGGGAGCTGGGTTTTGGCGCTCGGCCGGTGTCGCATCGTCGTCGTCACCCCTTCGTGCTGTGTCCTCGGGCCGGGCTTCGAGTACACCGTGGCGGACGGGTGGCGCGCGTCGTCCGAACGGTCCGTCCGGGGAACGGCTCCGCCCTCGGGGGGCGGCCGTTCGCCCGCGGCGGCAGAGGGTTCACGCGTCCTGGCGCCGCCCCTCCAGCCGCTCCTGTACCGCTCCGGTGTTGAGCTGCCGGAGCTCACCGGCGTCGCAGTCGTATCCGTCCACCTTGCTCAGGAACTGCCGGATCGCGGCATCGTCCGCGAGGATGCCGAACTCCTTGACGAGGTGCAGGACGGCCGCGAGGTTCGAGCCGCGCGGCGTGTAGGACCCGCTGTGGTTGTCGATGTAGACGATCCTCCCCTCCGAGACCTGCATGTCGCCGGCGCACACGATCTGGCCGGTGGCGATCTGCCCGTGGGAGTCGAGGGAGGGGTAGGCGCTGACGGCGGTCGCGCCGGCCGCCTGCCAGTCGCTCGCGCTGAGGCGCTGGTCCACGTACAAGACGGCCTCGCCGTGCTGGAGGGATATGAGGTACCGGCATGTGATCCCAGAGGTGTCGATCAGGAACTTTCCGTCGTGGGTGCAGAGGAGTCCTCCGCCGATGGTTCCCCGGAACCGCTCGGGATCCACGGCGGGCAGACCGGTGACCGGCACACCGGACACCAACCCCAAGCGGTCCAGGGCGAGCCGGTCCGTGCCGACGGCAGCCTCGAAGCTGTCGGTCCCCCAGGTAGGGTTCTGCGGTTCCCAGCCGGCTGCCGACGAGTGGCCGACGGGCAGGGCGGCGGACACGCCGTACGGGGCCTGGGCGCCTCCGGCCCGGGCAGGGAAGCCGTCGGCCTCGTCGGCCTCGTCGCTCTCATCGCCCACGAAGTCACGCGGGCGCCACGCACGCACGAAGGCGTGCCAGGCGTCGGGTCCGAGCTCCGTCTCGGCGATCCAGTGCAGCTGAGCAGCGGCCCGGACGACGTCCGCCATGGCGTCGCGGGTGCGGGCCTCCCTCCAGTCGACGAGGAGCGGAACGCGCTCCCAGTCCAGTTCGCAGACGCTGGTGAAGGCGAGTTGCTCCAGGAGCTCCACACCGTCGGACTCCCATCCGAGTGCCTCTTTGAGGCGCTCGAGGGCCAGGGCGCCGTCTTGCCCCGTCGCGTACTCGTCTCCGTCGAACTGGAAGATTTCCTCTTCGTACATCCGTGACTCCATGAGAAGGCGTGCAGGGCGTGCTGGGCCGGGGGTTCGGTCATCGTCTCAACGGTGACTGTCCGAAGCCCGGAGATCGCAGGCAGCGGAAGGCGCAGGGCAGGAGGCACATCCGGGTGGCCGTTCGGTCCCTGGCACTTTCGGTCCCTGACAAACCTGCAGGTCAGCGGGGTGACGCCGGAATCGAAGGGACCGAAGGGACCGAGTTTTCCAGTTATGACGCCGACATGACACCAGTACTCCTTACGCCCACGCATACCCGCACGCACGTAAAGGCCGGAAGAGCGGAATCTGAGTCCCTTCGGTCCCTCAATCCCTCCTGAAACCTGCTCTGACCTGCGGAAACGCGAAGTGACTCAGTGGCCGAGGGCCCAACTCATCGGATGCCGCCTCGGCCACGTACAGGTGCCGGCCGTCCGGGGTGAGCGCGAGTCCGGCGACCATTCCCCACCCGGGAAGGTCGGCCGGCTTTCCGACGAGGGTGTTCGTCGCCGTGTCGAGCGTGTGGACCAGGCTGGTCTGGTTGTCCCCACGTGGGGTTGGCGCCCACGGACAGGGTGCCAATGACGCGGCGGCCGGCCGAGTCGATGACCGAACGCCGCCGGTGTCGGTGACCGTGCCGGAGTTCACGGCATAGGCCCGGCTGCCGTCGGGGGACAGCACGAGCCGTGGCGCTGGAGCCGGTGGGTGCCACGAGGCAGACACCTCCCCCCAACGCGATCGCCTGGACGAGCACGAGACTGCGGCGCATGGATTCCTCGTTCCTCACGGGACTGCACATGACGCGTACGGGGACGGCCCCTGCGGCGCGCCGTCCGCACAGTGGCACGGGGTACGGGTGCGCCCATCGGCCATCGAGCTCCACGATCGGAGGAGGACGCCGTCCACCGATGGGCCCGATCGTCTGCCCGTACGTGCACGGTCGGCCTGCGGCGCGCCTCCGTCGCCTCGGAGGGCATGAGCATGGGGAGCTCATGCCGTCATGCCGTCATGCCGTCATGCCGTTGCGAGAGGAGACGCCGTGCCTGCCCAGTACACCGACGAGGAGTTCAGGGAATGGGTCGAACTGGTGAAGGAGGACATGCACTACCTGTGCGACGTCTGGCCGTTCCGCATCGACACCGAGTTCCTGCCGATCGAGCGGATGCCGTGGAAAAGAGGGCTGAGCAACGACCAGTTGGACCACCTGCGGTCGGCGAAGAACGCATGTGAAACGGACATTCTGGCAGCCCTGCACGATTTCTCCGCCTACTGCGACACCACGCTGTACCTCCAGGACCGGTTCGAGCAGGAGGTGCGTGACGCGCTTCCGTCCGGCGTCCTCTTCGAGACGTCCGACCATCACGCTCCGGCCGAGCAGTTCTTGGTGAAGGTCCAAGAAATCGCGGGCCCGTACGCCGATCGGATGCAGGCGCTCCAGGAGGAGTTCGACGCCCGCTACCACGTGCTGCCCGGCTACTGCTACGACCAGTTCGCGCACTTCAAAGCGCGGCTCGAGCTCACGGATCCGCAGGCTGGGACCTGTCTGGACTACACCGAGCGCTTGAGCTACTGGACGGAGAGGTGGAGGCAGTTCCCCCTGCGGAACAGGTCGGGCGTCCCGGTACTCCCCCGGTGCCGCCAGGCTTGAGCCTGGGACCGCCGGGCCGGTGTTGGAGACTCCGGCCCGTCGGGACCTCTGCGCGGACAGACGGCGTGCGGTGGCGGTGATGAGGGCGACGGGCCTCAGGAGGTCCTCAGCAGGACCTCCAGGACCATCGTCCGGCAGGCCGTCCGTTCGGATGACAGAGCACCCGCACCCTCCCCGGCCAGAGTGGAACCCGTCATCACCGCTACCGCTCAGAAGGGGAAACATCATGAACGAAATGCCGCGTCAGGGTCCGTTCCTGCCCGCCGATGAGGCCACCGTGATCACCGACTGGCAGGCCGCTCTGGTCCAGGGCGACGCCGAGTAACCAGCGTGCGTTGCGCCGGCAGGGGCAGCCTCCGAAGGGGCCGCCCCGGCTTCATGACGAGGATGACCGCGTCGCCGGGAGCCGACCACGCGTGGTTCGTCCACACCGACTTCCTCCACGCCCCCGCGGTGCACCGCTTCGACCTCGCCGAACGCGGAACGGAACCGCTCGCACCCGCGGAGGGCGACGGCCGGCGGACGGGGACCGGTCCCGCCGTCCGGCAGGTGACCTATGCCTCCGGCGACGGAACCGAAGTACCGATGTACCTGATCCTTCCGCCCGGCGCGGAGCAGGGGCCCCGGCCGACGATCCTCCACGCCTACGGAGGCTTCGGCGCGTCCGCCGCCCCGGGCTACGGCACCTCGCTCATGGCCTGGGTCAGGGCCGGCGGGATCTACGCGATCGCCGGCGTCCGCGGCGGCGGGGAGAAGGGCGCCGCCTGGCACGCCGCGGGCAGCGGAGCCAACAAGCCCAACGCGTTCACCGACTTCTCCGCCGCCGCCCGCTGGCTGACCGGGCAGGGATGGACCACGCCGTCCCAGCTCGCCATCCGCGGCGCCTCCCACAGCGGCCTCACCGTCGCGGCCGCCCTCACCCGCGACCCCTCCCAGTACGCCGCCGCGGTGTGCTCGGACGCCCTCACCGACATGGCCCGCTACCCGCGCTTCGGGATCGGCACCTGGTGGCTCAGGGAATTCGGCGACCCGGACAATCCGGAGGACATCGACACGCTCCTCGGCTACTCCCCGTACCACAACGTCGTTCCCGGCACCTTCTACCCGGCGGTGCTCGTGACCAGCCCGCGCCATGACGCCCGGGTCGGCGACGAGCACACCAGGAAGAAAAGCGGGTCCCTTCCCCTCCAGGGGGAGGGACCGCTTTCGTTGCGGCGAACCGGTGCGGGGCGTCAGCCGGCGTATCCCAAGGAGATCTCCACGCCGGGGAATTGCTCGCTCAGGTGGCGTTCGAGCAGTTCCCGGCCCGCGCCCGGAGGGGCTTGGCCCACGAGCCACCCCGGGTACACGCCGAGGGTTCCCTCGAAGTGGTCCGGCCGGCGGCGTACGAAGCCGCCGAGGCGGGGGTCGTGGCGGTCGCCGACGAGAACCACGGAGCCTGCCGCGACGTAGGGCAGCAGCTCCCCCTCCGCGGCCCCGTCCACGGCGCTGCGGTTGGCCGCCACCGCGGCCTCCAGGTCGGAGCGGTCCGGCACCCAGTACGTGAAACGGACCTCGCCGTCCGAGAACCGGCGGACCGCTCGGGTGACCCGCTCGTGCTGGTCCTGCGGCACGTCCTTGAAGTCGAACCCGCCCGCGGGGACGATGCCGCCCGGCCGGTAGACCACCAGCGTCCCGTAGAAGACGTCGTCATGGCACTGGGCGTGGGCCCGGTGCCGTGCGTCGTGGTCGTCGCAGCCGTCCGGACGGCCGATGAGGAGCAGGTCGCCGGCGATGCAGAACGGCAGGAAGCCACCTTCCCCTGTGTCCGCCACGGCGGCGGCGTTGACGTTCGCGACGGCCCGCAGGTCGGACTCGGTGGGCATCCAGTCCGGGTCGGCGCCCAGCAGCACGGCGCGTGGCCGGCCGTCGAGGGCGGCGTGGAGAACGGCTCGGTCGGCGTTGAGGACCGTGGTGCACGCCAGCCAGTACAGGTCCTCGCCGCCGTAACGGCCGAGAACGCCGGCGCAGCGGTGCACCGCGCCCCGCAGGGCCTCGCGGGGGTCGGTCGGGCAGGTGGCGGGAGTCCCGGCGCAGAGGCGGAGGCGGTCCGGCAAGCCGTCGAAGCCCGGCCTGATCAGCTCGTGGCCGCCGAAGCGGGGGGCGTTGACAAGATCGGCCGCGTAGAAGTCGGCCCCGCTGTCGAGCACCAGGTTGTAGCTCACGTCGCGGCTGTCGAGCGGGGGCCACGGCGCCCGCATCCGCTCCCAGACGTCGAGCTCGTCAGCCCCGTAGAGCAGGTCCTGCCCCGCGTCGGCGTAGAACTGGATCGTCGTCCCCCGCGGGATCGCGACGAACTCCATGTCCTGCCGCGTGACCCGTGGATCGACATCGAGCGCCCCGTGGCCCAGCAGAATCTTGCCCATGGCGATGTGGTGTCCCTTTCCCGTGGTGTGGCACCCGATCGTCGCAACCAAGATCGAATCCATCAGGGCCCAACCGGGCGGCCGGCAGGGCAGCCCGGCCCTCCCCGTCGGGCGGCCGCCCCCATTGGCGGCGCCGGAGGAGCCTTTCGGTCCACCGACGCCTAGTGTCGTAAGCCCCAACGGCCGATCGTCGAGGAGTGTCCATGGGCCGCCGAGCGTGCGGATGCCGGACCTGGCAGATGCGGGCAGCGGCAGCGGCCGCACTCTCCCCCCTCCTGCTGGCCGCCTGCCAGTCCACTCCGCACGGCGGCCCCGCCCGGCCGCCGGAGGCCATGGCGCCGGAGCGGCAGGCCCCGGCCGCGGATCCCGCCACGGGCACCCCCGCACCCACCGGGGCCGACACGATCATGCTGATCCGGCATGCCGAGAAGCCGCAGAAGCACAGGGAGCCCTACGGCGTCACCGTAGGGGGCGAGCGGGACGCGGAATCCCTGACGGTGACCGGCTGGCAGCGGGCCGGAGCGCTCGCCGAGCTCTTCGACCCGACGCAGGGGCAGATCCGGGCAGGGCTGCGCGTCCCGGACCGGATCTACGCCTCCCACACGGACAAGACGGCCAAGGGCGACGACGGTTCCGTCAGCCGACGACCGGTCGAGACCGTCACCCCGCTCGCCGGGAAGCTCGGGCGGAAGGTGGACCAGTCCTTCGGCCTCGGGCAGGAGGCCGCCCTGGCGAAGGCGGTGACGGCCCAGCACGGCACCACCCTGATCGCCTGGCACCACGGGCACATCCCGGCCCTCGTCCACGCGCTCGGCGCGGTCCGGCCCGCCGTGCCCGCCAAGTGGCCGGACGGCAGGTTCGACGAGGTGTGGGTGTTCACCCGCGACGGCGGCACCTGGCGCTTCTCCCAGGTCCCCCAGCTCGTGCTGGCCGGTGACACCGCCGCGCCCATCAGCTGAGCACCCCGCAGCCGGTTCCGGGCCCGGTGCCACGGTTCGCCGTTGCGCCGCCCTCGGTCAGGGCTGCCCGAGTTGCCGCCCTAAAGGGCATTTGGGAGCCGTTGCCCCTTCTATAAGCTGACGGCGCCTCATACAGTCACGGACGACGCCCGGCACCGGGAGGGCGTGACGCGGGGAGGCGTGGCGTCGCGCCCCGGAGCGAGCGGCCGAAATCCCGTACGTCATCCACGACTCCACGCGACGCGCGGCGGTACGTCCATGGGCGCGGCGCTGCCGCCGGTCCGGAACGAAGAAGGAAGTTCTCTTGACCGACCAAGCAGGATTCGAGCATCCCCTGTCCGCGCTCCCCGCCGATGTCCTCCAGCGGCTCATGGGGGAACTGCCGCTGGAGGACCGCGGTCGCTGGTCCCAGACTGACAGCAGCCTGCACGGCTTCCCCGCCTCGCAGCCCCGCCATACACCGGCGGGGCGGATCCGGGACCTGAGGCGCCGGACGGACCTCCCCTACCGCACCATCTACACCCAGCACGAGCTGGAGCAGTCCCTGGCCGAACGGGGCGAACTGCACTTCGCGCCCGGTGGGCAATCCCGGGGAGAGCCCCTCACCCTGAGCCGAAACGCCGGCCGAGGGGTGGTGCACCTGCACGGGGGCCTGGACCGAACCCCCTTGGCCCTCCTGGAGCACGGCGCGGTCAACGCCCTCGACGGAGCCGTCATCACCCTCATGACCGGGGGCAACCTCGACATCGGCGACGGTGCCGCCGTCCTGCGCATGGACGGCGGCTATTGCACCGTCGGGCCCGGCGGCGCCGTCGTCGACCTCGCGGGCGGGGAGGTGCGCTGCCGGGGCGGTGGCAGCATCGTCAGCCAGCGGACGGGGAGTGCGGCGACCGTCACGGACGGAACGATCGAGAACCTGTACGGCGGCGAAGCCGGCCTGGAAGGGCGGGCGCACTGTTCCACCGTGCACCACGGATGCCTGCGGGCCTGGGGCTCCACCACCGTCGGTGAAGTGATCGACGGCTCCGTCATCCTGAACGACACCAGCCACCTCGGTTCCGTCAGGGGCGGCCACGTGACGTCCGCCAGCGGCACGCCGATCTCCGACGTGTCCGCCGGGCACGTCGACCTCCGGGCGGGCGCCGGTGTCCTGAGCGTCACGGGCGGGAGCATCCGCGCCGACCAGGGTTCGGTCGTGCACACGGCCACCGGTGGCGTCATCGACGTCGGCGCCCAGTGCGTGCTGCACGACGCACGGGGCGACGCCGTCGTCTACGCCCGAGCCGGCTCCACGGTCCACGCCGCCGGCTCCGCGCAGGTCCACGCGGCGGACGGCTCGACCGTCACCGTCGAAGAGAACGCGCGCGTCCACGCGCACGGCCAGGCCGCGGTCATCGCCCGTGGCGGCACCGTCCACCTCTACGGCAGCCAGGTCAACCTCACCGACCACGGCGCCACCGTCATCCAGGAAGGCTGACCCGTCCCCTGCGGGACCCCGCGCCGGTCATGCCGCACCGCACCAGAAGAAGGAATGTTCTCTTGACCGACCCAGCAGGTTTCGAACGCCCGACGACGTCCGAACTGCCCGACGAGCTCGTTCAGCGGATCATGGCGGAGCTACCGCTCGAGGACCGCGGCCGCTGGGCGCAGGCCGACAAGAGCCTGAACGGTTTTCCCGCTTCCCAGCCCCGCCACACGCCGGCCGGAGAGACCCGGGACCTCAGGCACCGGACCGACCTCCGCTACCGCACCATCTACACGCAGCACGAGCTGGACGCGTCCATGGACGACGGCGACCGGCTGTTCTTCGCGCCCGGCGGAGGTCCCCGGGCGGAGCCCCTGACCCTGCACCGGGGCATCGGTGGGACGCGGTTGTACGGGGGGATCGACGGGCAACCCCTGGCGCTCATGCGGGACGGCTCGGTGGAGCTCCTCCGTGGCGCCGTCATCACCCGCATGACCGGCGGCTACGTGGACATCCGGGACGGTGCCACGGTCACCGACAAGGACGGCGGGGTCTGCTCCGTCTGGAGCGGGGGAACCGTCGTCAACTACCGGGGCGGCGGCGGGCACTGCTACACCGACGGCACGATCGTCAACAAGATGACCGGCCACAACGTGGCCGTGCACGACGGGAGGATGGAGAACCTGCTCGAGGGACCCGCGTCGCTGCACGGCGCCGCGTGGTGCTCGTTCGTGTACGGCGGAACACTCATGGCGATGGACCACAGCACCGTCGACCAGGTGGTCGACGGCCGGGTCACCCTGAGCGGTGCCAGCCTCCTGACCCTGGTCACCGGCGGCGAGGTGGATGCGGCCGGCACCACCCCGATCACGGAGGTGGCCGGCGGAACGGTCCAGCTCCGGGCGGGGTCCGCTGCCCACAGCGTCACCGGGGGCACCGTCCACGCCCACCCGGGATCCGTGGTCCACACCGCCACCGGCGGCACGATCACCGTCGCGGACCAGGCCGTCCTGCAGTACGCGGCGGGTGGCGCCGTCGTCTACGCCCAGGCCGGCTCCACCGTCACGGCCGGGAGTGACGCGCAGGTCTACGCCGAGGACGGCGCCACCGTCGTCGCCCACGGAGCCACCGTCATCCGGCACACCTGACGTGCCGTCATCATCCGTCAGCCGTCAATGATCGGCGGCGCTCCGTCCCTTCGGCAGCATCATCGCCGCGAGGAGCAGCGCGATGCCGAGGACGGCGCTGGCGACCATGAACGCGCCGGGTGTGGCGCCGGCGCTGATGAGGCCCGCCTCGTCCAGGGCGTTGTCGTTGATGCCCAGGACGACGGCTCCCGCGCTCGCCAGGCCGATCGAGCCGCCCAGCTGACGGAGCGTCTGCCGGACGACGGACGCGTCGGTGCGCTTGACCGCGGGGACGGCACGCATCATCTCGGCGCTGAGGGCCGGGACCGGCAGGCCCATTCCGATGCCCGCCAGGACCATCCCGGGCAGCTGCCAAGGGTATTCGAGGGACGGCAGGGCGGCCGTCCAGGCGGCCGCCCCCAGCGTGGCGGCCGCCAGACCGGTCAGGGCCGGCAGCCGGATGGACCGGAAGTGGTCCAGCAGGTAACCGGACATGAACGTGCCCACCGCCAGGCCCGCGACCAGGGGGAGCAGGGAGATGCCGGTGGCCGGAAGCGAGCGGTGCATGGCCTGCCGCAGGAACAGCGTGCCGTGCACCATCACGATCAGCTGCGCGGCCTGCACCAGGAAGGTGATCGTCACGTCCACGGTGTACGGGCGGATCAGCAGCAGCCGCAGGTCGACGAGGGGCCGGCCGGACCGCAGGACCAGGCGCACCGTCAGTGCCAGGGCCAGCGCTCCCGTCACCACCAGGGCGACGGTCCTGGTGTCGGTGACGCCCCAGATGCCGCACTGGTAGAGCCCGATGATGAACAGGCCGAGCGAGAGGATCACGGCCAGGGGCTGGCCCGCGGTGAGCGCGCCGCCCTCCGGAGGCCTGCGGACGTGTGCCGCGGTGATCAGCCACAGGGTCAGCGCCCCGACGGGCACGTTGGCGAGGAACACCGACCGCCATCCGAGGAAGTCGATGAGGACCGCGCCCAGCACGGGGCCCGCGACGAAGAAGACCTGTGCCAGGCCGGCGTAGACGGCGAGCGCCCGGCCGCGTTCGTGCTCGTCGTACACGTCCGCGATCAAGGTGGTGGCCACCGGCAGCATCAGGGCGGCCCCCACGCCCTGTACGGCTCGCACCGTGAGCAGGTACGGCTCGGCGGCATCGCCGCCCGGCGCGAGGCCGCACAGCCCGGAAGCGAGGACGAACAGTGCGGCCCCGCATTCGAAGGTGCGCAGCAGACCGAAGCGGCGGGAGGCCATGGCGCCGACCGGCGTGAACACGGACATGGCCAGGCTGTAGACGAGCACGATGGCGTGCATGACGAAGGTGGTCAGGTCCAGGTCCCTCGCCACCGGGTCGAGCGCGATCGCCACGACGGTCTGGTCGAGCATGACCATGCCCCCGGCGCAGCCCATGGCGGCGACGACGAACCCCTTGCGGGGCGGGGAGGGGTCCCCGGTGGAGGACCGGCGCGAAAACAACACCCGCCCTCAACGAGCGAGGCCCGCGCAGGACACGGCCTGCGACCCCTCGATCGTCCCTGGTGTCGGCCGAACGGACGACGCCGCGTCCGGGGGATCCATGGCGTACTGGAGGCCAGAGATGGCGACAGGATGTGAGTCCCATGCCCAGCCACAAGCGCGCAGAGCACGCGTTCGCCGCCGTGCCGGAATCGGTCGCGGAGGCGCGGACGTTCACCGTGAGGATGCTGGAGGAATGGCATCTGACCCGCCGTGCCAACGACATCCGGCTGTGCGTCTCAGAGCTCGCCTCCAACGCCGTCCGTCACGGCACCCCCGCCGGGAGCGGGCGCGGTGTGTTCCTGGTGCGCCTCGACGCCGACGACACGCACGTCCGTGTCGAGGTGGAGGACGAGGACCCGCACTCCACTCCCCGCCTGAACGGGGCCGCTGAGGACGACACCGGGGGGCGGGGGATGGCGATCGTGGCGTCCCTCGCCACCGCCTGGGGGTTCGAGAGCTGCGTCTTCGCGGGCAAGGCCGTCTGGTCCGAGTTCCTGACCTGCCCGGAGAGGGACGGCTGCGCGGACCGGTGCGCCACCCACTGCCACCGGCACTGACCCACTGCCACGCCACCGGCACCCCTCCGGACAGCGAGAAGCCTGTTGCCGGGCAGAGGTTGGAGGCCCGGCAACAGGCAGCTTCTCGGTCTTCCCAGCGGGGAAGGGGGCGGTCGGTCTCAGGTCGCGGCCATCACGGGCATCCCGTTCAGTCCGGCGGGAGGCAGTCGCATGGCCTTGGGGACCAGGCCGAGCTTCTGCTCCAGGCCGTCCGCCTGCACGGCCGCGTACGGCTTCCGTGCCGCGGCGGCCGGGCCGGCCTCGGTCGTGTGGGCGACGGGCACCGCGCCGAAGGACTGCGCCATGGCGACGTCGAGGTCGTGGCCGTCGCCCTGACCGTCGTCCTGGCCGTCGCCCTGGTTGTCCGCCGCGGCGACGGCGGACGCGCCGGAACCCAGCACGGTGTGCGTGACGAAGGCGGTGCCGCCGGCCGCGAGGGCACCCGCGGCCACTACGGCGGCGGTGACGATGGCTTTGGGGATCACACGGGTGACGCACATGATCTGGTCCTCCTGGAGGTCCGGGACCCGTCGGTGCCGTGCCGGGTTCGGCAGGTCCCTCGTGGGGAGAGCTTGGTTCCTCACGCACCGACGCCACCCAGTGAAGCGGTGGCTCCCGGGCCCCCGCGTCGCACGACCGGACGAACCGGGGGTGGAACCGCCCAGGGCAGGGCCCGGAGTAAGCCCTACTCCAGCATGTGCGTGCGCATGGCCTTCGCCACGGCCGCGCCCCGGTCGGAGACGCCCAGCTTCTCGTACAGCCGCCGCAGGTGGGTCTTGACCGTGGTGGGCGCCAGGTACATCTCCTTGGCCATGTCCGGCACCGACAGCCCCTGCGCGATCATCTGGAGGACCTCCCGCTCGCGGGCGCTGAGCAGGGGCTCGTCCGAGTGGGCCCGGGAGCGCAGCTCGGAGGCGAGTCCGGTGACCAGCGCCGGCGGCAGCACGCTCTCGCCCTTGGCGCAGGCCATCACGGCCGCGACGATGTCGTCCCGGTCGGACTCCTTGGACAGGTAGCCGGCCGCACCCTCCTGGAGCGCCCGGTACACCACGTCGCTCTCCGTGGAGGCGGAGAGCAGCAGGACGCGGGTCGCCAGTTCGTCGCGGGCCACCGCGTGCGCCACCTGGAGACCGTCCAGCTCGGGCATCCGGTAGTCGAGCAGTGCCACGTCGGGGGCGTGCTCGCGGATGGCGTCGAGTGCCGCGCGGCCGTCGCTGACCGCCGCCAGGACCTGGACCCTGCCGGTCCCGGCCAGGGCCGAGACGATGCCGTCACGGTAGACCGGGTGGTCGTCCCCGACCACCACCCGGACCTTGGCCTCTTCGTAGCTCACGGTTCCTCCGCCCCGGGCGCGTGGCACGTCCCGGACGCCTGGACGCCTCGGACGGGTCCACGCCGACGCCGTCGTCGTGTACGTCCAGGATCTCGCAGTCCACGTGTCGCGCAGCGCGACCCGTACGGCCCGGCCCGTGGATCACCCTCCCGGCGGCGGTGTGGGGGCAGGGGGCCGTACGGGGCATTCGGCTCGTCCGTATGGCCCCCGCCCACGGGCGGGAGCGGGGGCGGTGCGGCCGCGGCCCCTACCGTCGGGCCCGGCGGGCCCGGGGACGGTGAAATGCCCGGGGGCCGCCCGTCGGCGTCGTGCACAGGAGGTCATCATGTCGGCCATCGCAGTACCGGCCCTGCCACGCCCGCAGCGGCGTCGGAGCGGGCGTTCCTGGCGGGCCCGGGCGGGGGTGGGGGTGGCGGGCCTGGCGCTGGTCGCCGCGGCGGTGGGCCAGCCGGCGGCGGCCAGTCCGCCGCCGCCCACCCCGCCACCCACGGCGGGCACGGGCACGTTCGTGTACGTCGCGAACAACGGCGGCGACAACGTGCTGGTGATCGACACCGCCACCCACACGGTCGTCGACTCCCTCGGCATCGGCGACGGCAACTCCGGCCCCAGCGGCCTGGCGGTGAGTCCGGACGGCACGCGGGTCTTCGTCGCCGACACGGAGTCGGACAGCATGTCGGTGATCTTCCCCGCGGCCCGCCTCAGCGGGAGCACCAGTGTCGGCCAGAACCCCCTGGGGGTGGCGAGCGGCCCGGACAGCCACCGGGCGTACGTCACCAACAACCTGTCCAACAACATGACGGTGGTCGACACCCAGACGGTCCCGTTCGAGGTCCTCGATACCGTCCATGTCGGTACCCGCCCCTACGATGTGGCGGTTTCCCCCAACGGCACGCGGGCGTATGTCGCCAATCAGCTCGACAACGCGGTGGCCGTCGTCGATCTGACCACGAACCCGCCCTCCCTCGTCGTCAGTGTGCAGGTGGGCCAGTTCCCCCAGGGTGTGGCGGTCAGCCCGGACGGCGCCTCGGTCTACGTCACCAACTTCGTCGACGGCACCCTCTCGGTGATCAGGACGGCCGACAACACCGTGCGCGCCACCGTGAACCTCGGCCAGAACACCAGCCCCTCGGACGTGGCGGTGACGCCGGACGGGTCCCGTGTCTACGTCACCGACTTCGGCACGCGGGCGGTGTCGGTGATCGACGCCACGGCCAATCCGCCCTCCGTCCTCCACACCGTCCTCGTCGGCCGCGAGTCGGAGGGGGTGGCGGTCACCCCTGACGGCTCCGAGGTCTACGTCACCAACTCCGGCGACAACACCGTCTCGGTGATCGCCACCGCGTCCGATACCGTCACCCACACCATCCCGGGCTTCAACAACCCGTTGGGTGTGGGGGCCGGGACGCGGACGGTGGGCAGCGCGCCGGTGCGGCTGACCCTGGAGGAGGAGGCGGACGAAGGGCACGGGAAGGACTCCCCCGATGCCCGGCGCCACCCCGGCTTCACCCTGAGTGCCCGGCTGACCGCGGACGGCGGACCCCTGGACGGCAGGACCCTCATCTTCGGCACCGGCTCGAAGGCGCTGTGCACGCAGACGACCGACGGCCGGGGCCGGGCCACGTGCGCGGTCCCGCCCGGCAGGCCGGACGGCGAGGGCTGCTACACCGCCACGTTCGCCGGCGACCGCTCCCACGCCGCCGCCACCGCAAGGCTCTGCACCAAACACGACGGACCTCCCGAGGACCGGCACAGCCACCGCTGAGCCCACCCGGCCTGCCCGCCCGGCCCACCGCGCCGCCCGCCTGAACGTCCTGGCCGGCATCCAAGCGCAATGGCGTGGCTCCGCTGCTGGCTGGTCCCCCACCCGTGGGGGAATCGGCCGCCGCGTCAGCCGATCGGCGGGCCCGGTCGCCCCGGGGGCGGTGGTGAGCATGGAAGGGCTCATTGTGCGCCACCCGGAAGGCAGGCCCTGCATGATCATCCCCCAGCAGCGAAGCGTCACGTCCCGCCGCCCGCGACCCCCCACGCACACGAAGCAGGGCTTCGAGCTGACCTGGCTGGGGGCGAACGCGTGGTGGATCCGCTTCGACGGCACCGCCTTCCTGGTCGACCCGTGGGTCAGCCGGTACCGCACCGGCACCTTCTCCCCCGCCGGGCAGGATCCCGATACGCCGGTGACGTGGGACCAGCGGCGCATCGACGAGGCGTTCGACCGGCCGGCGCAAGGGATCCTGATCACGCACGGGCACTTCGACCACATCTCCGACGTCCCCTTCGCTGCCGCCAGGACCGGGGCCTCGGTGTGGGGGACGGAGTCCCACCTGAACCTGGTCCGCTCGCTCGGCCTGCGGGCGCGCTGCCCCGTGGACGAGACGGCGCTCGTCCCCCTCCAGGGCGGCGAGACGAAGGTGTTCCCGGGCTTCACCGTGCAGGTGCTCCGGTCGGTGCACCGCCCCTTCAGCCCGGATCTGCTCGGCGGGACGCCCCAGCTGCGGCAGACGGTGGAGCCGCCCGTGCGGTGCATCTCCGAACTGGGCGAGGGGGGTTCGCTCAACTACGTGATCACCAACAGCGCCGGCCGCCGGCTGATGGTCCTCGGCAGCGCGGACTTCGGGGTGTCCGACCTGCCCCGGACCTGCCCGGACACGGTGGTCTTCCCGACCGCGGGGACCCGGGTCGCGACGGTCGTCCGGCGGTTCAGGGATCTCATCGGCATCCCGAGGACGGTCGTCGCCTCCCACTGGGACAACTTCGACCTCCCGCTGGCCCCGCCCGTCGACGCCGGCAACGTCCCGGCCCTGCGGGAGGCCGTCCGTGCCGCCATGCCCTCCGCCCGTTTCGTGCAGCCCGTGCCGCACCTCCCGCTTCCCCTCTGACGGCTGCGCGGGCTGACGCGTCCGGCGGAGGACGGATCCACCGGTCCCTCCCCCGATCGACCCGTTCAGGGCCGGCGACCCATGCCGTTGTCTTGTCGCAAAGCCCCCCTCACAGCACGAACGAAGGGCAGTGGAAGCCGATGGCTGAAGCGCAGACCACGGTCACGAACGAGGTGGCCTCCCGGCCCGCCGCCCACGAGGACGCGGGCGACGCCGGGTACAGCAAGAAGCTGAAGCCCCGCCACATGAGCATGATCGCCATCGGTGGTGCCATCGGCACCGGCCTGTTCCTCGGAGCGGGCGGGCGGCTGGCCGAGTCGGGTCCTTCGCTGGCCCTCGCCTACGCCCTGTGCGGGGTGTTCGCCGTCCTCGTCGTCCGGGCCCTGGGCGAACTCGTCGTCCACCGGCCGTCGTCGGGCGCGTTCGTGTCGTACGCCCGCGAGTTCCTCGGCGAGAAGGGCGCCTACACGGCAGGCTGGCTGTACTTCCTCAACTGGGCCGTGACGGGCATCGCCGACATCACGGCCGCCGCCACCTACGCCCACTTCTGGTCGGCGTTCACCAGCGTGCCGCAATGGGCGCTGGCCCTCATCGCCCTGTGCGTCGTCCTCGCCGCGAACCTCGTCTCCGTGCGGTACTTCGGCGAGATGGAGTTCTGGTTCGCCATCGTCAAGGTCGCCGCCCTGGTCGTCTTCATGGCCGTGGCCGTCTTCCTCGTCGCCACCCGCCACCCCATCGACGGACACACGCCGGGCCTTTCCACGATCGCCGACAACGGGGGCCTGTTCCCGTCCGGGGTCCTGCCGATGATGCTCGTGATGCAGGGCGTCGTGTTCGCCTACGCCGGTCTGGAGCTGTCCGGGATCGCTGCGGGCGAGACCGAGAACGCCCGCAAGGTCGTCCCCAAGGCGCTCAACTCGATCATCTGGCGCATCGGGGTCTTCTACGTGGGCTCCGTGGTGCTGCTCTCGCTGCTGCTGCCGCACACGGCGTACTCCGCGGGGGAGAGCCCGTTCGTCACCGTCTTCGCCAAGCTCGGCGTCCCCGGGGCCGCCGGGATCATGAACCTGGTCGTCCTGACCGCGGCCCTGTCGAGTCTGAACTCCGGCCTCTACTCCACGGGACGGATCCTGCGCTCGATGGCCATGGCGGGCTCCGCGCCGAAGTTCACCGCCCGGATGAACAGGGGGCAGGTGCCCTACGGGGGGATCCTGCTCACCGCCTCGTTCGGGGTGCTGGGCGTGGTCATGAACTTCTTCATACCGAAGGACTCCTTCGAGGTGGTCCTCAACTTCGCCTCGTTCTGCATCCTGGCCACTTGGGCGATGATCATGGTGTGCTCGCTGCTCTTCTGGCGCCGCTGCCGTCAGGGGCTCGCCGACCGGCCCGCCTATCGTCTGCCCGGGGCGCCGTACACGCAGATCGTCACGCTGCTCTTCCTGCTGGCGGTGCTGGTGCTGGTGGCGGCGGACGGGGGCGTGGGCACCATGACGGCCCTGGCCATGCCGATCGTGGCTGCCGCGCTGGTCGGGGGCTGGTTCCTGACCCGCCGCCGGGTCGCCGCGATCGCGGCCGCGCGGGGTGCCGGTGCCGCAGGTGGCGCGGCCGACGGTTCGGGTACGGGGTCCGTGGCGGGCGGGGGGATCCCCGGCCCCCGGCGGTGACGCCCGGGGGGGGGGAGGAGGCGGGGCCGCCGGGAACTTCGGGGGCCCGGGGCGACGTTGGTAAGGCGACGAGATCCCGGAGGTCCGCGTGTCCGTCTACGGGGCCTTCGCCGCCGCCGTCGCCTGGGTGGCCGGGCGCCTGGAGTGGGTCTTCGCCGAGTCGGCGACGGCGGCCGCGATCGTCGTGATCACGGCGTTGATCCGGGGAGTGCTGCACCCGCTGAACCGGTCCGTGTTCCGGGCCGAGCGGACGAGGGCGGCGCTGGCACCGCGGCTGAGCGAGCTGAGGCGCCGCCACGAGGACCGGCCCCGCACGGCCCGGCGACAGGCCGTGCGCGAGCTCTACCTGGAGGCGGGCACCTCGCCGCGGGCGGGGATCCTGCCGGTCTTCGCGCAACTGCCGGTGTTCTTCGTGATGCACGAGGTGTTCTCGCGGCAAGAGCTCGACGGCGAGCCGAACGGACTCCTGGACGAGGTGCTGTTCGGCTCCCCGCTGGGCGGACGGTGGGCGGACGCGCTGTCGAACGGCGGGCCGCTGGGGCGGCGGAGCCTGGTGTTCCTGGGGCTTTTCGCGGCCATCGCTCTCGGAGCCCGGTGGTCGGTGGTGCGGGCGCGGCGCGCCGCCGCGGCCGGATTCGGCCCGACGCTCCCCGCCGAGGACGAGCCGGGCGCGGCCATGCTGCGCCGGATCGCACCGCTGCTGCCGCTGGTGGCGTTCGGAACGCTGGTCATGGCCGCGTACGTACCCCTCGCGGCCGGCCTGTACCTACTGGCCAGCATGGTCTGGACCACAGCGGAACGGGCCTGGCTGCTGAGGTGCTGGACCCGGACCACGGGCGGGGCCGCAGCGGGCACCGTGGGCGGACGCAGCGGGACCGGCGGGCGACGACGGCGCGGACTCGGGCTCGGGCGGGGAGGCGAGCGGGGACGCGGGCACAGGCGTCGTGGCCGGCCGCACCCGCCCACGCCCGGCCGGCACAGGCGACAGCCGGCCGGGACGGGGCGGCACAGACGAGCGGCCGCCGGACGGGCGGGCCCGATGCCCCAGGAGAGGACGTCACATGCCGAACGACACGTACGGCCCCGCGGGAATACCGGACGAGGCCACCATCGCGAGGGTCCAGGGGGAGATGTCCCGCCTGTTGACCGAGGACTCCGAGTTCCGTGACGCATTCGCCGTGGTGTGCGAAGAATGTCAGAGCTTCTTCGTTTGGCGGGACTCCGGGTTCTCGGAATCCTGCCCCTCCGGGACCGTGTTCCTCAAGGAATTCCTCGAACCGGACAACGCGTGGTTCTGGAAGCTGTGGGACATGGGGTTCGACGACGCTCAGATGAGGTTCCACCTGGGGAACCCGGACACCATCGCACAGCTGTTTCCGGCGCCGCGCGTCACCAGGAGGGGCTTCCTCCAGGACGTCCAGGGCGTGGACGTCGGCCCGTCACCCCGGAAGCCGGGCGGCAGGAACTCCGGAGTCCCCCGCGAGACCCCCGCACTACGCAACCTGACGCGCAACCGGCGGCCCGTGTACCAGGACCTCTGCCACTTCATGGCCCCGCAGGTCACGAGAGGAGAGGGCCCCGGCCGGTTGGGAGCGGAGGGAACGGCCGTCCTGGGGCCGGGCCTGGCGGTCGAACCCCACACCCTCTCGCGCCCCTCCAATCACCTGACCACAGCCTTGAACAACCATGACCGACTGGGCACCTACGGCTGGGTGGCGGGGCACATCATCAATGCGGAATGGTCGACCGGAAACGACTGTACCGTGCTGACCGGGCTCGCGAACGGCAAGCACAAAAACGATTTCGAAGGGCCGGTGAGGAAAGCTCTGGCGCTTCTCAGAATCTGCTATGGCAGCCTGCACGAATGCGGCGTCGACACCCGTCAGCTGCAATTCGGAATATTCGTCAGGGTACGCGTCAGCGAAACGAGCTGGGGCCACGTCCACGAGGGATTCGACACGGAGGAGACCCGGGCCCTGTGCCGGTTGATTCCGTTCAGGATCACGTGCAGCGCGCAGCTCGTCGGACGGCCCGTTCCCGAACAGGTGAGGGCGGTCTCCGGAGAGTACACGCGGTCCTACGCGACGTACCTCCGCTCCTTGCACGATCTCGAGGCCGCCATGGCGGGCCTGGACCATGTCGAGATCCAGAACGAAAGAGCGCACGACGCCGAGTCCGAGATCGCGGCGGGGAGAGAGCGCAAAAAGAGGAAGCTGGAGGCGCAGCAGCAAGGACAACGGAAGCGGGCGAGGAGCGATGCCGTCAAGAAGGAGATACTGACCCGCTTCAGGACCCTGGCGGACCGCTCGTTTCCAGGGCGAGCGCCCCACGATACGAAGGTGAAGCTCTCCGCGGCCTATGGGGACCTCCGTCCCCAGGTCCTCGCAGAGCACTTCCGGGAGGCTGAGCTGGCGGTCATGCGCGCCTACTTCCAGCGCTGACTCCCGGAGTTCCTCCGGCCGGGGCCGCATCCTCTCTCCGCCGCCTGTCCGGACCGGGTAGGCCTAGGCCTTTCGACGTCGCGCCGTCGGGAGTCCGCCACTGGCCGCGCTGGTGTGTCGGGGTATGCGGGCTGTCGGGCGTGCCGTCGGGCCCGGCACGGCCGCGTTTCCGCGGGTTGGCCTCGTTGCACGTCCGGTTGCCCTTTGGGCCGAGCGGGACCCCGTTAGGACGATGACAACAGGGGGCGGGCTCGGTACGTGGGGGGGAATCACCGGTGCCACCCCCGGCTGAGGGCTCCACGCGTCTCGGCGCTCCGGCGGTTCCGGGGATCGGCGGGGTGACTGGCCGGACGGTGGATGTGGCGGAAAACAGGCGGCCCACATGATTCCACCGGCAGAAGGAAAGCGGCCCGTTCCCTTCGACCGAGGGAGGCGGAACCCGAGAGGCATGGTGGATCGACATGAGCTGGTGGACCGAATTCTGGACGTGGCTGGGCAAGGGTCTCGCGTGGCTGTTCGGCATCCGCTGACCGGCTGACGTCGGTACGCTCCGTCACGTGGCATGACGTGACGTGCGTTGAGGCCTGTTGCCGGCTTCGGGGGAACCGGCAACAGGCCTCTGGCATCTGCCCATCTTCGACGGAGTACGGCGGCGAGCTCGGATCACGAGGAGGTCCGTCAGCCTCGCGTGACGAGGAGGTCCGTCAGCGTCGCGCTGGGCGGGACCGGGCTCGACGCGCGCTCGGCGTGGGCCGCGGTGACATAGCCGGCCGGGTTGAGGATGTCCGGCTTCACCCCGGGCGGGTTGGTGAGGTCAGCCGAGGTGACGGTGACGTCCGGGCGGCTCGAGGCGAGGGTGGCGTCCGGGCGGAACGCCGAGGTCGGGGTCGCGTCCGGGCCCGAGCCGGACGCGAGGGTGGCGTCGGGGCCGAGGGTCTGGCTGGCCGCGGCGACTTCGTGAGCGGCGGGCCGTGCCTCGGACGCCTGTGCCGTGTAGGCCAGGCCGGCCAGGGCGAGGGCGGCGCCCGTCATACCTGCGGTCGTGAGAACTCGGTGGGTACGGGTACGCATGATCTGGTCCTCCATGAGGTCCGGGACCCGTCGGTGCCGTGCCGGATGGGGCAGGTCCCCTTCGGGATGGGCTTGGGTTCGTCAAGCACCGACTCGTTGAGTGAAGCCGTGGGACCTCTGCGCGCGCGTCGCACGATGGGAGGACACGGGGGATGAACGGCTCCCGGGCAGCCCGGACGCCCCTCCGGGCCGGGTACGCGACCGACGCGGTGACCCTCGTTGCCCCCACGGGGCACCCGCCGGGCAGGGACGACAAGGCAAAAGGTCTACCCCATCGGGCTGGAGACGGCGCCGTGGGCCCGGACACCATGGCATCCACTGGCACGAGAACGTCCGGACAGGAGATTCGGCATGCGGGCTCAGATGTGGGTATCGGAGGGCACCGATCTGGAGTTCGTCCTGGACCGGCGGCCCCGGGACGTACGGGATCTGCTGAAGAAGGGCAAGCCCTGGACGGACCTCTTCTGGCGGTGGTACACGCAGACGCACCGGAACGAGACGGAGGACCTCCACCTCTGGTTCAAGCTGGTCCGCAGCCACGAAGAGACCGGGAGCCTCCAGAAGACCCTGGCCGCTGTGCCCGAAGCCGCGCGGCGGATGGGGCGGTGGAAGCGGCTCATCGCGGTCGACTTCTTCGGCGCGTGCCACGAGGTCCGCATGTGGATGGAGGTGGAGAGGAAGCAGGCCCGGCAGGAGCTGGAGCGGGAGCGCGGCACCGTCGCGTGGTACCAGCGGGGCGTGTCCGACGCCGACGTCAGGAAGCGGCTGCGGACGAATCTCGGGAAGGCCGTCGCCAAGGCCCGGTCCGAGGAGTGGGAGCAGGCGTGTCATGGGGCCCCGGGTCTGACCGGCCGTACGGTGGCGCAGATGGAGGCCGTCCTGACCGCCTTCACCCGCACGGTCAAGCCGCAGTTCATGGCGCTCTACCAGCACTACGGCACACGGGCCGAGAGCGGCCCCGGCACGGCACGGCAATACCTCGCGGATGCCCATTCCCGGGTGGCCGGTGCCGAGGCATGGCTGCGTGAGGCCGGGCAACGGGTACGGGACCCGGAGAGCGTCACGAGGGCGCAGGGCGATCGGACCACCGCCGAGGAGAACCTGATCGCTGCCTGGGTGGACTACACCCGGGCGTGCGAGGAGATGGGCACCGCCCTGCTCGATGCCAGCCAGGCGGTCGTGGACTGGGCCGTCGAGGACACCGTGAAGAAGATCCAGGCGAACTTCGGCACGGTGCATCCGGAGATCGCCTGGGCCCAACTGGGCATCAGGAGCGCGGTGACCGTCCTGAACGCCCTGCTCCAGTGCTTCGCCCTGGCTTCGGTCGGAGCTCCTCCCCTCGCGGGCGCGGCGCTGACCGTCTCGGCCGGCCTCACGGTGGCCCTGAAGTACATCGAGGAGCTCACCGTCTACAAGATCGCCCAAGTCGACGCCGAGAGCCCCGCGATGGTCCGGCGGCACCTCGGCGCGGACTACCGCCAGTCGTCCGGCGCCAAGACCGTCGCCGCCGTGGCCAGCCGCTCCAAGGACATCGTCGGCGATGTCGGCACGGTCCTCACCTCGGGCCTCCGGTGGGCGTCGAAAGCCACCGATTCACCCGCCGGAGCGGCGGCGCTCGCGGTTCCCGGCGTGGGAACGCTCGGTCAGTTCGGGAAGATCGGCGAGCAGGCGACGGAACTGCTCACCCCGGGCGAACTCACCCACGGCTACGATCGCACCGCGCTGCTCGCCATGCTGGACCGGGCACAGGACCACCTCAACGCACCGGGCGCGGCCGAACCCCAGGTACAGGTCCACGAGTTCGACCCCGCCACCGGACAGGCGAAGATCACGGTCAACGGTGTCTACGGCATCCTGGAGAACGGCCGCTTCCGCCCGGCCGACGACGGTCGGGAATCCCTCGAAGCGGTGCTGCACAACTGGGCACGCAGCACGAAGGACATCAACCCGCGCCTCGATGTCGACGAGATCGATCTCGACGGTCTGGGCCCGGTCACGTCCTTCGTCATCCAGCACGACGGACAGGCCGCCACGCCGGCGACCGTGGCCTCGGCCATCACCTGGCACGAGGAGGAGCCCGGCCGGGGCTTCAAGTGCCGGGCCCACGCCATGGCACTGCCGTGCTTCCCGGCCGAAAGAGCGGCTGTCTGGGAGATCACTTTCTTCGTGACGTACGAGGGGAAGGCGAAGTTCCTGAGGGACGCGGAGCCTCAGATCCAGTGGCTCGGGCTCACGGCGCGGAGCGATCCCGGTACCAAGGTCTTCGTGCACACGAGGGACGAGGTCCGCGCACTGGCCTACATCCAGGAGAAGGACCCGGCACTGGACTCGCTCCGCATGGTCCGGTCATTGCGACGCCTGCCCGGCCATTTCATCCTGGACGGCGAGACACTGCGGGACGCCGACGGCACTACGGTCATGGAACTCGCACTCCTCTACCAGCTGTGCGACGGCCTGGAGGCGGCGCAGAGGCTGCTGGAGGAACTGGAGTGGGGGCAGCCTCCTGATATCGAGCAGGTGACGCTGCCAGGGCAGTTGACGACGTTCCTGCTCGGCGATTGGTACAAGCCGCTTGAGTACTACCGACGCCTGCGGGCGATCGAGAACGAGATCGACCGCTGGCTGACCTTCGAAGGCTTCTGCGAGAGGACCCGCTCCAGTCCCCTCGACCACGTGCGCTTCCTGCGCTTCGTCCAGGCAGATGACGCACTCAGCACGCACCTGGAGAGGATCGGCCGACTGTATGCGGAACTGCTCGAGCCGTCGGAGTGCGAACTCTCCGACGATGACAGGCAGTGCCTGGCCGACCTCAAGCATGCCCTGGCCTGAACCGGCGCCGACCGGTGCTCTCGGCGAACGCCGTCGTCAGGGACTGGAGGGACCCGGTCAGGCAACCGTCCGCTCGACGGCGGACAGACCCCGCTGCGAGCGCTCGGTCTTCATGCCGACCTTGCCCGGTTCGATCGTGCGGGGATCCACGGCCTCCCCCGGCGCACCCTCGCGGTAGAGACCCTCGGGCTCCGTGTCACGGTCGTGCGGCAGCAGGTAGAACACGCGCCGCTTGTGCAGGCCGCTGTCGGGATCGGCCTCGGCGGCCTCGTTGAGTTCCGTGAAGCCGACCATGCGGCCGTCGCGGAAGTAGCGGGGCTTGCCCTTGCGTCGGGGGGTCTTGTCCTGCGCCTGGCGCACGTAGTCGAGTGCCGAGGGGTCCTCCAGCCACACCACCCTGTCCTCATGGGCGAGATCGCTTGCTTGAAGTAGCGAGCTCATGGCCGTCGTCCCTCCTCTGTGTGATGCACCCGCTGCATCGTGTGCATGCGGCAACCCACCCTACAGGGCGCCGACGCCCGGCGGTCGGGACCGCCCGGGAGCGTGCTGCGGTGTGGTGACTGTTCCGCCGTTCATCGTAGGGCGTGGGGCGGATTGCGTGCCGTACGTCGAGAGGGGCCCTGTCGGGCTGTGCCAGCTGATCGGGGCTCCGGTCCCGGGATCGGGGCAGGGGGGCTCGTGTCGCCGTTTCCGCTTGTTCAGTCCCTTGGGCCCCTTGCCCCCCCTGGGGTGGTGGGGACCAGACAGGAGTGTCGTTTTGCCCCGGATTGCCGCTTATTGGCCATTCTAGAGTCGGTGATCGGCCTCCTGGCATCCCCCTGGGCTCCCTCCCGACCAGGGACTAAAAGGCCTTCAGTCCCTCTTCGGTCCCTGGTCCCTTCGATCACTGACAAACCTGCAGGTCAGGCGGTTTCGGCCGGATTCGAAGGGACTGGAGGGACTCATTTTCCTAGTTATGACGCCAATATGGAACTGGTAGTACATACGCCCGCGCATACACGCACGCACGTAAAGGCTGGAAGAGTGGATTCTGAGTCCCTTCAGTCCCTGCTTCTTTCTCTAAACCTGCTCTGACCTGGGAAAACGCGAAGGGGCTGAGGGACCGAGGGACTCAGGGACTGAACGACGGTTGGTACCTGGGGCGCCAGCGCAGGTTGTCTGCCCGGAGGGACTGAACGAGCAGGGGCGCCTGATCTGCTTCTCCGGGGGCGTACGCCGGTGCAGGGTGAGGCGACCATCCTTCGCGGCCAACTCAGCCCAGCTGTGGCGCCCCAGGAGCTGTCGTGGCGCCGCGACAGCAGGGGTCACGTCCGGCACACCGGGACGGCGATCTCGCGGTGGCCAACTCAGGTCCGCGCCACCTCTTCGCACCGGATTCAGGCATGACGGATTGGTCGCAACTCAGCCATGCTTACGGCTCTGCGGAAGACATACCAGCGCTGATGGACCAGATCGCATCGGAGCCGACCGCCGAGCGTTGGAGCGATCTGTGGTCGGCGTTCTGCCATCAAGGCAGTGTCTGGAGCAGGCGGTCAGCGCCCTGAACCTGGCGGGCGCGATCTTGGCGGGCTCCGACCAGCGCCACGGGGCCGGCGACGTCCGCGCGCAGCACGTCGCCGAGGTCGAGACCCTGCTGGCGAGTACGCCTACCTCCTGGAACCCATGCTGAGCTTCGAGGCGTCGTGAGCTGGGGCGAAGACCTGGCCTGGGGCCTCGTGAACGAGGAGTACGAGGTCTCCTGCCCCGGCTGCCAAGGCAACCTGTTCATCGTCGTCGGCGAGCGCGGATTCTTCGGCGACTACGCACTGTTGGAGGATGACGTCGAGACGACGCCCCTGCGTCCCGCCAAGCCCGCAGACATGTACGGCACCGGTCGACGGCTCCACGACATCGCCCTCGCTGACGGGCACCAAGACGTCGCCAACGCCATGACCTGGAGATGGCGCCACTCACGACCGAATTCCGGCGCACGGGACAAAAATCGGCCGCCAGAACAGCCCCTCAGAGGGCCGATCTCCACCCGCCTGGAGTCATGTGACCTCTGCGTCGATCACAGGCCGCCAGGGAGGCGTACAGAGGCTTTCGGTCGTCGCGGACCGTCCCCCTGGGCCGATTTCGAGGCCTCCCGACGAAAAATCCGCCAAGGAGGCGTACTGAAGCCCCGGGTAAGAAAACTACGGCCGGCGTGGGAGTCGGTCCGCGTGCAGTCGATGTTCGCTGCCTGGGGATGGCGGTGGCCGCAGGGAGCCACCAGAGGTCATCCGCCGCAGCCGCCTTCAAAACGTACATCGGAAGGCCAGGCGCCTTGCTCGATGAAGTGCGTCACGGCATGGCATGCGTCCTCGAAGACGACAGTGTCCCGGTCGGCGTAGCAGTCGACCTGCCCGCTGGCGAGCGCGTAACCGTCAGAGGAGCCTTCGCCGTGCGGATCGACGAGATGCTCAGCCGAGCTGCCTTCGTCCTCCAGCAACATGACCCTCGCACGTTCTCCGTTGGTCACCACGCCCAAGACCTGTCCCGCGTCACTCTCGAACCACGTCTCCTGGGTTCCCCAGTCCAACCGCCTCCGCAGCAGTTGCCGAGCCTCCTGCCCGGAGTAGGCATGAGAGGCAGAGTCCCGCAAGTGCCAGCGGCTCGTAGCGCTCAAGGTGCTCCTGCCGGGGTCGGCCGTCTCCCAACGGCCGAGGCCGGGCACAGGTGACAGCAACATGGGGACAGCGTCTGAGGAAGTCCCCATTCTCCCTCCGGCTGGCTCAACCGTGTACGCGAGATCGCTCCGGCCGTGCTCACGCTGACGACGACGGTGAGCAGTCGTGGCGGCCGGCTTTCGCCCCGTAGCCCGCCGTGGATCGGTGCCAGCGCCTCGATCCCGCTCGGGCGGACGGCGACGAGATGGCCGTTGGCCGGGCTTTCGAGCCAAGGTAACCGGTGATCATTCTCACCAACCCGCCCCATACCAGGGCAACATACTTCGGTGTGCCTCATCGCCTTCCCGCCAGAAGGTTAGTAAGGTACCCGCATGACCGCTCCATACGATCCGGAAGTCAGGGAAAAGGTAGTCGCCAAGCTGCCCGCCACCCTGCGGCAGGAACTCAAGGTCCGCGCAGCGCAGTTGGGCGTGGACATTCAGGACGCCGTCACCGAGGGCGTCCACGCCTGGCGTGCCGACGCGCCCGCGGCGACGGCCGTCGACACCTCGGGGGCCTCCTCCTTCTCGACGTACCTCCCCACCGGCCTGTACGGGGACTTCAAGGAGGACTGCCGGGTACGGGAGGTCCCGTACAACCAGGGGCTCGCGCAATCCATCCGGCTCTGGCTCGACACCCACCCCTCCCCCACCGGCCGCCGCCGCCCCGCCAACGAGGGGGCCCGCCGGATCGTGGTTTGCAACCAGAAGGGCGGCGTCGGCAAGAGCGCCATCAGCAACGGCCTCTCCCAGGCCCTCGCCGAGACCGGTGCCCGCGTCTGCGTCATCGACTTCGACCCCCAGGGCCACCTCACCCGCCACCTCGGCGCCGAGATGCTCAGCATCAAGGAGCCCAGCCTCGCCAAGTTCATGCTCGGCGAGATCGACGGCCGTGTCCGCGACCTCCTCGTGCCCATCGAGCACGGGGTGTTCGCCGGCCGCCTCTTCCTTCTTCCCTCCTGCAAGGACGCCTTCCTCCTCGACGCCCGGCTGGCCACCACCCGCCACGTCCGCACCAAGGAGACCGCCCTGGAGAAGGCGCTCGAGGAACTGGAGAAGGAGTTCGACTACATCGTCGTCGACTGCCCGCCCAGCCTCGGATACACGATGGACACGGCCCTCTACTACGCCCGCACCCGCGAGGGCGAGTCCCCCAAGAGCTCGGGTGTGATCATCCCGGTGCAGGCGGAGGACACCTCCGCCGACGCCTACGACATGCTCAGCGAGCAGCTCGAGGACCTCGTAGACGACCTCGGCATCGAGATCACGCAGCTCGGCTTCGTCGTCAACCTCTACGACAGCCGCAAGGGATACGTCGTCACCTCTTCCCTCAACAGCTGGAAGGAGTTCGGCGACCCGCCCGTCATCACCGTCATCTCCGACCTCAAGGAGCAGCGCGAGGCCGTACGCGTCAAGCTGCCCCTGCTGCACTATGCCCCGGAGTGCGAGCAGTCCGAGGCCATGCGTGAGATCGCCCGGAGGATCGCGGCATGAGCAAGAGCGACCTCCTCGGCACGGGCGCGGCCTTCAGCAACGCACGCCGCACCGCCGGCCGCAGCGAACGCGGCCGGGCCAAGGCCATCGCCCAGGGCGACGTACCGGCGTACGAACTGATCCGCGTCCCCCTCGACCAGGTCTCCCCCACCCCCCTCAACCCGCGCCGCAACTTTGGTACGGACGAGGAGAAGACCCGCTTCGGCGAGGAGCTCCGCCAGGCCCAGCTCTCGGCCTGCGTCGTGGTCAGCCGAGGCGCGTACCTCTCCCTCTATCCGGACCACGAGGGCCGGATCGGCGCCGCCGCGTACGTCCTCATCAACGGCGAGCGCCGTTTCCGCAGCGCCCTGCACGTGGGGCTGGAGTCGCTGGACTTCGTCGTACGCGACGACCTGGCAGCCTCCCGTGCCGACTTCATCGACCATCTGCTCGCGGAGAACCTCGAACGTGAGGACTTCGACGTCATCGAGCGGGCGCGGGGTGTGCAGCAGCTCGTCGAGACCTGCGCGGAGCAGGGCAGGGAGCACGGGGCGAAGTCGCGGGCGGCCGAGCGGCTGGGCAAGTCGCCGTCCTGGGTGACCAACCAGCTGGTGCTGCTGGAACTCCCGGACGAGATCCAGCGCATGCTCAGCTCTGGTGACATGCCCGAGCGCGACGGACGCCTCCTCGCGCGTGCGGCGAAGGACCGCCCAGGCGCGGACGCGGGCGCCCTGCTGGACCTCCTCCAGCAGAACAAGGCCGAGGAGGCTCAGGCCAAGGCGGCCCAGCGGGAGATCCTGCGCGAGGCCCGCGAGTCGGTCCCGGTGGTGGTTCCGGCTTCGGTCCCTGATCCGGTTCCGGTTCCGGCTTCGGTCCCGGTGCCGGAGCCGGTCGCGAAGCCGGTTCCGGAAGCCGTCGAGGCCGACCCGGCGCCGACCGCTGCCGAGGCGGAGGGGTCCGACCCGCAGCCCGGACTTTTGTCCGCGGACAAAAGTCCGGCGCCGCATACCGCCCCGGAGGCGGTACCGGGGGAGCCCCGCCACTCCCCCACCTCCCCCGCGGAGTCGGCCGCGGCCGCGGCCCAGCCCCTCCCCGAGGTGACGGCAGGCACGCCCCATCCGATCCCTGCGCAGGAGCCGGTTCCCGCCTTCCCCGTGCAGGCGATGAGCCCGGACACGTCCTCGGTCTCATGGAGCGACCCCCAGGCGGTCTTCGAGGCGATCCGCCAGAACATGCCGCCGAAGCAACGCGCGGAGCTGACCATGCTCCTGATCGACAGCAACGGCAGGTCCACCGGTCGCTGAGCAACTGCACATCCACTCATGCCGATGGCCGACTTTTGTCCGCGGACAAAAGTCGGCCATCGGCATGAGTGAGCCGGACCATGGGTTCCGCTCACGCTGGGGTAGAGAGCTGTGCGCGAACCCACTCCGCATCAGGGTTGGTGTGGGGCCGACCCGCGACGACGACGGTCGGCACGGTTTCGTTGCCGTCGTTGGCCGCTCTCACTGTTGCTGCTCCTGCCGGGTCGCGCCAGATGCTGACCCAGTGCAGTCGGCCGGCGTCGCGGCCCAGCCGGATGCGAAGCCGTATGCAGTACTTGCAGCCCGGCCGCCAGAAGACGACGGGCCGGCCGTCGACCGAGCTGCGGCGCTCCGCCTCCTGCGCGCTGATCGACCTTGGGAAGATCACGGGCGAGTTCACCCCGGCAAGCACCATGAACACGACGAGAACGGCTGAGCCGGTGCCGGAACTTCCCTTCCAGATCAGTCCAGTCGCGACGACTGAGCCACAGAGCACAAACACCATCGGCAGGAACCACGCTCGCATCATGTGATGCAGGCTATCGACACGTCGAACTGCCACCCGACTGCCGTCTCCTTCCAACTTTGTCCGCGGACAAAAGTCCAGCGGCCCCCGCATCCCGCGCGCAGAGCGGGAACGAACCGGTCCTGTCTCAGCGCGACTCGTCAGAGGTGGAAGTCGGCTACATGCTGACCCTGGCACGCAGAGCGGCTGATGCCACGGGCTCGACGAACTGGCGAAGCGGCACTGGGAGCCGGTGGACCAGTTCGATCACTGGCCCGGTGCCTTCGTCACCGGGGTCTTCACCGTGCCCCACCCAGCCGGCGACTGGGCCCTGGCCCTGGAGTTCGGCGGCGGGCTGGGCACACGAGACAGCTTCATGGAGCCGCTCTCGAACGGGACCCGCGCGGTCTCCCACTCCAGCAACGGAGGCAAGCCCATGGACTTCTTCCACTGGTAGGAGAACGGCCTGCTGCGCACCGCCTTCGAGTGGCCCGGCGACAGGGAGGGCACCACTCCCGATGACCTGAACCACCTGATGAGGGAAGTCGGCCTCAACCCGTCGGGAGACCAGGCCCGGCTCTCGACCGAAAGGCGGCTGTGCCGGCGCTCAGCGAACGCCTCCCCGGCGTTCGTCTCACGGAGCAACTGCTACGGGAGGCGGAGTACCTGACGGGCGTGGTTCCGGAGGAGCGGGCGAAGGGAAGCGGCGTCTCGCCGGGATGCCGTGATGGTGCGCCGCGGTGGTCGAGGCCCCCGACTTTTGTCCGCGGACAAAAGTCGGGCAGTCGCTGACGGCGGATCGGGGGCCTGGATTGGAGGTGCCGCGGCCGGGACCCCAAGGGCGGGGGACGCACGAGGCGAGTGGGCGGGCGATGTTGGCGCGCTCCAGGGAGGCGTCCTGCGCCTCGGTCCTGTGCGTCACAGCGGGAGGAGTCTGCGTCGCCTCTGGCCCTGCCCGAACGAACAACCCTGGTCTCCGGCCACCCGTGAGGGGGCGGGGGAGCGGAGGCCACATGCCGCCTCGTTCCTGTTGGCCGGACCTTTGCCGATGCCCCTCGCGCCTGCGCGCGCCGCTACGGGATGTCGCTGCGGTGTCCCCAGGGGAGCGGGTCCGCGGTAACCCGTTGGCGGGGCGAGGTCCCGGCCGCGTACGTTCCGCGCATCACCAGGACAACGCCGGACAGGCTGGTCGACGTGGAGGCCGTCTTCCCCGAGCTGGCTGCCTACCGAGGGCGGACCACCCGTCTGCACCCGCGGCCCGGGCTCCCAGACGGCGGTAGGCGGCCGCAACGTCCCCACCACCTATCAGGGCTTTCGATCCCGCCCGGCTGGCGGGTCGGAGCTCGCCTGACGCGCCTCGGAGGCGACGGGGGTGTCCGACTTTTGTCCGCGGACAAAAGTCGGACCGCCCGACCGCACTCGGCGGGTCCCCCTGGCGGCACGTTTTCCCCTGCACCTGGCAGATGCCGCCGACGTGCTCGCAGTCCTGCAACGGGAAGCCCGGGCGAGTTCTGAGCTGGTGGCTGCCAGGAACGGTCGCCTCGGACGCCGACCCCGGTGGGTCGGACGCCTTCGCCGAGGACTCGTGGTTTTCATCGCCGCGCTCCGGCGAGCGGACACCCTCGGGCGGCAGTTCACCCACCACGACGAGTGGATGGCGAAGTGGTTTGAGGAGAGCGAGGAACTGCTCGACGTGCCCCGGCTCCGCCGAGCGTGGAGCCGTCTGCGTAAGTTGCCGCGCACGGGCGCGGTCACGGGCGACCGCCTCGGCGGAGTGCTCGACACCGGCGGGTTCGCGCGGGCCGATCCCGCACTGGATCTGGTCAGTGCCTGGCATCTGTTGGAGCGGGGGCCGAGGAAGGTGCTCCGGGAGGCGTTGGGCTGCGACGACCTCGAATGGGAGCGCGGCAAGGCGTGGGCGTTCCAGCAGGCCATGGGCCTCGTTTGGTACTACGTCGACAGCGATCCGACCATGAGCAGGAGTCGATGGAGTGACGCCGACCCGGCGGTGTCGTCGGCGCTCAGGTCCGGCGCCCGGGCGCAGATGCGGGGGAGTGGCGGCTGTCAGAGAGCGAGCCGGTTCCGCAGTAGGCCCGTCGTGGGCCCGGCGGTGAGCCGGGTGAAGTGCTCGGTCCGGATGATCCGGTGACGGTCGGCTTCCGGCAGGCGGCCGAGGATCCCGGGCAGACCCGTTCACGCGCCACGGCTGCCACGGTGGGCCCGCGTCGGGGTAGAGGTGCGCGAAACCGGCCGCTTCGACGGCGAGCAGGGTGATCTGGTGCGCCCGTACGTGGCCGGGTTGGCCCGTCAGCTGGCCCAGCGCGTCGTGGCCGACGACCACGTCGGGCTTGAAGCCGCGGATATGGGAGACCACCTGCCCGACGGCCTCGTCGAGGGGCGCGTCGAGCAGCCGGAGTCGTGCGGGAGCCGCCTCCGGGTTGCGGGCGTCGCCAAAGCCCAGCAGACGGGGAGCGCCCGCGCCGAGAACGGAGAGCGCGTCGGCGAGCTAGGAGGTCCTGGCCGGTAAGCGCCGGGTCGGCCGTCGGGTGACGCGCCCTCCACGGGCTCGGGGAGCTCCAGACCCGCCGTCGGTCTCGGGCGTGGGCTGCCGGCTTTTGGGTCCCCGGCGGTCTTCGCAGGTCAGGGACTTGGTGGTGGCCGGTCAGGGACTGGAGGGACCGAGTTTTGGAATGCGGACGGGGTCGGTGGCGCGGGGGTCGGCTTGGGGTCAGGCGACCGTGCGGGTGCCGGTGGCCGGGGTTCCGCGTTGGGAGCGTTCCGTTTTCATGCCGACGTGGCGGGGTTCCACCGTGCGGGGGTCCACCGCCTCGCCGGGGGCGCCGGCGCGGTAGAGGCCGTCCGGTTCCGCGTCGCGGTCGTGGGGGAGGAGGTAGAAAACGCGCCGCTTCTGCAGGCCGCTGTCCGGGTCGGCCTCCGCGCTGTCGCAGAGTTCGGCGAAGCCGACCATGCGGCCGTCCCGGTAGTAGCGGGGCTTGCCGCGTCGGCGCGGGGTCTTGTCGAGGGCCTGGCGTACGTAGTCGAGTTGTGCGGGGTCTTCCAGCCACACCACCTTGTCCTCGTGGGTGAGATCGCTTGCTTGGAGTAGCGAGCTCATGGCCTTGGTCCCCTCTCCGTCTGGCGCGGGCGTTGTGCGTCCATGGTAGGTGGCAGGACGCGGTCGCGGACAGTAGGCCCGGGCGGCGGCCTCATCCGGCATCGTCGGCGAGCAGGGCGAGGCCGGGGTAGAACTTCTGACCGTTGGAGCGGAGCATCTCGCCGGGCGAGGAGATGCCGACCTCGGCGCGGATGCGGGTGGCGAAGGCGCGGGTGGTGGCGGGGCGCAGGCCCTCGCCCTCCTGGCACCAGGTGCTGTAGGCCCGGTACAGGGCGCCCTGCTCGACCTTGAGGTCGCGCGGCTCGTCGGCGCCGTCCCCGGTGGTGCAGCATTCGGCGAGGAAGCGGCCGATGTGGTCCTCGGTGGTGGCGTAGGCCTGGGTGGCGGTGCGCACGACGGTGGGACCGGTGAGGACGGGCTTGGTCGCCAGGTAGGCCATGGCGCCCTGGACCATCCAGTGGAGGATGCCGGGGCCCTCGTGGCTGACGAGTTCCTCGGCCAGGTTGTCGATCTTGCGGTGGTCGGGGACGACCCTGTCGAACGGGATGAGGCGGATGCGGCGCCAGAAGGCGTGGCCGCCGGTGCCGACCTCGGGGCGGTGGTTGCCGAGCAGCCACAGCTTGTGCGTGGGCTCGAAGCTGAAGTAGTCCTGCCGCATGCGGCGGGCCTTGAGCCGGTCGCCGCCGGTCAGGAGCTTGACGCGGGCCTCGTCGAACTTGTCGTGCGGCTTGAGCTCGCTGCACACGAACAGGCGCCGGCCGTGGAGTTCGGTCAGCTCCGTGGAGTGCTCGTTGAACTTGCCGCGCTCCATCAGGAAGCCGGGCGGCGCCACGTCCGCGTAGTCCCCGAGGATCTTGATGACGATGTCCATGAGGGCGGACTTGCCGTTGGCGCCGATGCCGTAGAGGAACGGCAGGACCTGGCCGCCGACGTCGCCGGTGATGGAGTAGCCGAGCAGGAGATGCACGAACGTGATCATCTCCTTGCCCTTGTCGTCGTCGCCGAAGGTCTCCGTGAGGAAGCGGGCGAAGCGGGGTGTGGGACTGGCCTCCGGGGCGAGGTAGGTCGCGCGCGAGTGCAGGTCACGGCGCGGGTCGGGCTTGCGGAGGGCGCCGGTGCGCAGGTCGACGACGCCGGCCGGGGTGCACAGGGCGTACTTGTCGCCGTCGAGGGTGTCGGGGTCCAGGGCGAGTTCCGGGGAGGCCTTGGCCTGGGACAGCAAGGCCTTGACCCCGGAGGTCGACATGGCGCGCTTGCGGTGCTGGGCGAGCTCGCGGTCGGTGAACAGGCCCCGGGGGTCGTGCAGGGGCATGTCCTCGGCCATGTCGCCGGCGGCCCAGATCGCCGCCTTCTCGCCGCCGGTCCGCTTCCACCGGTACTCGTCCCACACGTACCAGCCCAGGCCCTCGACATGGCGGAACCGGTCGCTGTGCAGGTGTGCGAAGAGTTTGGCGTTGCCGCGGTCGGTGAGGTTGGTCAGCAGCCCCGCCTGGATGAAGTCGTCCGGGCGTGATCCCGCCACGAGGGCGCTCTGCTGGGCGGGGAGCTGGGGAGGGCCCGGCGGTTCGGGGGTGAACGCGGTGAGTTGCTCGGCGGCGGCGCGCGCGTCGAATCCGGTGCTGCCTGCGCTGCTCATGAACGTCCCTTGGGGTGGATCGGGCGGTTGCTGCCGGCACGGAGGGCGGACTCGATGACGAGCCGGTTCCTGCGGGACTGCGCGGGCCGGGCGGCGTCGGCCGCCTCGGTGAGGAGCCCGGTGCATTCGGCTTCGGTGAGGTGGCCGCCGGCCGCGAGACCGCCGGCGGTGAACGCCGCCCGGTTGAGCTTCTCGCTGAAGGCGGTGCCCGAGGGGGTGCGGGCGCAGTCCCGGACGGCGCCCAGCAGTGGCGCGAGGATGCGGTGGGCGTCGTCGCCGCGCCGCAGGGGGGCGGGGGTGCGGGCCGGGGGCGTCGAAGGGACGGTCGGGGTGGCGGCGGGCCGAGGCGGGCGGGCATGGCCGGTGCGCGTGAGCTCGGCGTTGAGCCACAGCGGCAGCGGGGCGGGCGTGCGGGCCCCGGGGAGGGCCTGGTAAGTGCCCTGGGGGGTGCGGGTGGTGGGTGCCACGATGTAGCCGCCGGTGGCCCGGACGTCGACCTGCCAGGCGAGCGCGGCGCGGGAGCCGGAGCCGCTGGAGGAACGGAAGGCGGGGCCGGCGAGCGGGGCGCGGTACCAGATGTGCAGGCCGCCCGACGGCGTGCGTACCCGCAGGGTCGCCGCGTCCTGTGCGGGGTCGGGCCGGGAACGGTAGGCGGCGAGCAGGGCGAGGGTGTGATAGCCGTTGCTCAGGCCGGTCAGGTCGACCCGGGCGTCGATGTGGATTCCGGGCAGGAGGCGCTGACGGTCCGGCACGGGGGCGGGGTGGTTGTCGACGTCGATGACCACGAGCCCGGCCGGCCCGCACGAGACGCCGACCCCGAACCGGGGTTCCTGTCGCCACCACCGGGTGATGACGGCCGGGTCGGTGGTGGCGGCGTGGAAGCCGTGGCACCAGCCGCCCCGGCCGGTGCACGGGCACTCCCCGGCCGGGTGGCGGTTCTCGCGGCAGTGGGCGCAGTTGGGTGCGGGGGTCTTCGCCCCCGGTGTGAGCGGATGGACCGGGTAGCCGCGCGCCGCGAACCAGAGGGCTGTCCCATGCTGCTCGCCGACTGCCTTCAGGGCTCCTCGCGGACTGACGGTGTGGGCTGGCACGTTCTTTCCTCGGTCGGTGGTTCGGTTGCGTCAGTTCAGTCCCTGACCTCGTCCGTTCGGGAGGACCCGTCAGTGACCGAGGGACTGAAGGGACTGAAAATCCACAATGCCGCGAGCCTAGCGCAGGGGTGGCTCAGCCTAACGCACCCTGCTGCAACTATTTTGGAACCTCAGTCCCTTGAGTCCCTGAGTCCCTCCCGGGTGGGGGATTTTGGGGCTGGTCTCCCGGTTTGTTCCCGCTGGCCCCGGGCGTGGCGCCGTCCCTTCGGTCCCTGAACCGCCGGGAGTCACCGCCAGGGACCGAACCGTGGACGCCGTCCCCCCATCCCCTTAACGGGGTTCGGCCCCCTGTCGGACACGGGTTCGGTCCCTGTTCTTCCAGTCCCTGTTCGGTCGGTCCCTGCGCCTTTCGGTCCCTGTCCCCTCGGTCCCTGCCGGGACCCGGCCCTCAGTCCGTGCCGTGGGCGTCCAGGAGCCGTTCCAGGAGGACCGTGCGTCCGGCCTCGTCCATCTTCTCGAAGACGAGATCGGCCACGGCGTTCCCGTCGCGCCACGGCACCTCCCCCTCCGGCGGGGACGGTGTGCTTACGGCGTAAGCGGCCGCCTCCGGCCGCGGGCGCTTCCCCGGGGCCTGCGCACGGGCTTCGAACGCCTCCTCGACCGCCGCGTGCTGCTGTTGCTGGGGCAGCCGGCCGATCCGGCGCGCCACCTCCACCGGCAGGGTCCTGTCCTCGACGGCCCGCTGGAGGTCCGGCGTCAGGTTCAACAGGGCGAGCCGCTGGGTGACCCAGCCGCTCGACTTGTGCAGGGCCCTGGCGACCTGCCGCTGCGAGCCGTACTTCTCCACCAGCCGCTGGAGCGCCCGAGCCTGCTCGACCGGCTCCAGGTCCTTGTGCTGGACGGCGGCGACCAGCGCGGTCTCCAGCAGCGTGTCGGCGTCCTTGGCGAGCGTGTCGTCCAGGTGGGCGGGAATGTCGTCCAGGCCCGCGGTGTTCGCGGCGGCCAGGCGGCGGTTGCCGTCCACCACCACGTACGCGGCGTCACCGATGCTCGGCTCGTGCCCCGGGTGGGCGGCCAGGAACGCCGCACGGCTGACCACCGTGACGGGCTGGATGAGGCCGCGCGCGGCGAGGCTGTCGGCGAGCTCCTCGACCTCCGTCAGCTCCTCGCGCGGGTTGTACGGGTTGTGCGCCAGCGTGGCCACCCGAAGCCGCAAGCCCTCACCGGTCCGCGCCGGCACCTCGGCCGACGCGGGGGAGTCCTGCCCGCTGAACCGGGCGAACGCCGCGGCACGGCTGCTCATGGGCCGGGCCACGGCGTCGAACGTGGCGGAACCACCGAGCCTCTCGGCCTTGCTCACGGGATCCTCAGTTTCCGGGCGATCGCCCGCATCTGGTGCGCCTGCTCGGACTCGGGCGCGTACACGAACAAGGGCGTCTGCATCCGGACCGCCTCCCGCTGCTCCTTGAGGTCGTGGACGACCGACAGCACCGGGGGAGTGCCGAGCGCGATCCACTTGTCCCGCGAGGACGTCGCGATGAAGCCGCGCCGGGGGTCGAACTTGTTCACCACCAGGCCCAGTTGCTCGATGCTGATGTCGAAGTCCCGGGCGAGTGCCTCGGTTTGCTGGATGAGCATCCCGTACGCCTGCGCCGAGGTGTCCTCGGCCTCCACCGGGATGACGAGGCCGGAGGAGCCGGGCTTCTCCTCCTCACGGTGCCGGGCGTAGTAGAGCGCCGAGTCCATGGCGAGACCGAGGCTCGGGGGCGAGTCGATGACGATCGCGTCGAAGTGCTCCTCCAGCGGGGCCAGCGCCCGTTCCAGCGCGGCGTGCCGGGGTCCGCGGAACATGGTCAGACCGGAGTCGAGCAGGAACGCGTCGAACGCGGCGGGCAGCATCCGCAGCCGGCCGCCGAAACGCCGGCCGTCCACCGGCAGCGCCAGCTCGAGCAGGTCGCGCCGTGCCTGGTCCCGGTGGAGCATGTGCGTGATCAGGCTCTCCTCGCCCGCCGGGATCGCCTTGAACCCCAGCTGGTGGGAGAGGTGGCCCTGCGGGTCGAAGTCGACCAGCAGCACCCGCTGTCCCGCGACCGCGGAGGCGGCGGCGGTCGCCGCCGCGTGCACCCGGCTCCGGGCAGGCGTGCGGGAACGGTTCTGCGGGGGGTCCTCGGCCAGGGCCTGGGCGAGGCTGGAGGAGATGGCGGTCTTCCCGACCCCGCCCTTCTGGTTGCACACCACCAGCCGCCGGGCGGGGCAGGCGGCTGCGGGGTGTTCCGCCAGCCACAGGGCCACGGCCTGGGCCAGGCCCTGGATGTACGAGACGTCCCGTTCCCGGCAGACGTCCTTGAGCCTGCCGTAGAGGCCGTCGGGGAGGTAGGTGCCGAACGATTCCGCGCCGGCGGTGTCGACCTGGGGGAGCGGCCCGCTGCGGCCGAGCCATGTTTCGATCCCGGCGGCGACCGCGTCCTGCATGGCCACGCCCAGTTGTGCCGCCCGGATCTTCAACCCGTACTGGAGGTCGGCGGGGAGTTTGGAGACGAGCTTCTCCCGCGTACCTCCCTGCGGAGGAGATGACATGCGCGGCAGCTTACTGTCGCGACGCCGGATTCCCACGTCCCATAACAGGCGTTTCTTCCGATTTCGACGTTAGTACGCGGCCGGGCGCTTACGGCGTAAGCGCCCGAACGGCCCGGCTGCCCTCGGCGGAACCCGTTCCGCTCCCCCGGTCGGACCCTTTCACGGAGGAACAACGGCCCGGAACGCCCTGCGCGCCTTCCGCGGGGCCGGGTGGCGGTGTCACCGTCGCCCTGAATACCGGATCGTCCGCCGGAGGCGGACATCGTGCAGAAGAGGTGGCCAGGGATGATCGAGACGCGGCTCGCGGCAATGGGTGAGCTCATCTACACGGAACTCGCTCCCCCTCCTGCCCGCGCCGGCAGCGGTGACACGACACCCCCTCCCGGCGGCGCACCGTTCGACTGGGGTCTGAACGCCGACGGCTGGAACGTGGTCATCCACAACCGGTCCGGCGCCCCCATCACCCCCTGGTACATGGGGCAGGACATGGTGCGCAAGGCGCCCCGGCTGATCCGGCCGCGAGGGAGGGGATCGGTCAGGGGAAAGGCGGACCCCCTGCGTTCCGGTGTTCCCGCGGACATGAGGATCGACCTGCGGATCCACGGGATCTCCAATGTGCTGGCCGTGACGGGCGTCCCCGGATCGAACGGTTTCACGGCCGAGGTGTACGGCAGTGAGCCCTGGGCGTTCCGCTTCGCCGCCTTCGACGCGCGCCGGCCGCTGGAGCTGACGGTCCTGGTCGGGGGTTCCCTGGGGGCGGGGGAGCGGGTGCGGGCCGCCTGAAGGAGTGCGAAGGAGGGGCAAGGGGCGTGCTGCGCCCGGCCGCCGGGGCAGCGCTGAGCGGACCGGCCCGCGTCCTCCGTCCGGGGGGCTGCCCGGGGGATGCCCGCGTGGGGGCGCCGGGCCGCACGATGGCCGGGGGCCGCAGGGTGCGAGCCCCGCAGGACAGGAGGAGCGGCACATGGGACGGCACGGAGCCCCCAGAGCGGCACGCGGACGCGCCCGGTACGGGCGTGCCACCGTGCTCGGTATCGCGTCGCTTCTGGTGGCGGGAGCGGTCGCGGTTGCCGCGGTCGGACCGGACGGCGGCGACGACGCCCGGCGCGAGGTGGCCGGCTCGGCGCTGTCGGTCGTTCCGCTGGACTCCTTCCCTGACGCTTCGGGCCCGGTGAAGCCCTCGGGAGGCGTGGGGGATGGTGCGGCGGCCGGGAAGGACGGGCCGGGTGGGGAGGACGGGCCCGGTGAGATGGGGAAGCCCCGGTCTGCCGGACGCCCCGGGCCCGTGAACGCCGCTCACCGCGAGAGCATCCCGCGAACGCCCTCCGCCGCCACGGCGGCAGCGGCGAAGCTGGTCGACGAGGCCCGCGCGGAGGCCGGCTGTGAGCCGCTGACGGTGGATCCCGCGCTCGCGGCACTGGCCGCCGGGCACAGCAAGGACATGGCCCTTGACGGGTACTTCGGCCACCAGGGCCCTGACGGAGCCCCTCTGGTCGTGCGGGCCGCCCGGTCGGGCGCACCCGCGGCGACCGCCGAGAACATCGCACGCGGCCCAGCCGATCCGCAGGCCCTCATGAACATGTGGATGGCCCGGCCCGGAGCCCGTGCGAACATCCTGAACTGCGGATTCCACAGCATGGGCCTGGGCGCCTACTTCAACGGCTCGGGCTTCTGGTGGACCGGGGACTTCGCCGCCTGACGCCGCTGTGGCCGGGGACCCCCTTCCGGGACCGGAGGGACCGGAGGGACCGGAGCGACCGGAGCGACCGGAAGCCCGGGGCCCTCCCCCCCCCCCCCGCGCGAAAAGGAAAAGCAGCTCGCGTCATCGTGTGGCTGCGTCGCTTGCGTCGCTTGGGTCCCTCGGAGGCCGACCGACGGTCGGCGAGCGGCCGGTGCGGAGAAATTGTCACCCCACGTCATCGACCCCCCGTGAATCGTGAACATCGGTAACGGTCTTTGCGACCCGCAGCGGTTAGTCTTCCGTGGGGGCCGGATTGTTGACGGCACGATAAAGGCGGTGGCAAGTGGCTGGTCTCAACAAACTGATCAGTGTGGTGCTGGCCGATGACCACCCGATGTTCCGGGAAGGTGTCCGTCGGGCCCTGACCTTGAGCGGTCGCATCGAGGTGCTGGCCGAGGCCGACACCGGCCGGCAGGCGCTGGAAGCCATCGCCGAACACCGGCCGCAGGTGGCCGTCGTGGACGTGCGCATGCCGGACCTCGACGGGATCGCCGTGGTCCGGGCAGTGGTACGTGACCGGCTGCCGACGCGCGTGCTGCTGCTGACCGCCTTCGACGACAGCAGTCTGGTGTTCCAGGCCATCCAGGAGGGCGCGGCGGGATACATCCTGAAAGACGCCTCGCGCGCGCAACTGGTCGAAGCCGTCGCCCAGGCCGCGGCCGGCGGAACGGTCATTCCCCCCGAGCTCGCCGGGGGACTGGCCGGGGAGATCCGCGGGCGGCTCAAGGACGAGGGCCCGCTGCTGACCGACCGGGAGCGGCAGGTGCTCAAGCTGTTCGCGGAGGGCCTGAGCATTCCGGCGGTGGCCGGCCGGCTCTTCCTCGCTCCGAGTACGGTCAAGAGCCATGCCCAGCGGCTCTACACGAAGCTCGGCGTGTCGGACCGGGCGGCGGCCGTGGCCGAGGCGATGCGCCGAGGGCTGCTGGAGTAGCCGCCTCCTCACCCCGGGAACCAGCCCGCCCCGCCGAGATGGTGGACGGGCGTCATACCGGGGCGGCAGCACTCGGGCGAGCACCGGTCCAGGCCCTGCCATTCGAGGACCAGCGAGTCGTAGAGCGGAGTACCCGACCGGTGCGCGGCCGTATCCCCGTGCGGATACGGATACTGCCGGCCGGGAACGCTTTCGGCGTGCATGGTGTCTCCCTTCGATGACCCGCTCGCCCGGGAATGTCCGCACCGCTGAGCGGGGCATTACAGGAGTGTGCGTGGCCGGCCCCTGCCGGAGGAGTGGCGAAGGGGAAACCAAAAGGGTCTACGACCGGTGCCTTCTTTCCTCCCGTGCGCCCCTCATCAGGGGATGGCCGGGCCCTCGTGCGGACCGATGAAGGCTGCGGCACACGGAGCCCCGGCGGTGCTCCGTGCCGGGCAGCTGACCCTCGCGGTCTACGGCGGGCCGAGCGCGCAGTTCCAGGCCGAGGGCACCCGCTGCCAGGTGGAGCTCGCCACCCCCGTGGCGGCGACCGCAGACGACGCGCGACCTCGACTTCGTCGCCCGCACCGTCGACTCGCTGCTGCTGTGCGAGGGTTCCTGGGGCACCGGGGGAAACGGCCCGCCCCGCTGCCCTTTCGGGACAGCCACGGGGCGGGCTTTCGCGTGGGCGTTGTGGTGGCCCGAGCCGGCCCGATAGGGCTTGTCGCATGCCTCCTTACAGCCAGCACACAGCAGCCCGCACCCGTCGTGCGGGGACGGCCCGTCACCGCAAGCCGTCCCCGCCCCTCCCCGGCAAGAACGCGCTTCAGCTCGGCATCGCGACAGGTGTCCTCGGCACCGTCATGGCCGCGGCACCGGCGAACGCCGCCGAGGACACCCGGCCGGACACCAGCACCCTCGAACTGGACCTCCGCACCTCCGAGACCGCCGAGACCGCCGCCGTCCTGCGCGACTGGGCGCAACGGCTCGAACTCCACGACCGGCAGAACCGCGCCGCCGGCGACGCGGCGACCGAGGCCAGGACCGACAAGCAGACGGCCCTGCGGGACGAGCGGCAGCGGTTCGAACAGCAGAAGGCCGCCAGGCAGAAGGCGGACCGGGAGAGGGCCATCCTGGCGGCCGGGGCCGCGCAGGAGAAGGCAGCCAGGGACAAGGCCGCCGGCAACAGGGCGCCGGGACCGAAGAAGCCCAGCGTGGGGACGCAGACACCGGGCTCGTCGCTGTCGGGCGTCGCCGGCTTCGCCCGCAGCAAGGTCGGCTCCGCCTACGTGTGGGGGGCCTCCACCGGCAACGCCTTCGACTGCTCCGGTCTGGTCCTGGCGGCCTACAAGACGATCGGCGTCTCCGTCCCGCGCACCTCCCAGGAACAGTCGAAGGCCTACCCCGACGTCAAGGGGGAGCTGAGGCCCGGGGACATCCTGTACTGGGGCAAGAAGGGGGCCGCCCACCATGTGGCCGTCTACGTCGGCGACGGCAAGTACGTCGGTGCGCAGAACCCCCGGGTCGGCGTCGTGATGCGGGACGTCGCCGGAAGCGGCTACACCGGCGCGGTGCGCCCCGGATAGGGGTCCGAGCGACCGAAGCGACCGGGAATCCGAACTATGGCGGCCTTTTCCCCCGGCACTGGGTCTCCCCGAGCCATAGGTGGGGGAGATGAGTCGCTTCGGTCGCTGTGCCGCGACTTCTTTTCGTAAATGACAAGATCGGTAATCGGGATGTGAATGCAGCGGAAATCTCGCCCCCTCATTCCGATCCTCTGATCCGCATTCTCGGCGGCACCCGAATTCCCCCGGTTCGGGGTCCGGTCGGATGTGCCCGTCCACCGAGGGGCGCCGGCAGGCTGGGCTGTGGGGAGCCGCACGGTGTTCCACCCGGCGCAGCCCCCCCCCACCACAGCGACGATGAGGAGACGAGAGGACCCATGCCTGTTCCTTTCACCGTGCCCCTGTTCGTACCCAGCACCGATCAGGTGGGGGTACTCCCCTGCGCCGAGCCCGGCGTCGACATCGACGAGCTCTTCTTCAACCCCCTCGGGGCGAAGGGCTCCGCCGAGACCGCGCTGACGATGTGCCGGCGGTGCCCCGTCAGCGCGGACTGCCGTTCCTTCGCCCGCGCGGGCAAGGAGTGGGGGTTCTGGGGCGGAGAGTCGGAGACCGACCGCGGCGGCGCCCGCCGCGGTCAGCCCACCCGCAGGTCCCCCAGGAAGACCGCGCTGCTGCCTTCGTCCTGACACGGGGCGGAGGCCGGCCGTTCCGGGACCAAAGTCCCGTCCGGGGTCGGACGATCGGACCCCGATGACGACCCCGTGGACCCCCCGATCGCCCCCCGGGGACAGGGCGGTGATGCGCCAGAGTGGTGGCGTGTCACCTAGTCGGTCGCTTGAGTCGCTGGAGAGAAGCCGGATGAGCCGTGAGCTGCGCACGCGTAGTCGCCCTGCCAGGGGGCCCCTTCCGGGGTGGAAGCCGGCCGGCCGGTGACCGTCTCGGAACGCGGGGTCAGCGGTTGTTCCCCCAGGGCCGTCGCCCGCTGGTGCGCGGCGCAGGGGTGGCCCGTACACCCCCTCAGCCGGGGGACGAAGACCCCGGCGCGCAACTGTGCTTCCTGCCGTGGCGGCGGCCACCCGCCCGCCGAGTGCCCGTGCCGTGCCGCCGGCCGGTGGTGCCACGGCTTCCACGCCGCAACCACCGACCGCGCGCGCATCGACGGCTGGTGGTCCGAGGACCGCTTCGGGGTGGGGGTGGCCTGCGGCCCGGCCGGGCTCGTGGTGATCGACATCGACGCCCACGGCGGTCCCCTGCCGGCGCGGGAGCGTCTGCTGCCCGGCATCGGAATCCCCGCGGACCTCGACCTCACCGGCCTGACCAGCGGATTCCACAGCCTCGCCGTGCTCGCGGCCCTCCACGGGGAGCGCAGCCCTGCCTTCGACGAACACACCCTGCGGGTCCGGACCCCCTCCGGCGGCCTCCACGTCTGGTACCGGACGGCCCCGGAGCGGCGCTGGCTCTGCTCGGTGGGGTCGGGGCGCGGCCGGGCCCTGGCCTGGCAGGTCGACGTACGCGCCCACGGCGGGTACATCGTCGCGCCCGGCACCGTCACCCGGACCGGCGCCTACACGGCCCTCGGCTCCTGCCGGAAGCCGGCCCCGCTCCCGCAGTGGCTCGCCGGGGAACTCACCCGGACCGGACACGCGGTCGCCGCCGCGCCCGTACGCCGCCCCGCGGCGGTGACGGTACCCGCCCGCCGCCCGGCCCCTTCCCGGCGCAAGAGCGGGTACGCCGGTCGTGACGGGGCGGTCCCCGTGCTGGCCGGTGTCCTCGGTGACCTGGCCGCCTGCGCGAGCGCCCCGGCGGGAACGGGTTTCACCGAGCGCCTCAACCGGGCCGCCTACACGGTGGGCGGACTCGTCGCCGCGGGACGCCTCGACCCCGACGTCGCGGAACGCGCCCTGGCCGAGGCCGCCGCCCGGGTCCGTCCCGGACAGACGGAGCGGGCGCGCCGCATCATCGCCGGCGGCCTGGCGGCCGGCCGGACCCGACCCCTCCACGCGGGAGGACGCGCATGACGGACGCCCCGACGGGGTTCGATCCGGTCGCCGTTGCCCTGCGGATCCTTTCCGAGGGCCACGTGCCGACCGGTCTTCCCCCCAGTACTCCGCAGCAGCCGCAGCCGGCCGCCGCGGTCCAGGCGGCGCGCGGCCTGCTGCCGGACAGCCTCTCGGACCGCGGCAACGCCAAGCTTTTCGTGTCCCTGCACGAACGGCGGTACCGGCACGTCCCGGGACTCGGCTGGTACCGGTGGACCGGATACCGCTGGGAGGCCGACGAGGACGACACCGTCGTCTGGGCCGCCGGAGAGATGGCCGAGCAGCTCGCCGAGCACGACCCGGCCGGCGTGCACAGCGCTTCGGGCCTGCGCCAGAACCGCCGCCGCGCCCTGTCCACCGCCGGGATGAAGGCGATGCTGACGCAGGCCAAGTCGGCCCCCGGCATGGTGCTCAACGCGGCCCGGATGGACGCGGAGCCGTACGCGCTGTGCACCCCCGGAGGCGTCGTCGACCTGCGCACCGGCCGCGTCAGCGTCCCCGACCCGGCCCGCGACTACCACTCGCGCTCCACCAGCGTCGCCCCGGAGGCGGTGCCCGCCGTCCGCTGGGAGTCCTTCCTGCGGGACACCTTCGGCGAGGACGCCGAGGGCGCGGAGATGATCGACTTCCTCCAGCTGCTGCTGGGCTACTCGATCACGGGTGACGTCGGCGCGCAGGTCATGCCCTTCCTCCACGGTTTGGGCAAGAACGGCAAGAGCGTGCTGCTGGAAGTGCTGATGATGCTGCTCGGGGACTACGCGGACGCCGCACCGCCCGGGTTCCTGATGGCCAAGCCGTTCGAGGGGCACCCCACCGAACTCGCCGAACTCCAGGGCCGCAGGGTCATCGTGTGCAGCGAGCTCAAGCCGGGCGACCGTTTCGACGAGGCCCGGGTGAAACTGCTGACCGGCGGCGACCGGATCAAGGCCCGGCGGATGAGGCAGGACTTCTTCGCCATCACCCCCACCCACAAGCTCTGGCTGATCGGCAACCACCGCCCCGAAGTGGGCACCGGAGGCTTCGCGTTCTGGCGGCGCATCCGCATGATCCCGTTCGAGCGCGTGGTGGCCGACCACTGCAAGGTGGACAACCTCGCCGACTCCCTCGTCCAGGACGAGGGCCCGGCCATCCTCAACTGGCTGATCGACGGCGCCCGCCGCTACCTCGCCGGGGAGAAGGACTTGACCGGACCGGACCGGGTGCGCCTGGCCACGACCGCCTATGCCGAGACGGAGGACCACATGGGACGCTTCCTCACCGAACTCTGCCGGCTGGAGGCGGGGCTGCGTGCCGAGCAGGCCATGCTCTACCAGGCCTACCGGAAGTGGTGCCTGGCGGAGGGCGCCAACCCCGTCACCTCCCGGGCGTTCGCGGCCCGCATACGGGAGACGCTCGGCATGAGCAGCCCCAAGCAGATGCTGACGTCCAACCAGCGCAAGTTCTATCCCGGGATCGGACTGCTCGCCTCTCCCGAACAGGAGGTGACCTCGTGAGCGGCCTGATCGAGGCGCACCAGATCGCGCAGGAGTGCCGGCTTGTCTGGCTGGAGGACATCAGCGCCCTGGACTACGTGCGCCAGAGCCTGGAACGGCTGCCGAACCGTCAGGGGAAGCCGCCCTACCACCGGGACGGCCGCATGGTCGGCTACGCGGTCCTCGGACCGGACGCCAGGCCGTCGCGGGCCTCGGGCACCTTCCTGCGCCGGGTGTTCTGGCTGCTTCCGCACGACAGGGACCAGCAGCCCGACGGGAGTTACGCGTTCAGCAGCCCGTCCGAGGCGGTCGACCCGCGGACCCTCGTGCCCGGGAAGCCCGGCCGCAGGACCCAGCGGTCCGCGGGACCGCCGTCGCCCGTCATGCGCGAGCTGGGCATCCTGCTGCCGGAGTGCTGAAGAACCGCCCGGGGGGCGTCCGGTCGTGCGCTCAGGGCCGTGACCCGGCTCCGCCGGCCCCCGGCGGGCGGTAGTCGGGGTGGTCGGCCCACTGGCCGGCGACGGCGTGCAGGCAGCCGGCCGCCGCGTCGTAGTCGGCGCGGTCCCCGCGCGCGCGTGCGTCGTCGGCCTGGCGGACGAGGCCGCGGACGGAATCGGCCAGGGCCCGCACCGCGGGCATGACCTCCGTGCCGGAGGTCATGCCCAGCAGATCGCTGAGCCGGGCGTCGAGAAAGGCGCACTGCGTGGTGAGCTCGTCGTGGGCGGCGGCGTGCACATCGTGTCCTTTCACCGGTCCGGCGGTCTGAGGGCGAGCACGGAAGATCCAGGATGCACGGCGGGGTACCCGCCCACACCCACCAACCGCATGATCCACCGGGTGAGCCGGACCCCTGCGGACCGTGTTCCGGAGGGCTTCGGCGGCCTGCGGCGGGCAGGGGGCAGCGACCGGAGCGACCCGGGGTCCGGGTCGTGCTCCGCGTCGCGGGCGGGCGGGGGGCCGGTCAGTCCTTGCCGGTCAGGTGGGCGAAGACGACCACGTTGGAGTTCCAGTGCCGGTCCTGGGTGAGGTCGCCCCCGCAGGTGATGACCCGCAGTTCCGCCTTGCCGTGGGTGTCCCCGTAGACCTTCTGGGTGGGGAAGGCGTCCTTCTTGAACGTCTCGACGTCGTCCACCGTGAACACGGCGGTGCTGTGGTCCTCGCGCTTGACGTCGATCTCGGCGCCCTTCTTGAGGTCGGGCACCTTGAAGAACACCGCCTTCGGGGTCGTCGAGGTGTCGAGATGGCCGACGATGGCCGCGGCACCGGCCCCGCCGGGGGTCGGACCCTCGCGGTACCAGGCGGCGTCCATGGGCTTGTCGAACGCGGGAGCCTGCATTTCGCCGTCGGCCTGGAGCCCCACCGTGTTCAGCCGGGCGTCGACACCGATCGACGGTATGACGATGCGCTCGGGCACGGAGGCGGGCAGCACGGAGGCGGAGCCCGCCTGCGACTGCGAGGGAGCCGAAGTCGTACCGGCCTCCGGCTTCGCACCCCCCTGGGAGCAGGCCGTGGCCACCGCCGCGGCGAGCACCACCGCCGAGGCGAGCGTCGCCAGCCGCAGGCCGCCTCGGTTGCGGGGGCGGTTGGGGGGCCGGGGCGGCTGGGGGCCGTTCGGGGAGAGGGGTTCGGGTCCGCCGGCGGCGGGGCGGCAGTCGTGTGGGGTCATCGGGGGTTCCTCGGTCGCGGTCGGCAGTCGGCTTCGTTCGGGAAGGGGGCGGGGTGCGGGGTGCGGGGCGGGAAGTCGAGGGTGGCCCGGACCGTCTTGCCGGACTCGCGGTCGGGGACGGTGGTCCAGTGCTCGCAGAGGATCTCGACCATCAGGAGGCCGTACCCGCCGTGCGCACCTCGGGCGTCCGCCGCCGTGATGCGCGGTGCTCCGGCGGAGGGGTCGGAGACGCAGAGGGTCAGGCGGCGGGGCCCAGGCTGCCAGCGCGAGACCAGGCGGGTGGGGCCGGACGAGTGCCGGCCGGCGTTCCCCACCAGCTCGCCGGCGACGAGCAGCGCCTCCTCGGCACGGCGTTGACACGGGCCGTCCTCGCCGGTGAGCAGGCCCAGTTCCCTGAGCTGGGCTTCCAGCAGGCGGCGGAAACGCCGGGCCGGCTGGTCGAGCCGGTCCGGCACGACGACCAGCACGGCCGAAGCGCGGACGCCAGGGGCATGGGCGCGCGGGTGGGGCGCCGTGGCCGGCTCGCTGCCGGGTACGGGGGGCACGGGAAGCATGGGGGGCTCCTCTGGGGACGGAGTCGGCGGCGCGCGCGGAGGTCAGGCGGTCGGCGCGTGCAGCTTCACTCCCACGCCGCGCAGGCTGTGCAGATAGCGCGGCTGTGCCGCGCTCTCGCCCAAACGCCTGCGCAGCAGTGACAGGTGGACGTCGACCGTGCGCATGCAACCGAACGTGCTCTGCCAGATCTCCCGCGCGAGCTCCCGCTTGGTGACGATGCGACCCTGGTGGGAGGCGAGGTAGGCCAGCAGCTCGAACTCCCGGGGCCGCAGCCGCAGGGGGTGCCCGTCCAGCCGCGCCTGGTGCGCGGCGACGTCGACGGTGAGGTCGCCCACCTTCAGGACGGGGATCGCGGGTTCGACGCGGTAGCGGCGGGCCAAGGCGTCGACCCGGGCGCTGAGCATGGCCAGTTTGAACGGCTTGCCCACGCAGTCGTCGGCCCCCGTCCGCAGGGCCGTCACCGCGCGCCGCTCGTCATGGGCCGGAACGGCCGCGATGACCGGTGCGGTGCAGGTGCGGTGCAGCTTCCTGAGGACGTCGAGACCGTCGAGGTCTTCGAGGTCGAGGTCGAGCACGACCACGTCCGGACGCTGGAGGCGGACCGCCCGCACCCCGTCCCGACCGCACCCCGCGGTGGTCACCCGGTGCCCGACGCCGCCCAGGGCGTGCTCCAGCCTCACACGGACCGACACGTCGGGTTCGATGATGAGTACGTGTGTCATATCGCTACGTCGCCTCCGGCGAAAGGCCAGTTGAGGAACGGGTCCCCCTGGATACCCGGACCTTCAGCCTGCGCCGCCGTCTCGGCGAAGGCAGTCCGCCGATCGGCCCGTTCTGCGGGGGGAATCCGTCCGGCCGTCCGCCCGCCCGGCGATCACCAGCCCAGTCCGCCCGTCTGTTGCTGCAGTTCGATCGCGGACAAGGCCGCTTCCTTGTCCTTCGGAGCCGAGTGGTAGGAGATGATTTCCAGCGTGACGGTGGTGACCTCGCCTTCGCTGTCCAGCTTGATCTCCTGTGCCTTGAACTTGTCGCGCAGTTCCACCATCTGGCTCTTGCCGTTGGAGTACGAGACCTTCATCTGCTTGATCCGGGCGTAGTTGCGGAACTGCTCCTCGGTGCCGTTGAGCACCTTCGCCCCGTCGATCGTGGTCGCGCCGGCCAGTTCGATCTTGATCGAGACCGTATGCGAACCGACGGGCCACGACCAGAAGGTGTTCGTGTAGGGGTCCAAGGCCTGGTCGGCGGGGTGCTCCTTGGTCTGGTGGCTGGCCGTGACCTTGAGTGCCTGAACGGGGGTCAGCTGGGGGTGGACCATGTCGTTGAAGCCGTTCTGCACGGACTCGATCCGCTTCCAGACCGCCAGGCGGAACGGCTCGTGGACGCCGTAGACGACGGCGACGGTCAGCCCCACGACGCCGGCGACCATCCGGAGCGGGCCGGCCAGGGAGCCGAGGGTGGGTATCTTGCGCTTGTCCTTGACGCCCTCCTGGCCGGGACGGGCACCCGCCGGCAGGACCATGCCGGTCCGCCTGGGGAGGTACCGCTTCCACCAGCGCACGCCGACGACCCGCTCCTGCGCGAGCTTCTCGCCGCAGCGGTTGCAGAAGGAACGGGACGGCTCGTTGCCCTGGCCGCACGAGGGGCAGAGCAGGTCGCCGACCTCCCGCCGCGTGGGCAGCCGCTGCCTGCCGGGGCGCGGGCGCGGCTGGGCGGCGGCCGGAGCCATTGCCTCCGGCTCGGTGGGTGGGGGGGTCTGGTCGTTCGGCTTCCGGAGCGAGACGTCGGGGCGGGTGCCGGGGGTCTCCTCGTCGTCCTCGTCGTCATCGGCCGTGACGGCCGGGCTCTTCTTCAGGGGATCCGGTTTGTCGTCGTCCTCGTCGAGGAGGCCCCTGAGCCATTCGTCGTCCTCGTCCTCGTCGTCGGCGGCGAGGATCTTCGCGAGCCAGTCCTCCTCGTCCTCGTCGTCCTCCTCGTCGCCTTCCGCGCCCGCGTCGTCGGCCGTCGGCTTCTTCTTGAGCGGGTCCGGCTTGGCGTCGCCCTCGCCCGCGTCCTCGTCGTCCGCGTCGAGGAGGCCCTTGAGCCATTCGTCGTCCTCGTCCTCGTCGTCGGCGGAGGCGAGGACCTTCGCGAGCCAGTCGTCGGCATCCGCCCCGGCGCCGGACGCCGCTGCCTTCGGGGCGCTCGCGTCGCGGGGCGCGGGTGGTGGCGGTGGGGGCGGAGGGGGTGCGAGCGCGTCAACCGCTGCCGCAGCACGCCGCGAAGGCCCGCCCATGCCGGGCGGGCCCGGGCGGTCAGGGCCTCCGTCCATGCCGGGCGGGCGGCCCATGCCGAGGGGTCGGGGGTGGTCGGGGTCGCTGCCCATGCCGAGCGGCCCGACCAGGCCGGGCGGGCCGGGGCGGCCGGGGCCGCCGCCCAGGCCCGGAGGCAGGGGGCGGTCGGGGCCGCTGTCCATGCCCGGGGGCCGGCCCGTGCCGGGCGGGCCCGGGCGGCCGGGTGCGGCGCCCATGCCGGGCGGCCCGCCCATGCCGGGGGGCCGGGGGCGGTCGGGGTCGCTGCCGATGCCGGGGGGCCGGCCCATGCCGCCCATCCCCGGGGGCCCGGGGCGGGCAGGGCCTCCGCCCACGCCCGGCGGCCCGCCCAGGCCAGGGGGGCTGGGGCGGCCGGGTGCGCCGCCCATGCCGGGGGGCCGGCTCATGCCGGGCGGGCCCGGGCGGTCGGGTGCGGCGCCCATGCCGGGCGGGCCGCCCATGCCGGGGCGGCCGGGGGCGCCACCCATGCCGGGGGGCCCGCCCATGCCGGGGGGCCCGCCCATGCCGGGCGGGCTGGGGCGGCCCGGTCCTGAGGCCATGCCAGGGGGGCCGGGGCGGCCGGGTGCGCCGCCCATGCCGGGCGGGCCGGGGCGGCCGGGTGCGCCGCCCATGCCGGGCGGGCCGGGGCGGCCGGGCCCCCCGCCCATGCCCGGTGGGCCGGGGCGGCCGCCCATGCCCGGGGGGCCTGCGCCCATGCCGTTGCCCATGCCCATGCCGGCGGGGCCCGTCCGGCCCGGGATCGGGTCCGCCTTGCCCACGTCTACGTACAGGGCCCGCGCGCGGTCCAGCAGGGTGCGGGGGGCACTCGCCTCGGCCTCGGCCTCGGCCTTGATCTCCTCGCGCTTCTCCTCGTCGAGGTCGAGTTCGACCTTGTGCCCGGTCCATTCGAGAAAGCTCCCGCAGGAACCGCAGAACGCGTCGCCCGCCTCGTTGTGGAACCCGCACTTACGGCAGACGATCACCCCGGCAGGACCTCCACCACGTGGGGGAGGTGGGCCGGCTTGGCGGCCGCCACGAACCGCTCCACCACCGCCCGGTCCACCGCCACCTCCGGCGCGATCCGTACGGTCAGCAGCGGGGACGCCGGCAGCGCCCGTCCGCCGAGGCCCCCCGTCACCGAGGGAGACGTCCGCACGCTCACCACCGAGCCGTCCTCGACCTCCACCCGCCCCCCGAACATCAGCCACAGGTGGTCGCGGAGCCCGGCCGCCGTTCCCCGCCGCCGGTACAGGTCCCCGGCGGCCACCAGCAGCCGCCGGCGGCGCGCGGGGTCCGGGGCGTTGCCCAGGTCGACGTCGAGCCATCCCGCCAGCCACGGCAGGAAGTCCTCCGGGGCCAGGGCCGGGTCCAGGTAGTGCTCCAGGCAGTCGAGCGTGGAGATCACCGGCGCCACGACGTCGTCCAGCCCCGCCGTGAACCGCTGGACGAACCCGTCCTCCTGGAACACGGCCGGCAGCATCCCCCCGATCGGGTAGGGCGTGGCCAGCCCCTCGACGGTGCCCCTCACGACCGCTCCTCCACCCGGACGTGGTGCTCGTAGGAGAACACCAGGCTGGACGGGTCCAGTTCCAGCCGGTCGGTCGGCTCGCCGTGCGCGCCCGTCACGGGGTTCGCGCCGTACAGCTTCAACTCCTCGACCAGGTCCACCCCGTCCACGGCGTGCAGCCGGGCGTACAGGTCCCCGGTCTGCACCGGCCGGCCGAAGGGCCAGCCCGTCCCCTCCGGTCCGCCCTCGATGGGGTCGAGGAACCCGTACAGCGCCGCCGAGACGTCGTCGTGGACCTGTTCCGGATCGGCGCCCCGGCGGGCCCGGACCCGGGCGATCACCGTCACCGCCCGGTACAGCGGCGGTTCGATGAGCACGTTCGTGCCCAGCAGGCGCCTCGGTTCCAGGTGCGCGGCGATCCGCTCCAGGACCGTCTCGGGCGGCACCAGGTGCTCGAAGCGGATGTGGGTGCCGCCCGGGGGAGCGGGCACGACCAGGAGCTTCACCGACCCGGCCGGCACGTCGGGTTCGCCCGCGGCCAGGCAGCGCACGCGGGCGATCTCCGGGGCCGCCTGCCGGGCGAGGACCTCGTAGTCCTCTGCGGTCACCGCGCGGTCGCGGGTGCGCAGCAGCAGCGGGGCGCGGTCGCGGAGGTCGGCGAGGTCCTCGCCGTCCAGCCCGCCGGACGAGGGTTCCATGTTCTCGACGTCGGTGACGAAGGGGACGGCCGAGGTCAGGGTCTCGATCGCGCCCGCGCCGACGTTGCCGCGCAGGCCGCCGCCGGTCGCGTACGAGCGGATCACCACCTGGGCGTCCCGCTCGGGCACCGCGCCGAGCTGGCGCACCGAACCGTCCGGCTCGCGCAGCACCGGCCCGAAGCAGACCGTGCCCGAGGCCGGGTCCAGGAGGTAGTGGCGGTCCTGCGGACCGCTGTCGGCGAAGTGGTCCACCCGGGTCCAGCGCGTCCAGCCGTCCTTGCCGCTGGTCTCCAGCACGGGCTCGGACACGTTGAGCAGGACCGGGCGCCGGGCCAGGGACAGCCGCTGGCCGGGCGTGCCCTCCGCCGTGCCCAGCACCTCGCCCTCGACGATCTCGGCGTGCACGGCGGCCGCGGTGGCGCCCACGACACCGGCGCTCAGCGCGGTGATCTTCGGGGAGGAGCTGTACGCGGGCACGTCCTCGCCGGCCCGCACGACCACGGCGCGCAGCCAGCCGGCGCTGCGGCCTTCCAGAACGCTGGCCTCGTGCCGCGCCGGGAGCCCCAGGACCACCCGGCCGGGCCGGTTCAGGCCGCCGGTGGTGTCCTCGTGGAGCACGCACTCCTGCCAGGCGGTCCCGTCCCAGGCCTCCCAGGCCAGGGGCGGCCGGTCGGGGTCCACGCCGATGCCCTGGACGGCGCACTCGAAGTCCAGGCGCACCATGCAGCGGGGGGCGACCTCGTTCAGTCCGATCAGCAGGGCGTCCCCGGGCTCGGGGCAGCCGTCGCCGAAGGCCTCGAAGTCGATGTCGAGCCGCAGGTGCTCCTCGCGCGGTACGAGGGCCCCGCGCGCGGAGTCGAGGGTCAGCAGGTGCTCCAGCCGGGCGGCGGGCATGGTCAGCTCGTGGACGGTGGAGAAGACGACCGGCTCCAGCCCGTCGCCCGCGCGGGTCGCCGCGCTCGTGCCCCGGGGCAGCACCACGGGGGCGGAGGCGGGCGCCGAGAGCCAGAACGTCACCGCGGCCCGGGCCGCGGTGGGTGCGGACAGCCCGAAGCCCATCATCTTCAGGAACGTCAGGTACAGCCGGTCGGGGACCTGGTTGACCCTGTAGATCAGCTGGTCCGTCATGAAGGCGAAGGTCTCGATCAGCGTGACGCCGGGGTCGGAGACGTTGTGCTCCGTCCATTCGGGGCAGCGGCGCATCACCATGCGCTTGGCGTCGTCGACCAGGTCCTGGAAGCGCCGGTCGTCCAGGTGGGGGATCGGCAGGGACATCAGTAGTCGCCCTCCTCGGGGATGACATAGAAGGGGAAGACCAGGTTCCGCCAGTCGTTGGTCGCCTTCACGGTGTATTGCACGTCGATGTGGAGCAGTGAGGGCCGGTCCGGGTCCCCCGTCACGGCCACGTCCTGGACGTCGATGCGCGGCTCCCACATCAGGAGGGCCTCGCGCACCGCGCCGGCCATCTCGGCCCGGGTCCGGCCGCTGGTGTCACCGAAGACGAAGTCCCGCAGCCGGCAGCCGAAGTGCGGCCGCATCGGCCGCTCGCCGGGGTACGTGGACAGGATCAGGTACATCGCCTGTTCGATCTCGCGGGTGCCCCGGGCGAGCGCGATGCGGCCCTGTGCGTCCGTCCGCACGGGGAAGGCCCAGCCGGCTCCGACGAAGTCGGCCGGCAGGCCGCCGGAGGGGAGGGAGGGGAGTGGCATGGCGGCTTCGGGCCTTTCAGTTCAGCTTGATCGGGGTACCGCTGACCTTCACGACGGTCCCCTTGATGTCGAGTTGCCCCTTGCTCGTCAGGGAGAGCTTGCGGTCGGCGGACACGGCGATCTCGCCCCCCTCGACCAGTACGCGTCCCTTCACGCCCGCCTTGACGCTGACGGTGCCGGTCGCCCCCGCGTCCACCGTGACGGCCCCGCCGTCGCACTGGACGGTCAGCTTGCGCTGCCCGTCCCGGCCCGAGGGCGCGGCGTCGCACTTCAGCGTCACCGAGTGGGCGCGCTGGTCGATGACCAGGGCCATGTTCCCCTGGGCGTTGGCCAGGGTGACCTGGGATGTGGCCTGCGCGCCCCCGTCGGTGAACACGAGCATGTTGCCCGTGTCGGAGACGAAGCCGCGCCGGGCCACCTCGGCGGTCTTGCCCTTCTTCTGCAGGGCCGGGCCGCCGAGCCCCTTCTCGACGTACTTGCTGCGGGGGTTGACCAGGCTGCCCAGCACCACCGGGCGCTCCGGGTCCCCGAGTTCGAAGCCGACGAGGACCTCGTCGCCCACCCCGGGCAGGAACAGGGCCCCGCCGCGGTCGCCCCCGCTGAACTGCGCCACCCGGGCCCAGTCCGACTCGTAGTCCTCGGCCAGCCAGGGCAGGTGCAGCCGGACGCGGCCCCGGCCCGTCGGGTCGTTGATGTCGCTGACCACCGCGCAGACCACCCCCTCGACCGCGGGACGCTCCCGCCGCGAGGCGCCGGCGGCCAGGCCGTACAGGGAGCGGTCCTCACTGCCGCCGGCGGTGAACCGGGTCCGGTAGCCCTCCTGTTCCCCGAAGACGTGCTGGGCCTGGGAGACCCGCCAGCGTCCCGCGAAGGCCTTCGGTACGCCGTCCACCTCGACCTCCACCCCCGCCCGCACCCCCGGGTGGCCCATCAGCCGGCCCTCGGCCTCGCCGCGCGCACCGGCCAGCCGGGTGGCCAGCCCCTTGGCCCGCTCCGCCAGCCCCTGGGCCGCGGCGGCCCCCACGGCCGTCGCGCCCGTCACCACGTCGAGCCGGTCCGGCTTGGAGGCGCGGCGCTGGTTGGAGGGGGTCGACGGGTGGTCGAAGGTACTGGTCACGGCGGCGCCGGTCGGCCCGTCGCGGGAGTCGCGCACGTCCGCCCGGGAGGAGACGGCCTTGCCGCTGTGCGCGTCCCAGGCCCGTACCTCGACCTCGCGCGCCGGGCCGGAGGGGGTCAGCCGGGGGCGGAAGGCCAGCAGGTTGTCGCCGAAGGTCAGCGTGACCGGCCCGGAGGAGCCCCCGGACAGCAGGCCGCCCGCCTTGCCGGAGGGCGGCCCGAAGTGGAACTTCCCGTCCCGTACCCCGGTCTCCCAGCCGCGTGCCCGGGCCCGGCGGCGCAGGAACTCCCAGTCGGTCTCGGCCACCTGGGACACGTGCGCGTACCGGGTCCCGCTCATGTCGACGTCCCCGACCGGCAGCCCCGCGTCGGCGGCGACCTGCTGGGCGATCTGGCCGTCGGTGGAGTTGAGGAACGTACGGGTGGACCTGCCGCGGTGCAGGCGGTGGCTGGGGTCGAAGCCGCGGACGACGGTGTGCACGGTCATGTCCTGGCACACCGCCTCCACGGAGGTGATCTCGCCCGTGACCAGCACCGTGCCCGACGCCCCGCCGTCGGTGGCGGCCGCCAGCAGTTCCACCTTGCAGCCCGGCTGGAGGGCGCGCTCGTCGGCGGCGGTGGCGGCGATGTCCGGTTCGTGGAAGGTGATCTCGAACATGTCGGGCAGGTGGAGGTGGCTGTCCACGACCACCCGGACGACCCGGTCGGTCAGGGCCTCCGGCAGGTCGCCGGGGCGGTCGCGGCCGGCGCGGAGGGCGGGCCGGATGGTGAACGGACTCGAAGCCTCGCCGCCTCCGGAACCCGCCCGGCCGCCGCCCTTCGGCAGGGAAGACTGGATCCTGGGGCTCACCGGCTCTCCTCCGCTTCGAGCTCCCGGGGATTGGGCAGATACAGGGCCCGTCCCGGCTTGACCCGCAGCGGGTCCTCGATGTTGTTGATCCGGGCGATGTCCCGCCAGGCATGGGGGCTGCCGTAGCCGTCGAGTGCGACGGCCTGGAGGTTCTCCCCCTCTATGAGGGTCCGGGCGGCGCGGTCGGGGAGGCCGCCGGACGTGGGGTTGGTGGGCAGGGTGCCGAGGATGCTGGGCTGCTCGGTCATCTGCAGGGTGACCTTGGCGCGCACCGGGATCGCGTCCGCGTTGAAGCGGACGTACTTGATGGTGGCCGAGATCAGCATGACCGAATACATGAACCCCATGCCGGGCGGCCCCCACATGAACGTCAGCGTGGGCAGCCGGTTCCTGAGCTCGTACTTCTTGCCCGTCACGGTCTCGACCACCACACCGAGCTTCTGCCCCAGGAAGCCGCTGCCCGGGGACATCCAGTTGAGCAGCTGGTCGCACAGGGGCTTGGTCTCCATGCCGCGGATGGTGACCTCGCTGAGGGAGATCTTCGCCGGGTCGGCCCGCTTGCACTGGGTGCCCTGGCTGCCGCCCTTCTTGCCGGGGGTGTTCCCGACCCGGACGTCCCGCGAGATGCTGATCGAATCCGGGTTCAGCTGGAAGGGTACGGCGCCGATCATCGGCGCCTGCGTACACGTCAGCAACGCGGGGCCGTACGTGTTCCCGAAGTCGGGCATGGCGCGCGGGCCTCCTTCTTGTCGTGGTGCGACCGGGCGGGGTGCCCGGGTGGTGCGGCAGGGCCTACAGGAAGCCCTGGTGGATGAGTTCGAGGGTTTCCAGGGCGACGTTGGCGTTGGTGGCGTCCATGTCCGGGCCCTTCCAGGACTTCGGGTAGACGCTGCGCAGGGTCCACTCGAACACCGGCTTGGTCAGGGTGCTGGACGTGTCCATGAGCTTGATGGTGGCCGTGCCGCCGATGTCGGCGTCGTCGTTGCTGTTGATCCACGACTCCTGCATCAGCCGCAGCCAGCTGTGGACGGCCTGCGTGCCGTCCGGGGTGATGGCGCGGGTCAGCGTCACGGTGGAGTACGTGATCCGGGTGGGGAGCACGTGCGACTCGTGGTAGGAGCCGCCGACGTGCAGGACCTCGTTCTCGAAGGTCACGGCCAGGCCCTTGCAGCTGGCCCAGCCGCCGAGCTGGATCCCGTCGACGGAGACGTGGAAGCGGGCGTTCAGCCCCATCCGCGTCGTGGGCGACAGGTTCAGCACGTCGTCACGATGCCGTCGGTCAGGAAGCCGTTGTGCTGGAGCTCCAGGGTCTCCAGCGCCACCTTGCTCGTACCGGCTTCGAAGCCGCTGATGGCCCACTTCATCGGGAGGACGGCCTGCAGGTCCCAGCGGATGACCTCGGCGTTGTTGGGGTCCATCAGGATGATCGTCCCCGTGTGCGTGCCCGCCGCGCTCCCGAAGGAGTTGTTGGAGAGCCACTTCTGGACCTTCGTCGAGTCCTTGCACGCGGCCCGGGTGAGCTTGATGGCGGGGTACTCGGTGAAGCCGGGGAAGAACCAGCGGTCGTTGCCACCGTCACCGGCGCGGTAGTCGGCCATCTTCCAGGTGACCTCCAGCCCCTGGCACTGGTGCCAGCTGCCCAGGTCGATCTCGCCTTCGTCGAGGTGGACGACGAACCGGTTGGAGAGGGCGAGCGTGGACGTGTCGTTGAAGGGCATGTCGTTCCTTTCGGTTCAGTCAGTACGGGGATGGTGGGGACGGGGAAACAGGGGTCGGAGGCTGGTCGGAGCGCGGGTCAGGCGAAGCCGCCGCGTTGCCAGCCGGTCAGGAGGTCGCGCCGGATCTCGTCGATGAGCAGCGGATAGAGGCTGTCGGACAGCAGCCGCAGGGCGACTTCGTCGGCGGCCTCCACCAGTGCCGCGAGATCGGGGGGCCGGGTGGGAGCGGAGGCTTCGGCGACCGGCGTGACCAGGGGCGCCGGTTCGGTGGCGGCGTCGGTCGTGGGCAACGGGGCGGGGAGGGCTGCGGCGGACGGGGGGACGGGTGCGGGCGGGCGCGCTGCGCCACCGGCCGGCGCCGGAGCACCGGCGGGCCGTGCCGCGGTGACCGGGGCGGTCGCTGTCCACTCGGGGCCGGTGGTCCCCTCCTCCGCCTCGTCCTCGTCGTCGAGGAACGAACGGTCAGGGCGGCGGAGGTGCCGGCCACCGATCCGGTCCGAGGCGAACCTGCGCCATTTTCCGCGGTTCTCCTTCTCCTCGTCCTTGTCGTACGAGTAGAAGGGCCGGAGGACGTCGGACTGGAGCTCGGATGCGCTCTGCGCGAAGAACTCGGCCCAGTCCAGCGGGCGTTCTTCCTCCTCCGGCTCCACCGCTTTCGTGGTCGACCGCTTCGCCGCGTCAGCCTTCGCCTTCTTCATTTCCTTGGCCCCGGCCGCGTCCCATGCCGCCGACGGGATTCCGGGTTGCCCGTTGCCTTGGGCGGTGGTGCCCGGCGCCCCGGACTGGGCGGCCGCCGGGATCAAACCGTCCTGCCGAAGCCGGGCGACCAGGCCCGGGTACAGCGCGGCGAGGACGCCCGCTCCGTAGGCGGGTGCCGAAGCCGCCCGCGCCGTGCCCGGAACGGGCCCTGGAGCGGGCACGGCGTGTGGGGCGGGGGTCTTCGCGACGCCGGGGACCTGCGTGGGGGCTTCCCGGGTGTCGGGGGTGGTCGGGGTGGGGGCCTTCGCGACGCCCGGGGTCTCGGTGTGGGTTTCCGGGGTAGCGGAGGTGAAGGGTGCGGTGGGGGCCTTCGTGGTAGGCGGGTTCTCGGCGGGGGTGTCCCCGGTGCCGCGGGCGGTCGCCTCGGTCGGGTTTCCTCCGCCAGGCGCCCTGCCGGGGGCTCCGGCGCTCGAACCGGACGTCCATGCGTCCCCCGGAGCAATGGTTCCGGCGGGGCTCCCCACGATGGCCGGGCCGGGTCCGGTCTCCAAGCGCGGCCCGGGCGCCTCTTCCCCGCCTGGGCCGGGAGCGCTCAACGGCGCGGGTGCCTCGTCCGACGACGCCGAGGCCGCGGTCCCGTCCCGCCCCTCGTCGGCCGCGGAGGCCTCGGTGGACGGGGCGGTCCAGGTGAGCGGGCCCGTGATCTTGGCGGCGCTGCCGCCCGGGAGCAGGCCGTCGTGTTCCAGCATCTCGACCAGGTGCCGGTACAGCGGGCGGACGAGATCGGCGTCGTCGAAGGCCGCTGTGACGGCTTCACCGTCAGGCGTGGCGGGACCCGCGGGGGCGATCGCGGGATCGCCGTCGTCCGCCTGCGCCCACGGCAGGACCCCGTCCTCCTCTTCGGCGAGGAAGCTCCGGTCGGCCGGGCGCGATCCCCGCCGTTCCTCCGCCCACGTCCGCCACTCGTCCCGGTTGGCCCGCTGCTCCTCGACGCTGGGGGAGTAGAAGGGCCGCAGCAGATCGGTGCTCATCTGGGAAGCGGTCTGGGCGAAGAACTCGGTCCAGTCCAGGGGGCGTTCCTCGGCCTCCTCGTCCTCGTAGCCGTCCGCTGCCGTGCCCGCCTTGCGCAGGCGCAGCTCGAGGTCGATGCGCTCCTCATGGGTCAGCTCGGACACCGAGGACACGCGCCCGCCCTTGCCCAGCTCCTTGCGCAGGTCGTTGAGATGCTGGAGGTACTGCTCGGTGATCTCGTCCGCCGACGCGCGCTGGACACCGCTGGTGACCATGCCGGTCTCCGGGGTCCAGGACATCGGGGGCAGGCTGGGGGCCGGGGTGTCCTCGTGGTCGCAGACGGCCGGGGGCGGCTCGGGGGCCGGCGGGGCGGACGGGGCGGGCTCGGGGGCGCCCGGTTCGCCGCGGAAGAAGCGTTCGGCGACGAGGGCCTCGATCTCCAGGGAGAGGCCCTCCCGCGTGTCCTCGGCCGGGAGCGCGGCGCCGTGCCGCTCCTGCTGGACGGCGTGCGTCAGCTCGTGCGCGAGGAGCCCGCGGCCGCGACCGCTCTCGAGGTCCCCGGCCTCCTTGGGCAGGAAGACCGCTCCGCCCTCGGTGAAGGCACGGGCGGACATCCTCGCGGCGCGTTCGGAGGCGGCGCGGCCCCGGTGCACGGGTACGGCCGACACGTCCACCCCGTACAGGCGCGCGAAAGCGGCTGCCATGTCACGGGGCACGACGGCGGTGTCACCGGGCTCGGGTGCGGGCCCGGGCGGCGGGGCCGGGCCCCCGGAGGCGGCGCCCTGAGGGGGCGTGGCCTCCGTACCGCGCGCAGGACGGGCGGGCGGTGTCGCCGAGGGGGCCGCCGGGGCGGGAGCCGAGGGGGCGGTGCGGGGCGGGTGCGGGTGCGGCAGGGCCCGGCGGGGCGTGTCCGTGGCGCGTCCGGCGGCGGGCTCCCACGGCGGGCGCAGGCCCAGCGGGCGGCGCCCGGTGGGCGGGTCCGTACGGGGCGTGGCGCCGGGGGGCTCCTCGTCCGGCGGGAGGACCGGAATGGGCGGGGCAGCCGGGCGAGCGGGCGGGGCCGTCGGCGGGGTCTGCGAGGGCGCGGGCGGAGGAGGGTCGGCGGGCGTGGCCGCGGGCGCCGGGGCGGGCGTGGCCGGGGGTGCGTCGGCAGCCGGGGGCGCGGGCGCGGCGGCGGCCGGGGCGGGCGCGGGCGTCGGGGCGGGCGCAGGTGCAGGGGCTTCGGCCGTCGGCTGTGCGGTGGAGGCCGGGGCAGCCGGGGGCGCGGGCGCGGCCGGGACGCCCGGGGGAGCGTCGCCCGCCGGGGGCGTGGGCACGGCCGGGGCGGGATGGGTGAGGGGCTCGGGCTTGGGCGGGGCGGCCCGGCGCCGGCTCTCCGCCAGGGAGGGCCGCGCCGGCGGGGCCGGGCGGGGCGCCGCGCCGCGCTCGGCGGGCTCCCGCGCAGGGGCGGGCCCGGCGGACGGGGGAGTGCTCGGCTGGGCGTGCAGGCCCGTGAACCCCGGGAACAGGGCCGCGACTTCCTCGGGGCTCATCCCGGGAACCTCGCCGCGCATCCACGGCGGGGCCGGCTCGGCGGGCGTGGCGGGCCGGGGCGCGCCGACGTAACGGTCGTCCGCCCGGGTCAGCGACCCCTGCTCCGGAGCGAACGGGGCGGACGGGGCGGACGGGGCGAACGTGCCGGACGTGCCGGACGGGGCGACCCGCCCGGCGCGGCGGGCGGAGAACGGCGGCGGCAGCTGCGAGGGCTCCCGCAACGGCGGCTCGGCGGCAGTCGACGGGCCCTCCGCCCGCAGCCGGGGCCGGGCGGTGGCCAGACCGGTCACCGTACCCACCAGCCGCAGTACGGACGGCTGCGCGGTCCGCGCCGCGGGGCCGGCCGGCGCCCGCGTCCCGCCCGTCACCAGCAGGCCGGAGCCGATGGTGGGGGCACCCTGCGGCGCGGTGGCGGTGGTCCGCAGGGGCTCGGCCCGCCGCCACGCGTCCCGTCGTCCCTCCACCGCCGGGCCCGGAGCGGGAGCCTGGACGGCGGGGGGCTGCTCGCGGCGCTTGCGCCGAAGGGGCCAGATCATGGTGTTTCTCTCCCGGTCGCTGCCGGCCGGCGATCAGTCACCCGCCTGAGCGCGGTGGATCCGGCCGATCTCCTCGATGACCCTCTGGCGGACCGGATGCTCGAGGTCGAGGATCGGGTCCAGCTGCCAGTGCAGGTAGTACGCCACGTACGCCGCCTCCTCCCAGAGCCGGTCGGTGGCGTACGTCAGGATTCCCCCGGCGCATCACCGGCCACGTCGATCGCGAAATCGTGGCCGCAGGCGGGGCAGTCCACCTCGGTGCGGGTGTGGCCGTCCTGGTTGATGCGCCGGTACAGGTCCTGGAGGAACGCCAGGTCGGAGGCGAACAGGCCCTCGATGACGTACCCGCCGACCTCCTGGAGCGTGCCGAGGCTGACGACGGTCCGCTCCAGCAGCAGCACGGTCAGGTACGACGGGTTGGCCCGCACCCGGGCGTCCGCCTGCGGGGCGATCTCGTCGCGGGCCGTCGCCAGCCGCATGACGCCCTCACGGTGCAGGACCCCGGAGGAGTCCACGTAGCCGCGCGGCAGGACGAACGGGTACTCGGTGGAAAGCCCCTGCGGGGCGGCCGCCGTCGTCACGGTGCCACCCGCTGGAGGCGCTCGCAGACGATGGTCACCGTCTCCATCAGCACCTCGCTCGAGCCCGCCTTCAGGGCGCCCACCTCCAGCTTCGACGGCCACGCCGAGAAGAGGTAGTAGCGGGCCACCGGCGTGCCGTCGAAGCTGTACATCACCAGCGAGCAGCTCTTGCGGGCGATGTCGATCTCCCCGGACAGGACGCTCTGGTGCCAGGCCCACAGCTCCAGCCCGCTGCTCTTGCCGCGCTTGAGGACGACCGTCGGGGGCTTCGCCTTGCCCGGCAGCTTCTTGAAGATGACCTCCTTGTCGCTGGAGGACAGGTAGTCGACGGCCTCGACCTCGGTGGTGATGCCGGACAGCTCCGAGAACGAGGCGATCTCGTAGCCGTCGATGGTGATGGAGAACCGGGCGGCGGTCAGGGCGTCCTGGCCTGTGGTCATGCCGGGCTCCTTTCGTGCGTGACGGGGGAGGGGAGGGGGCCGGGCGCGGGCCCCGGCTACTCGTCGAGCGAGGCGCCGTCGGAGAACTGGGAGATGCGGAACACGACGAACTCGGCCGGCTTGACCACCGAGATGCCGATCTCGACGGTGAGGATGCCGCGGTCGCGGGCGTCGGCCGGGTTGTTCTCCTCGTCGCACTTGACGTAGAAGGCGTCGTCCGCGATCCGCCCGAACAGGGCGCCCTCGCGCCACACCCCGCGCAGGAACATGGTGACCGTCCGCTTGACGGAGTCCCACAGCTTCGGGTCGTTCGGCTCGAAGACCACCCAGCTGGTGCCGGAGAGGATGGACTTCTCCACGTAGTTGAACAGGCGGCGGACGTTGAGGTAGCGCCACTCGGGGTCGCTGCTGAGCGTGCGCGCGCCCCAGATCCGGATGCCCTGCCCGGGGAAGGCCCGGATGCAGTTGACGCCGAGCGGGTTGAGCTGGTCGTGCTCGCGCGGGGTCAGGGCCAGCTCCAGGGAGAGCGCCCCGCGCACCACCTCGTTGGCGGGCGCCTTGTGCACGCCGCGCGTGCTGTCGCTGCGGGCCCACACACCGGCGACATGACCGCTGGGCGGCAGCACCTGCGGCTTGCCGCTGGCCGGGTCCAGGACGCTGACCCAGGGCCAGTACAGGGCGGCGTACTTGGAGTCGTAGCCGGCCTCGTCGACCCGCCACTCCTTGACCTGCTGCGCGTTCAGGTCGGGCGGGGTGTCGAGCACCGCGACCCGGTCGCCCATCAGCTCGCAGTGGGCGATCACCGCCAGCTGCACGGCCTTGACCTGGTCGCGGTCGAGGGTCCCGGCGCGCAGGCAGGACATCAGGTCCGGCACGGCCAGCATGGTGACCTCGTCCACGGCCTCCAGGCCGCCGATGCCCGAACGGTCCGAAGTGGAGCCGATGAAGGCCTGCGGGCTCATCGGCGCCGAGGCGCAGCGGGCGTCGGCGCCGCCGGTGAGGGCGGTCGTGCCGGGGGCGGGCGCCCCGGCCTCCAGCTGCTCCACCGCGATCAGGCGTGAGTCGCGGCGCACCACGTCGGCGGCGGCCCGCGGGCCCTTGCCGGCGGTGAGGCCCTCGAAGCTCTCGAGCACCTGGCCGCCGCGCTTGACCACCAGGTTGAAGGCCGCGCCCTCGCCGGCGGTGACCTCGACGGAGAGCCCGTTGCCCTCGGCCCCGGCGGCGAGGGCGCGGACGGCGAGCGCCTTGTGGCGGCCGGGGGCCTGGCCCGCGAGGACCGCGCTCGCGGCGCAGGCGGCGCTCTCCTCGCCCTGCGGGGCCTCGACACGGACGACGTAGGCGCTGCCGCCACCGTTGAGGAAGTACCCGTACACGCTGTGCGGGAGGTAGCTGTCCTCGGTGAACTCGCCGAAGTGGCTGACGAACTGGGTCCAGTTCGTCACCAGGGTCGGAGCGTTCACCGGGCCCTTCTCGGTGAAGCCGACGAACGCGCAGACGGCGGTCCCGACGCCTTCGATCGGTTTCGAACCCGAGGACACCTCCTCTACGTACACGCCAGGAGAGAGGTAGTTGGGCATGGGACCTCCGGTGGAGCGAAGTGGCTGGACGCTGTGGTGCTGCGACTCTCGCAAGCCGGGACCCCCGGGGGGAGCCCCGATCGGACGGTCTGGAGGGCCCTCTTGACGGCCTGATCGGGTCGCCGATCGGCCCATGGGGCGTACGACCTGCCCGTCCGCCGGCCGGCGCGGCCCACGGGACGTTCCGCGGCCGTGCGCCGGGCGGAGGGCGGCGGCATACTCCGGGCATGCTGCACGCCTCTTCGAACGCCCTGCGCGCCCATGTGGAAGCCGCCCTCGGCGGCCGCTGCGCCGTGACGGCGGAGCCGCCCCCGACCTCCCTCGACACCTCGCCCGAACCGGACGGCCGCCCCCGGGGCATCGGGATCCACCTCTTCCACATCGCCGCCGCCGACCAGGGCCGGGCCGTCGACGCCGTCGAGGTGCGCGACGGCAGCTGCCGCGTGGTGGGACGGCGGCCCCCGGTGCGCCGCTACCGCACCCGCTGGCTGGTGTGGTCCTGGGCCCCGACGGCCCCCGAGCGCCTGGAACTGCTCGACGGGGTGCTCGCGCTGCTCGCCGCGGAGCCGGTGCTGCCCGAAGGGGCGGCCGGCCCGGAGCTGGCCGCCGGCGGACCGCTCCAGCTGGAGACGGCTCCCGCCGCCGGCACGGCCGCCGAACTGGCCGGGGTCTTCGCCGGCCTGGGCGTACCGGCCCGGCCGGCGCTGGAGCTCGTGCTCACGGCGGGCCTGGTGCCGCCGGTCGAGCCGGTGTCGGGCCCGCCGTCCGACGTCCGGCTCGTCTCCCGTCCGCATCGCCGGAGCCCGGGCGAGGAGGGTCCGGAGGGCTTTCCGGTGGGGCGCCAGATCGGGCCCCGGCGCTGACGCCGCAGGCCGCCGCCCCGGGCCCGGGCGGGAAGCCGGCGCCGTCGCCCGACCTGGCGCGGGGACGGCCATACTGGCCGGGTGAACCAGCGGACGGACACCCCCGAAGAGGGCAGAGGCGGACTTTCCGGCACTCCCGGACCCTCCCGCGCCGGCGCGACCCTCCGGCGGGCCTGGGGCCCGCTCCGCTCCCGCCTGCGACCCGGCCTGGACGAGTTCCCCCTCGTCAACGGCCAAGACGAGGTCACCGACCTGCTCGGCACCTTCCAGCAGCGCGCCCTGCAACGCCAGGCGGTGCTCCGCCTCGGCCTGCTGTGCGCCGCCTTCGCGGAGACCGTGCTCTTCCCCCCGCGCAACGCCGGCCTGGCCGACCTGATCCTGCTCTGCTACGCCCTGTACACCTTCGCGATGCTCGTCTTCGCCTGGCGCCGGGGAGCCATACGGCACGTGGCCTGGGCGGTGCCGACGGTGGACCTGCCGACCCTCGCCGTCCTGCTCAGCGTCACCGGCTACGTCGCCGACCCGGACTGGAAGAACCCGTTCATCTCGGACTGGCTGCTGATGGTCGTCATCATGACGGCCTTCCAGCTGCGTCCCCAGGTGACGGCGGTCACCGGCGCCCTGGCCACCGCCTTCTACGGCCTCGACGCCAACCTCAGCAACCTGGGCGATCCGGTCAGCCTGCACCACACCATCGGGCACACCATCGCGCTCTCCCTGGTCAGCCTCGCGGCGGTGCTCCTCTCGCGGATCCAGCAGGAACGGGTGAGACACATCGCCGCCCTGGCCCACGGCCGCGCCTCCATGCTCGCCACCACCCTCTCCCTCGTGGAACGGGACCGCCGCGACCTGGCGGAGGCCCTGCACGACGGGCCGCTGCAGAGCGTGCTCGCGGCCCGGCTCGACGTGGACGAGGCGGCCGACGCAGGCCCGAACCCGGCCCTGGACCGGGCGGACGGGGCCCTGCGGGACGCCGCCCGCCAGCTGCGCTCCTCCGTCACCGAGCTGCACCCCTCGGTCCTCGACCAGGTCGGCCTCAAGCAGGCGCTCCGGGACCTGGCGCAGCGGGCGGCGGAGCGGGGCAAGTTCACCGTCGAGGTGGTCTGCGACGCCTCCCCGGCGGGCTCGGAAGCGGACCGGCTCCTCTACAACTGCGCCCGGGAGTTCCTCACCAACGCCGTCAAGTACGCCCGTGCCCGGCACGTGGTCGTCCGCTTCACGGTCACCGGGACCGAGGCGAGCCTGTCCGTCTCCGACGACGGGATCGGGCTGCCCACGAGCGTCCTGAAGGAGCGGGTCGCCCAGGGGCACATCGGCATCGCCGCGCAGCAGCTGCGCCTCCAGGAGGTCGGCGGAGCCCTCACGGTCCACCCCAACACCCCCACCGGCACGGTCGTCGAGGTGCGCCTCCCGCTCAGGGCGGAGACGGCCGCCCCCGAGCGGCCGGGCGGCTGAGCGCGGGATTCACGGGGCGATGACCCCGCCCGCCGAGCCCTTGTCGCCCATCGACCGCTCCTTCACCGACTCCGGCACCGGCTGGTCGGCGCGCAGGGCGTCCCAGAGCCGCCGGCTCTCGGCCTCCATCGGCTGGACCCGGTTGACGTCCTGCGGGTAGGGGCGGACGGGGAGGGTGAGCGCCTGCAGCTTCGAGGAGTCCAGGCCCTTGAGGTCCGAGGCGAGGCGCACGAGGGCCGTGGCTCCGGCGAGCTTGCTGTCGGTCGTCATCGCCTTGGTCGCGGTGTCGGCCACGGCGAGCAGCCTGGCCGGGTTGCCGAGCGTCCCCGCGCTGCCCACCTGGGCCAGCAGGGCCTTGAGGAAGGCCTGCTGGAGCTGGATGCGGCCCAGGTCGCCACCGTCGCCGACGGCGCTGCGGGTCCGCACGAGCGCCAGCGACCGCTCGCCGTCGACGTGGTGCCTCCCGGCCTTGAGATCGATGCCGCTGGCCCGGTCCTTGAGTGGCCTGGTGAGGGTGATGTCGACCCCGCCGAGGGCGTCGACCACCTTCTTGAAGCCGTTGAAGTCGAGCTCCAGGTAGTGGTCCATGCGCAGGCCCGACATCCGCTCCACCGTGCTGACGGTGCAGGCCGGACCGCCCACGGTGAAGGACGCGTTGAACATCTCGCGGGGCCCGCCCGGGTCCTTCCCGCCGGAGGGGGTGGTGCAGGCGGGGCGCGTGACCATGGTGTCGCGGGGGATGGACACCAGGGCCGCCCGCCGGTGGTCCTGGTAGACGTGCAGCACCATCGTGGTGTCCGAGCGTCCCGGGTCCCCGCCCTTGGCGGACTCGCCGGCGTTCGAACGGCTGTCGGATCCCAGCAGCAGGATGTTCATCGCCCCGGTGCCGGAGGTCTGCGGCCGGTTCCCGCCCAGGGTGGCGTCGATGTCGACGCTCTTCACGTTGCCGCTGAGCCGGTGGACGACCAGGGCGGTACCGGTCCCGCCGAGGAGCACGAGGAAGGCGGTGGTCCAGCCCAGTACGCGCAGTCCGCGGCGCCGGCGCGGCCGTCGCCGGTCCGCCCGCGCGCGGTGGCCTCGCGGGGTGGCGTGGCGTCCCATGGGCTCAGCCGCGGCGGACGGCCGGTCCGGGGGTGCCGTGGCCCGCGGGAGGGGCGGTCGCCCGTATGCCGTGGACCGGAGCGGTCCTGCCGTGCCCTCGCATCGGACTCCTTCGCTCAGGGGATCGGGGGATCGGGGGGAAACAACGGACTCTTCATCACAGCCACCGCGACCGCCGGCCACCAGGCCGGACCGGGCAGCGGAATGGGCAGCGGGATGGGCAGCGGCCGCTGTCCGGCGGCCGTCAGGACGTGCTGCGGCAGTGCGTCAGCAACGCGTGCTCGACGACCCTGATCAGCACCGGCACCACGTCCGTGCGCTGTCGCGCGTCGCACCGCACGACCGGCACCGCCGGGTCCAGGCCGAGGGCGTCGCGGACCTGCTCGGGGGTGTGCGGACTGGCGCCGTCGAAAGCGTTCAGGGCCACCACGAAGGGCAGCCCCCGTGCCTCGAAGTAGTCGACGGGGGCGAAGCTGTCCGCCAGCCGCCGGCTGTCGACGACGATCACGGCGCCGATCGCCCCGTGCGCCAGGTCGTCCCACATGAACCAGAACCGGTCCTGACCCGGCGTGCCGAACAGGTACAGCACGAGATCGTGGGCGAGGGCCACGCGGCCGAAGTCCATCGCCACCGTCGTGGTCGACTTCCCCCGCACGTGCGTGGTGTCGTCGGTCCCCTCGGAAGCCGTCGTGATCCTGGCCTCGGTGCGCAAGGGGGCGATGTCGCTGACGGAGCCGATCGTCGTCGTCTTGCCCGCGCCGAACCCCCCGGCGATGACGATCTTCGCCGAGGCGGTACGGCCGTCGCCGGGCACCGGCCCTTCAGAGGCTGCGCAGTCCACCGAGCACCCTTTCCAACAGCCGCGTGTCGGGTTGGCCGTCCGGTCCGTGCTGGGGCGCGTGCGCGTGGACCAGTCCGCCCTCGATCAGATCGGCGATCAGGATCCGCGCCACGCCGAGAGGGAGCTCCGCATGGGCGGCGACCTCCGCCACCGACAGGGGGGTCGCGCACAACCGGTGGACCAGCCGGTGTTCCGGCGGGAGGTGGTCCGCCGGCTGCTGCGCCGGGTAGCCCCCCTGCGGGCCGTGCACCGGGATGACGGCGACGACCAGCAGTTCGAGCGCCAGGTACAGCGACGGCTGGGTCCGGCCGCGGGTCACCGCGTACGGGCGGGGCCCGATCGGGAACTCCTCGGGCATCGTCCCGGGCGCGGACGGCTCGGCGTACGCGCCCCCCGCCGTGGCCGTCACAGCGCACCCCGGGGCAGCTCGGGAAGGCGCCGGGGAGCGTACGTGCCGGTGCGGGGGGCCGGGGTGAGGACGCTCCCGGCCCGGCGGGCCAGGCGTGCGCTCTGGTACCCCAGCACGGCCAGGTCGCAGCCGTCGGCCGCGTGCACGGCGAGCAGGGCGCCTTCGCTGAGGGAGCACAGCAGCAGGCAGCCGCGGTCCAGGTCCACGAGAGTGCGGCGGACCCCGCCGCCCTGGGTGATCTCCGCGCAGCTGAGGGCCAGGGCGGCGATGCCGCAGGTCACCGCGGCCAGGTTCACGCCGTGGGCGTCGCTGCCGCGGGCGCTGTGCGCCAGCAGGACCCCGTCACTGGACACGACGGCGGCCTGCTCGACGTACGGGTTCTCCTCGGCGAACCGGGTGATGAGCCAGTCCAGCTCACCGTTGCCGGCTCCGGTGGGGTCAGTCACCTCGCGGCCCCCCGTCGCCCCTCTGCTCCGAACTGCTCTGGAAACCGCTCAGCCGCGAGCGCACCCGCTCCGGGTCGCGCGGGGCGCCGGCACCGCCCGGTGCGGTGTCGACCCCGCCGGGCACGAGGTGCGCCTGCGGTACCCGCCGGGGCAGGGGGCCCTGCGAGGGCTGCGCGTCCGCGGAGGCGGGCTCCCGGTACGGGACGTCCGTGCCCACGCCCGGCCCGCCGCGCCGCGGCTGCTCCGTCCGGCCGCGAGCCGGGGCGGGCGGGACCGGGGTCGTCGGCAGCTGCACCGTCGGCGGGTCGCTGGGAGCCGCGGCGGGCGGCGGGGTCGGTTCGAGGACGGGCCGAACGTGCGGTCCCGAGGAGGCGGGTTCAGGCGCCGCGACGGGTGACGGGTCCGCGGGGGCGCCGCTCCGCGCGCCGGGAACGAACCCCGCCCCGCTCTGCACGAGCTCCGGCGGCAGGATCACCAGCGTGGACGTGCCGGGCGAGCCCGGACGCAGGGTGACGGCGATGCCGTGGCGCCGGGCCAGGGTGCCGACCACGTACAGGCCGAGCTGCTCGGAGATGCCGACGTCCAGCTCCGGACCCTCCGTCAGGACGCGGTTGGCCTCCGCCAGCTGCTCCGGGCTCATCCCGATGCCGCGGTCGCAGATCTCCAGGACGTGCCGCCGGTCCGGCAGCCGCTGGCTGTCCACCGTCACGTCGGTGTGCGGGCTGGAGAAGGACACCGCGTTCTCCAGGAGTTCCGCGAGGAGGTGGACGACGTCCCGGACGGCCTCGCCGCGCAGCGCCGCCTCGGGCAGGGCGTGGACGACGATCCGCTCGTACTGCTCCACTTCGGAGATGGCCGAGCGCACGGCGTCGTGCAACAGCATCGGGCCGACCGTCCGGGAGCCGAGTTCGGCTCCGGCCAGCACCAGCAGGTTCTCGCTGTTGCGGCGCATCCGGGTCGCGAGGTGGTCGAGCTGGAAGAGCCGTGCCAGCTGCTGGGGATCGGGCTCGTCCCGTTCCAGGTCGGTGATCAGGCGCAGCTGGCGCTGGACCAGGGCCTGGTTGCGGTGCGCGAGGTTGCGGAAGATGGCGCCGACGTTCTCGCGGAGCCGGGCCTGGCCGGCCGCCAGGCGCACGGCCTCCCGGTGCAGCTGGTCCACGGCGCGGCCCACGGCGGCGAACTCGTCGCGGCCGCTTCCGGCGACCGTCGCCACCTGGAGCTCGGCGCCGCCGCCCTTGCCGGAGGTCAGGGCCTTCATCGCGGCGGGCAGCCGGCTCTCCGCCACGTCCACCGCGGAGGTCTCGAGCGCGCGCAGCCCGCGCAGGATGGAGCGGGAGACGGAGAACGCGAGCAGCAGCGCGACCGCCAGGATGACCGCCGCCACCGCGAGGTCGCTGTAAGCCTGGGCCTGGGCGTCGTCGCGGTCCTGGGCGAAGTCCTGGACCAGGCGTTCGCCCACCGTCCCCTGGAGCTGCCGGAGGTCGTCGATCTTCTTGCTGAACGCCTCGTACCAGTTGGCCGGCAGGGCGTTGGCGGCCAGCTTGTCGGTGGGGACCGAACCGGCGGCCTTCACGGCCTCGTTGGCGGCGGCCACGTCCGGGCTCTCGACCAGCTTGTTGTAGGCGGCGGCGTCGGCCGTCATCGCGTTGACCCGGAACTCCTGCGCCGCGATCTCCTGGAGGCGGGCCGAGGACAGCAGGGCCGCCCGCTGTTCGTTGGAGAGGGTGCCGCTCCTGGCGGCGTTGGAGATCAGGGCCCGCTCGCTCCAGGTCATGGCCGTGTCCAGGGCGAGCGTGTACGTCGACCAGCCCGGCGAGTACGACTGGTCGAGGCCGCCGGAGAGCTCGTTGTTGACGCCGATGATCGGCATCAGGACACGCAGGTAGGCCGAGCTGAGCTGGGCGGGACTCTGCTTGTCCGCCTGCTGGCGCAGGGTGGGGAGCGAGCCGACGGCGGCCTCGATCGCCTGGATGTGCTGGTCGAGGCGGCTGCTCGCCGGGATCTCGCGGGCGGCGGCGACGAAGGCCCGCGCGTCCGCGGACGTACGCTCCTGCTGGCCCTGCAGGGCGCCGGAGCCCGCGGCGTCCCGGGCCTGCGGATCGACCAGCAGGTCGCGTTCCCGCTGGAGGTCGTTGATCAGCGCGGTGCCCGACTGGCTGAGCTGTGCGATCCGGTGCAGCCGGTCGAAGCGGTCCCGCTGGCCGAGGGCGTCGTCTACGCGCAGGCCCGCGAGCACCACGGCGGCGATCAGGGGGATCAGCAGGACGGCCAGCATCCTGGTGGGAACGCTCAGACGGCCGAGGACGGGTATGCGGCCGTCGGGAGGGGCGGTGGCCCGGGCGGCCCGGCGGCGAGAACGGAAAGGTGTGGACACGTCAGCTCCGGTCTGGGGTGGACGCCGTCGGACCGCGGACTGCGCAGCCCCTCCGCAGACGCGCGGAGGACGGCGTTCTTGCTCGGGCACGCCCGCGTCCGGCCGCCGGCGAGGCGTCCGAGGAGCCCCGGCGGCCGGCCGGTGGTCAGGGGGCCAGTCTGTGGGGCCGATCCGCCACGCGGGCATCGTCGATCGGACGAACAGAAGGGGGAACCGGGGACCCCCAAGTGGCCGTCCCCGGGGTGCCCACGGTCCACTCAACACCACGAACGAGCACGTCAGCGGGATTTTGAGGCACCGATGCCGTTCCGCTAACCCACCGTTAGGGCAACGGCCCCGAGACTGGAGGTGCCTCTTCGGGAAGCACCCGGCGCACGGCTGCCACCGACACGTACGCCTCGCGCACCGGGACCTGCCTCCCCCGGGACGCGTCCCGCGGCGCGTGCCGTACCGGCGAGGCCAGGGGGGACATGCCCAAACGGACTGTTCGTGAGGAGCCTTCATGGCCGAGCCCATACGCGTACACATCAAGGCGTCGGACCCGCTGTCCGAGACGGGACTCGTCGCCTCCATCCGCAACCGGACCGAGCTGAGGGTGGTGGAGGAACGCCTCGTCGACCCCGGCACGGTGGGCCTCCTCGCCGTGGAACGCGTCGACTCCCAGGCGCTCCAGCTGCTGCGCGCCATGCGCGCGTCCCGGGTCGAACGGGTCGTCATCGTCGCCGGCAACCTCGACGAGGAAGGGGTGATCGCCGCGGCCGAGGCCGGGGTCGCCGGCCTGCTGCGCCGCTCCGAGGCCACCCCGGACCGCCTGGTGCAGGTCGTCACCTCCGTGTGCCGCGGCGCCGGCGTGGTCCCGCCCGACCTGCTGGGTCGGCTGCTCAAGCAGGTGGCGAACCTCCAGCACCACGTGCTGGCCCCGCGCGGCATCGGGCTCTCCGGTCTGACCAGCCGGGAGACCGAGGTGCTGAGGCTGGTCGCCACCGGCTACGGAACGCAGGAGATCGCCCAGCAGCTGGCGTACTCCGAGCGGACGGTCAAGAACACCCTCCATGACGTCACCAGCCGCTTCCACCTGCGCAACCGGTCCCACGCCGTCGCGTACGCGATCCGCGAGGGCTTCATCTAGCCCCACCGCGGGCAACCACGGCAGCCGCTCCGGCGTGCGGACATCCGCGTGCGAGAAACCTGAAGGAGAACAACCCATGGGAGTCGTCGCCACCCTCGGCGAGGAAGTGACCGAAGTCGAGCCGGGCGGGAGCGCCACCTGCTCCGTCAAACTGTTCAACGACGGCACGGTGGTGGACAGCTTCCACCTCGACGTCCTCGGCGACGCCAAGGACTGGGCGAAGGTGTCCACCCCCGAGGTGCGGATCTTCCCCGGCGAGGTGGAGACCGTGGAGATCGAGTTCTCCCCGCCGCGCAAGGCCGAGGTCAAGCAGGGCCGGACGGGATACGCCCTGCGGGTGATGTCCCAGGAGGACACCGACCGCTCGGCCATCGTCGAGGGTTTCGTGGAGGTCGCCGGCTACCAGGAAGTCGAACTGGAACTGCTCCACCGGACGCTGCGCGGCAGCCGCTCGGCCCGGGGCCGGGTGGCCGTGGACAACCTGGGCAACTCCCCCGTCACCGTCCGGCTCACGGGCGCCGACGACGACGGAAAGCTCCGCTTCCGCTTCCCCCCGCCGGTCACCGTGGCCGGCGGCACCACCCGGGTGGTGTCCTACCGGCTCGTGCCGCGCGACCGGTTCCTGCGCGGCGAGAACCGCACCCACGTCTACCGGATCCAGGCCAAGGGCGGCGGGGAGAAGAGCGAGGCCGCCGGTTCCCTCGTCCAGCCCGCCATGCTCGCACCGTGGATGCCCAAGGCCCTGCTGCTCGCCGTGGGAGCCGCGATCGTCGCCTTCCTCCTCCTGCCGACCTTCTTCAAGGCCGACACCGACTCCTGGCTCGGCAAGTTCACCGCGACGGGCTCCGAGAAGGAGGCCGACCCGCCCGCCGCCTCCCCCTCCGGATCGGGCAGCCCCGACCCCGAGGACAAGGACAAGGGCAAGGGCGGCAAGGGCGACGGAGACGCCGGGAAGGGCGGCGCCGGAGGCCAGAAGGGCCAGGACCCCGCCAAGGGCGGCGGGGGCGGCCCGTCCGGCGGCCCCTCGGGAGGAGGCGGCGCCCCCGGGAACCAGCCCGGCGGGACGGAGCCCGACGCCCCGCTGGCACTCGCCGACGGCGCCAGCCGGCAACTGCGCCTGGAGGCCAACTCCAAGCCCGGCGGACCGGGGCACTTCACCGCCAAGGACAGCGACCCCGTGCCCAAGGGCAACCTCCTCACCTTCAGCGACCTGAAGATCGACAACCCCAAGGACGACAACGGGACCATCGAGCTGCGCCGCGACAACGAAGTGCTGTACGCGTTCAGCCTCAGGGACGCCAAGAAGGAGTGGCACTGGACCCAGCCGCTCACCTTCACCGAGGGGCAGAAGATCGTGCTCGCGGTGAACTGCACCAACGGCGCGGGCAAGAACTGCACCCCGGCGGTGGAGCTCTCCGGCCGCGACTACGCCACGGACGCCGACCTCCCGGCCCTCGCCGCAGCGGCCGGCACCAACTTCCGGCTCAAGGCAGCAGCCAAGCCCGGCAAGCCCGGGGCGTTCACCCCCGGGGAGTCGAAGACGGTGGAGAAGGACAGGATGCTCACCGTCGGCGACCTGAACATCGAGAACCTCGCGGGCGACAGCGGCACCGTCGAGCTACGCCGCGACGGCAAGGTGCTGCACTCCTTCGACCTGAAGGACCCCAAGAAGGAATGGCACTGGACCGAGCCCCTCACCTTCACCGGGGGCCAGAAGCTCGAACTCGCGGTGAACTGCACCAACTCCGGATCCAAGCAGTGCACCCCGGCCGTCGCCTTCTCCGGCCGCACCTACACCCTCACCCCCTGACCGCCGCCCCGCCGTCAGCCACCCCCCGTCCGCCGTCCGCTCCGACGCCAGGAGGCCCCGTGCCCCCCGCAGCCAGACTCGGCGACCGTGTCGCCGGCCTCGACCGGCACATCGTGCTGGTCCCCACCCCCGCCGGCCCCGTCCCCACCCTGCTGCCGTTCCCCTTCTCCGGGACCCTCACCACCGGCTGTGTCGCCACCGTCCTCATCGGCGGCAGACCCGCCGCGGTGGTCGGCTCCAAAGCCTTCAACCTGCCGCCCCACCTCCCGCCCACCCCGCCCGGCGGCATGTTCATGCGCCCGCCCGACAACAGCGGCACCGTGAGCACCGGCAGCGCCACGGTACTGATCGGCGGCAAGCCGGCAGCCCGCTCCGGCGACACCGTCATCACCTGCAGCGACCCGGTCCCCGGCCCCAACGCCAAGATCACCTCTGTCGGCACCGTCCTGATTGGTTGACCAGAACCCATGGCCCACGTGCTCCTCGTCGAGGACGACGACCTCATCCGCCGGGCCCTCACCCTCGCCCTGGAGAAGCTCAGCCACCGCGTCATCGGGGTGGGCACGGGGATCGACGGGCTCACCCACGCCCTCCGCGGCGGGGTCGACATCATCGTCCTCGACCTCGGCCTGCCCGACCTCGACGGCATGCAGGTGCTCAAGATGCTCCGCGCCTCCCTCAACACCCCCGTCGTCATCGCCACCGCCCGCGACGAGGAGTCGCAGACCGTCGCCGCCCTCAACCTCGGCGCCGACGACTACGTCATCAAACCCTTCTCCGCCGAACACCTCCAGGCCCGGATGGCCGCCGTCCTGCGCCGCACCCAGCCCGACCCGCTGCGGCCGCCCCTGCGCGTCGGAGGCCTGGTCATCGACCTGCACGCCCACACCGCCTCGCTCGACGAGCGGATACTGGAGCTGCGCCCCAAGGAGTTCGCCCTCCTGTCCTACCTCGCCGAACGCGCCGGACGGATGGTCAGCAAGGCCGAACTGCGCGCGGAGGTCTGGCAGAACGCCTTCGGAGTCACCGACAAGACCGTCGACGTCCACCTGTCGTGGCTGCGCCGGCGCCTGGGCGAGAGCGCCGTCTCCCCCCGCTACCTGCACACCGTGCGCGGCGTCGGAGTCAAGCTGTACGCCCCGCCCGCCGCATGAGGTGGCGCATCGCCCTGCGGGTGGCCATCGCGGCCCTGCTCAGCACCGCCATCTTCGCCCTGCCCCTGGCGCTGTACGCGCGCCACGCCTACCTCCAGGAAGCGGGCATCGAGGCACGGGCCCGGGCCACCTCACTGGCCTCCGTGATCTCCGACATGACCGGCGACGCACCGCAACTGGAGCACGAGCTCCGGCGGTTCGTGCCCCGACGGGACGGGGTGACCGTCCTGCTGCCCGGCGGCCGCACCGTCGGACGGGCCATCGACCCGCTGTCCCCCCAGGTCCGGGAAGCCGAACACCGCCCGAACCTGACCCCCACCCGGGAACGCCTGGGCCCCGGCCCCCGCGGCGAAGCCGTGCTCATCCCGGTGACCAGCTACGACGGCCAGCGCCTCCTGGTCGTCGCGCCCATCGACTCCCGCCCCCAGTGGACCGCCATCCACCGCGTCTGGACGGCCATCGCGGTGGCCCTCGTCCTGCTGCCGCTGTGCGCCGCCCTCCTCGCCGACCGGTTCGGGCGCAGCCTCGCACGCCAGCACGAGCGGCTGGTCCGCGCGGCCACCGCCATGGCCCGGGGCGACCTCACCGTCCGCGTCGCCATCGCCGGACCGCCGGAACTGCGCCGGCTGGGCCACTCGTTCAACACCCTGGCCACCAGGATCGAAGACCGGGTCAAGGCCGAACGGGAGGCCGCCGCGGACTTCTCCCACCGGCTGCGCACGCCCGTCGCGGCCCTGATGCTCCAGGCCCAGCACCTCGCCGACCCCAAGGAGTCGGCGCAGGTACTGGAGAGCGCCCGGCGGCTCCAGCGGGAGGTCAGCTACGTCATCGAACGCACACGCCGCCCCGCCCTCGACCACGACGGGGTCCGCTCCGACCTGGCCGCCATCGTCCGCGAGCGCGTGGCCTTCTGGGCCCCCCTCGCCGAGGACCAACTGCGCTCCTGCCGCCTGACCGTCACCGGCCGCGACCACACCGTCTGCGCCCCCGAGGAAGCCCTGGCGGCCGCGGTCGACGCGCTGCTGGGCAACGTGTTCAGCCACACCCCCGAAGGAACCGCCCTGAGGGTGCGGGTCTCGGGGCGCGGGGACGGGCGCGTGCGCCTGTCCGTCGAGGACGACGGCCCCGGCATCGACCCCGCCCACCTGCGCCGCGGGGCCAGCGGATCGGGATCCAGCGGCCTGGGCCTGGACATCGTGCGCCGCCTGGCCCAGTCCACGGGCGGCAGCATCTCCCTGGCGTCCCCGCCCGGCGGCGGAGCCAGGGTCCGCGTGGACTTCGGGGCCCCCGACGGCACGGCGGTCCGGGAACTGCCTCCGGCCCCGCAGGCGTCGGAGAGCGGCGAGCGGGCCGCGGTCCGGTGAGAGGGGAGCGCCGGTCCGCCGCACGACGAAGGGCCCGCCGCACGGTCGAACGACCGTGCGGCGGGCCCTCACCCGCCTCGCCGCCGTCCCTCTGGGGCCCGGGTCGTCCGGCGCGGACCGGCGGCTGACGGCGCCCGGGCGGACGGCGCGGGCTCCGGAAGCCGGCGGAGAGGCGGACCGGACGCGGGGCGCACCCCCCGGCCCGGGGCTCAGGAGTCGCTGCGGCTGCGGCGGCGGCTCGCCAGCGTCAGGCCGAGGAGGGCCGCCGCACCGGCGGCCGCGATCCCCGCGGCGGTGAGGTCCGCGGTACCCGACGAGGCGGCGACGGGTGCCATGCCCGTGTCGACGGAGCCCTTCGGGACGATGTGCTTCTCGGGCGGGGTCACCGAAGCCTCGGGCTTGTCGCCCGGCGCGGGCTTCACCGGGGCCGGCGGCGTCGCGGGCTTCACCGGAGCGGCGGCCGGCACCACCGTGAGGAAGGCGTTCGCGGAGACCTGCTTGCCGTCGGCGGTTCCGCTCACCGTGACCGGGTAGCGGCCGGGCTTGGCGTCGGCCTTGACCTTCCCGCTCCCCCGGCCGTCCTTGACCTGGGTGTCGGTCAGCACGGGAGAGCTCAGCTTGGCGTCCGAGAGCTGCCCCTTGATCGTGATGACGGCGTCCACCTTGTCGCCGGGCTTAGCCGTCGACGGGTCCAGCGTGACGCCCAGGACCGGCGCCGGCGTCGGCGAGGCGATCGGCTGCATGGGCGGGGTGACGTCCTTGGCCGGTGCGGTCAGCGGCTGCACCGGCTGCGACACGGGCTTGACCGGTACGGGCGGAGCGTCAGCCGCGAACGCCGAGGCGGGGGCGCCGAGGGTGACGGCGGCCGCTACCGCCGCTGCCGAGAGAGTGAGTGCCTTGCGCATGGTGGAACCTCCTGTGGGCCGGACTGGTTTCCGGCACGTCAGCCATGACCCACATTCTTCGGCGCCCCGTCGGCCGCCGGGGGCCGGCCCGATCCCGTGCCGCCGAAGGTCCTCCACCACAACGACCCAGCTCAGGGGCCGGACATGGCAGGGCCATCAGGAGTCCTTTGCCGTGACTTTGGGGACCGAGGACCCGCGAGAAAGGTCCGACCGGTGCCCTCCGATCGGACCATCCCGCGGGTCCGCGAGCGGGATCGGAATCACCGCCCGCCCTTCCCGGCCGCCCCCGTCGCCCGGCGGAGTCCGCCCGCCTGCCCCGGCAGGCAGCCGACTCTGCCCTGTCGCGTGTCCGGTTGGCGGGCTGACCGCTGCGGTGAGCACCCCTAGGGTTCCGGAGGAAGGCGAACGAGAAGGAGTACGTGCGTGGAGGGCGGGATCCCGGAAGGCCACCTCGAGGTCCTCGACAGACTGAGCGACCGGCAGCGCCGGATGATGGCCGCCCTGGGTGAGCTGGACTCGCAGGTGGAGCTGGCGGGATTCGTCAAGACCTGGTCCGAGCTGGCCGACGCCGTCACCTCCTCCATGTCCGGGCGGGTCGACGAACCGGACGTCGAGGAACTGCTGCGGCGCTCCGACACCTACGAAAGCCTGCCCGCCTTCGTCGTCAACGAACTGGGCGTCTTCTCCACCGACGAGCCGGAGCAGATCGAGGCCCTGCTGCGGCCGGCCCGCACCCAGTGGTACATCGCCGCCGGCCGGCAACCCGCCGCCCCGGCCGGCGAGCGGACGGGCGTGAGAGAAGCGGCCCCCGCTCCGGCGGCCCCGGAGCCGCGCTACGCCGAGGTGACGCAGTGGGACGGCGACATCTGGACCGCCCTCGACACCCGCAACCGCCGCCGGGTGTACCTGCGCAGCGCCGGCCGGCCCGGGCAGGGCGATCCGTGGAGCGCCGAACGGCCCCGCTTCCAGCAACTGGGCCCGTACGGCACCCGCCACTGGCGTGGCTACGACATGGCCGCCGGACGGTGGATGTACCTGGCCCACACGGGCGGCCGCCCCCCGGCCGAGGACCTCCCGGGATGGACGGCCGAGGCCCCCGACACCCGGGGAGCCGCGGCCGACGAGACGGCGGCCCCCGCCCTCGACGAGGCGTTGCAGGGCCTGGTCGACGCCGTCCGCTGGGGCGACGTACGGCTCGAAGACCTCGCCGCCCCCCTGGACCATCTCCGCACCTGGTCCGCCACGGGCGCGCTGGGCCGCCTCGGAAAGCGGGCCGAGGCGCTGGACCGGGCCCTGGACGGCGTCGGCGACGCCGCTTCGCGCAACGAGGCCTGCCGGGCCGCCGCGGGACTGCACGCGGAGATGGAACGGACCGCCGCGCGGCTGGAGGCCATGGAGGACTGGCCCGCCGCATGGGAACCGGACCGGGACAACGCCCCCGCCCAGTACGCCCGGATGCTGCGGCTCGGCTGCAAGGAGCTGCGGGGGGCGGTCCGCCGGATCGCCCGCGCCGACGCGGGCACCGACAGCCGCCAGGCCGCCGGGCGGCCCGCCGGGCGGCCCGCGGGCGAGGTCCGGCAGTCCATGAGCCAGATGCTGAACTTCGCCTGGGCGATGGGACGGGACGGCTGCCCGAGCGAGTGGTTCGCCGACCCGCTGCACCACGCCCAACGCCTGTCCGCCCTGCCCGCCCTACGAGAGGGCTGCCCCGACCTGTCCACCGCGGCGCAGTACCTCGCGCATGCCGTCACCGGATTCCAGGACCAGTCCGCCACCGGCGGCCAGTACGCGAGCGTGCTCCAGGAGGTCCAGAAACTGCTGCGGCGCTACGCCGAGCGGCTGCTGTGCCTCCAGGACCGCTGGCCGACCTGGCCGGGAGGGGCCGACGAGCTCCCGCAGGAGAGCCCCATGGCCTACGCGACCATGATGCGGCTGGGCTGGCAGATGCTGGAGGCCGAACGGCAGGAGCTGTTCACGTTCGTCGGCTGGGAGGGCCGGGTCCGTGACCCGAACATGCCCGACCTCAAGTCCCCCGGCAACGCCAGGCTCTCCAGGGCGCGGGCCGCCGTCCCCAAACGGTCCAGGCCCCTGGCCCCCCTCACCCTGCCCGACCTCGACGGCCTGCGGGTGTTCGTCCAGGCCATCGGGGAGGGCGACTGGACCTCGGAGGCACTCGGGCACCCGCTGGCCGCGGTGGACCGGTGGCGGGCCAGCGGGCGGCTCGCGGACGGCTACGGGGACTTCCGCGACCGCGCCGCCGATGTCGCGCGGATCTACGACCGGCGCGCGTCCTACGAGGAGACCTACAAGAACGCCGTCTCCGGACTGATCGGCGAACTCGAGGCGGTGCGTGTGGGCCTGGGGATGCTGGGGCCCGGCTGGCCGCCGGAGTGGACGGCCGGCGGGGCCAAGGTGCCCGCACAGTCCCCGGCCGTCCTCATGCACCGGATCGACGAGGGCAAGAAGGAGCTGCGCCGCTCGGTGCGTGACCTCGCGGCGGACCTCAAGAAGGAGTACGCCGCCGCCCGGGACCGGAGACGGGCGCCCGGCCGAGGGAACGAACGGGCCGGGGAGGCCGGCGGGACGCGGGCGGAGCGGCGCCGCGCCACGCCTCCGGGCCGGCACGGCAGCCGACGGCGGCGGCCGCCGACCGCGGCCGAGTCGATCCGGCGCTTCTTCTTCGGCTCCGAACGCTGACGCGCTCCGCTGCGGCAGGCGCGAACGGGCAGGCCATGGTGCAGCGTTCACGGGGCGAAGGCGTGCGTCGGGGGCCGTGGCAGGTCTTCGCAGCGGGAGCGAAGGTGGACGCACTTTCCGTCCAGGAGGAAGACCGGTACGTCCTTCCCGGCCCGCCTCCCGGCCCGCCGACCCCTAGGGAGACCTGATGACGTTCCGAATCGACCGCGTCGTGGGGGCGCAGGGCGCCGCCGAACTGATCGACCAGTACCGGGCGGACCTGCGGGAACAGGACCTCCTGCCCGATGCCACCGCCCTCTCCATAGCCCGTCAGGCGTACGCGGACGGCTACGTCTACCGCGTCGCCCGGGCCGGACAGATCTGGACCGGACGCGGGTACAGCCCGACCGACCCGCCCGAACTGCGCATCGTGAGCGTCGGCAACACCACTCTGGGGGGCTACACGGCACTGTGCCAGGAGCCCCTCGGACTCTTCCACGTCGTGCCGCTGGGCGAACTGGCCCGGGACTTCGACCTGACGGAATGGCCGGCCGAGGCGCGGTCCTGAGCGCGCGGCGCGGCGCCCCCCGGCCCCGGGTGCGCCCCGCTGCTCAGCCGACCCGGCGCAGGACGTCCTGGAGCGCCTCGCCCAGTTTCCCGGAGCCGACGGCGTCGAAGTCCACCGGACCGTCCCCGTGCAGCGGGCTGACGTAACCCGAGCGGCCCAGGTACGGGGCTTCGAGGAGGTAGAGGTTCAGCCGGGCCATCGCCCTGATGCGCGGAACCCGGTCCTTCGCGTCGGAGGAGGCCCGCACGTCGTGGTCGGGACGGTTCCAGGTGCTGTCCTCCCACTTGTGGTCCTGTGGCAGCCGGATCGCGTTCACCTGCCAGCCGTCCTCCTCCAGGACCACGTCGAGCTCCGCCTCCACGGCCAGGTCGACCTTCTCGAACTTCAGCGTGCCGCCGAGCGTGAAGGCCGTCGGCCCGGACGCGGCGAGGGGTACGCAGGCGGACCACTCCAGCAGCTCGACCTCTTCGGCGAGGAGCTGGTCGATCCAGTCGGTGGCACGGTTCATCAGAGCTCTCCTTGGGGTGTCGTGGCCGAGCCGTTGCCCGGAGGGTCGGGCGGGGCCGGCGTGGCGGCCGGCATCGGCTGGAGGTCGAAGGAGGACCGCGCGGTGCCCGCCAGCGCGGCCTTGGTGTAAGCGGCCCACACCTCGGCGGGCGGCCCGCCTCCGTTGACCCGGTTCTGGCCGAGCGCCCCGTACAGCGGCTCGAGCCGACCGGTGTCGGGGTCCTGGCCCATGACGGAGACCACCGTCGCCAGATCCGGGGTGTATCCGGCGAACAGCGCGGCCTTGTCGTCCTCCGCGGTGCCGGTCTTGGCCGCCGCCTCGCGGCCGCCGGCCTGCGCTGCCTTGGCCGTGCCGTCGGCGACCGTGCTCCGCAGCACCGAGGTCACGGTGTCCGCGGCCAGCCGGGACACCGCCTGCTCGGGGGTCCGTTCCGGCAGGGTCACGTGGTGGTCGCCCCGGGTGACGGAGTCGACCAGGGTGTAGGGCGTGTGGAGGCCGTGCGCGGCGAGGGTCGCGTACGCCTGCGTCATGTCGAGGACGCTGGCCTGCATGACGCCGAGCGCGAGGGCCGGGCCGGCGCCGAACCCGGGGACGCCGGCCGGGATTCCCATGGCCACGGCCGTCCGCTTGACCTTCGCCGGGCCGACGTCGACGGCCATCTGCGCGAACACGGTGTTCACCGAGTCGTCCATGGCCCTGCGGACGGTGATGGGCCCGTAGCTGACCTGGCCCTCGTTCTCCGGAGCGTACGGGACGGGCGACCCCTGGACGGGCCTCTTGTCGTCGCCGTCGTAGACCGTGTCCGGGGTGATCGGCTCGCCGGTCCGGGTCCGCGCGTGGTTCTGGAACGCCGAGGCGAGCAGCAGCGGCTTGAAGGTGGAGGCGGGCGTGAAGTCGTGCCGGGTGGCGTTGTCGACGTACTGCCTGGTGTAGTCGGTGCCGCCGTACAGGGCGACGACCTCTCCGTTCGCGGGGTCGATCGAGACACCGCCGACGCGCACGCTGCGGTCCTCGGGGTCGTCCCCGTCGAGCTTGGCGGTCACCTTGTCCTGGACGGCCTTGACGAGGTCGTCCTCGCGCTTCTTGTCGATGCTCGTGGTGATCTGGTAGCCGCCGCGGGCCAGTTGCCGGGCGGTGACGACCTTGTGGTCGACGAGGTACTGCTCGACCGCCTGGACCAGGTAGCCCCGCTGGCCCTTCAGCCCGGCCGGGGGCTTGGGCTTCACGGGGTCGGGGAACGTCATGGCCCGCCGCTGCGGTGCGCCGAGCCAGCCCTCCTTGACCATGCCGTCCAGCACGTAGTTCCACCGGGCCACGGCCTGGGGCCGTGCGCCGGGGTCGGTGCTCACGTCGAGGGCGCTGGGCGCGTTCAGGAGGGCGGCCAGGTAGGCGCCCTCGGCGGTGGTCAGCTGGGAGGCGTCCTTCCCGTAGTAGGCCTGCGCGGCGGCCTGGATCCCGTACGCGTTGCGGCCGAAGTAGCTCGTGTTGAGGTAGCCCTCCAGGATCTTCTGCTTGGACTCCTCTCGGGCCAGCTTGACCGCGATGACAATCTCCTTGGCCTTGCGGGTGAGGGTCTGCTCCTGGTCGAGGTAGGCGTTCTTGACGTACTGCTGGGTGATGGTCGAACCGGACTGGGTGCCGCGGCCCCACGCCATGTTCCAGGCCGCGCGCAGCATCCCGGCGGGGTCGATGCCCGAATCGTGGTAGAAGCCGCGGTCCTCCGCGGACAGCACGGCCTGCTGGACGGACTCGGGCACCTGGGAGAGACCCACGTCCTGCCGGTTGAACTCACCCGTCCGCGCGAGCACCGTGCCGTCCGCGTAGCGGTAGACGTTGCTCTGCGCGGTGGCCGAGGCCTTCGGGTCGGGGACGTCCACCCGGGAGTAGACGAAAAGGACGCCGCCGATGCTCAGGGCGAGCACCGAGAGCACCACCCCGGACGTCCGGCGCCAGGTGGGGAGCAGCCGGCGCGGGCCCGTGCGCCGCGGCCTGTTGGAGCGCCACCACCGGCGGCTCGGTGCGGGGGGCGTGGCATCGGTCATGGCGAGCGGGTCCTCATCGGGTCTTCATCGGGTCTTCAACGCGTCTGCACGGGGCGGTGGGGGAAAGGATCGGGCCCGGTCAGCCCGCGGAGGCCCCGACCAGGGTGACGGGGAGGCCCGGGACGCCCTGGGCGCCGTGGCCCACGGGCGTCGTCCTGGGCCGCAGCGCGCGGACGTCCAGGTCGAGGGGTGCCTGCGTGGCGGGGGCGGGCGCGGTGCTCGCGCGGGCCGCCATCGGGAGGGCGACCGGGCTGACGGCCAGGGCGACGGCGGCCGCGACGACGACGCCGATTTCGATCTTCACGGAACGAGTTCTCCTGTGTCGGGGGGCGGTCACGTCGGCCGTGCGACGCCCGCGTCCTCATTCTTCGGAGGGCGGGCGCCCCGGCGCTGCCCCCGGTCGGCCCCCCGTCGGTGGCTGTCGCCCTCCTACGATCGGGGGGCCGACCGGGGGGGCCGGCGGGCGCCGGGCCCGGGGCGGGCCGGCTACCGGCCCGCCGGCACGGGCGCCTCGCGGGGGGCGTCCATCTCCTCCAGTGCCCTGCCCTTGGTCTCCGGCACCCACTTGAGGATGAAGGGGATCGAGAGCAGGGCGAACGCCGTGTAGAGCACGTAGGCCCCGGACAGGCTCCACTCCGACAGGGGAGGGAAGGAGACGGTGATGACCCAGTTGGCGACCCACTGCGCGGCCGCCGCGACGCCCAGCGCCGCCGTCCGGATCCGGCCCGGGAACATCTCGCCGAGCAGCACCCAGACCACCACGCCCCAGGAGAGGGCGAAGAACAGCACGAACGCGTGCGCCGCGATCAGCGCGACGGTCCCCTGGGTGCCCGGGAGGGCGATGTCCGCTCCCGTGCCGGTCTTGTAGGAGAACGCCCAGGCGGCCAGGCCGAGCGAGACCGCCATGCCGACGGAGCCGATCAGGGCGAGCGGCTTGCGGCCGATGCGGTCGACGAAGACCATCGCGATCACCGTGCCGATGATGTTGATGATCGACGTGGTGAAGGAGTACAGGAACGAGCTCCCCGGGTCGATGCCCACGGACTGCCACAGCGAGGAGCTGTAGTAGAAGATCACGTTGATGCCCACCAGCTGCTGGAACACCGACAGGCCGATGCCGATCCAGACGATGGGCATCAGCCCGAACCGACCGCCGAGCAGGTCCTTGAAGGTGGACTTCTGCTCGGAGCGCATCGCCTGCCGGATCTCCGACACCCGGGCGTCGAGATCGACGTGCCCGCCCTCGACCTCGCGCAGCACCTCCTTGGCCCGCTCGGTGCGGCCGGCGGATATCAGGAACCGGGGCGACTCGGGGATCACGAAGGAGAACAGGCCGTAGAGGACGGCCGGGACCACCATGACGCCGAGCATCCACTGCCAGGCCTCGAGACCGGCGAGCTCGCCGCGCTGCTCTCCGTGGGCCAGGTGCAGGATGCCCCAGTTGACCAGCTGGGAGACGGCGATGCCGATGACGATCGCGGCCTGCTGGAAGGAGGCGAGCCGGCCGCGGTAGGCGGGCGGGGACACCTCCGCGATGTAGGCGGGGCCGATCACCGAGGCCATGCCGATGGCGAAGCCGCCGATCACCCGCCACAGCGCGAGGTCCCACAGGGCGAACGGCAGCGCCGAACCGACCGCGCTGACGGTGAAGAGGACCGCGGCGATCTGCATGCAGCGGATCCGGCCGATCCGGTCGGCGATCCGCCCGGCGGTGGCGGCGCCGATGGCGCAGCCGATCAGCGCCGCGGCGATCACCTGGGCCAGGGCCTCGGGCCCGACGCCGAAGCGGTCCCGGATGGCCACGACCGCGCCGTTGATCACGGAGCTGTCGTAGCCGAAGAGGAAGCCGCCCATCGCGGCGGCCGCCGTGATGAACACGACGTGCCCGAGGGGGGCGGACGGGGCACCCGGCGTGGAGCGGGCGGAATTGCTGTTCACTGCATCACCTCACGAGAGGCCGCCGATGCGCACGACGGCCGACCATCACTGTCGTCCTTGCCCGGAGCGGGTGCCCTCCCCCGATCGGGCCATGCCCCGGAGGGTCCGTGACGCCGCCGAACCGGCCTCTCCGGGCGTCCCCTTCCGCTGGCCCTTCGGTCCTGCTGGTCCTGGTGGACGCGGAGATACGTTCGAAGTTCTCCGGAGCCGTCACCCCCCTTGTACGGCGCCGGAGGCCGAACCCCCACCGTGTCCTTCCCGGCTGACGGAGGAAACCGCACATGGCAACACACAACCGACACCGCAGACCGAGCAGCGGCGGCGTCCAGCACAAGGCGGCCTCGGTGGCCGTGACGGCCGGAATCGGCCTGGCCGCCCCCCTCGTCCTGTCGGGCACGGCCTCGGCCGCGCCGAACAGTGCCGGCGCCTGGGACAAGATCGCCGAGTGCGAGTCGAACGGCCGGTGGAACCTGCCGTACGGTCACGCCAGCTCCACGGGCGGCCTGCAGATCCAGCTGCCCACCTGGAGGGAGTACGGCGGGCTCAAGTACGCGCCGCAGCCGCACCTGGCCAGCAAGGACCAGCAGATAGCGGTCGCCGAGCAGATCCTCAAGGGCCAGGGGCCCAGGGCCTGGACCTGCAACGCGAAGACGGGCTACCCCCTCAACGGGCTGGTGGGCAAGACGGGTGGCAAGGCCCCCGCCCCCTCGAAGCCCCCGGCCGCTTCCAAGCCGCCGGCCCCCACGAAGCCCGCGGCCCCCTCGAAGCCCCCGGCGCCTGCGAAGCCGCCGGCCGCCAAGGAGCAGGGCTCCGGCTCGGGTTCGTCCGGTACGTACGCGGTGCGTTCCGGCGACACCCTCCAGGGCATCTCCGTGCGCCACGGTGGCGACGGCGGCGCCGGGGACTGGCGTGCGCTCTACGAGGCGAACAAGCCCGTCATCGGAGCCGACCCGGACGTGATCCTGCCCGGTCAGGTCCTGAAGGTGCCCGGAAAGGCAACGGCACCGGCCCCGCAGCGGCAGGGTGCCAAGCCCGCGCCGAGGCCCGTCCCGACGTCCGAGGCGCGGCAGGAGTCCCCCCGTCCCCAGCCCCAGGGGCCGAAGTCCTCCCGGGTGAAGCCCGTCGCGAACGCGGAGGGGCGGAACTTCGGGACCGCTTCCGCCGGATACTCCGCGGGCTACCACACCGGCAGCGACTTCGCCGCGCCCCACGGCTCACGGGTCAAGGCCGCGGCCGGCGGCACGGTGATCGCCTCCGACTCGAGCCCGTCGTACGGCGTCAACGTGCGCATCAAGCACGCGGACGGGACCTACACCCTCTACGCCCATCTCTCGGGCAAGAGCGTGCAGCCCGGCGCCCAGGTCCAGGCCGGCCAGCTGATCGGCTACGTCGGCTCCACCGGCAACAGCACCGGTCCGCACCTGCACTTCGAGGTCCGCACCCAGCCCGAGTACCGCAAGGGCGGTTTCCTCGACCCGGTGGCCTGGCTGAAGAAGACCGCCGCCTGAGAGCGCCGGTCCCCGCACCACCTCCGGACGCCCGTCCCCCCGGACGGGCGTCCGGCGTTTGTCAGCCCACGCGCAGCGTCAGGCTGGTCGGCGCGTTCGCGTTCGGCAGGATCATCACCGAGCTCTGGTCGTGCACGTCGTCGTAGGCGAACCCGTACGCCAGGCCCCGCAGGCCCTCCTTGTGGAAGAAGGCCGCGTACTTGTTGGACGTCGCCCCGGCGGGGTAATACGTCTTCGGGTCCTTCCACGTCGACGGGTCGTTCTGGGTGATGCCCCGGTTGAAGGCGGCGCACAGGTGGGCCTCGACGAACTTCTCCATGTCGGAGCCCGTGGAGAGCGCCCCGTTGCAGGCGGCCACCTCGGGGGTGGTCGGCTTGCCCACGGAGCCGGACTCGCCGGTCGGCTTGCCGTTCACCGACTTCTTGAAGCTGAGCCTGCCGCCCTCGGTGCGGCCCTCGTAGGTGTCGGCCCCGTTGACCAGCTTGAAGCCGTTCCCCCACTTCGACCAGGCACTGTTCACCGCGCTGTCGAAGTAGTGCGCGCCCGGCCCCTGGAAGGCCTTGGCGGAGCGCGGGGCGCTGATGTGCGTGCCGGCAGCGTCGACCAGCCCGGCGAAGTCGGAGTCGGCGCCGACGAACTTCTTGTAGGAGGCGATGACCTCGGCGGCGCTCTTGCCCTGGATGCCGACCGTCTGCTCGTAGCCGGACGACTCCTGCTTCAGCGTGGCCGTCATCGGGAGGGAGAAGCCGTCCACCTGGGTGGTGTTGCCGCCGAAGTGGATGCCCTTCTGGCCGGCCGCGCCGTGCTTGAAGGTGAACTCGAAGAAGTCGTACGGGTTGCCCTGGTTGGGATCGGCCGGGTTGTTGAGGTCGGGCTGGACGTACCCGACGTCACTGGGCGCGCCGTTCGACGTGGCCGGCGGCATCGAGAGCGGCTTCTTGGAGAGGAAGATCCGGCCGCCCTGGAACTCCGGCGGGAGCGAGACGGTGCCGCCCGCCAGGGACTTGAGCGGGAAGGACATGCCGTTCGGCTGGTCCGTCACCGGCTTGACCCCGCCGTCCGCGGTGACGTAGGAGTACCGGCCGGGGGTGGCCTGGCCGACGATGGTGACGTAGTCGTCCCGGTCGGAGTCCTTGGCGACGATCTTGAGGGGGAAGCTGCCGCCGGCCGGCGGGTCGACCGGCTTCTCCGGTGGGTTCGAGGGGCCGCCGGCGGGACGGCCGCTCTGGTCGAAGACCGGGGTCGTCGGCTCGTTCACGTTCGCGCCGGCCTTCTTGTAGACGAAGAAGTACGTGAACTCCTTCGTGGTGACCCCGGCGGGCCGGCTCAGCGTCCACGTCTTGCCGTCCGCGGACGCCTTCATCTCCAGGCTCTGCTGCCCCTGGCCCTTGGGGGTGAAGTTGACGCCGACGTAGCCGAGGGGCCGGCGGTCCTTGAGGCTGAAGGTCCATGTGGTGTCGGTACCGTCCGAGGTGACGGACTGTTCGAAGGGCTGGGCGGCCGTGGATTCCGCAGCCGGCGTCAGCGACACGGCGTGCCCCATCGTGGCGGCGCCGAACGCGGCGAGGGGGACGGCCGCCAGCAGGCCGCCGTAGACGGCGACGCGCTTGGGGAGCCTGCGGCGGGTCGGGGATTCCGGATGCGCATGCGGGCCAGGGGACATGACTCTCCTTGATCGGTATGAGGTGCTCCCTCATACCGATACGTCACATGTCACGGCCGAGTCGTGCACCATCAGGCAGGTGAAGGGGCCGCCTGCGGACCCGTCCCGACGGCCGAGGCTGGACCGACCACCGACCGCGGCGGCCGTGCTGCCGTGCGGTCCCGTCGCGGCGGAGGCGGTGGCCGGGGAGACCGGGCGCGGTGGCGCCGCACCCGCCCTCGATCCGGGCGCGCCTCTGCCCGTTCGCGCGCAGTCAATCCCCCGAAAGGGCCGGTTCGAATCGGTCCAATTGCTGCCCGAACGTCTCGTACGCGCGCCGACCGCGATGGACACGATGGGAACTCGTCACTTATGGAGGCCCGACATGGACAGCACGACCAGGCCGCGACGCATCCGCGTCCTGATCGCGGACGACCATCCCGTCTACCGCCACGGCGTGAGCCGGGAACTGGAGGCGGACGAAGGCCTCGACGTCGTGCGGGTCTGCACGGACGGCAAGGAGGCGCTCGCCGCCATCATGGAGGTCGAGCCCGACGTGGCCGTGCTCGACCACCGCATGCCCGGACTCGACGGCGTCCAGGTCGCCCTCACCGCGTCCGGCTCGGGCTCGGCCACCAGGATGCTGATCCTCTCCGCGTTCACCGAGAACGCGACCGTGTACCAGGCCCTGAGGGACGGAGCCTGGGGATACCTCACCAAGGAGGCCGAGCCCCGCGAGATCGTCGAGGCCGTCAAGGCCTGCCACCGGGGCGACCCCGTGCTGCCGCCCCGGCTCACCGCGGGGCTGATATCGGAGATCCGCAGCCGCAGCGAGGTCCGCGACCCCCGCCTGACCCAGCGGGAGCGGGAGATCCTCACCATGCTCGCGTCCGGCATGTCGACCCCGGCCATCGCCCGCGCCGTCTACCTGGCACCGTCCACCGTCAAGACCCACATCCAGCACGTCTGCGACAAGCTCGGCGTGTCCGGCCGCGCAGCGGTGGTGGCGGAGGCCATGCGCCGTGGCATCCTCGACTGACGCGGGCCCCGACCGGCGCACGGCCGCCCCCGGCCCCGATGTACGGACGGAACGCGCACCCGCGGGACCGCCCCACCGGCCGGGCCGGCCGATCGAGGTCCCCCACATCCGCGACTGCCCGTCGCACCGCACGGCGGCCGCCGGCGACGGCTGGGGACCGCGGTGCACCCACGCCGGCGCGGACCTCGCCGACGTCCTGACCTCCCACCGGGCCGACGTGACCCGCCTCGCGGCCTGGCTGCGCCTGGGGTTCCTCGGCGTCCTCGCACTGGCCTCGGCCCTGGAGGACCCCGGCGAGGACCTCGTCCCGCTGCCGCAGGCGGCCGTCCTCGCCGGCTACGGCGCCCTCGTCCTGGCCGTGGTGGCCGCACGCCGGCACCTGCCGGCGCGGCGGTCCCCCGCCCGGCCCGCCATGGCCATGCTCTGCGCGGACATCGCGGTCGTCGTCGTCCTCCAGGCGGTCTCGGACGGCTCGCCCGCCCTGGCGCTGGCCCTGTTCCTGGTCCCCATGTCGGCCGGGTTCCAGCTGCGCGTACGGCACACCGCCCTGATCACGCTGGCCTGCTTCGCCTCGTACCTCGCGCTGCTGCTCCTCGACGCGAGCCTGCGCGAGCGCGTCGGCGACCGCAACACCCTCGCCGTCCTCGCCTTCCTCGTCCTGGCCTGCCTGGCCTGTGTGGTGGTCTCCCGGCAGTACCAGGACCGGCAGGCCCGCATCCGCCAGCTCGTCTGCGAACGGGCCCACCTGCTGGCCGAGGTGATGCGCGCAGAGGAACGCGAGCGGGCCTCGCTGGCGGAGCTGCTGCACGACGGGCCGCTCCAGTCCGTCCTGGCCGTACGCCTGGAACTGGGCACGACCGCCCGCGGTCCGGCCGCGCCGGACGACGTGGCCACCGCACGCGACCGGCTGCTCGACGTCTCCCGGCAGCTGCGCGACCTCACCACGGCCCTGCACCCGCTGATGCTGGAGGCCAAGGGCATCGGCCACGTCCTGTGCCTCCTGGCCGACAACACGGCGGAACGCACGGGTCTGGAAGGGGTCTGCACCGTCAACGTGCAGCAGGACACGGGCCGTCCCGGGCATCCCGACCCCCCCGACCCGCGCGAGAGCCTCGTCTTCACGGCCGTCCGGGAGCTGCTGAACAACGTGGTCACCCACGCACGGGCCACCGGCTTCGAGGTCTCCCTCACCGACGAGGCCGGAACGTGGCGGCTGGAGGTCGGCGACGACGGCCTGGGCATCGCCCCGGGCGAGCTCCGGGGCAAGCTCCTGGAGGGCCACATCGGCCTCGCCTCGCTGCGCGTCCGGATCGAGGCGGCCGACGGCACCATGACCATTTCCTCCGGCCCCCGGGGCACGTCGGTGCTGATCACCCTCCCGCCGCCCGCCACGGGGCGGGGCGAGTGCTGCCGCCCGTGACGGAGCGACGTGGCGTCGTCCACCGCCCCCCCGGTCGGCCCGTCGGCCGGGGGACCACGGCCGACCACCGGTCGGCGGGCCGGTGCTCGTCCGCCGTCCCTCCCACCGGCCCTCCTTCACCGTGACGCAGAGCACGTCCCGGCCCGTCCTACGAAGGCGGGTAGGGGGCCTCGTCGGCTCCTCGCCGGCCCTCGCCGCCGTCGCCACCTGCGCTCCCGCCCGGCTACACGGTGGGGGCCGCGAGCCCGAGCCCTACGAACGGGCTTAGCAGCGGGGGGTGTTTGCGGCGCCGTGGACCGGCCGTCTACACCGGGTGGAGCGGTTCCCCCGGCGGCCCGACGCCGCAACCGGCGGGGATCGTGCCCCAACCCCCGACGGAAGGCCGCCCGTGCACCGTGTCCCGACAGCCCGACCCACCCGCCGCAGGAAGGGGGCTGTCGCCCTGCTGACCGCCGCCGTGATCGCGGTCGGCGTGCCGTTCGCGGGCGCCGCCTCGGCCCGGGCGGACACCCGGACCCCGCAGGAGATCGCCCACCAGCGGATCCCCGACGCGGCCCAGTACAAGGCGTTCAGCGAGGTCATCTCACACGAGAGCGGCTGGAACCCGACGGCCCGCAACCCCTCGGGCGCCTACGGGCTGGGGCAGGCCCTGCCCGCCGAGAAGATGGCAGCCTTCGGTGCCGACTGGCGGACCAACCCCGCGACCCAGATCGCATGGGCCCTGCACTACATGAACACCCGTTACGGCAGCCCCCAGGGCGCCTGGGACTTCTGGCAGCGCAACCACTGGTACTGACCCGGCCCCGGGCGCCCCGGTCAGACGAAGGCGACCTCGGCGGTGTCGGAGAGCCGTTTGAGGCACTCCTCGACCAGGGGCCGGTGGTGGAGCGGAACGGTCCACATGTGGAACAGGCCGACCGCGGAGGTCTCCCCGCCCCGGTAGACGTCGCACCACCCGGCGGCGCTGTCGCCCTGGTGCCGCGCGTACATCTCGTGCTTGCGGGTGTGGCCCTCGCCTATGAGGAGCGTGGAGCCGCCCACGAGGTAGGGCAGGGTCTCCCCGTCCCCGGCGGCTTCCGCGTTCGCCCGGTTGACCCGCTCGATGGCCGCGTGGTCCGACGCGTCCGGAACCCAGTACGGGTCCTCCCCGAGCAGCACCGCGTCCGACAGTCCGGCCGTCACGGTGTCGACCGGCTCCTGTCCGGCGGGCTCGACGAGGGCGCAGGCCAGCCAGTGCAGGTCGTGGCCCTGGAGGCGGCCCAGGGCGCCGTCGCACCGGTGCCTGGCCCCGGCCGCGGCCTGCCGGGTGTCGGTCGGGCAGGTCCGGGGGGTGCCCGTGCACAACAGGAGCGGGTCGGGAAAGCCGTCCAGACCGGCCCGGACCAGCTGGTGTCCGCCGAGCAGCGGGCCGTGGCGCAGCGCGGCGGCCTCGAGCCGCCGGGCACTGTCGAGCGTCAGGTTGTAGGTGACGTTGCTGCAGTCGAGCGGCGGCCACGGCGAGGTCAGCCGGTCCCAGACGCCGAGCTCGGTCGCATCGAAGACCAGGCCTTGGCCCACGTCCGTGTAGAACTGGATCCTGGTCCCCTGCGGGATCCCGACGATCTCCGTGCCGGGGGGCGTCCGCTCCGGGTCCAGGTCGAGGCTTCCGTGTCCCAGCAGGATGTAGCCCATGGGTGATGTGTTCTCTTTCGGCTCGGCCAGGTCTTCGATGCTGCCGCACACCCGGCGGCCCCACAGCCCGTGAGAAGGCAGATTTCCAGGCAGCGAACCGTTCCTTTTCGGCCATGGGGCGACCCTATGGACCGGTGCGGAAGACCGATCCCTCCGCCAGGATCTCCACGGCGTAGGCGCGCAGGTCCGGGGGCCCCGACGGCCCTGGGACGGCGAGGAGTTCGAGCTGCGCGCGCAGCGCCGCAGCGAGGTCGGCCACGAGTTCGCCGCCGTCCGCGGTCGGTACGGAGTGCCGGCCGGCGTCCTGGAGGAGCCCCTTGGCCCGCAGGGTCCGCAGCAGGGAGTCCACCGTCCGCCGGGAGACGCCCATGACCTCGGTGAGTTGCCCCTCCTCCACGCCGCCGCCGTGGGCGGCCGCGCACAGCAGCCAGAGCTCCTCCAGGGAGACGCCGTGACGCAGGGCCAGCTCCCCGGCCCGCCGGCGCACCGGCCGCAGGCCGCCTTCGGCGAGGTGTTCCAGGGCCTTGCGCACGGGTTCGTCCCCGAGGGGCAGCGAGGGGATCACCGTGCTGTCCTTGCGTGGCACCGGCTTGGTCATCGTCCCGCGCAGCGGTACGTGCGGCAGGACGCAGGCCAGGATCAGGACCAGCACGGATACGGCCAGGCCGGCCAGGAACACCTCGTCCACGGCCGCCGCGTAGCCGTCGACGTAGGTGTGCCGGGCGGCGGGGGCCATGTCCGGCACGGACAGGGGCTGCCCCTTGTGGATACGGGCGGCCTCCGCGGCCGTGAACTCCCCCGTGTCGATGCCCCGGGTCAGGTGGTGCACGAGCCTGCGGTTGAGGACGGCGCCGAAGAGCGCCGCTCCGAACGCGCTGCCCAGGTTCCGGAAGAAGATCACTCCCGAGGTCACGACGCCGATGTCCCGGTACGCGCAGGCGCTCTGGGCGGCGATCAGGGCGATCTGCGAGACCAGCCCGAAGCCCAGGCCCAGCACCAGCAGCGCGGCGCCGTAGAGCAGCAGCGAGGCTTCCCTGGTCAGGCCGGTGCACAGGCCCAGCCCGATGGCGATCAGCAGGGACCCGATGACGGGGAAGTGGCGGTAGCGGCCCGAGCGGGAGACGGCCCGGCCGCTGACGGTGTAGGACACCAGCCCGCTGAGCGACATGGGGAGCAGCAGCAGCCCCGAGACGGTCGGGGAGGTCCCCTTGACCACCTGGAAGAACAGGGGCAGGTAGTTGACCACCCCCGACTGGACGACCCAGAAGAAGAACGACAGCGGGACGACGATGCGGAAGACGCGCTCGCGCACCACCCGGGCGGGCAGCAGCGGTTCGGCGTGGTTGCGTTCGACCCGCCAGATCAGGGCGATCAGGACGGCGGTGACGGCGAACAGCACGAGCATCGGCGCGGACGACCAGGCGAAGACGACGCCGCCCCAGGTGACCATCAGGGTGACCGCGGCCGCGCAGGAGGCGATCAGGAGGCTTCCCCAGTAGTCGATCCGGGGCTGCTCCTCCGGCCGCTGCGGGCGCAGGCAGAACGCCAGGGCCGTCATGACCGCCAGCCCCAGCGGCAGGTTCAGGTAGAACGCCCACCGCCACGAGCCGTGTTCGACCAGCACACCGCCCGCGAGCGGCCCGAGGACGCAGGCCGAGGCGCCCGCCGCAGCGATGTACACCTGGTAGCGGCCCCGCTCCCGGGGGCCGACGAGCGCGGTCAGGACGGCGTGCGGAACCACCCACATGCCGCCTCCGCCCATGCCCTGCAGGGCACGGAAGCCGATGAGTTCGGGCAGGTTCTGCGCCCGCGAGCACAGGACGGAGCCGACGAGGAAGAGCGCGACAGCCGTCTGGAGGACGGGTTTGCGGCCGTAGAGGTCGCCCAGCTTGCCCCAGATCAGGGCCGAGCCGGTGACGCCGAGCAGGTAGGCGGTCACCACCCACGACAGGTGCTGGAGGTCCCCCAGGTCGGCGGCGATGGTCGGCAGGGCGGTGGCGAGGATCGTCGAGTCCAGCGATCCGACGAAGATGATCAGCACCAGCGAGGCCAGCACCAGCCTGCCGCGGGAGTCGAGGCGGGGGCGGTCAGGTGTCGGCACTCGGGCTCCGTCGGGATCGCGGCGGCCGCCGACCGGCGACCGTCGGCCGACGCTAGTACCGGTGGGGGCCGCCACCTGCGCACGGCGCCCGGGAAGGGGGCCGTACGGGCGAACCCGACTCCCCGTCCGGGCCAGGCCGTTCCGTCACGGCCCCTCCGGCCTCGAAGCCAGACGCTCCCGCTGCCGGGCGTCCATCCCGTGGCCGCCGGCCTCGATCGCGAAGGACCTCCCGCAGGAGGCTGAGGGCCTCATGGTCCAGGGCGGCCTGGCAGTAGAGCGCCTGGCCGCCCAGGTCGGCGTGCGCCTCAGGGGCGGCAGCGGCGTTGCGGAGGGATTCACCGGCGGCGACCTGGGCGTAGGCGTCCCGCACGTTCCGCGAACGCCTGGCGGAAGTAGGCGAAGAGCTCGGCGAACTGCTCTGGCGTGGCGCCCATCTCGCCGGCCGCGGTGGCGGAACCCGCCGCCGGCTCCGGGGCGGTCAGCAGTGCGGGAAGCGCGGCGTAGCCGATGAGGTTCACGCAAAGATCCCTTCGTCCTACATGAACATGACCTGCAGGTCGGACAGCGATTCGACGGAGCGCTTGATCAACTCAGCCTGTCGCTCGGGGAGCTCCCCGAAGTAGCTGATGCTGATGACGCCGTCCCGGCCGGCCCCGTGGTCGAGGAAGAGCTTCCCGAGGTCGGCGTAGCCGCTGTGGCGCATCACCCAGCCCGTGTGTACGGGGTCGTGGTTGCTGAAGTCGGTGTCGCGGGAGACGAGGAACAGGCCTCCGCCCGCCATGCAGAAGAGGCGCTCGCGGGGGAGGGCGCCGGTCCGTGGTTCGGGGGCCCGGCCCAGAACGACACGGTTGACCTCCGCGATCTCCGCCAGGGCGGCGGCGTCCGGCGTCCAGCGCGCCGACCCGCCCGGCCCGTCGCAGCCGGCGCCCCCCGGCGGCGGGCAGGCCGCGGTGGGCCCGGGATCCTCGAAGGAGTGGGTGAAGAAGGCCGATATCAGGAACACGTCTCCCGAGAGCCCCGCCCGGCCGAGGACGCCGGTGCAGTCGTGCGTCCAGCCCAGGGCGAGCTGCGCCGGAGAGGTCGGGCAGGTGTCGGGCCTGCCGTCGCACAGGAGCAGCGGATCGGGGCCCGCGCCGCCGGCCGCGACCACGGTGTGGCCTGCGAAGTCGCCATGCCGCAGCAGCCTCTCGTCGTGGAGCTCCCAGCCGCCCCGCAGTGCCAGGCCGTTGGCGACCTGGCACGCGCCGCTCGTCTTCCGGGGGCGGCAGAGCTGCTCCCAGATGCCGGGCTGGCCCGGCCCGTACCCCAGCCCCCAGCCCTCGTCGGAACAGACGTGGAGCGTGACCCCGGCCGGAACCGCGACGAACTGCATCCCCTCGGGGACCTCACCCGGACCGGCGCTCGGCTTCCCCAAGCCCAGCAGGATCAGGGCCATGGCCTCGCCTTCCTCCGCAGGTGTGACGGCACCGATGCTGTCAGTCACCGGCAGCGGCCGGCAGCGGCCGATGGGGCAGCCGATGGGGCGTGCGCCGCTGCGCGGAAGGGCGGGGCTGCCGCGCACCGGGCGCCGTCCCGGGCCGTCCCCCGGCCGGCCGGGCGTTCCGGGACTCGCCGGGCCGGGATGGCGCTCCCCGTCCCGCCGGAGCGACACACTGGGCACGGGGGAACCGCCGTCGATCGGGCTGCACCGTGCGCCGACTCAACTTCGCCGCCTCGAAGAGGCTCATGGCCGGAGGGCTCCTCTGGGCGTCCCTGGTCCAGATCTTCGTCGTGAACAACGCGATCGTCCTTCCCCGTGCGACGAGCCAGAACCTGATCGCCAAGATCATCTCGGCGCTCGGCATCACGCAGTGCGGCTACGTCGGAGGGTCCCGCTTCTGCTCCCCCCTGCACGACGCCGCCGACGGGGCCTGGATCGCCGGGGGGATCTGTCTGGTCGCGGGCACGCTGCTGAACGCGGTGCTCCTGCCTGCGGACCGGCCGCGGAACCTGGCCTTCGGGTCGCTGGCCGTCGGCGGGGCGGGGCTCACCGCGAGCGGCCTCACCCCGTACAACCTCCATCCCGTGGCGCACCTGGTGGCAGCCGGGACCTGCTTCTTCTTCGGTGGCGTCGGCATCATCGTGCTCGGCGCCACGCTCAGGCAGGCGGGTCGGCCGTACTGGGGCACGCTCGGCATCGTGTGCGGGGTGACCTCCCTCGTCTTCACCCTCGTGACGGCGATCAAGCCGGACCCCGGGATCCAGGGGCTGGTCGAGCGGGCGGCCGCCTGGCCCAGCGTGATGTGGATCATCGGCTCCGGCATCGTCATCGCCCTCACGGTGTGGCGCGGCCGCCGGACGGGCGCGGACTGACGCAGCGCGACCCGTTCGGGCAGCCGTGGTGCCCGAACGGCTGCCTGAGAAGGGCTGTCGGGGGGTGTCGCCGGCCGACAGCATCGGGGGACGCGTTTCCCCGGACGAGAGGACGGCCGCCCGATGCCGTACATCCTGCTGGGACGAGGGTCCCTGGAAGCCGACACCCGCTGCACGCCGGGCCCGGAGGAGACCGTGATCCCCCGGGGGACCACGCTCCACTGCCTGACGGCGGAACAGGGCCTGTTCCTCGGCCTGGACGCGCCCGACATCTGGGACCAGCTCGCGGCCCCCTGGCCGTCGTTCGGCGGCGGCATCCGCGTCCCCAACCTGACGCTGTACGGCCTCGGCGACGTGTGGGAGGGAGACGCGCAGTTCGACGGGTACACGCTCGTCGAACCGGGCAGTGGAGGCCGCCCGGATCCGGTCCTGCTGTGCACCGACACCCTCGGGGCCTGCCCTACCACGCAGGAGGAGGCCGACGCGGGGGCGACCCACCCGTGCGACGGCGCCCTCGGCCTCCCGCACGCCGACGACCTGTACTGGATCGCGGCGTTCGCCGTGTTCACCTGGGTCGAGCGGACCTTCGCGAGCGAGGGCAGCCTCCAGGCCTTCGCCGAGGACACGTTACGCGGCCTCCTCCAGGCCGACCGTCAGGCCCTGACCGCCGCGAACAGGGACGCCCTGCGGGCCGCCGGCCGGGGCCGCGTCCTGCACTGCGTCGTCAGCGCATCCGCCTTCGCCGTCGGCGCGGCCCACGACCACCCGGCCTTCGCGGCGGGCCTGGGGGACCACGCCTACTGCAGCCTCTCGGTGGTCCCCAACGACAGCCGCCGCGACCGCGGCTCCCCTGAGGGATGGCTGCTGCTGGAGGACGTCCCGCCGAACCGGCGCAGGCTGGTCGCGGCGGAACTGGCCCGCTGCTCCCCCTACCAGGTCCGCTTCCGCTGACCGGCGGCCGTCGCGCCGACGAGTTCCTCCAGGACGTCGTTCATGGTGACGAAGCCGACCACGGTGCCCCGCGCACCGGTGACGGCGGCGAGGTGCGTGCCCGCCGTGCGCATCGCGGTCATGGTGTCGTCCAGCGGGGTGTCCACCGTCACCTCGGTCATGGTGCGCAGGGTGCTGCGGGGGAACGGGGCGCTCCGGTCGGCGGCGGCCAGGGCGTCCTTGATGTGGAGGAAGCCCAGGACCGCGCCGTCCGGGCCGGCCACGGGCAGCCGGGAGAAGCCGTGCCGGGCGGCGGTGCGTTCCAGCGTGCGCGGGGTGACGTCCCGGCCCACGGTCACGAACCCGTCGCGGGGGACCATGATCTCCGCGATCCTGCGCGTCCCGAGCTCCAGGGCGTCCTGGAGCCGTTCGCCGTCCTGCGGGCCGAGCAGGCCCGCGTCCTGGGAGTCCTTGACCATGAGGGCGAGTTCCTGGTGGGTGAAGACCGCCGCGACCTCGTCCTTCGGCTCCACCCCCAGCAGCCGCAGCAGCGCGTTGGCGAGGGTGTTGACGCCGAACACGACCGGGCGCAGGGTCCGGGTCAGGGCCACCAGCGGCGGCCCGAGCAGCCGGGCGGCCGGCGCGGGGGCGGAGAGCGCCATGTTCTTGGGGATCATCTCGCCGAGCAGCATGTGCAGGTACGTCGCCAGCGCCAGCGCGATCACGAACGCGATCGGATGGACCAGCGGCCCGGGCACGCCGGCCGCCGCGAACGGGGCTTCCAGCAGGTGTGCCATGGCGGGCTCGGCGACGGCGCCGAGGACCAGCGAGGAGATGGTGATGCCCAGCTGCGCGGTGGCCATCACGGCCGAGAGGTGCTCCAGACCCCACAGGGCGGCCCCGGCCCGCCGGTCGCCCTTGAGGGCCGCCGGTTCGATCTGGCTGCGGCGCACCGAGAGCAGTGCGAACTCGGCGGCGACGAAGAAGGCGTTCGTGACCAGGGTCAGGGCGCCGATCAGCAGCTGGAGCGCGGTCATCGGGCGTCCTCCCCGATCGCGGGGGCGGTACGGGCGGTGCCGGCGGGGGCGGTGAGCGCCGCCCGATCGGCGCGGTGGTACCGGACGTCCAGGACGTCCAGGTCCCAGCCGTCGACCGTGAGGGTGTCGCCTGCGACGGGGATGCGCTGCAGGCGGGTGGCGATCAGACCGGCCAGGGTCTCGTAAGGGCCTTCGGGGAGGGTGAAGCCGATCTCCTCCAGCTCGTCGAGGCGCACGCTTCCGTCGGCCTCCCAGACCTTGCGGCCGTCCTGGTCCGGGGCCTCGGCCAGGTCCGGGACCTCCAGCGGGTCGTGCTCGTCGCGCAGTTCGCCGACGACCTCCTCGACGATGTCCTCCATGGTCGCGACGCCGGCGGTCCCGCCGTACTCGTCGACGACCACGGCCATGGTGCGGGCCGCGGCGAGCCGGCCTTGCAGGGTGTCGACCGCCAGCGAGTGCGGGACCAGGAGCGGCGCGGTCATCAGCTCCGTCACCCGCGTCCCGGCCCGCCGGTCCTCGTCCAGCGCGAGGACGTCCCGTATGTGGACGGTCCCGATGACCTCGTCCAGGCTGAGCCGGTAGACGGGGAAGCGGGAGAGGCCGGTGGCCAGGGTCAGTTCCGCCGCGTCCCGGGCCGTGGCCCGGTCGGGCAGGGCGTGGACGTCGACGCGCGGGGTCATCACGTTCTCGGCGCTCAGCTCGGCCAGGCGCAGGGTCCTGACGAACAGTTCGGCGGAGTCCGCCTCGATCGCTCCCTCGCGGGCCGAGTGCCGGGCCAGCGCGACCAGTTCCTGCGGGGTGCGGGCCGAGGCCAGCTCCTCGGCCGGCTCCAGCCCGCACCGGCGCAGCAGCCGGTTGGCCGTATCGTTCAGGTGCCGGATCAGCGGCCCGAACACGGCCGTGAACGCGCGCTGCGGGCCCGCCACGACCTTCGCGACGGCCAGCGGCCGGGAGATCGCCCAGTTCTTCGGCACCAGCTCGCCCACCACCATCAGCACCACGGTGGAGAGGGCGACGCCGAGCAGGGTCGCCGTGGCGGGCACCGCGTCGGCGGGCAGCCCGAGCGCGGTCAGCGGACCGCGCAGCAGCAAGGACACCGACGGTTCGGCGAGCATGCCGATCACCAGCGAGGTGACGGTGATGCCGAGCTGGGCGCCGGACAGCTGGAAGGTGAGCCGCTTCGCGGCCGCCAGGGCGCTCCGCGCACCCCGTTCACCGGCGGCGGTGGCGCGTTCGAGCTCGCCGCGTTCGACGGTGGTCAGGGAGAACTCGGCGGCGACGAACACGGCGCAGGCCAGCGTCAGCGCGAGCGCGAGGAGCAGGAGGAGGATCTCCGTCACCGTGCCGCCCCCGCTCCCGGCCGGGCGGCCTCGTGGGTCTGCGGGCAGGACGTGGCACGGCAGGGACCGGGGGGTTCACCCATCGCGGGTCTACGGCTCCGTTCGGACTCTCGGCGGACCTCATGGCCCGGGCCGGCGCGGGATGGCGCGGGATGGCGCGGGATGGCGCGGGCTACGGATGGTATCCGGCATGCCGGTAAGGACCGGGTGAAAAGCCATGTTCCGGACGATGCCGGCCGACGGGGGGCGTCCCGGCGTCAGTCCGCGAGCACGGGGGTGGCGAAGTAGTTCCAGATCGCAGTGGCGGCCGAGCCCGCGGCGCTGACGGCGACCGTCGCCCCGGCCACCCCGACGGCCGTGGCGACGACCATGGCGATGGCGGCCCCCTTCGCCCCGCTGTACGCCGCCGACACGGCCATTTCCCCGGTGTGGAGCGCGGTGTGGACGGCGGAGTCGAGCGTTTCCACGAGTACGCCGCATTCCTGCGCGACCACGCTCGTGAAGAGGTCGAGCTGCGCGTCGCGTTCGTTGGCGAGGGCGTTCCACGCGGTGACGTAGCGGACCTGCACCTCCTCGATCCTGTCGGCGTAGCCGCTCGCCATCTCCCGGACCTTCGCCGACAGGGCCGCCACGGTCCCGGCGTCGCTCGCCAGTCCCTGTCCGGGGGCCGCGCCCATCAGGCCGCAGGCCTGGTCCACCTCCGCGTCGTAGCCTTCCTGGAGCGACAACAGCTCGTCACAGACCGACAGGAACGAGGCCGCCGCCAGCTGGACGGCCTCCACGTAACGGCCTTGCGCGGCGCGGATGGCGTCGGCCCGCTGCATGTACCGGAAGACCCGCTCACCTGCCGCTTGCAGCTGCTCGTCGGCCTGGCGGGTGGCTTCGTCCAGCATCTGGTCGACGCTCGTCCGCGCGGCGTCGACCAGGTCCCTGAACTCCGCGACGGAATATTCCGTGTACTGCATCGATGTCCCCAGTTCTCAGAAATGCGTGCGGTTTCGACTCAACCCGGCCATCGCCCACCTGGCCTCCCGGGGGCTGCGCGGCCGGGTGCCCGCCACCCCGGGATCGTTCCACGACAGGGCACTTGTGGGACGTGGCGGGGTCGCCCCTGCCCTCTTCACGGCCCTTTCGGGCAACGACGGCGCCGCCCGGAACCCCCGCCCGCCGCTTCCGGTCGACCTCGCGCGCCCCCGATCCGGTCGACCTGTCGGTGGCCGCCGCCGCGCGCGAAGGACGGCCGCACCGGGTGACGCTCGGCCAGAACCGTAAGGGGCCGCTCAGCGGGAGCCGGGCCTCCGCCTGCCCCGGGTGTCGGCGCGCAGGGCCTTCGCCAACCGCTCCCGGTGCCTCGCCTCCAGACCGGCGGCCGCGAGGGTGGCGATGACCTCGAGCGTGCTCCGGTCATGGAACAACGCCTGCATGGCGGCCCTCGAATTGCGCCCCAGCCCCTTGCGTTCGCAGTACGCGGCCCACTCGCGGTTGTTGCGGCGGACCGCTTCCGCCATATTCCTGTTCAACAGGTCGCGGGCGTGCCGGAAATACCCGTGATCGTCGAGGATCTTGGTGATGGGCTCGATGCCTGTGCGCCCCGCGAGAGTTCGGCAGAGATTGACCTGGCTGCGGATGTCGCCCTTGGTCACGTTGTTCTTGCATCCCCGCAAGTAGGCCGAGTCGATCTGCTCGCGTTCCGCATGCCGGGTCGTGTTCCCGTCCACGAGCACCCATCGTCCCAAGTCGTCCGGCTGCCGGGACGAGGCGGGGGCCAGGTGGGTTTCCGGACCGGGGTCGGGGTCGAGGGTGGCCAGCAGGGCGTCCACGGCCCGGAGCGTCGTGAGCAGGGACTGCTGTATTTCCTCCCTCTCGTCCCTCGACAGGGGCTTCCTCTCCTCGGCTATCGCGTTCTGGAAGCACGCGTAGACGTGGGCGAACTGCTCGTGCGTCGCGCCCATGACGGACCGGACCGTGCGGCTGCCGCCGTCGAAGAGGCCCAGAGGGAGTCCGAGGAACTCCTCCTCCGAGACATCGGTTTCCCAGGGGGGCAGGCACTGGGACCGGTAGTGCCAGCAGTAACGCCTGAATGCGCCGGTGTAATGGTCGTCGGGGTGCGGGTCCTCCCACAGTTCGTCGAGGCTCTTTCCCACGTTGGCGAAGAGGAAATCGACCGCCCAGTACGTGCTGGTCAATTCATGCGGAAGGTTCACGCGGCCGAAGTCGAGCGTGTCCATTTATCGTTCCCTTGAGCGACGGTGAACGACACCCTAATTTCCCGGGTCGTGGCTTCACCGGCCGAACGGGCAGACTTTGGGGAGGCCGCGCGAGGACTACACCCCTCGGCCCGTCCCCGTCCGCCATCCGCCGGACCCCCCGATCGCGGGCGGAACGGCCGACGCCCGGGGTGCCGCGCCCCCCTAGCCTGGCGACGTCGCCCCTCCGCAACGGGGCGGCTCCGCAGCGGCGGCGTCCCTTCCCCGCGTCCCCCTGCGGGGAGGGGACACCGCGTCCGGACCGCACGGACCAGAGGCCGGCTCCCGGTTCGACACATCGTGAAGGGACGAAATGAGCTACGTCTTCGTGGGCATCGGGGGCATCGAAGCCGACGGCTGGGCCACCTCGCACGGCAACGAGAGGGTCGCCCTGCCGCCGGGGACGTCGATCGCCTTCTACGCCGATGACGGCGACGGTGTGCTCTACTGCTCCGGCGGGCACGACGTCGTAGACCAGCTGTGGGGCCCTCTGGCGTTCGCCGACGCGGAGGGGGCCGTCCCCAACCTGGCGCTGCACGGCGACCCGGCGATCGGCGAGGCATGGATCTCAGGAGGGACGGAGTCCGAGGACCACGTCCTGATCCGGCCCGGGGTCGGCCCCGTGCCGGACGTGCTGCGCCTGTGCACCGGGGCCGTCGGCGAATGCCCGACGACGCAGGCCGAGGTGGACGCCGGGATGACACACGAATGCCAGGGCGTCCTGGCCCTGTTCGCGGGTACGGACCTGTACTGGATGGCCTGCACGGCGTTCATCGAAACCGAGCGGCCGGCCGAGGGTTCGGCCTGGTACCGGTACGGGTCCGACCGCTCGTCGGACGGCGGACGCGTCGAACGGGCGGTCGGCTTCGGCTCCGACACGACGGACTCCGCGGACCCGTGGCGGAGCCTGTCGGACCGCTCCGACTTCTCCGACTTCTCCGAACCGTCCGACCTGCCGGACGAAGCGGGCTCCGGCGAGGACCCCCTGCTCCGGGGCCCCGACAGCGCGGACGCGGCGGAGTCGGGGGAGTCCGCGGGGGGCTACCCGGTCGGACCGTAGACCGACTCCCGAACGGCCAGGACCGTCGCCCCCGGCCGACGGGCCGAACGGGGGAGGGGCGCCGGCAGCCGCGCCCCCTACGCTCGAACGTCTGCCGTCGAACCAGCCGCCCCGGAGCACCCCCGGGGGGCGCCTGCTGCTGCTCGGCGGCCGGGCCGCCGACCTGCTGGGCCGGCGCCGCGTCCTGCTGACCGCCCTCGGCGCCTTCGCCGCCGCCTCACTGCTCGGCGCCCTGGCCGACAGCGGCACACTGGCCTGGCCCTCGTGACCGCCGTCGCCTTCGCCGGGCTGCTGCTCAGCCTGACCCCCGCCGCCCGTTCGCCCGAACCCGCCCGGGCCGCGCCCGCCGAGGGGGAAGCGTGAACACGAACCCCCGACCGGAACACCCCGCCTGGCCGCGGAAGCTCCCGTAGGCCGTTCGGCACGCGGTCCGTCCTACGCACCCCGGTCGAACGTCCGCACCGCCCCCCACAGCATCCCGGCGCCCAGGGCGCCCAGCAGCAGGAGCTCCAGCCACACGGGGACCGGCGTCCCGGCCCAGGTGACCGGCTGGGCGTGCGCCCCCGCGCCCACCGCTTCCAGTACCGTCCGCCGGATCGGGTCCACCGCGTACGTGAGCGGGTCGAGGCGGGTCAGCACGGTCAGCCAGCCCGGCAGGCCGTGCAGCGGGAAGAGGGCGGCGGAAAGGAAGAACAGCGGCTGCACGATCGTCTGCGTCAGCCCCGTGTAGGACAGCGGGGACTGCATCCGGCCCGCGACCAGCACCGCGAAGGAGGAGAAGGTGAAGGCGAGCACGGCCATGCATCCGAACAGCCGCAGCAGCGTCCACGGGGCGTACGGGACACCCGCGACACCGGCCAGCGCGAGCACGACCGTGCCCTGGAGCAGCGCGACCGACATCCCGCCCAGCACCTTGCCCATGACGATCGCGGTCCGGCTGACCGGCGAGACCAGCATCTCGCGCAGGAAGCCGAGCTCCCGGTCCTGCACGATCGACGCCGCAGAGGTCACCGACGTGACGACCACCGGCATGACGAGCGCCCCGGCGTAGACGAACGTCCGGTACGGCACTCCGGAGACCAGCCCGGTGACCGCGCCCAGACCGGCGCCCAGGGCGATCAGGAACATCAGCGGCTGGAGCAGCGCGGTGACGATCCGCACCGGTTCGCCGAGCAGCCGCAGGACGTCCCGGTGCCAGACGATCCGCACGGCCCGCAAGCTCAGTCGCATCCCGGTGAGGGGCTGCGGGAAGGCGGCCGCCGGCGGGGCGACGGGTGCGCGCGGGCGCGGGGCCACGCGGGCGGCGCTCACGCGTACCGCCCCGCCATCCGGCTCCGCAGGGCCGGGAGGGCCCGGCGCGCGGGCCGGGTCCGCGGGGCGGCCCCCGGGGAAGGCTCCTCCCGGGCCTCGGCCGGCCGCTGGGCCCAGGTCAGGAACACGTCGTCCAGGCTGGGACGGGACAGGTCCATCGAGTGCACCGGGACGCCCAGCCCGCAGGCCAGCCGGGGCAGGAACTCCGCGCCGTCCGGGACCCGGACGGTGATCCCGCCGTCGGCGCCGACGCGTCCCGGCAGCCCGAAGCGCTCGCGCAGCGCCCGCAGCGCCGCCGCCGTGTCGGAGACGGTGAACCGGACGAGGTCGCAGGCCGCCTGCGCCTTGAGCTCGGCCGGGGTGCCCAGGGCCACCACCACGCCCCGGTCCATGACGGCGATGCGGTCGCAGACCTCGGCCTCGTCGAGGTAGTGGGTGGTCAGGAAGACCGTGACGCCCTCGGCCAGCCGCAGGTGGTGGATGCAGTCCCACACCTGGCGGCGGCCGCGCGGGTCGAGGCCGACGGTCGGCTCGTCCAGGAACAGGACCCGGGGGGCGTGCAGCAGGCCGCGGGCGATCTCCACGCGGCGGCGCATGCCGCCCGACAGGGTCTTCACCTTGCTGCGGCGCCGGTCGGCCAGCCCGATGAGGTCGAGGACGTGGTCCACCCGGCGGTTGATCAGCGCCCGGGGCATCCCGTACATCTCGGCGTGGAAGCGGAGGTTGCGTTCCACCGTCAGCTGCAGGTCCAGGACGCTGTCCTGGAAGACCAGGCCGATGAGGCGGCGGGTCTGCGCCCGCTCGGTGACCACGTCCCGCCCGGCCACCGTCGCCGTGCCGCCGGACGGTTCGACGAGGGTGCACAGCATGCCGATGGTCGTGGACTTGCCGGCCCCGTTGGACCCGAGAAAGCCGAAGATCTCGCCCGTGCGGACGCTCAGGTCGATGCCGCGCACGGCCGCCACGTCCCCGTACGTCTTGACGAGCCCGCGGACCTCGACGGCGTACCCGGGGCCGACCCCGGACGGAGGCACGGTGACGGGGGCCGGCAGGGCCGCGGTCCTCGACGGGCGGACGAGCGAAAGGGTGGTCACGACGGGCCTCCTCGGGCGATCGCGGCGAACGGTGCGGGTACTGCCGGCGGAGCGGTGCGTCGGACCCGGGGCTCGGGTGCTCGCGGCGCGGCGCCCACCGGCCCTCCACCGTAGGGAGCGCCCACGCGCCGGCACGTCGTCCGAACGGACGGCCGGGCGGACGAACGCGGCCCGCGGGTGCCCGGCGCGGTGTCCGCTCGCGGGGGCGGGCCGACCCCGCCCAGCTTCCGCGTCCGGGGTCGGCCGGTCCGCGCCGGGGAGGTGTCCGGCCGGCCGGGGGCGCTCGGCCGGCCGGACGTCAGCCAGCCGGTGCCGGCACGGACCGGCTGGCCCCGCGTCTTCCTCGGCGTGCCTCGCGGCGGCGCGACCCGCCGGGGGTCCTCCCCCTCGCCGACCGAACGGACGACAGCGGGCGGGCCCCGCCCTGCCTACCGTCGGAGGACCGGCGCCGGACACGGAGCCGCGTCCGACCGAGCCCCCGACCGAAGGACGGCCGACCCATGACCTGCACCACCCCCATCCCCACCCGTGCCCGGACCGGATCGGTGGCGCCCGCGTTGAGCGTCGAGCGCCTCGGCACCCACCGGGCGCTCGCGGCGGAGGAGACGTGGCGGCGGCTGGAGCCGCTGTTCCCGCGGGCCGGGATCACCCGGGTCGCCGACGTGACCAAACTCGACGACATCGGCTTCCCGGTGTGGCAGGCCGTACGGCCGAACTCCGCCAACCTGTCCGTCTCGCAGGGCAAGGGCCTCACCCACCGCCTCGCCCGGGTCTCGGCCGCCATGGAGTCGTACGAGTCCTGGGCCGCCGAGCAGCCGCGTCCCGACGCGGTCGTCGCCGGCCTCGCCGAGCTCGCCGACGCCCTCACCTACGACCCCCTCCGGCTGGCCCCCTCCGCCGACCGCACGCCCCAGTGGGCGACGCCGCTGCTGTGGTGCCCGGCCGAGGACCTGACGGAGGGCTGCCGGACGTGGCTGCCGGTGGACGCCGTGACCGTCGACCTCCGGGTCCGGCCGTACTGGGCCCCCGACACCTTCGCCACCGTCACCAGCAACGGCCTGGCCGGAGGCAACACCCTCACCGAAGCCACCCTGCACGCCCTGCTGGAGGTGGTCGAGCGCGACGACCTGGTCCGCGCCTCCGCCACCCCCGGCGGGCTCTGGGCCGGTGCCGTGGCCGTGCGCCCCGGCAGGTTCGGCGCCGCGGCCGCCGTGCTGCGGCACTGCGCCGCCGCGGGGGCCGTCGTGGAGGTGGCGGACTGCACGGGCCCCTGGGGCGTGCCGACGTTCACCGCCCGGCTGTGGTCGCCGAGCCTGCCCTCGTGGTTCTCCGGCTCGGGCACCCACCACGACGCCGACGTCGCCCTCTCGCGGGCGGTCACCGAGGCGGTGCAGTCCCGGCTCACCGCGGTCGCCGGCGCCCGCGACGACCTCCCGTTCCTCACCTACGCCTCCGAGGGCGCCCAACCGCCCACCCCCGGCTGCCCCGACAGCGACGAGCTGATCACCCGTCACCACCCCGCGCCGTCCCCGGAGCCCCCGGGCCGCGACCTCGACGCCGACCTGGCCGACCTGCTGGGCCGCCTCGCAGCGGACGGGCACCACGTCCTGCGGGCGGATCTCACCCCCGAGGGCGCACCGATACCGGTCGTACGGGTGGTCGTGCCCGGCAGCCGGTGCGACGACAAGGCGGGCAGCTGAGATGAGGACCGACATGCCGACCGGAATCCGCACCATCGTCACCGCCGGCCCCACCCTCACGGCCGACGACGTCCACCGCCTCCTGCCCGACGCCGAGGTCCGCCCGCCGGTGGGCGCCGACCAGGTCCTGCGCTGGGGCCTGCGGCCCGGCGACCGGCTCCTGGTCGTCGACGGCCTGTTCCTGCACTCGAGGGCCGTCCGCCACAAGGAACTCCTCGCCCTCATCGACCAGGGCGTGGAGGTGTACGGGGCCGCCAGCATGGGAGCGCTGCGCGCCGCCGAGCTCGCCCCGTACGGGATGACCGGGATCGGTGCCGTCTTCCGCGCCTACCGCGACGGGAAGATCGTCGGAGACGACGAGGTCGCGCTGCTGCACGCCGATGCCGAGGCCGGCCACCGGGCCCTGAGCTGGGCCCTGGTCGACCTCCGCCACGCCGTGGAAGACGCCTGCCGCCGTGAGGTCGTCGGCCCCGACACGGCCGAACTGGTCATCGAGACGGCCACCGAGCTGCCCTTCACCGCCCGCGACACCGCAACGGTCCTCACCTCCGCCCGCGCCAGGGGAGCGGACCCCTACGAACTGGACCTGTTCCGCCTCCGGTACGACCGGGGCGGCCCCCGCATCAAGCGGCGCGACGCCCTGACGGCCCTGCGCCTGCTGGCCCTCACCCCGCCGGTCGGTCCGCGGGTGCGGAACTTCCCGCGGGGCCACCTCACCTACCTCGGCGTCCCGACCCCCCTGTCCGAGACGGTCTACCTGCGCTCCTGGCGCACCACCCCGCTGCCGGACGACTGCCGGGCGAGCGGCCGGGAGGCTCCCGAGCCCGTCGGCTGCGAGGAGGTCGTCGAGGTGATGGCCCTGACCTGGGCCGGCTTCCCCGCGGCCCTGCGGGACATCGCGGCCGCGCAGCTCCTGGCCGGACCACCCACCGGTGAAGGCGCCGCGCGGCCCGCCCCCCCGGACTCGGGCTGGTCCGCCCTCGCCCCCGCCCTCACGGACCGCCTCGCGGAACTGGACCTGCCGGCGGATCCCACCGCCGCCGGGCCCTACGCGGCGCTGCTGCGGCCGCGTGAACGCGAGCTGCCGTGGGCCCAGGCGGGGCCGCTGCTGGCGACCCGGCTGTGGCACACCACCTCGCGGCTGGACTGGACCACCCCCGTCATCGCCGCCCTGCGAGACCACCCCGTCTTCACCGCGACCGCGAAGGCCCTGACCCGCGCCCGCGCCGAGGAGGCCGGACCCGCCGACACCGCGACCGAACGGCGCCGGACGCAGACCCAGTGCGGCCGCCTGCTCGCCGCCTGGCAGGTCAACGACCCGCAGGACCTCCTCCCGGCCCTGCGCGAACGCGGCTTCCTGAACCTCGGGGAGTTCGTCCACACGGTCCGCGCACACCTGGACTTCCTCACGGGCGGACACGACCCGGCCGTGCACGAGGCGGCCGTACACGACATGAGCGTGCATGACATGACCGTGCACGAGACGGCCCAGGAGGGCCTGGCCAGGGACGACCGCGTACCGCGCACCCGCGCGGTCGCGGCCTGACGGCCCCCGCCGGGCCGCCCGGCCCGCCCACCCCGGGCCGACGCCCGCACCGGACAGCCGGCGCGGGCGCGCTCGGGCGTGACCGGGCGTGCGCGGGGACCGCCCGCCGCGGGTGGTCCTCCCGTTCGTCCGTTGGGACGACAGCGCGCTCGGGCCCGAGTTGGTGAACTGGACATGAGCACGGACCGACACCGCGGTCCGTGGACGAAAGGGAAGGATGAACCGTCATGGCTTTCGCAGAGGAACTCGCCCTGGCCGTCGCGGCGGAGTTCGGCGCCGCCCACTCCGCGCGCATCCTCGTCGAGTAGGCCCCCTGACTCTCGACAGCGTCCCCTCCGCTCCCGGCCCTGGTTCTCCAGGGCCGGGAGTCGCGTGTGCGGCCCCCAACGGGGACCCGGCCGCCCCTCCCTCCTCACCGCGCCGCGTCGGAAGCACCGGACGCGGGGGACCGGGTACCGTCCGATCCGGCGGTCTCCCGCTCCGGATCCGCGCCCCGGTCCGGCACCGGGACGGTGACCCGCACCCACGTCCCCTGCCGCACGGGCAGCAGCTCCATGACCCCGCCCAGGGCCTCCACCCGGGTGCGCTGCGAGGCCAGGCCGATGTGGCCCTCGGCCAGCCGGCCGGCCAGCAGGCCGGGGTCCACGCCGACGCCGTCGTCCCGCACCTCCAGGACCACCGCGCTGCCGGTGTCGCGCAGCCCGACCCGGACCTCGGAGGCCCGCGCGTGGCGGGCGACGTTGCCGAGCAGTTCCCGGACCACCGCGAAGAGCACCGGGTCGGAGGCGTAGCGGCGCGGATGGTCCACCTCGCACACCAGTTCCAGCCCGGCCCGCTCCGCGGTGGTCCGGGCCAGGGAGCGGACCGCCGCGGCGAGGCCGGCCTCCTCGAGGACCTCGGGGTGCAGGGTGACGCTGACCTGCCGCAGGTCGCGCGAGACGTCCCCGAGCAGCTGGTAGGCCCGTTCCACGAACCTGGCGCCGCCGTCCGGGTCCTTGCGGGCCTGCCCGAGGTCCTGGCGGGCGGCGAGGACCGTCTGCAGCGGCCCGTCGTGCACCGACTCGGCGACGGTCCGCCGCTCCCGGGACTCGGCCGAGACCACGTTCTCCAGCAGGATCGACCGGCTGACCGTCAGGGCGGCCACCTTCTCCAGCCGCCCCTGCTGGACCTGTGACACCACCACCGCCACCACGCACAGCAGGGCCAGCATCGCGAGGATCGCGGCGGCCTGCCCCGGGCTGAGCTGCTCCCGGAACGCGGAGTCCGACAGCACCGCCCCGCTCGCCGTGATGCCCGCGAACAGCAGCAGGACCGCCCGGCGCCCGGGATGCGTGGCGGCGAGGAACGGCAGGAAGGCCAGCAGGCCCAGCGACAGGTAGCTGCCCACCGACAGGAACTGGATGACGGTCACCGCGGCCAGGTCCACCACCGCCATCGGGGACACCCGGCGGATGTCCTCGACCCGGTCGGGCCGGCGCAGCCACGTCCACCAGGCGGCCACCGCCAGCAGGGCGTACACCCCGATCAGCGTGAACTGCGCGGGCCATTCGGAGCGCGGGGTGTCCACCAGGACGACCAGGGACATGAGCGCGACCAGGGCCAGACGGAAGACGGTGCGCAGCCGCTGGGCCTGCCGGTCGAAGGCGAGCTGGATCGCGGCGACCGCCTCACTGCCCGGGCTGCCGGGCTCCACCGACGGCCACCGGCCCGCCGGCGCCCGTCCGGCCGCCGTCCCACCGGTGTCCTGCCGCACCACGCCATTTTATGCCGGGGACCGCGACCCGGCCCGGTCCGCGCCGCGCGGTGGCGGGCCCTCGGCGATCCCGCTCATTAAATCTTGACGGATACGCTCGGAAACCGGGGCATATCCCGCATGAGCCATCCAGCGAAGGCATGTGAGTACGTGGACGTTTCGTTGACCTTGTGGGTGCTGACCATTCTCGGTCTGGGCATCCTCATCGGCGCCGACTTCTTCATCGGCCGCAAGCCCCATGACGTGTCCGTCAAGGAAGCGGGCATCTGGACGGTCGTCTGGATCGTCCTCGCCGTCCTCTTCGGTCTGGGCCTGCTGTTCTTCGGCAACGGCCAGGCCTCCCAGGAGTTCTTCGCCGGCTTCATCACCGAGAAGTCCCTGAGCGTGGACAACCTGTTCGTCTTCGTCCTGATCATGGCGAAGTTCTCGGTGCCCTCCCACCTCCAGCAGCGCGTCCTGCTGGTCGGCGTGCTGATCGCCCTGGTCCTGCGCGCGGTGTTCATCGCCGCCGGCGCCGCGATCATCACCAGCTTCTCGTGGGTCTTCTACATCTTCGGCGCCTTCCTCGTCTACACGGCCTGGAAGCTGATCCAGGAGGCCCGCAAGGGCGAGGAGGATGAGGAGTTCGAGGAGAACCGCCTCCTGAAGTCCATCGAGAAGAAGTTCGGCGTCGCCGACCGCTACCACGGCACCAAGCTGTTCATCCGCGACAACGGCAAGCGGATCCTGACCCCGCTGATGGTGGTCATGCTCGCCATCGGCACCACCGACGTCCTCTTCGCCCTGGACTCCATCCCCGCGATCTTCGGCCTCACCCAGGACCCGTACATCGTCTTCACCGCCAACGCCTTCGCCCTCATGGGCCTGCGCCAGCTGTACTTCCTCATCGGCGGCCTGCTCAAGAAGCTGGTCCACCTCAGCTACGGCCTGTCCGTGATCCTGGGCTTCATCGGCGCCAAGCTCGTGCTGCACGCCCTGCACGAGTCCGGGGTGCACGTCCCGCAGATCTCCATCCCGGTCTCCCTCGGCGTCATCTGCGGCGTCCTGGTGATCACCACGATCACCAGCCTGATCGCCTCGAAGAAGCAGGCGGCGACCGAAACCGCCGCCCAGGAGACCCGAAGCGTGGACGCCTGACCGCCTCCGGCTACCAACCCCCTCCGACGACCGCACCGTTCACCCCCCCCGGCTCCGCCGGTCGGGGGTGCACACGGCGGTCCGCCGCGCCGTTGGATGGGAGCCACTGGCGGAAGGAGCCCACATGTCCAAGGAGAACGCCCCGGAGAGCGCAGCCTGCGCGCACCGGGAGACGATGTGCCTGACCGACGCGAAGAACGGCGCGGGCGGCATCTGCGCCGCCGCGTCCTGGTGCCGGCGGGTCGGCGCCCCGGGGGAGGAAGCCGAGAGTCCGGTGTGCGTGGGCCGGTCGCCCTGGGGCATGACGGGCCGCTACTACTGGCTCTGTCGCCAGTGCGTCATCGTCTACCCCGGTTTCAAGAGCGAGGCGGCGGCCCAGCGCATGGCGCACGCGCACGCCGTGCTGCGGTGGAGCGAGCACGCGGTGGGGCGTGCGGTCAGGGCCAAGCGCCGGGCCGGCCAGGAAGGGGACCTGACGGAGGACGAGCTGCGGTCCGCGCTCCGGGACGGCTGAGCCGGCCCCGCGGCCGAAGCCGCCGGACCGGCCCCGTCACGGAGCTCCGGCAGGAGGGAGTCCGGACCGGCTCCCCCACCATCACGGTGGGGAAGCCGGTGCCGAGCTCCGCAGGTGCCGTCCCGGCCCCCCGCCGCACCGGCGGATCAGGCCGCCGCGACGGACTCCCGTGCCCGCTCCGGCTCCACGGCGCGCTTCTGCCGAAGCCGCGCCGCCACCAGTACGCCCGCCGACACCAGGCAGATCGCGGCCGTCACCACCAGGGTCTCCCGGACGGACCCCGCGGTCACGGAGCCCCGGCCCAGCGCACTGCCCGCCAGCGCGATCCCCACCCCTCCCGCGGTCACGATCGCGGTCAGGGTCACCCCGGACGCCTCACCCGCGCGCTCCGGCCGGACCACGCCCTGGGTCGCGATCATCGTGAAGGTGTTCGACAGCTTCAGCGCGCCCCCGCACACGGCCAGGAGCACGACGTACAGCGGCAGCCAGGACGTCAACCCGAGCCCCAGCACCGCCACTCCGCCGACGGCCGCGGCGGTCGCCATCACCATCAGCGGCGCCGCCTTCCCCAGCCGCCCCGCCACCGGGCCGGCGGCCGCGGTCGCCGCGGCCGGCACCAACAGCACCAACCCGGCCGCCCCGGGCGCCAGATGACGGACCTCCTGGAGGTACAGGCCGGCCCCGAACAGGTAGACCGAAGCCGCCGCACCGGCCACCGCACCGCCCGCCGTGACGATCACGAACATGCGGTCGCGGAACAGCGAGAGCTCCACCAGCGGACGCGCCGCCCGGGACTCCACGGCCACGAACACCGCCAGCAGCGCCACCCCGGCCGCGAACAGCCCGAGCGTGCGGCCGGAGCCCCACCCCCACGCCTGGCCGCGGTCCAGTGCGACCGTCAGCGCCCCGATCGCGGCGGTCACCGTCACCAGCCCGGGCCAGTCCACGGCACGGGAGGCGGACGGGTCACGCTCCAGCCGGACGCGGGCCGCCAGGGCGACGGAGGCCACGGCGAACGGGACGTTCAGCCAGAACACCCAGCGCCAGCCCACCGTCTGGGTCAGCAGCCCCCCGGCGAACGGCCCCAGCACGAGTCCGATCCCGGCCACCCCGAAGGCGAACCCGGTGGCCTTGGCCCGACGGTCCGCGTCGAAGACGCGCGTCAGCAGTGCGACGCCCACCGGCATCACGAACGCCAGCCCGGCCCCTTGCAGGACGCGGAAGGCCACGAGTTCCGCGGCGGAACCCGAGAAACCGCACATCAGTGAGGAGGCGCCGAAGAGCCCCACCCCGAGGATCAGCAGGCGCCGGTGCCCGAACAGGTCACCCAGCCGACCCGCGGCGGTCATCAGGGCGCCGGAGGCGAGCATGTACCCGCTCAAGGCCCATTGCAGTCCGCCCGCCGTCACGTGCAGGTCCGCCGCCATGTCCGGCAGTGCGAGGTTCAGGGCGAAGAAATCCAGCGATACGCAGAACAGGGCCAGCGACACGGCCCAGAGCGCACAGCGGGAACGATCAGAAGAAAACATGACCATCTCGTTCGGTACATGAAGGTTCGTGACCTTGCCGGACCGCCTGACGGCATGATCCGGACCGCCGCGGCTCGTCTGTGTCGCGCGCCGGCCTGGGCGGGGTCACGATCGGTGATTACGCGCTCACCAAAGCGGTACCGCTGCTCTTCATCCGCACCGTCGTCCTCTCCGTGCGCGGGCCTGCCGGGCACTTCCCGTGCCCGACTGTCCATGGTCACCGTGGGGCGCGCCCCCCGGCATCCCCCGGTCGGTGCCCGGCCCGACGGCGCCCGCTCCTCCGATCGGCCTCATCCGGCCGGAGGAGGAGGCCCGTCCCGCAGCGGGAGCGACACCTCGACTACCGTGCCCGTGGGGGAGTGGGGGCGGACGGTCAGGGTGCCGCCGACCGCCTGGAGGCGCAGCTGCTGGGCGGCGATACCGATGTGCCCCTGTGACACGCGCTCCTCCAGGACGCCGGCCGAGAGCCCGATCCCGTCGTCCGTGACCGACAGCCGGGCCCAGGTCCGGTCCGCCTCGAAGCGGACCACCACGTGCCGGGCCCGGGCGTGCTTGATCACGTTGACGACGAACTCCCGGGCGCAGTTGTAGAGGAGCTGGTCCGGCTCCGTGCCGGCCGACGGGGCGTTGCAGATCACCTGGACCGAGAACTTGCCGCGCTGGCTCGCCCGCTGGGCCAGGCCCTCGAGGGCGTGCGCGAGCCCCGCCTGGTCCAGCACCGAGGGGTGCAGGGTGGTGACGGAGGAGCGCAGCTGCCGGGCGGCGTCCTGGAGGGCCTCGTCCGCACGCTCCAGGGCCTCGCTGGGTCCCGTGTCGGTGGCCTCGTCCACGTCGAGGCGGGCCGCCAGCACGCTCTGCAGCGGCCCGTCGTGCAGTGCCTCCGCCAGATCGCGCCGGTCCCGTTCCACGATCGAGAGGGTGGTGGCGAGCATGGAGGCGCGCGCGTGCGCGAGGCCGGCGATGTCGTGGACGCGGGCGTTCTGGATCCGGGAGAGCAGGACGGCGCCGACGCCGATCAGGGCGAGGGTGAGGGTGTGCCCGATGGTGTAGCGGAGGCTGACGGTGTCGTCCAGGAGGGCCAGGGTGGTGTCGATGCCGTAGAAGGCGGTGGCGAGCGCTCCGGTGACCGCGGTCACCACCGGGCGCAGCTGGAACGCGGAGAGGACGACGACCAGCAGCAGCCAGTCCGAGATGAACGGGCTGTTCCACTCCGGGACCACGAAGCGGCCGGTCAGGGCGAAGAAGACGACGACGGTCGGCAGGTCCACCAGCGGCACCGCCCAGGCCACGTGCGGCGCCGGCCCCTTGCGCCAGGCGAGGGCGAGCATCGCGACGGCGTAGCAGGCGTAGACGACCAGGACCGCCTGCGCCGCCCCCATGTTGGTCGGGCGGATGAGGGCGGTCTCGGCGACCGCGGCGAGCAGGAGGCAGATGCGCAGCGCCGACTGACGCTGGAGGGCCCGCTGCTGGAAGCCCGCGAGCACGCTGCCGACGGCCTCCCGCCCGTCGGTGGCCGGCGGATCGTAAGGGTGCCCCTCCCGAGCGGGAGCGGGGAAACGGGACCGGATCCGTCCGGCGATCCCCCTCGTGCGGGACGGGCGGGCACCGCCGGAGGCGCCACCACTTTCCTCTTTGGGGGCATTCGTCCGCTCGCTCACGCGGACCAGTATGGCCGTGCGGATGCCCGACGGGGAAAACGATCGCGCACCGACCCGCCCGCGCACCCGCACCGGGCGGGGAAAGGGAGCCGTAACGCCGACAGCGGCACCCCGGGCCTGAAGGGCACCGGCACCTGCCCCGAAAGATGCCCGGCATGCGCTGATTCCTCCCAGCTCGCCGCTGCCATGATCGGAGCGCGCGCGGCGGTGGGGTGGCGGGGGTGTGCGCCCGGGCCGCCCATCCATGGGCGCGCGCCGGCTGCTGGGGGGACGTCCTCGGGGGCCTCCAGGTTCCGGAAAGGACGAAGTCACGATGACGGCCGTTGTGTGGGTGGGGTTCGGCGACCTCGACGCCCCGTGGGTCCCGCCGCAGGGCATGGAGTACGCCGCGATCCCGCCGGGGATCAAGATCGAGATCTACACCCCGGAGTACGTCTCCTACGGCGACGGGTGGAACCACTGGGACGACTGGAGCCGGATGGGGGCCGCCGTCGCCACGCTCAGCTGCGAAGAAGCGGCCCCCAACCACCTGCGGCTGCGCGGCGGCGCGGTACTCGGCCACCGGGACCTCCACCGCGCCTTCGACGGCGCGTTCCTGATGGCCCCGGGCCTGGACCTCCCCGACCCCCTCCACCTGTGCTCGGGCGAGCCGGGGCAGTGCCCCACCACCGCGGAGGACATCCGCAGCGGGATGACGCACGAGTGCCAGGGCATCCTCGGCCACCTCGACCGCAGCGGGTTCGCCGGCACCACCTACCTGGTGCTCACCCAGGAGGTGAGGAACACCGCCGGCCACGGGGGAGCCGAGGAGGACGAAGCGGACGGCGAGGAGCCGGAGGAGGACACGGCGGACACGGCGCGGACCGTCCGCGCCAGCGAGACCGTCCAGAGCATGGTCGCCGCGGAGAACAGCAGGGTGATGGCCGCGTACCCCGGGGCCAAGACCCTGCACCACGTACTCGGCGGGGGCCTGTTCCTGATCGACGGGGACCCGGAGTTCGAGAACCACGATCCCGGCCTCGCGGTCTGGGCGCTGGACAGCGGTCAGCCCGTGACAGGAGAGCTGGAGATCGAGCGCGACGAGGACGGGTCGGTCCGGGGGATCCGGGTCGAGGGCATCGGGGAGGCGCGCGACCAGGCGTTCGTGCGCGAATCCGTCCGGCGGTTCGCGGCCTGCGAGGTGTCCTTCGGGGCCCGGCGCCCGTCGGCGGCCCCCGCCGCCGCCGGCCGGGAGTGGGACCCGGTGGACGCCCGCAAGAGCAACCACGCGGTTCTCTCGGAGTTCGACGGGCGCTGGTCCGGCACCGCTCCGAAGCTGCACTACATGTTCGGGGACGGGCTCCTCCTCATCGCGCCGGACCGCGGCTTCGCCGTCCACCGCAGGGTGAACCGGCACTTCGTGGCCGCCGCGCGCCCCCTGACGGGCACCCTCCTCGTGGGGCGCCGGGAGGTCACGGTCGTTCCCGCGATGGCGGTCTCCGCAGAGCAGAGGGAAGGCATCGAGGAGCAGATCAAGGACCCGTACGGGCGGCCGGTCGTCTTCGCGGCCCCGGGCGGGGGGCGGGCGCCGGCCGACGACTCCTTCTACGTCGACACCGCCCACCGCCGGGTGAGGGACGCGAGCGCACCGCCCTTCCTCGTCACCGAGCCGGACGAAGCACATTCCCACCTCGGCACCGACCACGCCCATGACGTCAACATCGATGCCCTGAGCAGCGTCTCCGCGGCCGCCGGCCTCGCGGACCTGAGCCGGGACAACGAGCTCCACTACCGGATCGGCGGCGGTCTGCTCCTCCTGTCCCGCGACGCGGGTTTCGCCGACCACGCGCCCGTGAACCGCCAGTACGTCAGCGCCCACAGCGATGCGGAGGACTGCGGCACCGGCGCCCTCTTCGTCTACCGCACCGGCAGCCAGGGCGCCCAGGGCCGGCGCATCGACGTCGCCCCCGACTCGCCGCTCTCGGACAAGGGCAAGTACCTGTTCCGAGCGGCCCTCGCCAGGCTGTGCCCGTACGAGGTCACGTTCTACGCCTGAGAACCGGTGCGGTCCGTCTCCTCGGCATGGAGCAGCGAGGCACGGCAGCAGACGAGTACGGAGATCGCGATCGAAGGGACGAGCGCGGCGGCCAGCGCGGTACCCGGTTCCGCACCGCCCAGCGCGAAGGCGTGGCAGCAGGCCGCCACGGGGAAGACCGCGAGGGCGGCCCGGTTCGTGACGTCGCGCAGCACGAGGAGGGCGAGGAGGGGGCCCGCCGCTCCGAGCACCGCGGACGCGGACAGCAGCCACGGCTCGACGGCCGGCGGCGCCGACGGGTGCCGTGCCGCCAGGATGACGGCGGCGGTGAGACCACCGGTGGCGACGGCTGCCGCGGCGCCGGCGGTGACAGCCGGATGGCTGATGTTGTCGCGCATGTTCCTTCTTCTCCCGCCATCACCGGACCTGACAGGGCCTCAGGCCGAACCCGAGTGATCCTGGCGGAGTCCTCCGCGGCGCACATCCTCCGATCGTCCCCTCCGACCGTCTCACCGAGGCGACAGACCGCGCCTCACGAGCGAGCAGCGGTCCTCGCCGGCCGACAGGATGGATCCGAGCCCCGCCGCACGGGCCCGCTGATCACTCCGGACCCGCCTGGTGGGCGAGGACGGCGATCTGGACCCGGCTGGCGGCGCCGAGCTTCGCCATGACCTGGCTGACCTGGGCTTTGGCGGTGGCTTCGCTGAGGTGGAGCAACCCCGTCGCAGTCTGGACCGCCGCCGCGGCGGCCGCGGCCCACGCGGTCACGCAGCGGCGCGACGCCTGACGGCCGCTTCGCGCAGCGGGGCACCCGCGCGGTGGAGGCTGGCGAGGGTCTGCCGGTAGGAGGCGATCAGCCCGGTCTCCAGATAGCCGACCCCGAGCTCCTCGCAGTGGCGGCGGACGATGGCCTGGGCCTTGCGCAGGTGCGGGCTGGGCATGCTCGGGAAGAGGTGGTGCTCGATCTGGTAGTTCAGACCGCCGAAAACGAGGCCGATGACCCGTCCGCCCCGCACGTCGCGCGAGGTGAGCACCTGCCGGCGCAGGAAGTCGGCCCGGTCCGCGCCCTCGAGGGTCGGCATGCCCTTGTGGTTCGGCGCGAAGATCGAGCCCATGTAGACGCCGAACAGGCACTGGTGGACCAGCATGAACGCGATCGCCTTGGCGGGCGGGAGCACCAGGAACAGGACGCCGAGGTAGCCGATGACGTGCGCGAACACGAGCGCGGCCTCCCACCCCCGGTTCTTCAGTGACGGGTCGCGCAGCGACCGGATCCCCGAGATGTGCAGGTGGAACCCTTCCAGCGTGAGCAGCGGGAAGAACAGGAACGCCTGGTAGCGGCCCAGGAACCGGGCCACGCCGTCCGCGTGGCGCGCCTGGTGCTGGGTCCACACGATGAAGTTCGGGTCGACGTCGGGGTCGAGTTCCTCGTCGTTGGGGTGGGCGTGGTGGCGGGTGTGCTTGTCCTGCCACCAGCCGTACGCGATGCAGATGAAGAGGTTCCCCACGATCCGGCCCGACACCTCGGTGGCCTTGCGCAGCCGGAAGATCTGCCGGTGCGCGAGGTCGTGCGCCAAGAGCGCCACCTGACCGAACACGAAGGCCAGGAAGGCGGCGACGAGCAGGGTCCACCAGTTGTCGCCGACCAGCGCGAACGCCGTCCACCCCAGGGCGTAGAGCCCTGCCACCAGGGTGATCCGCAGGGCGTAGTAGGCGGGGCGCCGGCGCATCAGACCGGCGGCCTGGATCTTTTCGGACAGCCGGGCGAAGTCGCTCCCCGTCCCCTCCCGGGGGAACGGGGTGGATGCCGTCGGTGAAGAAGCCATGATCAGGGTCGCTTTTCTCCATGTGGCGGTAGCCGCCACTTGGACAAACGACGCGACCGCCTCCGGTGCAAAAATCCAGTATCCACCGATTTCATCCCATTCGCCCGCTGGGGTCGGCTGCCCGCAGGGAGCCTTCGGACCGCGGACCGTCGGGCCGACTACTGCCAAAGGCGCCCGATCACCGCCTATCGGGGGATGCTCCGGCGGCCCCGCCCGCCGTTAGCGTGCTCGCTCGTGACCAGCCAACTCCCTCCCTCCTCCCCGCCTCCGCACGCCGCGCCGTACCCGCGCCGCCGCTCCGTCGTCCTCGGCGCGGCCACCGCCGCCCTGGCCCCGGTGGCCGGCCTCGCCGCCGCCCCCGCCGCCCGCGCGGCGGCCGGCGGCCCCGCCTTCCTGCACGGTGTGGCCTCCGGCGACCCGCTGCCCGACGGGGTCCTGCTGTGGACCCGCGTCACCCCCGCCCCCGAGGCCGTCCCGGGCTCCGGCCTCGGCCCGGCCGTCCAGGTGGGCTGGGAAGTCGCCGCCGACAAGGCGTTCTCCCGGACCGTCGCCCGGGGCACCGTCACCGCGAGCGCCGCCACCGACCACACGGTCAAGGTGGACGTACGCGGGTTGCGGCCCCGGACCGCCTACTGGTACCGGTTCACGGCGGGCGCCGCCACCTCTCCCGTCGGCCGCACCCGGACCACGCCGGCCCACGACGCCACCACGGCGGGGGTCCGCTTCGGCGTGGTCTCCTGTGCCAACTGGGAGTCCGGCTACTTCTCCGCCTACCGCCACCTCGCCGCCCGCACCGATCTGGACGCCGTCCTGCACCTGGGCGACTACATCTACGAGTACCGCACCGGCGGCTACCCCGAGCCCCCGTACGTCGTGCGCCGGCACCAGCCGGAGCACGAGATCGTCACCCTCGCCGACTACCGCACCCGGCACGGCACGTACAAGACGGACGCCGACCTCCAGGCCCTCCACCACGCGCACCCGATGGTCGCCGTCTGGGACGACCACGAGTTCGCCAACGACGCCTGGTCGGGCGGCGCCGAGAACCACACCCCGGCGACCGAGGGCGACTGGGCCGCCCGCGCGGCCGCCGCCGAACAGGCCTACTTCGAATGGATGCCCGTACGCCCCTCCACCGAGGGCACCGTCTACCGGCGGCTGCGCTTCGGCACCCTCGCCGACCTCCACCTCCTGGACCTGCGTTCCTTCCGCTCGCAGCAGGCCAGGACCGGCACCGGAGGGGTGGACGACCCGCGGCGCACCATCACTGGCCGGGCCCAGTTGGAGTGGCTCAAGGCGGGCCTCGCGGCCTCGAACGCGACGTGGAAACTGGTCGGGACCTCCGTGATGATCTCACCGGTGGCTTTCGCCTCCCTCCCCGCGCACCTGCTGGCCCCACTCGCCGAACTGCTCGGTCTGGCCGGCGGAGGCATAGCGGTCAACCCGGACCAGTGGGACGGCTACACCCACGACCGCAAGGAACTCCTGGCCCACCTCACGGCGCACGGTGTCAAGAACACGGTGTTCCTGACCGGCGACATCCACATGGCCTGGGCGAACGAGGTGCCCCTGGACATGGCGACCTACCCGGCCTCCGGCACGGCCGCGACCGAGTTCGTGGTCACCTCGGTGACCTCCGACAACGTCGACGACATGCTGCACGTCGCACCGCGCACCCTCTCGCTGGTCGCCGAGTCCGCCGTCAGATCGGCCAACTGGCACGTGAAGTGGCTGGACATGGACTCCCACGGCTACGGCGTCCTGGACGTGACGACCGAGCGCGCGCAGATGGACTACCACGTGCTCTCCGACAAGAACCGCCCGGACGCGAGCACCACCTGGTCCCGCTCGTACCGGACCCTCAGCGGCACCCAGAAGGTGGAGCGGGTGGAAAGACCCGTCCGCTGACCTGGGGTCGTGCCCCGCCTGGACGCCTGAAAGTCGGCCGCGCGAAGCCCCGACGCGTTCCCCATCGGGCTGGAGCGGCACGACCGACCTGGCAAGACTGCCAGGACACGCCGGTCATTTCGAAGGGACAGCCCACCATGCCGCCTCACACATGGGTCACACCGGGGACCGACCTCGCATGCGTCATGGACAGGCGCCCCCGCGGAATGGACGACCTGCTGCGGCGGGGCAAGCCCTGGACGGATCTCTTCACCGCCTGGTACGCGTCCCGGAAACCACCCGAACAAGACCTTGCCCGTTGGCGCGCCTTGGTCCTGCACCACGAGACGAAGAGCGATTCCACGTTCCGGATCACCAAGGCCCAGCACAGCCTCTGGAACGGCCTCGTCAAGGCCGATTTCTTCGAGGAATGCAGCCACCTGCGGGCGTGGCTGGAAGAAGAGCGGCAAGCGGCGGAGGCGGCGCTGGACAAGGAACTCGGTACCGCGTCCTGGTGGGGCAGGAGGGACCGGGAAAAGCAGGTCGCGGAGCGGACGCGGACGAACATGACCCGCTCCCTGGCCGCCGCGCAGATGGACGAGAAGAACCGCGCGGACGGCGGGACGGACCACGACCTGGCCGCCGGAACCCTCGTGTATCTCAACGCCTACATGGCCGGTTACACCCGAAAGGTGAAGCCGCGCTTCATGAGCTTCTACCAGAAACTGAGCGATGCGGCGGAAGGCGCGAAAGGCGACGGGATCGGGGCCGCGCTGGAACGGCTGGGCGAGTCCCACATGGAACTGGTCGCCGCCGAGGCGGCCCTCCGCCGGGCCGTCCTCGGCGAGGTGCGGGAAGAGGTGCTCGACGCCTGGGGGGCCTACGCGCACGCGACCACCAAGGAGGCCGCCGCCATGGTGGAGGCCTGTGCGGCGTTCCTGAGCTGGGCGGCCGAGGACGCCTACAAGAAGATCCACAAGAACTTCGGCACGGTACACCCGGAGCTGGTGACGGCCGAAGTGGTCCTGCAGGGCGCCCTGCTGGTCATGAACCTGACGGTCCAGGCGCTGGTGGTCGCCGCGACAGGGCCGGCCGCTCCGGCGTTCCTGCCGGTGGCGGCCACGACCGGTGCCGTACTCCAGGCCGTCGTACGAGCGGCCATCGCCGCCTTGAACAAGCTGGTGTCCTGTCTGAACGCGAAGGACCCGGAGACCATCCGAAGGATGATCGTCGGCGATTTCTCCGCGTCGAAGCCGCGCCGTGCGCTCGAGAAGGCCTCCAACACGGTGGCGTGGGGAGCCCTCCTGGCCAACCCCGGTATGGAGGCGATAGCCACGACGATCGGGGGGACGGCGGGCGGCACGGTCGGCAAGGCCGTGCCGTTCGTCGGCCAGGTGATGTTCGCGGTCGACCTGGGATTCCAGGTCGAGGAGCTGGCCAACCCGAGGGAGTTCGTCAAGGGGGACGAGCGCGAGCGCGAGGCGCTGCTGGAGATGGTGAACACGGCCTTCGGCGGGACGGACGCGTCAGCCCAGGACCCCGACATCACGATCCTGGGGGTGTTCGACCCCGTGACCAAGTCCGTGCGGGTCCGCGTGAACGGCATGGAGGGTGTGATCACCCATGGCCGCTTCGTCCCGGACGACGTGGAACCGGCCGGAGCCGAAGGCGCGCTGAAGGCCTGGGCGCGCGGTGGCGGTGCCTTCGTGAACGGCGTGGACGGCTTCACCGCGCGCGACACCGTCATGGGGCCCGTCGGCTCGTTCAGGGTGGAGTGGGAGGGCGAGCCGGTCACGCCTGAGAACGTGACGGCGGCTGTCACGTGCACCGGCTGGGCGGCGAACGACGGCGGTGTCTTCCAGTGCGTGGCGAACGCGACCTCCCACAACGAACTCGGTCGCGCGGAGTGGCGTATCGATTTCGACGTCACGCCCGAGGGGCGCGGAATGTTCAGGGGCGAGGACATTCGTTCACTGGTGGCCTGCCTGGCGGACGATGAGGAGATCAGTGTCCACGCCCACCAGCGTGAGGACATCGACCTGCTGCTGGAATGGTGTACCCCTGATCTGCTGAAGGACCTGTTCGACACGATCCCCTGGGCGCTCGACGTCCCCCGTCAGCACTTCGGCATCGTCAACGGATGCCTGACCTCTCACGAAGGGGCGGAGCTGACGGACTTCCACTGGCTCGGCCTCAGGCTGCCGGACCTCTACCACCTGAAACAGCTGCTGGACACGCACTCCCTCCCCGGCAACATCGACCTCGAGCTTCTGGAGGTCCTCGCGGCGGACTATCCGCTCAGCGGCTGGCAGGCGCCCCTTGCCTCCTACGTGAGGGCGAAGAGGGACACGTCCCTGTTGCCGGACCTCATCGATCAAGGGTGCGAAAGGTTCCTCCGGCTGGTCGAGTCCGACGCCGATCTCCTCCCCGACCCCGTTTGGAGCCCCGCCGACTGACCACCCCCCCACGGTGCCGGTCACCGGACGGGTGGCCCCCTCCCTCCGGTCGGCCGGTCCGGGGATCGTCGGGCGGGACCGCTGATCGGGGGGCAGGGAGGGGACGGGGTCCGGGCCACGATGGAGTCACTCGCCCGGCGGAGCGGGCCGGTGCGGCGACGGGGTCGGGGTGACCGCTCGCATGCCGCCGCTCCGTCGGGCGGGCTCGGCCGCCGTCACCGGTCCGGCCGGTAAGCGGAACGTCCCCGGCAGGCGGAGAGCACGTGTCATGAGCGCACCCGACCCCCACAACGGCAAGACCGCCGCCCGCGAGCGGCTGCGGGCGGAGCGAGCGCGTCAGGCCACGAAGGACAAGCGCCGCCGCCGGCTGCTCGCCGCCACCGCGATGGCCGGTCTGCTGGCCGTCGTCGGAACCACCGCCTACCTCGTCGTCCAGGCGAACGAGCCCACCGCCTGGGAAGCCGCCAAGACGGCGAAACTGGTCGAGCCCGCCCACACGACGGGACCGGACGGCACGACCGTCGTCCTCGGCAAGGCCGACGCCCCGAAGACCCTCAAGGTCTACGAGGACATGCGCTGCCCCTTCTGCGCCACCTTCGAGCAGGCCGTCGGCCCGAGCGTCGACAAGGACCTCGAGAGCGGCAAGTACAAGGTCCAGTACGTGATCGGAACCTTCCTCGACAACCCGGGCGAAGGCTCGCGCAACGCCCTGAGCGCCCTGGGGGCGGCCCTGAACGTCAGCCCCGACGCCTTCCTCGCCTACAAGCAGGAGCTGTTCTCGGCGAAGTACCACCCGCAGGAGTCCGAGGACACGTTCAAGAGCGACAAGTACCTGATCCAGGTGGCCGACCAGGTGAGCGCCCTGAAGGACAACGCGGCCTTCCGGAAGGCGGTCACGGACGGCACGTACGACCGCTGGGCGCTGGAGATGTCCGAGAAGTTCACCACCAACGAGGACGGGGCGACCGGCACCCCCACCCTCGTCATGGACGGCAGGAAGCTGACCACCGCCGACGGCGCGACCCCCCTGACGGCCGCCGCGTACGAGGACGCGATCGGCAAGGCACTGGCCGGGAAGTAGCGGGGCCGGCGGCCTGCGCGGTCACACGAAGACGACCTCGTAGTCGGAGAACCGGCCGAGGGCCACCCTGACCGGCGCCCGCCGTTCGGGCGGAACGCCGCGGACCTCGAAGCGGCCGGCGGGGTGGAGGGCCCCGCCCGCCCGGTGCACGGTGAGGACGCCCCGCACGGGACGGCTCTGGACGCGCACGTAATGCGCGATCCCCGGCTCGTGGCCGTGGCCGATCAGGACCGCGGACCCGGCGGCGCGGAAGTGCATGTCCTGCTGGTCGTAGGCGCGCTCCACGTTGGCGCGGTTGACCCGGGCGATGGCCCGTTCGGCCGCTTCGTCCGCGATCCGGTCCGGGTCCGCACCGAGCGGCACGTCCGTCGGCCGGCCCCCCAGCGCGGCGTCGACCACGGCCTGGTCGGCGTGGTCGATCGTGGTGCAGGCCAGCCAGTGCAGGTCGCCGTGGAAGCGGGCGAGGATGCCCTCGCAGTGGTGAGTGGCGCCGGCGGCGACCTGGCGGGGGTCGGTCGGGCAGGTCTCCCGTGTGCCGGTGCACATCGGGAGCGGATCCGGGGTGCCGTCGGCCCCGGCCAGGACGATCCGGTGCCCCGCGAACCCCGGCTCCGCGGCGGCGAACTCCTCCACCCACGGCACATCGGGAGCCTGGAGCGCCAGGTTGTAGGTCACCTCGCCGCTGCCGAGCGCGGGTAGGTAGGGCGGGACCTGCTGCCACACGTCCAGGTCGTCCCGGCCGAACCACAGGCCCTGCCCGGCGTCGGCGTAGAACTGGATCGTCGTCCCCTGGGGGATCGCCACGAACTCCATCTCGGGCGGGGTGACGCCCGGATCGCCGTCGAGGCCGCCGTGGCCCAGCAGGATGTAACCCATTTCGCACCTCCTCAGGACGAGGCGAACACGTCCTCCACGTAGCGGCCCTTCGCGGTGAGCTCTTCGAGCCAGTCCCCCGACTCCGCCGCGGTGCCGCCCGTCTGCCGGCGGTGGATCGCTCGGAGGGTCTCCCGCACCCCGACGGCCAGGCGGACCGCGTCGCCGCACACGTAGACCGTCGCCCCGTCGAGCAGCAGCCGCCAGATCTCGTCCCCCTCCCGCGCCATGCGGTGCTGGGCGAACCGCACACCGCCGACGGGTTCGAGCGCGAAGGCCGGCCGCATCGACACGGCCCCGGCCTCCTCCGCCCCGCGCAGTTCCACGGAGTGGAGGTAGTCCACGTCGGGGGCGTCACACCCGAAATAGCACAGCGCTGGCGGAAGTTCGCCGCCCTGCGCGAGCCGCACCCGGCGGTCCGCGATCGCCCCGCGGAACGGGGCGAGCCCGGTCCCGGCCGCCACCATGATCACCGGGGTGTCCGTGCGGATGCGCAGTGCCTCGCGCGCGGGGACGATCCGGGCCAGGACCAGGTCCCCCTCGGCGATACGGGTGAGGTAGGAGGACGCCGTGCCCTGGAACCCGTCGGAGTCGAGCAGGGCCACCATCAGGTCGATGTGACGCGGGGAGGCCGCCGAGGAGGACGAGATGGAGTAGTGCCGGGGCTTCACCGGGCGCAGCAGGGACAGGATCGCGGGCCAGTCGAGCCGGTCCCGTACCGAGGGGTAGGCCTCGATCAGGTCGAGGACGCTGCGCCGCCCCGGGGCGACGTTCTCCAGGTCCGCGCGTTCGGCCGGGCAGGGGGCGAGCGCCGCGAGGGCGGCGATCTCCTCGGCGGAGGCCGGGGCCTGGAGTTCGAGGTGCCGGGCCAGGAGGGCGCCCACGGTGACGGGACGGTCGACAGGGAGGGTGGCCGGCCCCGGCCGCAGGGCGCGGATCCGGAGGGGTGTCTCCGTGCGGACGCCCAGCAGCCGGGCCGCGCGGTCCACCAGCCGTGGTGACTGCCGGGGCAGGACCGCGAGGTGGTCACCCGTCCCGTAGGTCGTGCCGGGCGGCAGGTGCAGCCGTACGAACTGCTTCGCCCGCCCCTCCGGGTGGGGCCGGTCCAGCAGGGAGCGGGACTCGGCCACGGTCATGGCGGCCATCCGGTGCCGTGCCGCGAGCGCCTCCAGCGGGCCCCCGACGAGCTCCGTCACCTCGTAGCCCTCGCCGGCGGGGCCGGCGTCCGCGGCTTCCGCCGAGGCGGGGTCCCCGTAGGTGTCGAGGAGCGTGCGGCGCAGGTCCTCGGTGAAGCGGCGGACGGCCGAGGCGATGTCCCCGCCGGCGTCGGCTTCGGCCCTCGGCAGGATCCGTTCGGCGCCCGCCGCCGACAGCCGGTCGTCGAGCAGGGCCGGGATCCGCTGGTAGGTGGCGGCCCAGTTGCTGTCGCCCACGCCCAGGACCGCGTAGCGGACGCCGTCCAGGCCGGTAGCCGCGGGGGACTCCAGGTCGGCGACGAAGCCGGCCGCGTCGTCGGTGGGCCGCCCGTTGTACGAGGCGGCGACGATCACGACCGGCGTCCGCGTGGGCAGATCGCCCGGCGGGCAGCTGTCCAGCGGCCCGCAGTGCGCCGTGAAGCCGAGCGAACCGCCCACGTCGGCGATCTGGTGGGCCAGGTCGCGGCAGGTACCCAGGTTCGACCCGTACAGCACGGACAGCGCGGTGCCGGGCAGGACGTGGGTGGCCGCGCCCTGCCCGGCGGCCCGGGGGGTCTCCCGTGGCGCGGGCACGGCCGCGGCGCGGGCGGCGCGCCGGGCGGGGACGAGGGTGAAGCCGTCCGGCTTGAGGGTGAGGGTCTCGCGCACGCGCAGCCGGTACCGCGCGTGGTCGAGGAACCGGTAGCGGTGGACCAGCAGGCCCAGCAGCATGACCGCCTCGTGCAGGGCGAACTGCCGGCCGATGCAGGCGCGCTCCCCCGTCCCGAAGGGCTTGAAGGCGTGCACCGACCGCGCGGCCACCGCGTCCGGGGCGAAACGGTCCGGGTCGAAGGCCTCCACGTTGTCGCCCCACGCCGGGTCGCGGTGGAGCATCGGGGTGAGGACAAGGACCGACTCCCCCGCCTTGAGGGGATGCCCGGCCAGCTCGGTGTCGTGCCGTGCCTCCCGTTCGAACACGGCGGCCGGCGGCCACAGCCGCAGTGCCTCGTTGAGGATCTGCCGTACGTACACCAGCCGGCCGACGTCCTCGGGCGTCGGCTCCGGGTCGGGATCGGACCCCCACACCCCGTCGACCTCGGCCTGGGCCCGGCGCAGCACCTCCGGGTGCTTCATCAGGTGGTGGAGGGCGAAGGACAGGGCGCCCGAGGTCGTCTCGTGGCCGGCGATGAGGAAGGTGATGACCTGGTTGCGCACGTTCTCCAGGCCGAGCGGCTCGCCGGTGCGCGGGTGGGAGGTCCGGAGCATCAGGCCGAGCAGGTCGTCGGTGGAGGTGTCCCCGGTCGCCCGGCGGGCGGCGATGACCTCGTCCACCAGGGCCGCCATGAACCGCACGTCCTCCTCGAACGCCGCGTCCTGCTCCCGCTCGCCGTCCGTCGGCCCGTCCGGGCCGGTGTTCCGGTACAGCAGCGCCTGGGTGTGGGACAGGCTGCGGCCGAGGGCGGCGACGAAGGGGTGCGGCTCGGGCCGTTCGAACGACCCGAAGTCGTAGCCGAACCCGGCCAGGCCGATGGTGTCCAGCGCCGTCCGGGTCATGCTGTCGGCGACGTCGACGGGGCGCCCGTCGCGGGCCGCCCCGTCCCATGCGGCGAAGAGGCGGCGGGAGACCTCGAGCATGGTCGGGTGGTAGTGGCGGATGGACGACAGGGCGAAGGCCGGGAGGAGGATGTCGTGTGCCTTCGCCCAGTTCGGCTCGTCGTTGTAGGCGGTGAACAGCCCGTCCCCGGCGATGCCCCGGATGATGCGCAGCGCCCGCCCGACCCCCTTGGTGAACCTCTCCTCGTCGGCCAGCTCCGTGACCAGGTCGAGGGAGCCGGCGAAGGTGAAGTCCGCGTGCGGCAGCCGGCGGGTGAACAGCGGGCCGTGGCGGCGGGTGAGCTCCATCGCGTGCCGCACCGGGCTGCCGCCGGTCTCGTCGGCGCCCGCCCGGACGACGGGGATCGCCGCCGCTCGCGGCCGCCGTGTCGCGGAACCCCGCCGGGCAAGGTCGTCGTGGCCCACGGTGGGGTCCCTTCTGGAAGGCCGGGCCGGCAGGGCCGTGCCGGGTTGCCGCCGGCTCGGCTGCCGGGATGATCACTCCGGCGATCCTCCGGGGTCCGCGGTGTCCGGACAATCGGCCGATCGGCGGGGCGGGACGGGCCTCGACCACCTCCCCCGACCCGCCTACGCCGGCCCGCCCGCGCCGCCCGGTCGTCAGGCGATCAGCTTCTTCTTGAGCCGCTCCACCACCTGCTCCTCGAGGCCGAGCCCCTCGGCCAGATATCCGTCGAGGGTCCCGTGGTCCTTCTCGACCTGCGCGAGGGCGGCGCCGAGGTACTCGGACCGGACCTCCTGCACCGGCTTCAACAGGTCCGGGTTCTCCATCAGCCCGGACTCCTTGAGCTGCTCGCGCATCTTCTCGTCCTGCTCCGCCCGGAAGGTGTTCGACGCGAGATAGTCCTGCTCGGCGGTGTCCTGAGACACGCCGAGGGCCCTCAGCAGGACGTAACTCGTCCAGCCGGTGCGGTCCTTGCCGGAGGTGCAGTGGTAGAGCAACGGCCCCTGCCCGTCGGCCGCGATCTCCCTCAGCGTCTCCGCGAACCGGGCCCGGTTCCCGGCGTCGGTCACGAGGGAGCGGTACACCTCCTTCATGAACTCCGCGGCCTTGCCCTTGCCCAGCGCCTCCTCCTGCTTCACGGGATCGCCGCTGAGGATGGCCTCCTTCACCGTCTCGCCCAGGTCGTCGCCGCCGACGGGCCGGTAGGTCGGGGTGAGCCCGTCGGGCAGCCGGTCGGAGCCGTCGGCCTCGACCTCTTGGGTGGTGCGGAAGTCCACGACCGTCTCGAGGCCGAGACCGGAGACGGCGACGAGGTCCGCGTCGCTCAGCTTGTTCAGGGCGTCGGCCCGGTAGACCAGGCCATGGCGCACCTTGCGGTCGTCCTCGGTGGCGTAGCCGCCCAGATCGCGGACGTTGACGGCGCCCTGGAGCGGGATGTGGCGAAGGGACCCGGAATCGGCGGGACCGGCCGCCGGCCCTCCGGGGCCGCCCGGCTCGGAGGCGCACGACCGGCCCGCGGGGCAGCGCTCGTCGGCGTCGGCGGACCCCGCGCCGAGCAGGGCGACGCCCAGGGTGAGGGCCAGGGCGGTTCCGGCGACGCCCAGCCGGTGGACGCGCTCGCGGCGGCGTTCCGTCAGGGGGCGGAGGGTCATCGGACCGTTCTGCTCTCGACTCATGGAAGGCGATGCTGTCAGCCGGACGCGGCGCGCAGCAGCGGGTCCCGGGCAGGCTTCGGGGCAGGTCAGGCTTCCCCGGGTGGTGGTCGACGGCACATGGCGCGCGGGCGCGTGGGCGTACGGTCCAGGGGAGGGGACTCGGCCGATCGGCCCCTGGCGCACCCCCCGGTCGGGGCGGCCGCAACCGATGGCGGAGTGGTCTGCCGGCCGATGCCCGTGAGCCGCGGATGTCCCTTTCATTGAGCTATGAGCCTGTGTGCCCGTTGAGCTGCGCACAGGGACATGACCGTCAGTGATTGGTAGTGAGCGTGACCACCCCCCACAGCACAGCACCGGCCGTCCTCCGCCCCGCCCGCCAGGACAAGGCCGTCCGCGATGCCAGGAAGCTCGTCTCCGGTGTCCTCGACATATGCCGCGCCTCGGGCTGCGAAACCCACCTGACCCGGGCGGACGACGTCCTCCTCGTGGTCTCCGAGCTGGTCACCAACGCCTGCCGGCACGCCGGAGGGGCCGGCGAGGTGCGGGTGCGGTGGCAGCGGGGCGAACTGCTCGTCGAGGTCGAGGACGCCTCGGACGCCCTGCCCCGGGAGCCCGCCCAGGACGCGAAGGGCGAGGGCGGCGGGTACGGCTGCGAGCTGGTGACCGCGCTCGCGGACCGGTGGGGCGTGGTGCCCCGCCGCACGCCGGCCACCGCGCCGACCGCCTCCACCGTCCCGGCCTGCTCCGGCAAGACGGTGTACGCCTGCTTCGCCCTGAACTGACCCCGCCTTGGAACGCCTGCCCCCCCGGTTCCGCCGCGTGTGCCGCTACCCGAGGGGACCCCGCTCCCGCCCCGCCCCCACCGCTTCCCCGGCCTCCTCCCTGACCTGCGTCCCCGGGTGCAGCAGCGAGCACAGGAACGCCACACCCATCGAGACGGCCATCCCGAAGAAGACCCACTGGTTGGCCGCCGCGAAGTCCGCGCGGACGGCGTGGATCGCGCCCCGCATCACCGTCGCGGTCTCCCCGGCGCCGCGGGGCAGCAGGTCGTCGGGATTGCCGGTGATCGTCTCCGCGATCTTCCGGGCCACCTCCCGCGCCCGGCCCTGCGGCATGGCCCGCGCGGTGAGCGTCCGCGTGACCCGGTCCGTCATGACGTGGATGAGCACCGCGCCGAAGACCGCCATCCCGACCGCCGCCGCATAATTGCGCACGGTCTGGGTGATCCCCGTGACCTCCCCGTACGAGGCGTCGATGGCCCGGTTCACGGCATCGGTGGAGGCGGGGGAGAGCACGAAGCCGATGCCGGCCCCGGCGAGGCAGGCGTAGGGCCACTGGTCCAGGGGCGACAGGTCCGTCAGCCTGGCCGCCCACAGGGCGAACCCGGCGCAGCCGAGCGCGGTGCCGAGCCGCAGGGCCGGCCGTGCCCCGTACTTGTCGAGGATCCGGCCGCCCCACTGGGCCGCGAGACCGTAGCCCCCGAACACGTACAGCAGGTAGAGCCCCGCCTGGAGGGGCGACATGCTGAGCGAGATCTGCGCGTACACCGAGGCGAAGAACATCACCGGCACGAACGCCAGCATCGAGAAGAAGATCACCAGGGTGTCGGCGGTGAAGGCCCTGTCGCGGAAGACCCGCAGCTTGATCAGCGGCTCACGGGTGCGCAGCTCGTACCGGCAGAAGACCGCGAGCACGGCCAGCCCGCCGCCGACGCACGCCCAGGTGGCGGCGGAGCCCCACCCCCAGGCGGACCCCTGCTGGAGCCCGAGCACGCTCAGCGCCAGCCCGACGGCGACCAGCACCGCCCCCGGCGCGTCGATGCGCTCGGGCCGGACGTCGTTCGGGACCCGGGCCGCATAGGTGAGGACCACGGCCAGGACGGCGACGGGGACGTTGATCCAGAACACCGCCCGCCAGGTCCACGGCGTCAGCCAGCCGCCGAGCAGCGGTCCCAGGATGGTGAGTGCGCCGGCGAGGACGAAGAGCAGCGCCAGGGCCCGGCCGCGTTGGTTCAGAGGGAAGGCGCTGACGACGACGGCGAGCGCGGCGGGGAAGATCAGGGCCGCGCCCAGCCCCTGCGTGGCGCGGAAGACGACGAGCCAGCTCTCCGCGAAGCCGCCGGTCGGCACCGAGCCGCACAGGACGGACGACACGACGAAGACCAGGGTGCCCGTCACCACCATCCGCCGGTGCCCGAGCACGTCGGCGAGCCGCCCGCCGAGTGCGAAGAACGCCGCGAGCGCGAGCAGGTAGGCGTTGACCACCTGCTGCATCCCCGACGAGGACAGGCCGAGCTCCCCGATGATGTTCGGCGCGGCGATGCTGACGATCGCCTGGTCCACGAAGACCATCGCGACGGCGACGACCATGGCCACGAAGGTGAGCGTCTGCCGCGGGAGCCGGCCCCGCGCCCCGCCCCCGGCGGCGGCGCGGCGCGGGAACGCACCCCCGGGGGCGCCTCCTGCACCGTTCACAGCCCAATTTTCACCGCCGGACGACCACGGCGCACACGGGCCCGCCGGCTGATGCGCAGGCCCGCGGGGCGCCCCGGCGTGCTCCGGAGCCAAGACGGACATTCCAGACATTCATCCACAAGTTTGGTTAACCTGGGCCGGGCGGGTTACCGGTCGTAGCCCCGCGCCGAAGACCCCGTGGCCCGACCCGAGGAACGGAGCTCACCTCCCTCATGGTTCCGCCGGACACACGCGTATCCGTCTCGTTCACATGGAAGGAAAAACTGGGCCTGCTGGCCGCCGCGCTCTCGGTGCTGATCGTCCAACTCGACTGGCTCGCCGTGAACCTCGCCCTGCCCCGCATCGCCCACGAGTTCTCCCAGTCGGTCACCGACCTCCAGTGGGTCCTCACGGGCTTCATGCTCGCGTTCGGCGGCCTGCTCCCCGTCGCCGGATGGCTCGCGGACGCGTACGGCAGACGCCGCATGACCATTTACGGGGTGCTCGTCTTCATCGTCAGCTCGCTCATCTGTGCGACGTCCCGCAACGTCGAGTGGCTCGTCACCGGGCGCGTGCTCCAGGGGGCGGCCGGCGCGTTCATCGTCCCCGGCTCCATCGCCATGATCTCCGGGGCGTTCGAAGGGCGGCTCAAGAGCACCGGTCTGGCCTTCGTCCTGGGGGCCGCCGGCACGGGCGCGGCCTTCGGCCCGCTCGTCGGCGGTGTGCTCTCGGAATTCAACTGGCGCTACGTCTTCCTCGTCAACCTCCCCATCGGCCTGCTGGCACTGCCCCTGATCCAGCTGTGCGTCCGGCCCTCGTACGACCCCGCGATGGCGGCCCGGCGCCCGCTGCTCGTCAGCGCCGGCGCCGTGGTCGCCGGATTCGCCGGGATCACCGTGGCCGTGGACCGGGGACCGACCTGGGGCTGGGCCGCCCCGGCCACCCTGGTGTGCACGATCGGCGGGGTCGCCCTCCTCCTGCTCTTCGTGTTCCTGGAGGTCAGGGGCGCCCGGCCACTCCACGAACGGGAGTTCTATCTGGACCCCGCCGTCCAGCTGCTCACCGTCGTAGGGGCCCTGTCCCTCATCGCGTACTCCATCCTGTCCACCTTCTCGGTCATCTACCTGGAGGAGGCGCAGCGCCTGCGGCCACTGGCGGCGGGCATCCTCCTCCTGGCCCTCTCCGTCCCCGACGCCGCGGCGAGCTACGCCGCCGGGAAGGTGGCCGAGAGCCGCTACGCCTACGTCTGCCTCTGCGCGGCGAGCGCGGCGACGGCCCTCGGCATCATGCTCGTCGTCTGGGCGGACACCGTCCCCCTGTACGTGGCGGCCTTCGCCGTCTGCGGCCTGGGCATCGGCCTGACGGGCGCGCTCACCAACGTCCTCATCCAGCACCGGGCCGCCCCGCAGCGGGCCGGCGCGGCGGTCAGCCTCAGCCTCGCCGCCAAGATGCTCGCGTCCGCCGTCGCCGTCGCGCTGGCGGCCACGTCACTGGAGACCCTCAACGGACGCGTCCACGGCGCCGGCGCCAACCGGACGGCACTGGAAGCGGTCCTCAGGGTGACGGCCCTCCTGATCGCCTCGGGCTTCCTCCTCCTCCTGCCACGAGCCCTCCGCGCCTTCCGCACTCTGCGTGGCGGACCGGAGCACCCGTAGCCCGCCCGCACCCCCGGCCGAACGGGAACCGGCACGTGCCCGCCGGGCGGCCCGATGGGACGCTGCCGCCCGGCCCGGCATCGGCGACGTCCCGGACCCGGTCCGCCTGTGCGAGGGCACGCCCGACACGTGCCCTGCCACACCGGCCGAGGTACGGGCCGGCCGGACCCACACCTGCGGGGGCCTCCTCGGCATGGAGGACTTCCAGGGCGCGGACCTGCACTGGCTGGCCTTCGAGCACGAGAAGTACGTCTCGGTCCAGGAGGACGTCTTCGAGGGCCGGCTGACCGTCCTGCGGGACACCTCCCCCCGGACGATCGAGTTCACCGACGTTCCGGAGGACGTGGGCGCCTTCGTCCAGAGCACCGTCACCCGGCTCGTCCCCGAGGCGATGGTCCGCATCGTATGGTCCTCCGAGAACGGGACCGGCACGACCCGGGGTACGTGGCCTACGTCCTGGCCCAGGAGGGCTTCTGCGAGGGCACGCTGGCGCTCCACGACCCCGCACGCCTGCGGGTCACGGGCCTGCCGCAGACGCACCGGGCCTGGCTCGTCCGGACACTCGAACAGCTCTCCGCAGGCGTGTCCGTCGACTTCGACTGAGGGCCATGTGCCCCGCCCGTCCGCCTACCCTTCCGGAGGCGGACTCAATGGGTATGGAATTCGACGATCGTTGGCGAGTCGTTCAACGAGTACAACTCTCTGAACGACCAGATGGCCTGTTGGCTGGCATCCGGCAGCCCCATGACATCGATCCCGCCATCCCGGCGAGAAACGGTGCCCCGGTTGACATCGGGCCCCTGCGCGCTCAGCCATTCAGCGCTGTCGGATTCGAGAATGAGTTCTCCATCCGATTCCACGCACGCCCGGGTTTCACCGAGACTCATGTTCGCCACGATGGCAGTGTTGTCTTCGGCGATCTTCCGGGCCCGGGCGTATCGCCCATCGTCGTCGGAATCCCAACCGTCCTCTCTGTCCTCCCAGGACGCATCGTACGAGGTCGCGTCCTCCGCAGATACCCCCAGAAGCTCCCAGTCCGAATCATTCGACTCGTCGTCGGGGTGTCGGACAGTGGGCCCGATCACCACCCAGCCGTCGTCGGAGTCATCAGCTCCGAGCGCAGGTGCGACGGTTGCCGGAGCCGTTCTCCTGGCGTTCTCGGCAAAGAAGGAGGGTATCTGTTCGGTCGGTACGACGATGCCGCTAGAAGCCTCTATCCCTTCTTCGGTCAGACTGAAGGAGGTAGCCCCTACGTCGAAGAGAGCCGGGAATTTTTGGAGCGCGTGGCGTTCCGGATCCAGTTCGTGGATCTCGCGCAGTTTCGGGATGAGATTTTCATCGCGAGTGCTGAGGCTGATGTGCACATCGTGGGGCACCCAGAGCTGCATGACCTGGAACTTTGCGTACTGGAACACGGCTATTCCCTCGGGGCTGAGGGTGAATGTGATCGACCAGACGTCCCGGGCCATTTCGGAAGGCAGTCCGAGGGTGGTTGCGAGCGTCGTGCATTCGAACCCGGTTTGTGCTTGCCGCCTCCGTTTGTCCGTTACGATATCCCGGCTCCTGTAGTGCGCCATATGAAAATCGTTCACGGAATAGACGCGATGGCCGTCTTTCCCGAGCAGGCTGAACCGTACTGCCTGCTCTCCCCCTGGGAGGGTGAATTCGGGGCACGGGACCCCAGCCGGACTTGGCCGGGACTCCCGGATCAGCCCGCTCAGCGCACTCCGGAGCAGTGCCGCTTCCACGTCCTGAGGGTCGGAATCACGCAGCCCCTGGGCTCGGACCCGGTAGACGTGTTCCATGGCGCCCACCGCCTCGTCGGTCTGCTGGGCGGCGCCTTTCCGCTGGAGTGTCTTGGGGTAGAACACTTCGGCACCCACCGCCATCCCATCCGTGAGGGCGGTTGCGTACTGCTCGAACGGAGCGATGATGGTCGCTTTGGGCCAGTCACGTTGCAGCCCGAGAGCACGCGTCCCGTTGGCCGCCACCGGGGCCACCCGTTTGACGTGCTTGCTCAACCATTTCTCCCATTCGCGCCTGGCCTCCCCGGTGTAATCGCGGCCGGTGTGGGTGATGACCGTGGCAGGATTTTCCGCTATTTTTCCGGATATCCAGGCGGTCATTTTCTCGTTGATGTAGTCCTTCGCCATGTTCAACACGGATCCGCCGAAAACCGTAAAAGCGGTGCCCGTGGCCCCCGAACTCAGGGAGGTCGCGCCGAGAGCGGCAATGAGTGCGGGCAGAATGCCGACCATGGCCCCGATGGCCGCCAAGGCGGCCACTGTTTTGGGGCATACGCTGGCGAAGTTGGCCTGGATCTTCCCTTTCGCCTCTGCCTGGGCCCACTTGACGATCTCTTCCGTACTCGTGAGTGTTGTCGCCACCAGTTCGTGGCACGCCTGCATGTACTCGGCCCAAGCCGTTATCAGATCTTCAAGCGCCTCTTCGGGCAACTTGGCGTCACGCACCAATCGCTCATCCATCGAATTCGACCTCACCAGCTGGGCACAGGCATCCCGCACCACTGATTCCGCCGACATGCATTTACTTGCACTGTCCCCGAGGCCGGTCATTTCGGGGGCGCCGTGCCGTGCCAGCGTGGCGCCCGCCTCGGCCAGGGCATGGACGGGGGGTAGCATTTTGCTCTTCCATGCTTTCAACTCCCTTTCCATCCGCTTCACCACGGCATGCGGTTCATCCCTTCGGTTGCCGGTCAGCCATGCTCTGGCTGCGGACCTTTCGACGGACGCCTTGAGCCCCTGCGCGACGGCTTCTTTCGCCACACCAGACCCTATGTGGTTCCAGGGCCATGCTGTTTCAGCAGCCTGCTTCTGTTCCAGCTTCTCCCTGACATCTTTTTCCTGGGCTCGCAGCCACGGACTGGCGGCGTGACAGTTCTCCAGGAATATCCTGACCTGCTGGTGGTAGTACCTCAGATACGCTTCCCGCGGCTTGCTGCCCGCAGCCTGCGCCAGCGTTTCGTCCCAGGTCTTGGCCGCGCTGTAGTGGGTGACCGTCCTGGGCCAGTATTTGCTCCTCCTCTTCTTCGCTTCGGGTGTGGGTTGCACCTTCTCGTGCCATGACAGGAAAAGCTGGTGCCAGTGTTCTCCTTTCGTCATGAAGTCGTCAGGCGTCGTGGGGCAGTCAGTGAGGAAGGGTTGAGGATCGACTCCGCTCGGAAAGAGGAAGGTATTCCCGCCGTTCCGCATCTCCACCCAGTTTGCGTAAGGCATCGGTGTGTCTCTCCCGTCCTGGGCCGTTCGTCTGTCAGCTCCAGGGTGACGGCGGGGTGTTGTGGGTCACCAGCACGATCGGGAACAGCTTCCGCCCTCCTTTGAGGCAATGCGCGCATGATTCCCGGGAATGCAAGACCTCTGACGGCGTCACCCCAGCCGGGTCAGGCGCGAGAGCAGGGACGGTTCGGTGAGGTCGTGCTGGAGGGCCACCGGGACCGCCTCCGGTTCCTCTCCGACCGTCAGCCGGCCAACCACGGTGCCCGCCTTCGCCTCGCCGGGCAGCCTTGCGGCGTCTTGGTCCAGGCCGATGGCCAGTCGGGTCCCGCGCAGGCCGACGCCCTTGACGTCCTTGGTGGCCACGACCGGGCTCCGGTGCCCGAGTCCGTCGTCGACGTAGCCGACCGTCTCGCCCTTCTCGACGATCGTGGCCGACGTGACGGCCCCGCGTACGGCCTCGATGATCTTGCGGCTGTTCTCCAGCACCAGTTTCAGGCTGTCGGCCCCGTTGATGTCGGGGCCGTCGGCGTGCTGGTCCAGCACGGTGCCCAGGAGCAGCCGGTCCTTGCCGTCCACCGTCTTGTACGCGGCCCAGGAAAGGGCGCCGCCGGCAGGCGTGTTGGAGCCGGTCTTGATCCCGCGCACGCTGAGGTCCGACATGAGCAGGCTGTTGTTGTTGTACAGCTTCCCGGCGCCGGAGATGTCAGCGCCGGCCATGCTGACGACGCTGCGGAAGGCGTCGGACCTCATCACCGCCTCGGCCAGCCTGGTCTGGTCGACGGCGGTACTGACCGTTTCCCGCTCCAGCCCCGAGGGGTCGGTGTACCGGGTGTGGGTCATGCCCAGCTCCGCCGCCGCCCGGTTCATCTTCGCGACGAACGCCGAGACCGAATCGGAGCGGGTGTCCCAGCGGGCGACCAGCCGGGCGATGTTGTTCCCCGAAGGGATCATGAGCATCTTGAGCATGTCGTACTCGCTGTACGACTGACCCACCTTCAGTCCCTCGATGCGTGACTCGTCCTTGGCCTCGCCGTCCTGGACGGCCTGGGTGTCGACCTCGATCTGCGGGCCCGCGTCCTGCCTGTTCTTGAGGGGGTGGTCCCGCAGGAGGACGTACGCGGTCATCATCTTGGCGGTGCTCGCGATCGGGACGGGCCTCTGCTCGCCGAACGTCTCCATCTGGCCCGAGCCGACCACCGTCACCGCACCCTGCCCTCCAGAGGGCCACGGCACGGCGGCGTTCCCTCCGGGGAGCGTGAAGTGTGCCGGCACGTCCCGCATGACGAGCGCGGGGGCGGGCAGCGGGCGGAACGCCTGCACGGCGACGGCGACTCCGAGCACGCCGGCGGCGAAGCCCCACCACCGGCCCCGGCCACGCGTGCGCCGTCCCCCTCTCCGGCCGGACGCACCCGGGCCCGGCTCCGGTCGGTCCGGGCACTGCTCGGAGGCCAGGGGCCGGCGGCCCGTCGCGGGGGTCTCGCTCATGGTGTCGCGGTCTCCTGCTCTGCGAGGTTGGGGGATCTGTCGGCAGGGCGGACGGCCCCTCCCTGCGCCCCGGACGCGCTCCACGGCTCGGCACTGAACCGGAGGGTGATCGTCCTCTTGTAGTCAAGTCGCGGCGGGGAGCGGGAGTCGCCCCCTGATCAGGGGACGCGCGGTAGGACCGTCGCTCCGCCGTCCGGCAGGGGCGCCCCATCGGCTCCGGGCGCGGAAGTCGGCGGGCGCGGAGTCGCTAGCTAGCGCTCCGTAATGCTTCCCTTATCGTTCGGGTATGTACGGTTTCGCCCATGCGTGTTCGCCGTGGCTCCCGAGGCCGTGAGAAGACCCGACCGTTCCACCGGCCGGCCCGCGGCCGGGGCGGGCCCCCGGGGGGTCCGAAGAAGCGGGAGGGATGGCGCCGCCTCGTACCGCGCCGCCGTACGGCCCTGTGGTGCGCCCTCGGCGGAACGCTCGCCTTCATCGGAGCCCTCGTCGCCGGCTACTTCCTCGTGGACGTGCCCGACCCGAACGAGCACGCCACCTCCCAGGGCAACGTCTGGGAGTACGCCGACGGCTCGGTCATCGCCCGCACCGGCGCCGTGAACCGCAACTCGGTCCCCCTCGACGCGATGTCCAAGGCCGCGCAGCAGGCGACGCTGGCGGCGGAGCACCGCGACTTCTACAAGGATCCGGCCATCTCCGTCCCCGCCATCGCGCGAGCCGTCGCGGCCAACGTGACCGGCGGCACCCGGCAGGGCGGGTCCACGATCACGCAGCAGTTCGTGAAGAACCACTACCTGACCCAGGACATCTCCCTGACCAGGAAATTCAAGGAGCTCTTCATCGCCGTCAAGGTGGGCCAGCGGATGTCCAAGGACGACATCCTCCAGAGCTACCTGAACACCAACTACTACGGCCGCGGCGCCTACGGCATCCAGGCCGCGGCCCAGGCGTACTACGGCGTCAACGCCGCCGACCTGAACGCCGAGCAGGGCGCCTACCTCGCCACGCTGCTCAACGCGCCCGCCCTCTACGACGTGAAGAAGAACCCGCGCTACCGCGACCGCGCCCTCGCGCGCTGGACGTACGTCATGGACGGCATGGCCGACAAGGACTGGCTCACACCCGCCGAACGGGCCACCGCGCGCTTCCCCGAGCCCCTGGACTTCAAGCCGTCCGCCGGGCAGGCAGGACAGGCCGGTTACCTCATCGACGCGGCGCGCCAGTACCTCCTGGCCCACAAGACCGTCACCGAAGCGGAACTGGAGGCCGGGGGCTTCACGATCAGGACCACCTTCGACAAACGCCGGCAGGACGCCCTCGCCCAGTCGGTCACGTCCGAACTCGGTGCCACACTCCGCCCCGACACCCGCAAGGGCGATGAGAACGTCCGCGTCGGCGCCGCGTCCGTCGACAACGCGACCGGCAACGTCCTCGCGGTCTACGGCGGCCCCGACTACGTCAAGCAGTACGTGAACGACGCCACCCGCCGCGACGTCCAGGCCGGCTCCACCTTCAAACCGTTCGCCCTCGCCGCCGCACTGGAGGAGAAGGCCAAGGACGGCAACGGCCGCCCGATCACCCCCGGCTCCCTCTACGACGGGGACAACGGCTACGCCGTGCGGGAAACCGGCTACCGGCCCGGCAACCAGGGACAGCGCGACTACGGCCGGGTGTCGGTGCGCAGGGCGATGGTCCAGTCGGTGAACACGGTCTTCACCCAGCTGGCACAGGACGCCGGACTGCGCAACGTGCGCGGCACCTCGGTCGCCCTCGGGCTGCCCGACGACACCCCCGAACTCGCCGCCGTGCCCTCACTGCCGCTCGGCGTCGCCACCCCCAGTGCCGTCGACATGGCGGGCGCGTACGCGACCCTGGCCAACCACGGCCTGCGCAACGCGCCCCGCATGGTCGACCGGCTCACCGCCGCCGGCGCGGACCGGCACGTCCCGGAGGTGGCGGAGGAACGCGCGGTCAGCGCCCGTACCGCCGACACGGTCACCGACGTCCTGCGCGACGTCGTCGACGACCCGGAAGGGACCGGCCGCGCCGCCAAGGAGCTCGGCCGGGCCTCAGCGGGCAAGACGGGTACCACCAACGAGAAGAAGTCCGTCTGGTACGTCGGCTACACCCCGCAGATCTCGACCTCGGTCGCCCTCTTCCGGGAGGCCCCCGTCACGCACGCCAAGCTGGCCATGGACACCCTCGGCGGCGAATCCGTCGGCGGCGGCACCCTGCCCGCCCGCATCTGGACGGCGTACAACCGAACGGCACTCGAGGGGGAGCCGGCCGAGCGGTTCACCGCCCCCGGCGGCGTCGTCCCGGACGGCGGGCAGGTCAAGAAGAAGACCGGCCCGTCGGGCGGCCCCGAGCACAAGCCGAAGCGCGGCACCACACCGCCCGAGCAACCCGCCCCGAAGCGGCCCGGCGGCAAGGCCCCGGACCCCCAGAGCCCGCCCGGCGGCAAGCAGCCCCCGCCCCCTCCTACCGGTTCGCCCGGCGGCACACCGCCGAACGACCCCGGGAAGCCCGACCCCACCCCCGACCCCGACCCGACCGGGGGAGGCCCGGGCAAGCCGGAGGAAGGGGACCGGGACGGACCCGGCCGCAACCCAGGCCGTCCGGGCAACGATCCTTGGAACCGGGGGAGTTGAGCCCAGCCCGCACCGCCCACGTACGGTCCCCGGCCCTGCCGCACCAGGGGCGGTAGGACGGTGGTCACGAGCCTTCATCCCCCCGGTGGGCCGATCGGCGGACGCGCTGGGCCCGCCGCGGGCGCGAAGGTGGGGGCGAGGGGCCGGTTCCCGTGCCCCTCGTGCGTCGCCGGAGCCCCGGAAGCCGTGCCGTTCGGCCTGCTCCCCGGCACGCACGGGCCGGCGCGGGGCGGGACCGACCGTGCGACTCCCCTTCCTCCGCAGCCCCGCACCTTCCGGCGAGTCCGCGGCCCATCCGCGCGCGGCGCTGTCCGCCCTGTGCGTCGGCTTCTTCATGATCTGCCTGGACGCCACCATCGTGAACGTGGCGGTACCCGACATCCGCACGTCCCTGGGCGCCTCCCTCAACGCCGCCGTGTGGGTCAACAGCGTGTACGCGCTCTGTTACGCGGTCCCCCTCGTCCTCGCCGGCCGGCTCGGCGACCGCTACGGGCCCAAGCGCGTCTTCCTGACCGGCCTGGTCGGATTCACCCTCGCCTCACTGGCCTGCGCCCTCGCCCCCGCCGAGGGGACGCTGATCGCCGCCCGCGCGGTCCAGGGCCTGTCCGCCGCGCTGGTCGCACCCCAGACCATGGCGCTGATCCTCCACCTCTTCCCCGACGGTCGGCGGGGCCGCGCGCTCGGGGTGTGGGGCGCGGTCGGCGGCGCGGCGATGGCCGCCGGTTCGGTGGTCGGCGGGCTCCTCGTCGCCTGGACCGGCTGGCGCGGCATCTTCCTGGTCAACCTCCCCCTCGGGGTTGTCGGATGGCTCGCCGCCCGCCGGCTGCTGCCCGACTGGCGCCCGGCCGGGGGCCGGCGTCTGGACCTGTGGGGCGTCGTGCTGAGCGGCCTCGGCCTCGGCGCCCTGGTCTTCGGCATCCAGAGCGGCGAGGCCTACGACTGGGGCACGGTGGCCGGGCCGCTCACCATCCCCGGCATCCTCGGACTCGGCGTCCTCAGCCTGGCCGTCTTCCTGTGGCGGCAGCACCGCAGCCCGGCCGGCGCCCTGCTGCCGCTGAGGCTGTTCCGGCACCGCGACTTCTCGGCGGGAGCGGCCGGGATCGCTGCTCTGGGGCTGGCCATGGGCGGGCTGTTCCTGCCGCTGATGCTCTCCCTCCAGGACGATCTCGGGTACGGCCCTCTGGAAGCCGGAGTGGCCACGGTCCCGATGCTGGCCCTGTGCTCCCTGTTCGCCCGCCTGGCGGGCAAGCGCGCCGAGACGACCAGCCCCCGCGCGCTCGCGGCCACCGGCTTCGCCCTGCTGATCGCGGGCGTCGCCGCCCTGGCCGGGCTGCTCCGGCCAGGCCAGGACCTGGGGGTGTTGATGCTTCCCCTGCTGGCATCCGGCATCGGCATCGGCCTGGCCTCCGCCCCGCTCGCCGGCATCGCCACCAGGAACCTGGACGCCTCCCTCACCGGCGCGGCGGCCGGTGTCTTCAACACGGCCCGCCAGCTCGGCGGAGCCTTCGGCAGCGCCGCCAGCGGCGTCCTCCTCCAGACCGGCACCGCAACCTCCGCCACCCGAGTGGCCCTGGCCTTCCCCGTCGCCGCACTCGTCGCCGGCCTCGGCTGCTGCGCCTTCGTCCGCCCGCCCGACAGTACCCCCTTCGAACCACCGGCCACGGCCGCCGCCCCCGCGCCCCCGAACCGCCGTCCGACCGCGAGGTCCGGGTCCTGACCGTGCAGTCCGCGCACCGCACGTTGCCGATCTCGCTCGCCGGCGCGCATCCGGGACACAGCACATCGGTGCGGCAGCGGGTGGGCTTGGGCAGGCGGGCGGTGGTGCTTCCATCCCGCAGAGGCAGCAAGACGGGCAACTCCGCCACCGGCAGGGCGAGCCGGATCGGCCCGGCTGCCGGCCGGAACCTCGCCAGGGGGCGGCAACACAAGGGCCGCCCCTGCCCGATGGTGTGCCCGAACGGACATGGGGGCGGTGCCCGGTCTTCTGTAGGTTGACCGAGCCGCAAGCGGTAGGCCCGGCCGCCTGATCACGGGCCCGAATCTCCCTGGACTGAAGACGGAGATCTTCTTGACCGACCACACAGGATTCGAAAAGCCCACGTCCGAGCTGCCCGCCGAGCTCGTCCAGCAGATCATGGCGCAGCTCCCGCTCGAGGACCGTGGCCGCTGGGCCCGGGCCGACACGGCCCTGCACCATTTCGCCACCGCGCAGCCCCGTCCCACACCCGCCGGACAGACCCAGGGCCTCAGGCACCCGACGGACCTCCCCCACCGCACCATCTACACGCAGCGCACGCTCGAGGAGTCCCTGAACGGCCCGGACCCGCTGCACTTCGCCCCCGGAGCGGGCCCTCACGCGGAGCCCCTGGTGCTGAACCGCGGAGCCGCCTGCGGGATCGCCGTCCAGCTGTACGGGGGCCTCGACGGCGAACCCCTCGCCGTGATGAACGACGGCGGCGTCAACGCCCTCGACGGCGCCGTCATCAGCCGCATGTACGGCGGCTACGCGGACATCCGGGACGGGGCCACGGTCACCGACAAGCACGGCGGGGTCTGCACCATCTGGAAGGGCGGAACCGTCGTCAACTTCCATGACGGCGGCGGCTCCTGCCACGGCACCATCGTCAACAAGCACACCCCGTACCACGTGAACGTCCAGAGCGGGACGATCGAGAACCTGTACGACGGACAGGCCACCCTGTACGGGACCTCATGGTGCTCCACCGTCCACGGCGGAACCCTCCTGGCCATGGACACCAGCGCCGTCGACCTCGTGATCGACGGGTTCGTCACCCTCAACGACACCAGTCGCCTGACCCTGGTCAGCGGCGGGGACGTGGAATCCGCCAGCACCACCGCGATCACCGAGGTGTCCGGGGGAACGGTCCAGCTCCACGCCGGAGCCGGCGTCCAGAACGTCACCGGCGGCACCGTCCACGCACACCCCGGATCCGTGGTCCACACCGCCACCGGAGGCACGATCACCGTGGAGGACCAGGCCGTCCTGGCGGATGCGGCGGGCCACGCGGCCGTCCATGCCCGGGCCGGCTCCACCGTCACCGCCGGGGGGAACGCGGAGGTGGTCGCCGACGACGGCTCCACCGTCACCCTCCAGGAGAACGCACGCGTCCACGCCTACGGCCGCGCCACGGTCACCGCCCACGGCGGCACCGTCCACCTCCACGGCACCGAGGTGAACCTGACCGCCGCCTACGGCGCCGTCATCCACCAGGAGGACTGAGCCGGCCCTCGTCTGGGCCGTGACACCCGTGAACACGACCCAGCCGTCGTACCGCTCGTCCGGCGGGAAGACCCGGCCCCTGAGGAAGAAATGGCCGGGCCGCCCCGCCACGTACTGCTCGTGGGCGGGATCGTGACCGCCGACGCCGACGAGAACCACGGAGTCCCGGTACCCGCACAGCAGCTGCACGCCACCCAGTGCAGCTCGCCCCGGACCAGGTCCAGAACGCCTCCGCACGTGTGCGTGGCGCCCTCACGGACCTGGTCCGGGACGTCCGCGATCCCGGGCCGGATGAGTTCGTGGCCGCCCAGCGCCGGATCGTTCACGAGGAGGAGGGGAAGGTCGCCGTCCGCCGACTCGAGGGTCAGGTTCAGCGGGGCAGGCCTTGGGGCACCGCGCGTGCCGCCCGCCCCGGGCGCGCGTCCTTCGGGATTCCGGGGACACGCCGCCCGGTGCGGCGTAGGGTCGTGCTCGGGGACCCTCCCTCGTCTCCCGCGAGGTGGACATGACCGCACCCGATCGCCCCACGCAGACCGCGTACACGGGACCGCGTGAGGACACAGGTGCGTTCTCCTGGCTGCGCGCCCTCGGACCGCGGGGCCGGCGGGCCTTCGGCGGCGCGTTCGGCGGCTACGCTCTGGATTCCTACGACTTCTTCACGCTACCGCTGAGCATGGCGGCGATCGCCGCCCACTTCGGCCTGGAGAGCGGCCGCACCGGCCTCCTCACCACCGTCACCCTGGTCTTCTCGGCGTTCGGCGGGGTGCTCGCGGGCGTCCTCGCCGACCGGGTCGGCCGCGTGAAGGCCCTGATGGCCACGGTGACGGTGTACGCCTTCTTCACCGTGCTGTGCGGCTTCGCGCCGAATTACGGGACGCTCCTGGTCTTCCGCGCCCTCCAGGGCGTCGGCTTCGGCGGCGAGTGGGCGGTGGGCGCCGTCCTGGTCGCCGAGTACGCCTCGGCCAGGCACCGCGGCCGCACGCTCGGCGCCGTCCAGAGCGCCTGGGCGGTCGGCTGGGCACTGGCGGTGAGCGTCTACACGCTGGTGTTCTACTTCGTCGACGACGACCTCGCCTGGCGGGTGATGTTCTGGACCGGCGCCCTGCCCGCCCTGCTGGTCGTCTACATCCGGCGCAGGGTCGAGGACGCCCCGTCCGCCGCCCGGACGCGCGAGGAGAGCACCGAGCGGGGTTCCCTCAGGGCCGTGTTCCGGCCCGGCCTGCTGCGCACCACGCTGTGCGCCGTACTGCTGTCGACCGGCGTCCAGGGCGGCTACTACACCCTCGCCACCTGGGTGCCGACCTTCCTGAAGACCGAACGCGGCCTGACCGTCGTCGGCACGGGCGGCTACCTGGCCCTCCTCATCTCCGGCGCGTTCACCGGTTACCTGACCGGCGGCCATCTCACCGACCGGCTGGGCCGCAAGTACAACATCACACTCTTCGCGTTCCTCTCGGCGCTGTGCATCCTGGCCTACACCCGCATTCCAGCCGGCCAGAACGACCTGCTGCTGGTCCTCGGCTTCCCGCTCGGCTTCTGCATGTCGGCCATCTTCAGCGGGTTCGGATCATTCCTCGCCGAGCTGTACCCGACCGCGGTCCGCGGCACCGGCCAGGGGTTCACGTACAACACCGGCCGCGCGGTGGGGGCGTTCTTCCCCACCATGGTCGGCTTCCTCGCGCAGAGCTGGGGCGTGGGCGGAGCACTCGCGTTCGGCGCCGTCGGCTACGGCATCGCCGTACTGGCACTGCTGGGCCTCCCCGAGACCCGGGGCCGCGAACTCACCTGACGTCCGGCGCTCGGGGAACGACCCGGTGGATCAACATCCGCCCCATGGGGCAAGCGGACTCCCCAGGGCGCTCCGTAGCGTGGCCAGGTCGGCTGGCGGCAATCCCCTCTTCCCCCTCTCGTTTTCGGATCGCCTGTCGCCGCCGCCCGCCAGAAAGGCCCGAGAGCATGTCGACGATCTACATAGCCACGCACGGTGCACTCGTCCCCAGGACGAAGGTCCGACTGCCGGCCGGAGTCACGATCCACTACTACAGCCGGCCCGGTGAGCTGACCCAGGCGATGACCTTCCTGTACGCCCTCGCAGGGGGCCGGATGAAGCCGGTCCGGAGCGTGACGGGGCCCTGCGAGGTCGATCAGATCATGATGACCCGCATCACCGAGCACGAGCACGTATGGGGAAAGGAACTGGCGGCCATCGGCGGGGTCGAACTCTCCTGCGCCGGCTACGACGGAGCCCCGCAATCCCTGTGCACGAAGCCGGTCGGACCCCTGAACTGGAGCCCCTGTCCCCCCGACGCGCACACGTGTGAGGGGTACCTCGCACGGTACCCGCAGGCCACGGAGATCCACCTGAGCGCCTGCCAGCCCTACGTGAACCTGAGGAACGGGCTGGCCCTGCTGTCCCGCTGGGCCCTCAGGAACCACCCGCAGAACGGCAGGCTCCGGCAGCTCGCCACGACGTACGCTCCGATGCCCCCGTCCACGCCCGCGACCCTGGCGGTGGGAGAGCAGGAGGTGGTGTACCGGGAGGAGGGCCCGGACCCCTTCGAAGTCGACACCGAAGTGGGACGGTTCCAGCGGATGGCGGCCGTGGACCCGCACGCGGCCTGGCAGAGGTTCCTCGCCTATCCCCACGCCACCAAGATCCTCCTCGGGTCCCGAGCGGCATTCCGTTCCACCCTGGAGGAGGTGCAGAAGACGGTCACGCAGCCGCAGGGCCAGGGCTGGCTGCGCCTGGACCGACTCGCCGCAGCGCGGCACATGGACGCCGAGGAGCTCCTGCACGCGGTGCGGATGGCGAGTGCTCCCGTGCTGCTCGCCCCCTCCCCGGCCACATTCGTGTACGCGCACCTCGCACTGGGCCGTCCGGCCGAGGCGGACTGGAAGTATGCCGGCGAGCACGCCCAAGACTCCGGAACCTGGCTGGGAATCTTCCGTGACTGGCTCCGCACCCCCGCGGGCCAGGACGCGTCGGGCATCGAGGCAGCCGTCGCCGTCGACCTGGTCAACTGGTACCGGGTGAACGAGACGCAGGCGTTCTTCGGGACGGCGAAGCACTACGAGGTGTTCAGGTCCCTGCTCGACCTCTCGGACGGCATGCGGGACGCCGGGCACCCGCTCACCAGACTCTTCCCTCAGCACGCCACCGACCTCGAGGCCGCCCTCGCGGCGTACGTGGAGCTGGAGCAGAGCCTCCCGTGCGAGGTCGGCTTCCAGCACGAGCTCGCCCGGGAGGTGCCGGTCCACGCGGGGGCGGATCTCTTCTCCCCCCAAGGGGGGCCGACCCTCTACCGGCTCATGTCCCGGTTGGAAGACCGCCGCGACGAGATCGATGAACAACTCGCCCAGGCGTACGCGCAGCTGGAGGTGCTGCACGCCGGCGGCCACTCGGACGTCGAGCAGGTGACCGGTCTGGACGCCGTCCAGGAGACCGTCGGACATCTCGAACGGGAGCAGTCCTTCCTGGTCGCCGACATCGAAACAGCCGAAGAGGTGGAGACGGCCATCGGACGGATGTCGGAGGCGTACGACACCGCTCTGGAGGTCACGGCCGACGTCTGCAAGAGGACCGAGCAGATCCTCGAGGCCGCGTACGCCCAGTTCCGCAGCGTCACGTTCACCGAGGGGGATCTCGTCTGAGCCCACGGCTTCCCTTGTGCTGTGACGGCGGCGGGAGCGGATGGGGCGCCCCAGGCGACGCGTGTCCCCGCCCGCCGCCACCGGCGTGCGCCGGGTACGGGGCCGTGCTGTTCCGCTGGATGATCGAGGGGGTCACCTTGGTCCTGACGGGACACAAGGACTACTCGGCCGGCCGGGGTGAAGTCCGTGGCCTCGGCGCTGTGCATCGGGGGCGGCGGCAGCGTCGGCCGCGAGGGCCCCATCGTCCAGATCGGCTCGGCCCTCGGCTCCTCGCTGGCCACGTAGGTGCGCGCGGGCGAAGCCCACACCCGGCTGCTGGTCGCCTGCGGCGCGGCGGGCGGCATCTCCGCCACCTTCAACGCCCCGCTGGCCGGCGTGTTCTTCGCGATGGAGCTGATCCTCGGGGACTTCGCCGTGCGCAGCTTCGCCTACGCCGTCCTGCCGCTCATGGCCACCGTCGCCGTCGCGACCGGGGTGAGCCGCCTGCTCAGCCGTGACACCGTCTACACCGCCAAGCTCCGGCGCCGCGGCGTCGTCTGGACCGGCAGGACCCGCTCCGGCGGCCGGTCTCGGAGGTCATGGAGCCGCCCCCCGCGGTCCTCGCCCCCGACACCCCGCTGGCCCGGGCCACGCCCGCGCTCATCGCGTCGGGCACGGACCCGGCGGAACCCGTCTGCAAGGCGGCGCTGCCGGTCCTCGACACCGAGGGGGTCCGGATGGTCGGCTGGCTGTCACAGCGCACGGCCCTGCGGGCCATGGCGGGGGGCGCCGGCACGCCCGCCTGACCGTTCGTCAGGAAGGCGCGGGCCGGCCGCTACCGGCCGGCCGCCTCCGGATCGGTGTCGAAGGCGTAGAACCTGCGGTGGTCGAGCATGTCGGCCGGGGTGACGTCGTTCCAGGGCCGCATCGTGTCGTGCAGGTCGACCACGTTCGCCGTGCCCGCCGTCGGCAGGTAGGGCGAGCCGGGGTGGAGTGCCTGCCACTCCGCCCACAGCTTGTCGATGAAGGCGTGGTGCAGCCAGAAGACCGGGTCGTTCGGGGAGGCCCCGCTGGTCATCTGGCCGCCGACCCACACGTGGACCCGGTTGTGCAGGTTGACCCCGCGCCAGCCCTCCATGTGGTTGCGGAAGCCGTTCGAGGCGCTGTTCCAGGGGGCCGTGTCGTACACCGGCATGGCGAGGACGGAGTCCACCTCGGCCCGCGTCGGCAGTGCGGCCACCTCCGCGCCCAGCGTGCGGCGCAGGTAACCGCGTCCGTCCACCCGGACGTTGATGGGGAACCTGCCGCCCGCGAAGGAGAACGGTCCGTCCGTCACCTGGCCGTCCCGCGCCCGCCCGGTGCCGCCGAGGAAGTCCGGGCCCCACAGGGAGGAGGCCGGAGTACGGTCCGCCGTCCAGTCCCAGTAGGGGAGCGTGACCGACGGCTCCGCCTGCCGCAGGGCCGCTTCGAACTCCAGCAGGAAGCGCCGGTGCCAGGGGAGGAAGGAGGGCGAGCGGTGGGCGACCCGGTCCGTGGTGTCGGTGTCGTTCATCACGAAGTTGTTGTGCGTGGTGACGAGTCGGTCGTAGGTGCCGGTGCGCTTCACTTCCAGCACGGCGCGGACGAAGGCGCGCTTCTCGTCGGCGTTCAAAGCCGCCTGGTTCTTGCGGATGATCACGCCGGGCCTCCCATGGGTGCGAACGGAGCGAGGTCGGCGCCCTGGAGCTCGCGCACGGCGGCGCGGGCCAGGGAGAGCAGATCGGCGCAGGGCGCGTAGTGGGTGATCACGCTGATGTAGGTGCCGTCGGCGTTGCGCATCACATGGAGCTCGCGGCCGTCTATTCGGACGGTGGGCAGGTCCGGCCCCCCGTGGTGCCCGTGGTGGCCGCCTGCGCCGCCCGCGCCGATCTGGATGCGCCGGCCCAGGTAGACCTCGTCGACCTCCTCCGTCACCGGGTTGGTGGTGCTCGTGCGGGGCGCGGCGCCGGCGTGCGCTGCCGTTGTGGTGAGCCCGAGGACGGCGACGGCGCCGGCCGTCGTGCGTAAGGCCTGTCGGCGAGTGAAGGTGTTCATGGCCTGAAGAGGTATCAGGGGGCGGCCACCCCTTCGCAGGCCCCGGCGGCCCTGTTTGAGGCGGACTGCGGACGCCCGCGCCCGCTCCTCCGGACGGGCGGTCCCGGCCGGTGCGGTGGACGTAGTCCGGTCGGAGGAGCGGCCCTCGCGCCGGATCTCCGGGCACTGCGAACGACACCCAGGTGCACTGCGGAGGGGCGGTCATCAGCGTCGTCTCCCTTCGAGGCAGGCCGGCTGCCTCAGGGGCCCGGGGAACGGGGCGCTGCCGTCAGCCCGTTGACCCGCCCGCCGCGCACAGGCCGCGGAGTACGGCGACCAGGGTGTCCCGGGCCAGCGGGATCCGGTACGCGTTCTCCGGGACGGGACGGGCCGCCGCGAGCTCCTCGTGCGCGGCCGACGCGAACCGCTGCGCGGTGGCCGGGCCTCCCCGCAGTACGGCCTCCGCCCGAACGGCGCGCCACGGCGTGGTCCCGAGCCCGCCGAAGGCGATGCGGACGTCCCGGACGGCGTCGCCGTCCAGGTCGAGCACCACCGCGACCGACACCAGGGCGAAGGCGAAGGAGGCACGGTCGCCGACCTTGCGGTAGCGGGAGCGGGCGGCCGTCGGCAGCGGGGGCACCTCCACCGCCGTGAGGAGGTCCCCGTGTTCGAGCACGGTGTCACGCTCCGGGTGGGCCCCGGGCGGCCGGTACAGGCCGGTGAGCGGAATCCGGCGGGGGCGGCCCGTGCGGCCCACGACGCAGGCCACGGCGTCCACGGCGCACAGGGCGACGGCGAGATCGGACGGGTGCACGGCCACGCAGTCGTCCGACGCACCGAGCACGGCGCCGTGCCCGGTGCGGCCGGCGAGGGCCGAGCAGCCCGAACCGGGCTCGCGCTTGTTGCAGGGGGTCTCCGGGTCCTGGAAGTAGGGGCACCGCGTGCGCTGGAGCAGGTTCCCGCCCAGGGTGGCCATGTTGCGCAGCTGCGCCGAGCCGGTGACCAGGAGCGCCTGGGAGACGACCGGCCAGCGGGCGCGCACCTCGGGGTGGGCGGCGAGGTCGGCGTTGCGGACGTTGGCCCCGATCCGCAACCCCCCGCCGAGGAGCGCCTCGACACCGTCCAGGGGCAGTCCGGTCACGTCGACGAGGAGCCGGGGCCGCGCGATCCCCAGCTTGAGGTGGTCGTAGAGGTTCGTGCCGCCGGCCAGGTACACGGCCTCCGGATCGTCCGCGACCAGCGCGACGGCCTCCCGGACGGTGGCGGGGCGCTCGTAGGCGAACGGCTTCACGCCCGGCCGCCCACCGGACCGCCGTCCCCCGCCGGGCCGCCCACCGAACCGCCGTCCCCCGCCGGGCCCCCCGCCCCGCCGCCCGCGTCCCCGTCCTCCTCGGTCCGCGCCTCCACCAGCCGGCGCACGCTGATCGGCAGGCTGCGGATCCGCTGCCCGGTGGCGTGGTGGACGGCGTTGGCGACGGCCGCCGCCGTCCCGACGATCCCGATCTCCCCGACTCCCTTGGCCCCCATGGGACTCGTGTGGAAGTCCTCCTCGTCGATCCACTGGGCCTCGACCTCGGGGACGTCCGCGAACGTCGCCACGCGGTAGCCGGCGAGGTCGCGGGAGTGGAAGTGCCCGTGCACCGGGTCGACGGCCCCCTCCTCGCACAAGGCCATCGACACGCCCATGACCATGCCCCCGACCAGCTGCGACCGCACGGTCACGGGGTTGACGACCCGCCCCACGGCGAAGACGCCGAGCAGGCGCGGCACCCGGACCTCCCGGGTGTCCCGGTCCACGGTCACCAGCGCGAACTGCGCGCCGAACCCGTGCTGGGAGCAGGCGCGCGGTGCCGAGAGCTCCTCCAGCGTGTCGGCCGAGGCCTCGAGGCCGCCGGCCGGCAGGAGGCCGGCCGGCAGGAGGCCGGCCGGCGGGAGCCCTCCGAACCGCGCGGCCTCGGCAAGCAGCGCTTCACAGGCACGCACCACCGCCGTCCCCCACGAGGTCGTACCGCTGGACCGCCCGGCCCAGCTGGCGGCCGGGCAGTCGCTGTCACCCAGCTCCACGGTGACCCGCTCCAGGGCCACCCCGAGAGCGTCGGCCGCGATCTGCGCCAGCACCGTCCGCGCTCCGGTACCGATGTCCGCCGCCGCGATGCGCACGGTGCAGCGGCCCTCCCCGTCCACCCGGACGCCCGCCCGGGAGGGGAACCGGTACTGGGGGATGGTCGAGGCGGCGACGCCCATCCCCACGAGCCGCCGCCCCTCGCCGTGCGCCGCGCGCAACCGGTCTCGCCCTGCCCAGCCGAACCGCTCCGCGCCCAGCCGCAGGCAGGCGGCGAGGCCCCGGGTGCTGAACGGCCGGCCGCTGTGCGGATCGACGGCGGTGTCGTTGCGCAGCCGCAGCTCGACCGGGTCCACGGCGCACGCGACGGCGAGTTCGTCCATCGCCGACTCCAGCGCGAACATCCCCGGGCATTCGCCGGGCGCGCGCATCCAGGTCGGGGACGGAACGTGCAGGCGGACCCGACGGTGCCGGGTCTCCCGATGGGGCGCCGCGTACATCACACGGGTGGGCGCGGCCGCGTACTCGGTGTGGTCGCTCGTCAGGGACGTCTGCTCGAGGGACGCATGGGAGACCGCCAGGAGCCGCCCGTCCGCCCCGGCCCCGAGCCGCACGCGCTGTACGGTCGGCGTCCGGTATCCGGCGATGACACTGAGCTGCTCGCGGGAGAGCACGGCCTTGACCGGCCGGCCGACGACGAGTGCCGCCACAGCGGCGAGCGCGAGCTGCGCCTTCGGCGCGGCCTTCGAGCCGAACGCGCCGCCGACGTGGCGGGCGATGACGCGCACCCGCTCGGGGCTGATGCCGAAGAGGTGCGCGAGGATGTCGCGGGTGCCCGAGGGCCCCTGCGTGGTGTCGTGGACCGTCAGGGCGCCCTCGTGCCAGTACGCGACCGCGGCGTGCGGCTCCAGTGCGTGGTGGTGGTACGGGGGAGTGCGGTAAGTGGCCTCGATCCGTACGGGAGCGTCCCGCAAGGCGGCTTCCACGTCGCCGTGCGAGCAGTCGGTGGGGAAGTGGGGCCCGCGGTCCGCCGGGCGCGTCGGCGCGGTGTCGGCCAGGTCCGGTTCGACGCGGTGCGGATGGACCGCGTAGTCGACGTCCACCGCCCGGGCCGCCTCACGGGCGGCCTGCGGGGTCTCGGCCACGACGGCGGCCACGAACTGGCCCCGGTAGGTGACCGACGGGGACTGGAAGACGGCGAGGTCGTGATCGCCGGTCCGGTGCAGGCGGGGGCAGTTGCCGCCGTGGATCACGGCGAGCACCCCGGGCTGGGCGAGGGCCCGCTCGGAGTGGACGGCGACGACCCGCCCGTGCGTGATCCCGGCCGGAACCACGGCGATGTACGCGAGCCGGGGCAGGGTCGTGTCGTCGGTGAACCGGGCGCCGCCGGTGACCTTCTGGCGGGCCTCCCGCCGGGGAACGGCCGCGCCGACGGCCCCGGGCGGTCGCTGCGCGACCGTGCGGGCCGGGACTTCGGTACGGCTCACGGCGCCACGTCCATGATCGCCGCCATGATGTTCCGGTAGGCGCCGCAGCGGCACAGGTTCCCGCTCATCCGCTCACGGATCTCGTCGGCCGTCAGTACGGGGGCGTCCGCCGGCTCCCCGGTGGCCGCACTGGGCCACCCTCGGGCCACTTCGTCGAGCATGCCGACCGCGGAGCACAGCTGTCCGGGAGTGCAGAAGCCGCACTGGAACGCGTCCCGTTCGACGAACGCCCGCTGCAGCGGATGCGGACCGGACCCGCCCAGCCCCTCCACCGTCACCACGCCCGCCCCGGCACCCGCCACGGCCGTGGCGAGGGTGAGGCAGCCGTAGACGCGCCGGCCGCCGACCAGCACCGTGCAGGAGCCGCAGTGGCCCCGGTCGCATCCCGCCTTGGCCCCGGTCAGAGCGAGGCGGTCACGCAGGACGTCGAGGAGCGACATCCTGGTGTCGACCGTCAGCCGGCGCTCCTCCCCGTTGACGTTCAGCGTGATCTCCGCGAGGACGGGTGGGGAGGGCCGCTCGGGCACCTCTACCGGCCGTGCTCTCTCCATGGGGTGAGACCCCCGTTTCCAGCGGACCGCAGCAATCCAGTCTAGGCCGCCCCGGATCTTGCACGCATCGCGGCGCGTGCGCCCCTCAGCGCCTGCCCCGGGAGAAGAAGCGGAAAGCACGCAGCCCGGCCTCGGTCAGCCAGCGGTGCCGCGACAGGGCGGGGCTCCTCAGGAGGCTCTGCTCTACGAGATTGACGAAACGGTTCACGCGGCCCTCTTCTCATGGAATCCATCTGCCTGCGCTTCCCCACCGTAAAGGGGTAAAGCAATGGCAAAAAGGGTGGAAGGGGCAATCTCCCGGGAAGTCTTCGAGGGCGCAGAACCGGCGGCGACATCACGGCCCTCACAGCGCGCTGCGGCCGACCACGTATCCCTCGTAGTCCTGCCAGGCCCCGCTCCAGGGTCCGATGCCGCGCGAGCCGTTCCCGGGGTCATAGGCGTGGACCATGGCCACGTCTCCCGCGGGGTCGACCTCACACGCGTACGCGACCAGCCAGTGGTGGTCCGTCGCCACCATGACGGTGCATCCTGCCGCGAACGCGGCTTTCAAGTGCTCCGAGGTCACCCGGGGAACGTAGAGATGGGCCACGCCCTCCGGGAACTCGGGTTCCCCGATCATGCGCACGGCCGCGCGCAGAGCGGACTCCCCGTCCGGGGTGCGTCGCATCTCGGCGTGGACCTCGGAGATCGGGGCGTCGGTGTACCCGAGCATCCGCTGCGCCTCGGAGTACGCCGTCCGATAGTCCCCGGCCGCCTCTCCCACGGCCTTGTAGGACATCAGGAAGAGGTGCATCGCGTCATCGGTCGTCAGATCCGTACCCGTGGCCCAGTTGCAGGCCGTCGCCGCGGCGGCCGCGTAACACTGCATCCCCTCCTGGACCCGTCCCTCCGACGGGATGTCCCCCATGCCGACGAGCGCGTGGCCGGCCGGCCGGACGTGCCTCGTCTCGGCTCCGGCACTGTCCACGAGCAGCGACCGGCAGTGGCAGCACCGCACCTCGCCCCCGCCGTAGGCGGCGTAACAGGAGCGGCACACCGTGGCTCCGCCACAGTCGGCGGACGGGCAGCGGAAGACCTCGGCCTCCGGATGCCCCTCGTCACACACGGCGCAGAAGCAGGCGGACCTCGTGGCATCCCCCGGACCGTCCCCGGCCCCGGTCACCAACTCCGGCCCGCCACCGTCCTCTTCCAGAACGACGCCGCACGAGGGGCACAGGACCGCCGCCCCGTAGCGGTCACGGCAGGCCCGGCAGAACACGACGGGATGCAGACGGCGCCGGCAGAAGAAGGTGACCTTGTCCGCGTGCGGCACTCCGCAGTCATGGCACCGGCGGGGGAGGCCGTCCGCGTACGCGGGGGTCGCCCGGTTGCCGGCCCGGTCCTCCAGGACGGAGCCGCACCGTTCGCACGGGAAATCGACGACGCCGGGATAGCAGATCTTGCACAGTGCCACGTCTTCGCACTGTCCCGGGCAGAAGAAGAAGTCTTCAGGGTTGAAGAAGAGGGCCTCGCCCTCATCGAAAGGGTTCTCGCAGACCAGACAGGTGTACAACGCGGATTCTCCAACCCCTTCGACGTGCGCCTCCCGATGGTGCCAGCGCCGCCGAGGACCGGCAGCCGACCATCGGGCAGCGGAAAGGGAGCCGGGGTCTTCCTGACAGCCGGCCCCGACCGACCTGCCGCCCCTTGGGTTATGGACGTCAGATTGCACGGGACCGCATTCCCGGGAAAGGACATCCGCGTGGGCTACATCGTGATCGGACAGGGAGACCTCCAGGTCGACCGGGCGAACGTGGCGGAAGGCATGGAGATCGTCGCGGTGCCGCAGCACGTCACGCTCCGCGCCTACTTCGATGAGGGAAAGGGCCTGCGGTACGGCCCGGGTCTCGACGTCTTCGGCCAGCTCTCCGCGTGCCCCGAGATCTCCGGGGACGTTTCCGTCAATCTGGCCCTCCATGCCCGGGAGGACCTCAAGGGTGCGGAACTCGCCGAGTTCCTGCATCACGTACCAGGCTACGAACTGATCCGGCCGGGTTTCGACGGCTGGCCGAATCCCCTCCTGCTGTGCACCGACCAGAACGACGTGTGCCCGAAGTCGGCGGCGGACCTCGAGGCCGGCAAGTCGCACCAATGCTCTGGTGTGCTCTCTGTTCGCGGGGGCGACGTCATCTGGCTGGCCTGCACCTGGCTGGCGCCGGCGGCGGACGTCGAGGGCCACACCGTGGCCGAGGACTGGGTGCCGGACGAGGCGACGCGCGAGGCGACCGACGCGTACCACCGCAGGGCCGTGGCGGAGGTGGACGGCCATCGGACCTTCGACTGCACCGTCAGCCCCCACGGTTTCGCCTTCGGCCGCCTCCGCGACACGCCGTACGGGGCCTACCTCCGCCGCGACGGCGCCGAGTGCTCCCTGACCCTCGTCAAGGAGCAGGCGAGCGACGGCTCCACCAGCGTGACCTGGGCGTTCGAGGGCTGCCCGGCCGAATACCGGCGGTATGTCAGCCGAGAGCTGGAGCGCTATCCCGCCGACGAATGCAGTGCCATCCAGTACGTCGACCACTCCCCGCCGCCCCCGGAAGGGACCCTCGCGCGAAGGGTGGACATCGTCTCCCCCGACTCGGTATCGGAGGAAGGCCTCGCAGCTTTTCAGGCCATGCTGCGGGTGATCGGCGATCCCAAGATCTACAAGCACGCCCGCATCGCGTTGGAGCACGAGATGGTGGACGATGCCGTCGGCAACACCCCTCGCTGGCAGAAGTACTGCGAGGCGAAGAGACTGGGCGTGAATTCCCGGCAGGCAGTGGAGTCCCTGTTCGGGCATCCGTCCGCGGTCAAGGCCCTCGGAAGACTGAAATCCCGGAACTTGGGTCCGGCGGACCTCGCGGCGCTCTCCCGGAAGCTGAAGGAGCAGGTGCGCGAGGTGGGTCCGTACGGCCACATCGGCGTCTTCGAATGACGCCTCGACCAGGCCGGACTACGCTTGAACACAAGATCCGACAAGGACCGATTGCTTCCATCGGGTGCGGTTGCTCACCCTCGACCACGCCTACCACGTCAAGAGCGTCGGCCGCACCGACTACGCGCCCTCAATCTCGCTCGCCGCCCTCCACCACGCCCGCTGACCTGGGCCTGAGCCGACCACACGCGGTGGGCATCCCTTCCGCCGCGCGGGTGCATACGGTCCCCTTTAGTCTGAAAAGGACGTATCGCCCCAGTCGGGGAGGAGGCCGACGTGAGCCGTGCCGAGAAGCGACAGCGCCTGGGCCGCAAGGCCTGCGTGGGGATCGCCACAGCGAGCATCCTCGCGCTGCCCGCCACCAGTGCGGTGGCCCGCGCCCCGCAGCCCGTCCCACCGCCCAGCACCTCCGCGGCGCCCTCGCCCTCGACCTCGGGCAGCTTCCCCGCCCTGGACGCCTCGATGGACGCCAAGCTGGACAAAGCCGTCCAGGAGGTGCTGAAGAAGACCGGCGTACCGGGCGCCATCGTCGGAATATCCGCACCCGGCAAGGGCGAGTACACCCGGGCGTTCGGAGTCGCCGACACGGCCACGCGGCAACCGATGAAGACGGACTTCTACTCGCGCATCGGCAGCGTGACCAAGACGTTCACGGTGACGGCGGTGCTCCAGCTCGCCCAGCAGGGAAAGCTCAGGCTCGACGACCCCATCGGCAAGTACATCCCGAACGTCCCCGACGGCGACAAGGTGACCCTCAGGGAACTCGCCGGCATGCGCAGCGGGCTGCTCAGCTACACCGCCACGGAGGCCTTCTACAAGGCGCTCACCACCAACCCCAAGCGCCACTACAGCCCCGATGAACTGCTCCGCTACGCCTTCAAGGCACCCCAGCCAGTGATCTTCGCACCGAACGCGGAGTTCAACTACTCCAACACCAACCTGATCCTGCTCGGCCAAGTGGTGGAGAAGCTTTCCGGAGATTCCCTCCCGAAGTTCATCAGCGACCACATCCTGCGACCCGCAGGAATGAGCCGCACCAGCTTCCCCGACGACCCCCGCTTCCCCAACCCGCACGCCCAGGGCTACACCCGGCAGACGGCATCCGGGAAGACCCAGAACGCCACCGACTGGAACCCCTCCTGGGGCTGGGCCGCCGGCGCGATGATCTCCGACCTCCAGGACATGCGCATCTGGGCCAAGACACTCGCCACCGGCGTCTTCCCCGACGGCACCCGCATGGTCAGCCCCGAGCTCCAGAAGCAGCGGCTCCAGACCCCGGCGAGCGCCATGGCCGGTGTGGGCTACGGACTGGGCATCTTCAACGCGGAGGGCTGGATCGGCCACAACGGCTCGCTGCCGGGCTACCAGACCCTCACCCTGTACCTGCCCGAGGAGCAGGCGACCCTGGTCGTCCTGCTCAACGCGGACTTCGCGTACGGGCCGCATGAGGAGGAGCCGAGCACGATCTTCGGGCAGGCCATCACCAAAGTCCTGACCCCCGGACACGTCTACAACCTGCCGGCCGGGGCGCAGAAGGAGGTGTCGCCCCCGCCCACGCCGGCGTCCTGACCCCCCGCGCCGGCCCCCTCAGCCCTGCCGGGCGCGGGCCCCGGCCAGCGCCTTGAGCGCCACGTTCAGTTCGAGGACGTCGACCCTCGGCTCCCCGAGGAAGCCGAGGGTCCGGCCCTGGGTGTGGTCCTGGACGAGCTTCTCGACCTGCTGGACCGTCAGGCCGTTCATCTCCGCGACGCGATGGACCTGGAGTGCGGCATAGGCGGGGGAGATGTCCGGATCGAGGCCGGAGCCGGAGGAGGTCACGGCGTCGGCCGGGACGTCGGACGGATCGACCTTGTAGTCCTTCGAGGAATTCTCCGCCACGACCGCCGCCTTGGCGTCCTCGACCGTTTTCACGAGCTCGGGGCTGTCGGCGGCCTTGTTGGTGGCTCCGGAGACGCGGAGCGCGTACCGCGTGTTGACGCTGTTGTCTCCGAGGCCGTTGGACGGGCGGGGCTGGAACCACCTCAGGTCCGGCCGCGGGGCCTCCTCCGGGTCGCCGGGGCCCTTCCCGGGCAGGTCGTACCGCTGTCCGATGAGGGAGGAGCCGACGACACGGCCGTCCTTGTCGCGGATCTCGGAGCCGTTGGCCTGGTGGGGGAAGACCGCCTGGGAGATCCCGGTGACGGCGAGCGGATAGAGCAGGCCGCACACGGCTGTCAGCGCGAGCAGGGCACGGAGTCCCGCGCCGAGCAGGCGCGCGGTGTTGCCGACGGGCTTGTTCATGGTGGTGTCTCAGCCGATTCCGGGGATGAGGGTGAGGAGCAGGTCGATGAGTTTGATGCCGATGAAGGGGGCGATGAGGCCGCCGAGCCCGTAGAGGGCGAGGTTGCGGCGGAGCATCTTGTCGGCGCTGGTGGGCTTGTACCGGACGCCCTTGAGGGCGAGGGGGACGAGGGCGACGATGATCAGGGCGTTGAAGATGACGGCGGAGAGGATCGCGGACTCGGGGGAGTGCAGGCCCATGATGTTGAGCTTGTCGAGGCCCGGGTAGACCACGGCGAACATGGCCGGGATGATCGCGAAGTACTTGGCGACGTCGTTGGCGATGGAGAACGTGGTGAGGGCGCCCCGGGTGATGAGGAGCTGCTTGCCGATCTCGACGATCTCGATGAGTTTGGTCGGGTCGGAGTCGAGGTCGACCATGTTGCCGGCCTCCTTGGCGGCCGAGGTGCCCGTGTTCATCGCCACGCCGACGTCCGCCTGGGCCAGGGCGGGGGCGTCGTTGGTGCCGTCGCCGGTCATCGCGACGAGCTTGCCGCCGGCCTGCTCGCGCTTGATGAGGGCCATCTTGTCCTCGGGCGTGGCCTCCGCGAGGAAGTCGTCCACGCCGGCCTCCTCGGCGATGGCCTTCGCGGTGAGCGGGTTGTCTCCGGTGATCATGACGGTCTTGATGCCCATGCGGCGCAGCTCGTCGAACCGCTCGCGCATGCCCTCCTTGACCACGTCCTTGAGGTGGACGACGCCCAGCACGCGGGCGCCGTCGGCGTCTTCGACGGCGACGAGCAGCGGCGTACCCCCGGCCTGGGAGATGGCGTCGGCGAGGGTGGCGGCCTCGTCGGTGACCTGCCCGCCCTGGGCGGTGACCCAGGCGATGACCGAGCCGGCGGCGCCCTTGCGGATCTTGCGGCCGTCGACGTCCACACCCGACATGCGGGTCTGGGCGGTGAACTCGATCCACGTGGCGTGGGCCAGTTCGCCCTGGTGGCGTTCGCGCAGCCCGTACTTCTCCTTGGCCAGGACGACGATGGAACGACCCTCGGGGGTCTGGTCGGCGAGGGAGGACAGCTGGGCGGCGTCGGCCAGTTCGGCCTGACGCGTGCCCTTGACGGCCACGAACTCGGCGGCCTGGCGGTTGCCGAGGGTGATGGTGCCGGTCTTGTCGAGCAGCAGGGTGGACACGTCGCCGGCGGCCTCGACGGCGCGGCCCGACATGGCCAGGACGTTGCGCTGGACGAGGCGGTCCATGCCGGCGATGCCGATGGCGGAGAGCAGGGCGCCGATGGTGGTGGGGATGAGGCAGACCAGCAGGGCGGTCAGCACGATCATCGACTGCTTGGCCCCGGCGTAGACGGCGAAGGGCTGCAGGGTGACCACGGCCAGCAGGAAGACGATGGTCAGGGACGCCAGGAGGATGTTGAGGGCGATCTCGTTGGGTGTCTTCTGCCGGGCCGCGCCCTCGACCAGGCTGATCATGCGGTCGATGAAGGTCTCACCGGGCTTGGTGGTGATCTTGACGACGATCCGGTCGGACAGGACCTTGGTGCCACCGGTCACCGCGCTGCGGTCACCGCCGGATTCGCGGATGACGGGGGCGGATTCGCCGGTGATGGCGGATTCGTCGACGGAGGCGACGCCTTCGATGACGTCTCCGTCGCCGGGGATGACGTCGCCGGCCTCGCAGACCACCAGGTCGCCGATCTTCAGCTCGGTGCCCGGGACCTGTTCCTCCGCCCTGCCGCCCGTGGTGAGGCGGCGGGCGACGGTGTCGGTCTTGGCTTTGCGGAGGGTGTCGGCCTGGGCTTTGCCGCGGCCCTCGGCGACGGCCTCGGCGAGGTTGGCGAAGATCGTGGTCAGCCACAGCCAGGCGGTGATGGCCCAGCCGAACCAGTTCGTCGGGTTCATGACGGCCAGCACGGTCGTCAGGACCGAGCCCACCAGGACGACGAACATGACCGGGGACTTGACCATCACCCGGGGGTCGAGCTTGCGCACCGCGTCCGGGACGGACTTCAGCAGCTGCTCGGGTGCGAACAGCCCGCCGCCCACCCGGCGGCCGGCCGACTGGTCGGGGCAGGGAGTGCGGGAGGGGGTGACGGTGCTCATGAGGCGAGCCCTTCGGCGAGCGGACCCAGCGCGAGGGCCGGGAAGTAGGTGAGACCGGCGACGATGACGATCGTGCCGACGAGCAGGCCCGCGAACAGGGGCTTGTCCGTGCGCAGGGTGCCCGCGGTGGCCGGAACCGGCCGCTGCTCGGCGAGCGAGCCGGCCAGCGCGAGGACGAACACCATGGGCAGGAAGCGGCCGAGCAGCATGGCGATGCCCGTGGTGGTGTTGAACCACTGCGTGTCGGCGTTCAGACCGGCGAAGGCCGAGCCGTTGTTGTTGCCGGCGGACGTGTAGGCGTAGAGGATCTCGGAGAATCCGTGGGCGCCCGCGTTGGCCATCGACTGGGCGGGGGTGGGCAGGGCCATCGCCGCGGCCGCGAAGCCCAGGACGAGTGCGGGGGTGATGAGGAGGTAGCAGGCCGCGAGTTTGATCTCGCGGGTGCCGATCTTCTTGCCCAGGTACTCGGGGGTGCGGCCGACCATCAGGCCGGCGAGGAACACCGCGATGACCGCCATCACCAGCATGCCGTAGAGGCCGGAGCCGACGCCGCCGGGGGCGATCTCGCCGAGCTGCATGCCCAGCAGCTGGATGCCGCCGCCGAGTCCGGTGAAGGAGGAGTGGAAGGAGTTGACCGCGCCCGTCGACGTCAGGGTCGTCGCGACCGAGAACATCGCGGAACCGGCGATCCCGAACCGGGTCTCCTTGCCCTCCATCGCCCCGCCGGCCGCCTGGAGGGCCGGGCCGTGGTGGGCGGACTCGGTCCACATCATCAGCGCGGTGAACCCGAGCCAGATCACCGCCATCGTCGCGAGGACCGCGTACCCCTGCCGGACCGAGCCGACCATCCTGCCGAACGTACGGGTGAGGGCGAAGGGTATGAGGAGGATCAGGAAGATCTCGAACAGGTTGGAGAACGGGGTCGGGTTCTCGAACGGGTGGGCGGAGTTGGCGTTGAAGTAGCCGCCGCCGTTCGTCCCGAGCTCCTTGATGACCTCCTGCGAGGCCACCGCGCCCCCGTTCCACTGCTGCGAACCGCCCAGGAACTGGCCGACCTCGTGGATCCCGGCGAAGTTCTGGATCACCCCGCACGCGACGAGGACCAGGGCGCCGACGACGGACATCGGCAGCAGGATGCGGAACACGCCGCGCACCAGGTCCGACCAGAAGTTGCCCAGCCCACCGCTTCGGGACCGGGCGAACCCGCGTATGAGGGCGACGGCCACGGCCATGCCGACCGCCGCCGACACGAAGTTCTGCACCGCGAGGCCGCCCGTCTGCACGACGTGGCCCATGGCCTGCTCGCCCGCGTAGGACTGCCAGTTGGTGTTCGCCACGAACGAGGCGGCGGTGTTGAACGCCTGGTCCGGGTCGATCGACCGGAACCCGAGCGAGCCGGGCAGCACGCCCTGGAGCCGCTGGAGCAGGTACAGGAACAGGACGCCGATCACGGAGAAGGCGAGGACGGCGCGCAGGTAGGCGGTCCAGCGCATGTCGGCGTCCGGATCGGCGCCGATCGCCTTGTAGATCCACTTCTCCGGGCGGTAGTGCTTCCCCGAGGAATAGACACCGGCCATGTATTCGCCGAGGGGCCGGTACGCCAGGGCCAGTGCCGCCACCAGCGCGAGCAGTTGCAGCATCCCGGCAAGAACGGGACTCATCGGGGCTCAGAACCTCTCGGGGTACAGGAAGGCCAGCACGAGGTAGCCCAGCAGCGAGAAGGCGACCAGCAGCCCGACCACGTTCTCGACGGTCACAGCTTGGTCACCCCCTTGGCGACGAGGGCTACCAGCGCGAAAACGGCGAGGGCGGCGGCGACGAAAGCCAGATCGGCCATCGTGAGCTCCTGGATGACGTGACGAAGACGAAGATCGGCTGCACGGCCCCCTGGGACAGGCCCCACAGAGGCCGCCGCCCCGGCCGCGGAATGCGACCGCCCCGCAAGCGTTCCACGCGCCGTTCCCCGTGTCCGCCGACCGATCAGGGGGCGCGTCCAATGAGCCGCACGCCTCCGATCGGGGGAGCCGGACCGGCACCTACCGGGCCCGCTCCGCCTGCCCGGCCGGCGCCTTCGGCCCACGCAGCAGCGCGGCCGTGGCGGTCGCGCCCGCGACGGTGAACAGCAGCGGGAGGACCACCGCGTGCGGAGCTCCCGTGAACTCCAGGGCGAGGGCGACCGCCGTCACCGGCATCCGCTGGGCCACCGCCAGGAACGCCCCCGCCGCGACCACCGCGTAGGCCCCCAGCCCGCTGCCCGGCCACAGCAGCTCCCAGAGCCGGCCGGTGACGATGCCCAGCAGCGCACCGCTGGCGAACGAGGGCGTCAGGAGCCCTCCGTACGCTCCCGCGCGCACGCACAGGGCGACCACCACCGTACGCAGCAACAGGAGGACGGCGGCCAGCGCGAGGGAGGGCTGGGTGTCGAAGGCGACCTCCGCCGGCCCCTTGCCGTTGCCGAGGAGCTGCGGGAAGGGCAGGGCCAGCAGCCCCACGGACAGGAACGCGGCCGGCGCCGTCACCAACAGGGCGTTGCCGCGCTCCGCCCGCCGGCCCGCCGCCGACATCAGCCGGGAGAACCCGTACGCGCACACCCCCACCACCGGCCCCACGAGCAGCGACCACAGGAGCAGGGAGCCGCTGAACGGCAGCTCCGGGAGCCGGTAGGCCGTCTCGTCCGGTACCACGACCCGGGCGACGAGCGTGGCCACGGCGGCCGTGAGCACCGCCGGCACCACCGAGCGCAGGGCCCAGGTGCCCAGGAGCACCTCCAGCGTGAACAGCGCACCGCCGAACGGTACGTCGTAGACCGCCGCGAGTCCGCCCCCGGCGGCGCAGGCCACGAGGGTGCGGCTCTGCGCGGGGGTGATCCCGGTCCAGCGGGTGACGCCGGTGGCGAGGAGGGCGGCGAGCTCCCTCGGCGCGCCCTCGCGGCCCAGCGGCGAGCCCATGCCGATCGTGACCGTCTGGAGCGCCGCGTGCAGGGCCGTGCTCGCACCGGACAACCGCGGCCGAGTCATCCGCAGGGCCCGCCGTACCCCCACCAGGGGCCGTCCGTAACGGTGCAGCAGCCACCAGCCCACGCCGGCCACCACTCCGGCACACCCCATCACCAGCAGCCTGCGCAGCGGCGGGGCGGCCTCCACGCCCTCGAGGAACGACCCCTCGGAGTACCCGAACGCGGTGTGCTGGACGACGCGCAGCAGCAGGGCGAGCAGGGCCCCGGCCACACCCGCGGCCAGGCCGACGGCCGGGACCGCGACGACGAAGCGCAGCCGCCGCCGGACGTGGCGGTGATCGACGGGCATGGGGGGAACAGTAGGCGGAGCACCCCGCCCGGACGGGACGACGCTCGGGGCAGTCTGCCCCACACGGGGGAATGGCCGGGCAGTGCGGGGAGTGTCGAGCCGCACTGCTGATACGTCTCGTTACATTGCGTGGCGTCCGCTCGTTCGCCTGCGATGGAGACGATGAAATGGCTGGTACGTCCCGTAAGAAGCGTTCCTCCACCACGAAGACCGTCGGGGCGGCGGCCGCTGTGATGCTGGCGGGAGCCCTGGCCGTGTCGGCGCTGACGTCCGCGTCGGCCGCCGGTGCAGATCCCGAGGACGGCGGCACCCCTTGGCTGGTGGGTACCTGGACTGGTGAACGCCACGTCATCAACAGTGCGACGGGATTCTTCGAGGGACCGGTGTCCCTGGAGATCAAGGAGCAGCGTGGGCGCACCTTCCAGGGCGAAACGCGATACACCGCCGCCAACGGAACCGCCGTCCGCAAGACCGTGGTCGGCGGCTTCACCCCCGAGCGCACGGTGATGTCCGGCGCGAACGACGAGGGTGTGTACACCTTCAAGCTGATCCGCCGCAACGTCCTCGACTACTGCTACGCCGAGCACGGCGGCGCCGCCGTCACCTCCTGCGGCCGGCTGGAGCGGCAGAAATGATGACATCGCACGCATAGGTGCGGTCTCCACCGGTCGGCGAATCGGTAATCCACTGATATGTCCCCTGATCGCACGAGGTGCCCTAGGGGCCACGGCGGGAGTCTGGTGCGAAAGTCGGCCGGATACCGAGGATGAAACGACGATGACGGACGTTGTCTGGGTGGGGTTCGGAGACCTCGGCTGCCCACGGGTCCCGCAGGACGGCATGGAGTACGTCGCGATACCGACCGGGACCAAGATCGCGGTCTTCACGCCCGAGTGCGTTCCCTACGGGGAGGGCTGGAACCACTGGGACGAGTGGAGCGCGATGGGGGACTGCGCCGACGTCCTGAGCGACACGGAACCCGCCCCCAACATCCTGGAGCTCCACGGCGGGGAGGCCTTCGGCCACCCGGACTTCCACCGCGCCTTCGACGGAGCCCTGGTGGCCGCGCCGGGCCACGGAGGCCTGCCCGATCCGCTCCCCCTGTGCTCCGGCACCCCGCAGGACTGCCCGACCACCCCGCAGGACGTCCGGCGCGGCAGGGCGCACGCCTGCGACGGCATCCTGGGCCACCTCACCCGCAGCGGATTCACCGGCACCGCCTACCTGGTGCTCACCACCCGCGTACGGCACACCGGCCCGGACGAGGAAGAGCCGCCGCAGACCAGGGAGGAGGCCGCGGCGTGCATCCGCGCCGACGCCGACATCCAGGCGGCGACAGCCCTGGAGAACGGCAACATGCTCGCCGAGTTCCGCCGGGAGCCGTCCCTGCGCTACGTGCTCGGCGGGGGGATGTTCCTGATCGACCGGCAGCGCGACCTCCGCAACCACGACCCGGACTTCGCCGGCTGGGCCCGCGAGGACCCCGGCCGCGTCACGGGAGAGCTCCTGATCGACCGGGACGCCCGCGGGACGATCAGGCTCATCCGCGTCCACGGAGTCCGCGACCCGCGAGACCAGGACTTCGTCCGCGCGGCGCTCCGCAGGCTCGCCCCGTGCGAGGTGACGTTCGAGGAACCGGGACCACGGCGCGACCCCACCCCCGCCGGGGAACCCGCATCCGCGCACGCCCACGAGGTCAACCGCGCCCTCCTCGCCCACTCCGGCACCGGTACCTCCGGTACGGCGGACAAGCTCCACTACATGCTCGGCAACGAGTTGCTCCTCCTCTCACCGCAACGCGGCCCCGACAACCACCGCAAGCCGAACCGGCGTTACGTGGGCGCCGGGCGCCCCGTCACCGGCACCCTCCTCGTCACCGACCGGCGGATCACGGTCGTTCCCGACACGGCGGCAGCGCCCGCCGAGAGGACCCGCATCGCGGAGCAGATCCGTGATCCGCACCACCGCGAGGTGGTCTTCGCGACCGGCGGCCCGCGGCGGCCCGTGGCCGACGACTCGGCCTACGTCGAGAACGCCCACCGGGCGACCAGGAGCCGGGACGCCCCGCCCTTCCTCGTCACCGAACCGGAGATCTCGCCCCGGCACCTGGACGAGGAGCACGCCCACTACGCCAACGTGGCCGCCCTGAAGGGCGCGTTCCCGGCCTCTCATCTGGCGGACCTCAGGGAACGGAACGAGCTGCACTACCGGATCGGCGGCGGCCTGCTCCTCATCTCCCCGGACGAGGACTTCGCGAACCACAAGCCGAGGAACCGGCACTACGTGCGCTCGCACGGCACGGAAGGCGCCAGCACCGGAGCCCTCTTCCTCTACCGCGCCGCCCCCGGGGCCGCTTCCGGCCGCCGTATCGACGCCGTTCCCGACGCGGAGCTCTCCGACACGGGCAAGCACTTCCTGCGCGCGGCCATCGACAGGCTCTTCGCCGCCGAGGTCACCTTCTACAGCTGAACCCGCCGCGGCTCAGCCGACGATACCGACGATGGCCGCGTTGCTGAGGTTCGCCAGGGTGCCGGCGAGCAGGGCCAGGAGGCCGAGCCGGGCGACGTCACCGCGGCGCTCCGGGGCCAGGGCGCCGAAGGAGCCGAGCTGGATGGCGATGGATCCGAAGTTGGCGAACCCGGCGAGGGCGAAGGTGGTGACGAGTACCGTCTTCGGTTCCAGGGAGGGGATCTGCGGGCCGAAGGCGGCGTACGCCACGAACTCGTTGATCACGGTCTTCTGTCCCAGCAGACTGCCCGCCGTCGCCGCCTCCGACCACGGCACCCCGATGAGCCACGCCACCGGCGCGAAGATCCACCCCAGCAGCCGCTGGAACGTCAGGCCCCCCTCGCCGAACCAGCCGCCGACCGCGCCGAGCAGACCGTTGGCCAGCGCGATGAGCGCCACGAACGCGAGCAGCAGACAGCCCACGATGACCGCGAGGCGGCCGCCGCTGAGCGCGCCGCGCGCGAGCGCGTCGATGGCGTTCGCCGACTCCGTGTCACGCACTCCCCGGATGTCGCCCTGCACCAGGGACTGTTCGGTCTCGGGGAGGATCGCCTTCGCGACGACCAGCATGGCGGGCGCGTTCATCACACTGGCCGCCAGCAGGTACGGCAAGGGCGCGCCCAGCAGCGAGTACCCGACCAGCGTCGAGCCGGCCACGGAGGCGAACCCGCCGGTCATACAGGTGAACAACTCCGAGCGCGTGAGCCGTTTCAGGTACGGCGCGATGAGCAGCGGGGCCTCGGACTGCCCGAGGAAGATCACCGTCACGGCCCAGACCGACTCGATCTTGCTGGTTCCGAGCAGCCGGGAGATCAGGCCGCCGACGATGTGGACGAACCACTGGATGACGCGCAGGTAGTAGAGGAGGCCGACGAGGGCGCCGAGGAAGATGATGACCGGCAGCACACTGATGGCGAACGGGACCGCGGAGCCCTTGGCCAGCGAACCGAACAGGAACTCCGTCCCCGCGTGCGTGTAGCCGATCAGCCCGGCGATCTTCGAGGCGAACCAGTTCAGCGCCTCGCGCCCCGGCTCCCACTTGAGCACCAGGACGGCGAATCCGACCTGGAGCGCGAAGCCGATCCCGACGGTCCGCCAGCTGATGCGCCCGCGGTGGCGTGAGAGCGCGAAGCACAGGCCGTAGACCAGAATGAGGCCGAGAACTCCCTGAAGCCGGGTCATCCGACGCGCACTCCCCGGGGATCGAGGCCGGACCGGCGGCCCCTCGGGGCCGGGTCGGCCGGACGGCGCCCGCACCTCCCGCGCGGACCCGGCACCCGGAACCTACGCAATCCCGTGCCCCTGACCTCCCAGGACACGCGCCGCGGAGCGCACCGTCACCGGACCGGCGGGATCGCCGACGGGCCGGGGCGGGGTGCGGCGCGTGTCCTGGGAGGTCAGGCAGGCACGCCTCCCGAGCGGTTCGCGCAGGCCACGACATGACGGGGGACGCTGCCGTGGCCTGCTGTCCGCCAGGCTACGCACCACGGCGACTGCCCCGGGATCCCCCGACCAGCTGTCCGTCCAGCGTCGTCACGGCGCCCGAAGGAGGAGGCCGCTGGGCGGATGCGGGGCTCGTGCGCCGCCGCCCCCATCCGCCGGCCCGGCGTCGGCGGCGCGTGCCCTTACGGGCAGGACTGCCCCCGCACGGTTGCCTCGACGACCCGAGCGGATCATGGTGGTGGCATCCCACGCAGCCGCCGGACCACGCCACGAAGAGGAATGACCATGCCGGGCGCCACCCATTCGGCCGAAGACCTTGCCACCCTGATCACCTACGCCAAGGAATGCGCGGGCCGGCTGCTGCACCAGGCCGACGCGTACGCGGGATGGCAGCTGAACGCCCTCAGGAGGTCGAACGCCGCACGGGACGAAACGCGGGCCGCGCACGCCGGGGACGAGTACGTCGCGGCGACCCGGGCGACGGTCTTCACGTTCGCCCGCATCTGCGACGAGGCGACCCGCCTCCTGGGCGAAGCCGAACCGGCTTCCGCGGACGATCTGGTAGCGCTCCAGACCTGGTTCGACACCGCGTGGGACGCCTTCACCCACGAATGGAACCTGCACCTGTCCCGGTTCAAGGAATCCATGGTCCAGGAGCACGTCTTCGACCACGTACAGACCTACGACCGGGCGGTGGACGGGGCGTTCGGCATGGGCGACGCGAACGCCTGGATCCTCAACGCCTCGAGCGTCGACGAGCTGACGGCGAACGTGCGGACACTGGCGGCGGCCTACGCGTCCGAGGTCGAGCAGGTACAGGACACCGCACGCAGCCGCGTCGAGGAGATCACGATCGACTGGCACGACTTCGACCGCTTCAAGACGGAGCTGTCCCTGTCCACCGGAACTCCGTGACGGCTCCGTTTCCGACACCCCCGCCCCCTGAACCGCACAAGGGGCTAGGGCCTGTCCGGCGGATCATGGCCGGGCCCTCGGCGCCCGGCACGGCGCCTCGCGGCGTTGCCGAAACGCCCCAATAGCTCCGCTATCGAGACGCTCCGGCGCCTTGCGATGCACCGCGCCGGACACCGCGGCCTGTCCGACCCTGATCCGCCGGACAGGCCCTAACGCGCACTTCCGGTGCCCCTTGAGGCTGCCGATGAGCGCGGCGGGCAGGCGATCCCGCCCGGGAGGCCCTGGCCCCCGGAGCGCCCCCGCCACAGGATGGTGAGCGGGCCCCGCGCTCTCCCCGACAGCCCGGCAGGCCGCGCCCCTTCCACCCACCTCCCCCGAAGGTTCACATGCCCGGACTCGTCGTGAGCGGCCACGCCTCATGGTCGCCCAGCATCTCCCCCGCCCACGCCACCCTCCACCACGGCCAGGAGGTCCACCTCTACCAGGAGGTGCTCCACCTCGTCCCCGAGAGCCTGACCCTCCAGCTCGAACAGCTGCTGCCCGAGCTCCTCACGAACCCGGTGCGCCGCTTCCGCGACCACTGCCCGAACTTCACGGTCGTCCCTCCCACGGGAGTGGACCGCGTCTTCCGATTCGACCCGACGGCGGACTACGAGCAGCTCATCCCGGACCGGGAGACGACCCTCGCGGAGATCGTGGCCCGCTACCCCGGCCACACGATCCACTGGGGCGCCTGCCCGGGGGTCGACCTGAACGGCGTGGGCGGCCAGGCGGTCGGCGTGAACCTCGGCTGGGACGGCAACCAGAACATGACCAGCTACGCGAGCGCGGGGGACCTCACCCAGGAGACCGAGGCCTCCAGAGCGGCGTTCGAGGGAACCACCCTCAGCTACGAGAGCTTCCGGCCGAACCTGGAATTCCAAGCGCTGATCAGGGCGGCCTTCCCGGCCGGTTCGGTCGCGGAGGAATGGCGCATGTGCGTGGCCCATCTGTGGGAGGCGCGGGAACACGGCCCGGAGGCGATGGCCGGGCTCTTCGCGGCCGACCTCGACCCCGAGGCGCGCCGCGGGCTGCTCATGAACGACGTGCTCCGGCACTGGCTGGAGGACCAGGGCCTCTACACCCGGGGCGGCTGCTTCAACGACCGCATGCTCACGGTCTCCGTCCCCGCCTTCTGGACGGCCACGGCCGAACCGGCCGACGACGAGGCCCGGGAGCTGTTCGTCTACTCCGACCTCCCGCCCGACCGCGGGGAAGCGTTCGCCGCCCTGCGCCTCGTGTGCGCCGGCGCGCACGACATCCGACGGGCCGTCGCCGACCTCACACCGGAGCAGCGGCAGCTCCTCCTCCACGACGCGTACGTCCGCCAGACGCTGTACGAAGCCGGCTACCGGGAGGAGGAGCCGCAGGGAGAGGAGTCGTGCGTGATCCTCTGAGCCGTGCCGGAGCCGAGGAACCAGTCGACGTGGGCGGCCTCGTGGCCGTCCGGCACGGTCTCGGCGAGGCCGGACGCGGCGGAGTGGAAGCCGAACCACCACGACCGCGCCCCCGCTTGGCCCGGCCGGGGCGCCGTACCGCGGGCCTACGGCGCGGCGCGGTCCGCGCGGACGTCCGGGGAGTGAGGCTCGGGGGATCGTCGGCGGTCCGGTGGAGGGGCTCATGACCGGTGCTCGGGTGTCCTTCGGCAGGGCCGTCCGCCCCTTCCTGGTCGCGGCTGCCGCCGGCTGCCTGGTCGGACTGGTGGGCGGTGCCTTCCGCTGGTGCCTGGAGCGGGCCGACGCCCTGCGCGTCGCGCTCCTGCACGCCGCGCACGGGCTGGGAGCGGCCGGAGCCCTCGTGCCGGTCGCGCTGACCGCGGCGGGCGCCCTGGTGGCCTGCCTCATCGCCCGGTCCGTCCCCCACGCCGCCGGCAGCGGCATCCAGCACGTGGAAGCCGTGTGGCGGCGGGAAGCGGACACCCACCCCCTCCTGCTGCCCGTCGCCAAGTTCACGGGCGGCCTCGCCGGGATCGGCTCCGGCCTGGTCCTGGGGCGCGAGGGCCCCATCGTCCACATGGGATCCGCGATCGGAGTCCTGGCCGGCCGCCACGGCCGCCTCGCGGCCGAGGACGCCCGCCTGCTGCACACGGCACTCGGCGGGGCCGGCCTGGCGGCGGCGTTCTCCGCCCCGCTGGGCGGACTGGTCTTCGTCTGCGAGGAGGTGACCCGGTCGGTCCGGCCCCGCCTGATCCTGCTCACCCTCGTCGGCACCGTCACGGCCGTGGCCTGCGCCGGGCTGGTCGTCGGCACGGCCCCCGTCTTCGCCGCACCACACCTCCCCGCCCCGCCGGTGTGGACGCTGCCCGTCTTCCTGCTGTTCGGCGTCGCCGCCGGGGCCCTGGGGGCGGCCTACAGCCGTATGGTCATCCGGCTGCTGGAGGCCTCCGACCGGCTGGCCCGCGTACCGGTGCCGCTGCGGGCGGCCGCCATCGGCGCGATGGTCGGGGCACTGACGGCGGCCGACCCCCTGCTGACCGGGGGCGGCGACACCCTGACCCGGCGGCTGCTGACGGGAACGGGCGTGGCAGCGCCGGCGCTCGCCGTCTTCCTGGCCGTCCGGTTCATGACGGGCCCGCTCAGCTACGCCGCCGCCACCCCGGGCGGCCTCTTCGCCCCGCTCCTCGCACTCGGCGCCCTGTGGGGGAGCCTGGCCCAGGTACTGACCGCACCCCTGCTCCCGGCCGACACGGCGGGACCGGCCGCGTTCGCGGTGGTCGGGATGGCCGCGCTGTTCACCGGAGTCGTCCGGGCCCCGATCACGGGCATCGTGCTGGTCACGGAGATGACGGGAGGCGTCCCGCTCATGCTCCCCCTGCTCATCGCCTGCTTCGCGGCGGCCTTCACCGCCGACCGCATGGGCAGCGAGCCGATCTACGACACCCTTCGCCACCGGCTGCTGGACCACCCGTGACAGCGGGTCGGCCGTGCTGCGGGGGGCACACCGGGGGTCACCGGCCGGTCAGGTCCAGGTCCCCCGCCCGCAGGCGTTCGATCCGCCCGCCCACCTCACGGTGTTCCCTGACTGCCGCGCTCAGCTCTCCCGTGCCCTCGACGCGGTGCCCGACCACGATCGCCCCCTCCAGGTGCCCGTCGGCCACCAGGAGCTTCGTGTAGCGCTTCGCGGCCCGGTCGTCGTGGACGATCACCTCCTCGCCGTCGGCGCCCGACTCCTCGATCCGCCCGCACGACAGCACGTCGATGCCCGCCACCTTCAACAGGGTCACAGGCGCCGTGCCCCTGAACGTGCGCGTCCCCCCGGCTATCGCCTCACCGGCGACCTCCGCCTGCTCGACGGCGGTGGGCCACAGCCCGAGCACCGTCCCCTCGTGTTCCGCGGCGTCTCCCACGGCGTACACCGACGGGTCACTCGTCCGCATGAGGTCGTCCACCACGATCCCCCGGGCCGTCCTGAGCCCGGCCTCCCGCGCCAGGGCGATGTCGGGCACGATCCCCGCGGCGACCAGGACCATCTCCGCCCTGACCGTCCGGCCGTCGGCGAGCTCCAGCTCCTCGAGCCGGCCGTCCTCACCCCGCAGCCGCGTACAGGAAGCGTTCAGCAGCACGCTCAGGCCGAGCCCCTCCAGGTAGGCCTGGAGCAGCTGGGCGCCCCGCCGGTCCAGCTGGCGGCTGAGGAGCCACTTGTTGCGGTCGAGGACCGTCACCTTCGGGCCGATCTTGGCCAGGGCGACCGCCGCCTCGAGACCGAGCAGCCCGCCGCCCGCGACGGCGGCCCGGTCACAGCCGGCCCGCTGCGCGTACTCCCGGATCGAGAACGCGTCGCCCGCCGATCGCAGGGCGAACGTCCCCCCCCCGTCCCGAAGCCCTCGAGGGGCGGGATGAAGGACCGTGCACCCGTCGCGATCACGAGGCGGTCGTAGGCGAGGGTCTCCCCGGTCCCGAGGAGGACCTGCCGCCGGTCCCGGTCGATCGCCACCGCACGGGTGTTCAGCCAGGCCGTGATGCCGTTGCTCTCGTACCAGGAGTCCGGCAGGAGCGTGAGGCCGGCCATGGCGGAGCGCCCGTAGATGATGCGCGAGATCCCCATCCGGTTGTACAGGGGATACGGTTCCGCGGCGACGATGTCGATGGAGCAGTCGGGGTGGCGTCACCGCAGGTGGTCCGCGGTGGTGACCCCGGCGATCCCGTTCCCCAGGACGACGACCTTGCCGACGGACCTGTCGTAGGTGAAACCCGCGACGCGCGCGCTCCTCGCGGCCTCGGCCCGGTCGGGCTCCAGGTTCACCGTGACCGGCCCGTGGACCCGTGCGCTGCAGGCCATGCGCACGTCGTGCGACAGCCCCAGGCGTTCGAGGGTGGCGGTCTCCTCACGGGTCGGCGCCGAGAGGTTCTCCATCCCCTTCACGACGCACACCGGGTCCGCACCGCAGACGCCCATCCGGCAGCCCGGTTCCATGGAGATGCCCGAGCCTTCCGCCACCTCCAGCAGCGACGTGTCCGGCTTGGTCAGCACGCGGTCGGAGCCGGGTTCGATCACCACCTCCACGCTGCCCTGCCGGAAGTCGCGGATGGCGTCCAGGGAAGTGGCTCCCCCGAACCGGACGATCGAGGCGTGAACACCACCCCCCGCCGGGCAGGGGACAGGCCGGACCCGGATCCGGCTGACGGCCGCGAGGGGGCCGAGCCACGGCATCAACCCGGAGGCTGTCCCTCGGACAGCCCGTCCCGAGCGGCCTCCACGGCACCGCGTGCCACCGCGTAGGAGGCCTCCACCTCCCGCGCGAGAGGCTCCGCGCCGGCCACTCCCTCGGCGCCGGCGAGATCCTCCAGTTCCTGGCACAGCGGCGCGAGCTGTTCGAGCCCGAACGTCCAGCCGTTGGACTTGAGCGTATGGGCGGAACGGCGCACGAGCTCCGCGTCCCCCTCGCCAAGGCCCTGGCGGATGTCCGCCACCAGGCGGGGTGAGTCCTTCAAGAAGGCGTCCATCAGCTCCATGGCGAACTCGGCATCGATCGAGTCGACCAGTTCCCGCACGGTCACGGGGTTGAGGACGAGCGCGGCGGACATGGCGGCCTCCGGTGCTTCTGTCGGCGTGCCCCACTCATGGAATCGTACTGCGGCATGCCGTGCGGGCCCGTTGGACGGCGGGCGCGTCACTGGACGCTGCACGGTGGGACGTGGAAGGCGCCGAGCAGGTCCTCGTCGCCGTCCGCCCGGTCGCTGCCCGTCTCGTCGCCGCTGGTGCACGACTCGTCGCCGTCGGTCGGTACGCAGCGGTCGGCGTAGTAGCGACGGGCCGTGTCGAATTCCGAGACCCAGACCTCGGCGCCGGCCGCGAACCGCTGGACGGCGGTGTCCACGACGTCATATGCGTCCTCGGGCAGCTCCTCGAACACCACCACGCGGGTGTCGCCGCTGTTGAGGACGAGCAGGCTGCCTGCCAGCATGCCGTCGTGGGCGCAGACGTAGTCGACGTGCTCGGGGGCGTGGTGGTACCCCATGAGGAAGACCGGGCCGGCCAGGGCGTAGGGCTGTTCGGCCCCGTGGGGGGAGTAGCGGAGTTCGGCCTCGTTGTGCTCGTCGACGGCCCTCAGGCCGGTCTCGTCGAGGGTGCGGAAGAGGTCCGGGTCATCGCCCAGGATGACTGCCGTGGGCCTGCCCGCCAGTGCGGCCGCGACCACCGTTTCGTCCGCGCCTTCGACCTCGGTACACGCCAGCCAGAACAGCTCCTGACCCTGGAAGTCGGGCCTGCCGAGGATGCCGTCGCAGGTGTGCGTCCGGCCGGAGCTTGTCTGGTCGGGGCTGGTGGGGCAGGTGGCTCGCGTTCCGGTGCACAGGCGGACGGGGTCCGGGATGTCGCCGATTCCGGGCCGGATGAGCTGGTGGCCGCCGAACCTCGGGTTGTTCGCCAGGTCGCGTTCCCAGGAGGGGTCGGATCTGAGCGACAGGTTGTAGGTGACCCTGTTGGGGGTGAGGGGGAGCAGATGCGGCTGGATCTCCTCCCAGGCCTCGAGGTGCCGCGAGCGGTAGCAGAGTCCCTGGAAGGAGTCGGCGTAGAACTGGATGCTGGTTCCGTGGGGGATCGCGACCCACTCCATGTCGGGGGGCGTGAGTGCGGCGTCGACGGAGAGGATCCCGTGTCCCAGGAGGATGTATCCCACGGCTGCTCTTCCTTCTCGAGTCCCGCATCACGTCCCGCCCATGCTGCCAGTCGGCCGCAGTGATCTTGTGCGCGTTCGGGCAGGCCTCGAGGCAGACGGCGGTACCTCTCCGGCCGGCGCAGCGTGCCGTCGGTGCCGACCGCCCCCGTTGTGAGCAAATGGGGACGAAGGCCGCCCGGCGTTCCCGGTCCGTGGCCCTGGTTCGGAAAGAGGGGCACCGGTGATGCCGCGCAAGGCACCTTGGATCGTTCTCAGCTCGGCGCTGGTCCTCCTGGCCTGCGCCGCCGCAGGCCGCGTCCTCGTCGACGATCCGTCACCGCAGGACGACTCCAAGCCGGCTTCCGCGCCCGTCGCCGTGACCGGAGTACCCCAGGGCCGTGTCCTGCGGCCGGGCGTGAACCGGTACAGCGCGCCGTCCAGCCGCTCCCGGGTGCTCGGCACCTACCAGGCCGCCTCCACCCTCACGCTGTCCTGCTGGCGGGAAGGGGAGGAGGGCGGCGCTCACGCCACCTGGTACTGGCTCGCCGGAGGCGAGGGGTACGTGTCGGCGAGCGACGTCAGAACCACCGTTTCCCTGCCCTACTGCGTGGCCTGAGCTTTCCCCGGGTCATTCGGCGGAGCCCCGCACCCAGGCGCTCCAGGGCATGTTCCAGTCGCTGAGGCCGTTGTCGGGGTGAATCGTCTCGTCGTCGGAGTTCTCGACGACGACGACGTCCCCGATGAGCGAGTTGTCGTAGAACCAGGCCGCGGGGCTGTGGGGGTCCCCTCCGCCCTGGAGGTCGCGCGGCCCGATGCAGCCATGGCTGGTGTTCTGCCGGCCGAACACGTTCTCGGCGGCCCAGTAGTTGCCGTCACCGTTTTGATCGTCTTGCCGTCCCGGACCACGGTCATCGTCTTGGCCTTGGCGTCGACGGTGGAGATCTGGGACCGGCCGATGCGGAAGCCGACCGTCTTGTTCTGCACCCCCGTGATGTCCTTGCCGCCCCGCACGCCGTTCAGCGCGAGTTTCACGGTGACCTCGGAATCGGGCTTCCAGTAGTCCTGCGGGCGGAAGTCCAGCCGGGTGGGGCTGAACCAGTGGCCGACGACCGCCTGACCGCTGGTGGAGCTGACCTGGATCGCCGACTGGACCGCCTTGCGGTCCGTGATGGGCGGAGCAAAACCTGGACGCGGGGACGCGAACCGCAGCACGCCTTCGAAAGGCAGCCCTTCCCGGGCCCCTACGGCCACTTCAACCCCTGATGTCCCGGACGCGGGCTGATCCCGCGGCGGCACAGGCGTGTGCCGAAGGGAATTCCGTCTGCCCGGTGGGCTGCCCGGAAGGCTCTGGCCGAGGTCGTCGGGCGTTGAATAGCGTCCCGGTGAGCCAAAAGCAAGGATGTGGAAATGGCCAAGATCGTTGTGCTGGGGCGAGTCGTTTCAGAAAGCGATGCCTCGTTTGACATCCCGCAGGGGACGACGATTCAGCTCTGGTACGACCGGGGTCACGGGATCCCCGTTGGTGAAGGGATATTCCTCTGGGACCATGTCGAAGCGGTGGGCGGGCCCTGCGCCGGCAGCCTGCATGATTCCGAAGTCGAGTCCGATCCGTACCTCGAAAGCCATGTCTTCGATGGAGTGCCCGGTGTCGATCTGGTCGTCCGCCCTGGTGTGGATGGCGTTGCCGATCGGCTCTCCATGAGTGGACTCCTTGCGCGGCTTGATGAGTGGGGATGGTCGGGAGACCACGAGATCCATTGGGTGGACTGCACGGGCTTCTACGAGTGGCACGCCTCGGAGGAGACGGCGGATTCCTGCGAGGAGGAGTCATCGGACTCGGTTGAGTCCGCTGGGCAGTTGTGGAGGGCTGTCGATCCGTCGTACGACGAAGATCCGGCCGTGCGCCGCGAATTGCTTGACATCAAGCAGAAGAACAGGGCCGCATGGAATTCCGGCGGCGACGGGGTCAAGCAACTCTTCTTCCAGCAGATGGAGGACACCAGGTTTACCTACGTCACAACAGCAGGCGGGGGTTTCAGCGAGCACCAGGATTCCATGGCTCGGCCTTCTTCGCGGGTTCGCTGTTCCGGAACACTCACGGTGAGAACCGAGGGGTACCGCGCCACCGTATGGGGTCTGTCGCAGTTCGGGGAAGGGCAACTCAGCAAGGTGCCGTTCTTCGATCTTGCGGACGGAATGCTCAGGGAGGGTGCGGGTGACCCTCCCCTCCCCGATTCGATCCGGGGCTGAGGAATCAACTGAGCGGGCGCATGCGTGCGGGGGCGGTACCGCGCGCGCTCACTCCCCGCTGACCGGCACAGCCGGGGTCCGCGAACTGCCCCATCACGATCAGCCCGGCCACCGACAGCCGTCCCGAGCGCTGCCCGCTGACGGTCACGACCGGGGTGCGGTCCCACCGGCTCCAGGTCTGTCCCCGGGGCGGCCGTAACGCGAGGTCAGGGCCGCGGTTCAACCACTGAGAGCGTGTCGGAGATCGGTTGGTCGGGCGTCAGTATGGGCTTTGGCCGGCAGGCCACTGGTAGCCCTCGGGCAGCTCGGTTCCGTTGCTGTCGATGACCGTGTAGTCGACGATCACCTTCGCGGGGTCGCCGCCTTCGAAGATCCAGACGATCAGCCGGTGCTTGGCCGCAACCACCGTGAACTGAGGATCCGATACCTCATCAGCCGGCACAACGGTGAACTCGTCCCCAGGCTTCAACCAGAAGACGTCGCAGTACGGTTCGATGAACAGGCAGAGGAAGTCCTCGCCACCGTTCTGCACGGGGAGCCTGTTCACTGACGCCGTCCCGGTGGCCGCTGTAGCAGAGGGCCATCAGGATAGCGTGAGCGGCCTTCGTGGTGACCGTCGAGCCGGTTCACCTCGTGTGAGATGGCGGACCCTGATGCCGATCATTGCCCAGCGGATCATGGCCTCTGAGCGGGCCGGCCGGTCTCGTACCCACGCGCAAGGCGGCGGCGGTGGTGGGACGGTGAGCCATGAGAAGGTGCGCTCAATCGCCCATCTCGTGGGCTGGAGCCGGAATCCGTGCCGGCCTGGACCGGCCGCGGCGAGGAGATCAGTGCCGCCCCGCGCCGTCGACCCCGGCGGCACTCACCGCCACGCGTCCGCTTCAAGGGGAACCAGCGCGCGAAGTTGTACCGTGGCCCGCTGCGATCGCCCGTCATACGAAGGTCCTAACGTCGTGGGGAAGCGGGGACGGCCGGCCGGTCCGTGACAGCGTCCAGCGTGACCCGCAGGCGCGGCGCCTCGACGGCGAGTGCGGCACGGCCTTCCCGACGCCCGGTACTCCTGCATGGCATGATCATCCCATTGGTCGTCCAAGTGGTGGATCTGCTCCCTGGTTCCCCTCCCTAACCTCGTGTCACGGCCCGAACGGTCACCCGGCGCGCAGCGGAGACGACCGAGCGCGTAGGCGCTGACCCGCACCTCATGCGCTGGGCCCCGCACACCACGTACGGGCCGGAAGAAGGAGACCACCTTGACCGAGCACGTGGGATGCGAACGCCTCCTGGACAGCGGGACAACCACGGCGCAGGATCCCGCGATCCCGCGTCTGTCACAGCACTCCCGGGCTGCCGAAGCCGACGGCGCGGGTTCCCCGTCGGCCCCTGCGGCCGCGGGGAGAAGCGGCATGGAGCACTCCGAGGAATCGGAGGCCTCCTCCTCGCCCACGCACCTCGATCGCTTCCCTGCCGCCGACCTCCCGTCCGACCTCACCCACGAGATCACGAAACACCTCCCTCTGGAGGACCGGGGACGCTACGCCCAGGCCGACAGGACCATGCGCGCGTTCGCCGCATCGCAGCCCTGGACCACCCCGGCCGGGCAGACGAAGGGGATCGGCCGGCGGACGGACCTCGACTTCCGCACCATCTACACCCAGCACGAACTGGACGAGTCCCTGGGCGACGGGGACCCGCTGTGCTTCGCGCCCGGCGGCGGAAGCCGGGCCCAGCCCCTCACCGTCCACCGGGAAGCGGCCGGCGGAACGATCCGGCGACTACATCGGGCCCCTGGTCGCCGCCGCACCCGCCTGGTACCTCCTGCCGCTGCTCCTGCACGCCTTGCTGGGCACCGTGGGCAACAGCATGTCCCTGTACAGCATGGGCCTGGACGAGCGCGTGCGTGACCGCCGTGCAGACGCATACGAGGGCGCAGAGCACCGCCAGCGCAAAGGTGACCGAGGCGAGGGTCCTCGCGAGTCGTGTGCTCCTCATGCCTCTCCCTGTCGGGTATCGATATGCCGACGGTGGCTGGGCATAGCGGTACTCGACGAGTACATGGCTGGGTGACCGACCGTACGGGCAGAACCTGGGCGGTCAGGACCGGTCTCCCCGGCGCGGGCTAACGCAGCGGCCGTCGTGGGCCGGGACGCGGTGATGTGACCACGGGCCCTCGCCGCGGTTCGGCCTCCAGCAGCGCCCACAACCGCGGGCCGTCTTCCTCGTCGGTGTCGGTGCCGCAGGCAGCCACGCTCCGCAGCGCTCCCAGAACGCGCAGCACGTCCTCACCGGTGTCGGCCGGGGCGTGGCCGAGGACGAGGACGAGGATCCGCTGTTCCTGGTCGGCCAGGTGCAGGCTCAGCCGGCGGCCCCCCGCGCCGACCGCGGCCCAGGCCAGGACGCGCACGCAAGCGGTCAGGTCATCGGTGCTGATACGGGTGTACCCCCACCCCCGCACGGTCTCGACCGCGGCGGCGGCGGCCTTGGCCGGCGCCCACTGGTCGGAGCGGAACACGAGCGCGCGGGTGGGCCGGTTGCGGATCACCATCCGCGGCCGTGGCAGCTCCACCCCGCCGGCCGGCCTCGTCGCCGGCTGCCGCGGCCCGACCGCCTCGACGGGCTCCTTCTGCGGGGGCGGGGACTTCGGCGGATCGGTCGGCGGAAGCATGGGACCCGTGGCCCGCGCGGCATCGTTCATACCCGACCACGGTACGCCGCTCCCGGCCGGCGCGGGAGACGGTCTGGGCACGAGGTCCTGCCCGGCAGCCGGGACTTGGGGCGGCCGGCCCGACGCGGCGAGCCTGCCGGTGAACCCTGGAACGGCGTACGGGCCCGTCCCGTCGCCCATGCTGGGGCAACGCCGCTTCGCCGTTCCCGATTCCCCTGACCGCCCCTCACCGGCCCCCGACTTCGTCGCCGGTTTCGCCCCAGGACCGGGCGGAAGCGATCGGCAAGCCCGGGGGCCAGATGGTGTCTCCCTTCGATGACCCGCTCGCCCGGTAACACCCCGACGAGGCCATGACGAGCCCGGCCCCTCCAGCTTCTCGACCGCCCGCGCACGCCTCGCGGCCGACCGAGCCGACACCCTCGCACGGGCGGCCGCGCTCGGCCGTGACTTCGACGGGACCGTCGCGGCCAACGCCCTGATCGCGGTCGACGACGAGCACGACCCCGAAGGAGGTAGCACAGCCTTCGAACGGGCCCACGCGGCCGCCCTGATGGCGCAGGCGCGCGAGCACCTGGAGGAACTCGACCGGGCGGTGCAACGACTGGGACGGGACAGTACGGGCAGTGCGAAGCATGCGGCGAGACGATTCCGCCCGAACGTCTGGAGATCCGTCCCGCGGCGACCACCTGCGTCCACTGCGCCTGCTCCACCGGGCCGACAAGGCCAGGGTAGGCCTGGCCTTTGTCGGCCCGGCGAGAAGTTCCTCCCCACCGCGGTCTTCCTGGTCCTGACGCTCGGCCTGAGCCAGCTCACGTACCGCTACGTGGAACTGCCCGGACAGCGGCTCGTGCTACGGCCTTCGAGCGGCCGGCCGGGTCACGGGTCGACCGCCGCCGACGACCCCACTCGGGGCGCGGTAAGAACGCTGTCACGACAGCCGGCCGGCGTCTCAGCCGCCGGCCGGCCGCCGGCGGCCCCGAGTGACCAGCATCAAGGCAGCGGATCCCAGTACCGACAGCAGCGCGGCCCCGCGCAGCAGGGTGTCGATGGCCGGGCCGTCAAAGGCCGCATGCACCTCCGAGCCGCTGATCGCCTCCAGAAGGGTGGAGCCCACGGCCAGCGTCACGGCACCGAACAGCACGATCGTGGTCAGGAACAGACCCGACGCGGCGGCGAGGCGTCCGGGCTCGACGTACGACTGTGTGGTCACGTTCGCCAGCGCCCAGACGGCCCCGCCCCCCAGGCCCACCACCGCGAAGACCGCCGTGTACGCGGCGAGGTCGGTCATCCAGGTCAAAGTGAACAGGCTGACGCCGCTGAGCAGGAGGCCGCCCACGATCAGGGTCTCGGGACGAATCCGCTCCGCCAGATGCCCCGAGGAGTAGTTGCCGACGCCCAGGCCCACGGACAGGGCCAGGAAGACCAGGCCGGAGCCCAGCGGCGACAGCCCGCGTACCTGCTGCAGGTAGATCGCGGAGAAGAGGTTGACCAGAGCGTGGACCATGTTGGACAGCGTCCCCGCGAGTGCGACAGCGACGAAGAGGCGGTTGCGCAGCAGCCCGAGGTCGAGCAACGGTCGCTCGGAGCGCTGGTCGATGCGGAGGAACACGCCCAGCAGCGCCACCCCTGCGGCGAGGCAGCCGAGGGTCGCGGCTGAGTCCCAGCCCCAGCGTCTTCCCTGGTCCACGCCGATCAGGATGCCGGCCACACCGCCGGCCAGAGTCAGCACGCTGGGCGGGGCGGGCCGGCCGCCGGCCTGCTCGTCGCGCGTCTCGGGGACGTGCCGCAGCAGGAGCACGATGGCCGTCAGGCAGAACGGCAGGTTCAGCAGGAACAACGCGCGCCAGCTGACGTGTTCGGCCAGCGCCCCGCCCACGACGGGCCCGACAATGGTTCCGATCGTGCCGCAGGTGATCACGATGGCGACGGCGCGTCCTTGCCGCGCGTCCTGGAAGTACGCGGTGACCACGGCGACGGCCACGGGGAAGACCAGGGCCGTGGTGCACCCCTGGACGACTCGCCCCGCAATCAGCCAGGCGGGATTCGGCGCCACGGCGCACCCGACGGAAGCGAGGGCGTAGCCGGTGAGTCCGGTGACGAGCACACGCTTGCGGCCCCACAGGTCAGCGGCCCGGCCACCGGTGATCAACAGGGCACCGAGGGCGAGCATGGAGCCGCTGAACAGCCACTGGAGGTTGGTGGCGGGGGTGTGGAAGTCCCGGCCGATGACGGGAAGCATCAGGTTCAGTGCGAAGAAGTCCATCTGCACCAGGAGCATGCAGATGCCGGCGGCCGCGATGACCGCCCGGTCCCGACGGCCGAACCTGCCCCGGGATGTCCCGCCCCCGCCGGCGTTCGCATGTCTCGTCATGGTCGCTGTGTCCCGTCACGTGAGCCGGAGCGGGAGCCGACCCGCCGGCCGCTCCGTCACGCATTGTCGGCCGTCGAGGCCGGGACACCGGTGAAGCCCGGTCCACCGGACGCGGCGTGTCGGACCGTTCCGCCCGGGGCAGCACCCTCGGACCTGGTCGACACCGACGGACAACTACCCGACATCGGGCCCGGGCGGCCTTCACGGACATCCCTCCCGGGCACGAACCCGGATCTCGCATGTCCGCCGAACCGGAGCAACCCCTCTCTCGCCCGAGATCGAGGCATCGGCGGGTGGCCCAGACTGCGAAACACGCTCAGCGCGAACAGCGCGCTCCCCGTCGAGCAGCCGCCCTCCCCTCACCCGCGCCCGCAGCATCGGCGCGGCTGCCCGATGCCATCGATCAGGGGTGAGAGGAGTGAGGCCAATCTGGCCTGCGCGGCGTCTTCCGAGGCCGAGCTTTCGCAGCGCATGTGCGTTGCCGGCTCCCGGGAGGTCTGCTGTCAGAGGGGTGTGTCAGAGTCTGCGCATGCTCGAGATCGTAGTGGGGACGGAGAACTGGGAGCGGCACGTCCGTGTATCCGCCGAGGAGCTGGCTGGGTTGGTCCGGCGGATCGGTGGTGACGGTGACCTGTTCCTGGTGGTCCAGCGCATACCCGACCTGCCCGACGTCTTCGCCCAGGTCTGGCACAAGGCCGGTGGCGACTACACGCTGGAGTACCGCGACGGTGCCGCTGACCGGCACTTCCAGGCGATGGCCGACGGGCCGGAGGTCGTGATTGCGGCGATGACCGGATGGGCCCGCCAGGAGGCCGGATGGGACGACGGCCTGGCCTGGTCGCTGCTGGACATGGGGCCCGCCCGTGAGGTGCCGCCTCTCGACCTCGACGAAGACGAGCGCGCGGAGTTGGAGAAGCGTGTCCGCGAGGTGCTGGCCTGCGGTTACGCCTCTCGCGCCGAACTGGCTGAGCTTGCGGAGGAGTTCCTGGTCACCAAGGACCGCCGGCCCGTTTCGCGCGAGCAGGCCGAGGCACTGGCCGACCGGTTGTGGCTGGAGCGGGTCGCGGAGCAAGCCGCATGGCAGGGCGAGACCGACCCTGAGCGGCTCACCCGCGCGTTCACCGCCCTGCAGGAGGCCCGTATCACCGCCCGCGAGAACTTCACCTGTTGCCGTAGCTGCGGCCAGTCCGAGATCGGCGGCGAAGGTGGGCCCGATGCCCGCGGCTTCGTTTACTTCCACTCCCAGTGCACGGATTCCGCCGCAGCCGGCCACGGACTGACGCTCCTCTACGGCGGCTTCGACGACTCGGCCGATACCACTGCAGCCATCGGACACGAGGTCGTGACTGCCCTCGAAGCCGTCGGCCTCCACGCCGAGTGGGATCACGACCCCGGCCGGGCCATCACCGTCACCCCCCTGGACTGGCGCCGCCGCCTGGTCGGCTGAGGACCGGCGTCAGACCTTCTCTCAGGTGCCGTCGGCGGCCCAGACCCGCAGGCACTCGACGACCTCGTTCCGGGCCGTCGACAATGGCGGGCTCGTGTATCGGAACCCTCGGAATGGGTGGGTTGTTCGTCGAGGTAGTGGTGTCCGGTGTCGGCCGGCGACATGATGAGCCTGCTGTCGCGGACCTGCCACTCAATCGTCCCCTCGACTTCGTGGCTGGCGAGGAACAAGCCCCGGATACGGTCTCCTTCGTCGTCGGGCGCCGAGATCCGGGCGATCTCTGTGATCTGGTTCACGAACCAGATCATTTTGACCCCTCTGATGCGGTTCTCGGCGCCCTTGATGCTGCCAGAGCTCCAGCGCGCGTCGAGGCCGCCCGACGAGAGGCCAGCACGTACTTGACCCGATAGCCGGCCATAGCCGCCTCGGTTCCGAGCGCGATCAGCATGGGGGACGTGCCGGTCCCAGAGCCACCGATCAGGCAGAGCGGCTGACTGCTTCCTGCCCCGGTTGCGCCGAAGCTGATGGGTCGACAGGCGCCGTTAGCCCTGCTTGATCGCGGAGATGTCGAACTCCAGGACGATCTTGTCGCCGACCAGCACTCCGCCGCCTTCCAAGGCCGCGTTCCAGGTCACGCCGAACTCCTTGCGGGAGATGGTCACCGAGCCTTCCAGGCCGACGCGCAGGTTGCCGTAGGGGTCGACGGCGTTGCCCGTGTACTCGAAGTCGATGACCACCGGCTTGGTGGTGTCCTTGACGGTGAGGTCGCCGGTGACGCGGTAGTCGGTGTCGGATTTCCGCTCGACCGCCGTGGTACGGAAGGTGATGTCGGGGAAGGTGGGAGCGTCCAGGAAATCGTTGGTGCGCAAGTGCTGGTCACGCTGTTCGACGCCGGTGTCGATGCTCTCGGTCTTGATCACCACCTGGGCGCTGGAGCGGGACGGGTCGGCGCCGTCCAGATGGGCAGTGCCCTCGAACTCGTGGAACGCGCCGCGCACTTTCGTCACCATGGCGTGGCGGGCCACGAAGCCGATCCGGGTGTGGGCGGGGTCGAGTACATAGTCCCCGGTGAGCTCGCCAAGTGTGGTGGTCAAGGTGCTGCCTCCGTAAGACGCGGGATGTCGGCGGCGATGTGCCTGGATCGCCCCCGAGCCACGCTAGGGCGCAAGCGGTTTCCGGCCCGGCTGAACGCGCGGGCCCGCAGCCGAATGGCTGACTTTCCCCGTCTGACGCTGACGTGCGTGAGGCCGCGGATTGCTGGACTCGCGGTTCAAGAAGCGGATCTGCCGGCTTCGGGCACCCAGTGAAGCGGGAAGGGTGAGGGGCGAGGTCGGTTCGCGTGGAGGCCACGGGCGTCCCGCTCGTCCGGCGAAGAGGTGATCGGGTTCAGCAGCAGCCGGTGCGCCCGGGCCGAGCCGGGGCCGGGAAAGGCAGGCGACCTCACGCACAAGCCGGAGCACCTTCCGTGGGAGGTGGCCGGTCGGCCAGTGCGTCATCGGCGTGACCGCGTTGGGGACGTCGGCCACCACCTCCCATCCGGCCCGGCCGAGTTGGTCGAGCACCGACTCCGCCTGCTCCAGAACGTCGATGCGCTGGATCTTGTACTCCCACATCTGAGCCACCGCTTCTCACGCCATGCCTCGCGGACCGATTCGCCAGCCGATGCTTCCACGTCGGCAGGCAGCGCGATAGGGCATGTGGGTGGCTCATGAGCCCCCTCAGACGGCCGCCGCCATCGGGTGAAGGGCCGGGCTGCCCTTCGACCACCGCAGCCCGAACAGGTACTGCGCATGCCCGAGGAGACGCGCCGCATCGACCTGGAGGAATGGATCGACGACCAACAGGTCGCCCCCGCGCTGAACGGTGGAAACCCGATCATCGACGTCTGGCGGGCGCAGGTTGAGGCGGCTGGCCGTTATGCCGGGTGAACGGCATGGCCTTCTCGGAGGTCCGGCCGATCGGTTTCGTCCGTGGCGCCCGGAGGGGTGCGACACTCTTCCCCGACTCTTCGCCCGTCCGAGTATCCCCGGCAAGGAGGGAACGCCTGATGTCACCCCGCCCTCCGCCGGAGCACACCGAGGACGGACGCTACGTCGTCGTCAACGGCAGGCGCTGGCGGGCCACCGACCCGGAGCTGCCCCCGGATGTCGCCCAGCGCTTGCGCAGCCACCTGATGGAGGCCCGGCGGGCCGTTGGAGCCGCCCTGCGGGTCCATGACGAGGAAGCCGAAAGCGCGGCCAGGAAGCGGGTCCAGACCGCCAAGGTCGCTCTCGGCGAACGCGGCACCCCGTGGTGGGACCAAACCAGCGCGCAACGGCGGACACGCTGGCTGGACGGACTGGCGGCCTTGGACCGGGAGGAAGGGCCAGGCCAGCCCCCGAGGCGCCGTGACTGACCCCAGGACCGGAGTCGCCAGCTGCGCAACAGGCACCACGCGGCGTGTAGCGGCGTGGCAAAGAGGCGCGGTGCCCGGCGGCAGGTCCGGGCCCCATGGGCCCGTCCACTTCTGGGGGCCCGGACATGGAACTGGTTGGTCCAGTAGACGCCCGGGTCTGCGGGTGGCCACAGGGGTTCGGGGCAGGGGCGACGACCAGTCGGCCGGTGAGCCGGTCCCGGCGCGCGCCTGTTCCGCGGAGGGGCTGTCCGGCCTTCGGGGCAATCGACCGGGGCGGGGGCGGCATGCCCGCAGGGGCCCGCGTTGCTCCAGCCAACGGCAGATGTGTCGTCACCGGGCAACTCGGATGGCGACCACCCTGCTGGCCAGGACCGGGCGGGTCACGTTCGCGTCGCTGTTCCGCGTCCCGTAGCCGGAGTACGGGTTCTTGGACGCGCATCTGCCGGCCCGTCGTCCCTGGGGCGGCCTGTGCCCGGTGGTGTCCCGTAGCGTGTGGCGATCGTGGTGGCGCGGTCCCGGAGGGAGTCGCGCAGCCACTGCGGTGCCAGGGCCTCTGCGCTTGTACCGAGCTGCCACAGTGCCCATTCGGCGTGTCTGGCGTCCTGGAAGGTGGCCTCCAGGCGCAGCAGGTCGTCTGCGTCCGGCTGCTGGTTGTCGGCGCGGACGGCGAGCGCGGTGTCGAGCAGTTCCCCGCGCCGTGCCGGGTCCAGGCGGAGCAGCACGGTGACCTGGTCGCCACCGGTGCGGAACCGTGTGCTGCGTTCCTGCCAGGCCTGGTTGAGGTCGACACGGTCGGGTCGCTGTGCCGGCTCGTCGAGTTCCTCGGCGGCCAGAATCCGGGACATCCGGTAGGTGCGGTCCGCGCCGGACCTCGTGGCGAGCAGATAGCCGTGGCCGCGTGCGGTGACCAGCCCGATCGGGTCGACCGTACGCCAGGTGGGGGTGCTGTCCGCGGCCGCGTAGTGGATGCGCAGCTTGCGTCCGGCGAACACCGCGCGCCGCACTGCGGTCAGGACGGCTTCGGGTACCTCTTCGGTGGGTGAGCGGCGTGCGAGCAGGTCGGTTTCCGGCTCGATGAGCAGGCGCTGGGCGGCGCCGGCCGCGGTGGCCCGGGAGGTGTGGGGGAGCGCGTCGACCACTTTGCGCATGGCCGAGGAGAGGGCCGTGCCGAGACCGAACGCCTGCGCGCCGCGTCGCGATCCGGCGACCAGCAGGGCGAGTGCCTCGTCGTGGTTGAGTCCGGTGAGCTCGGTACGGAAGCCGGGGAGCAGGGCGAAGCCCCCGTGCCGGCCGCGTTCGGCGTAGACCGGGACGCCGGCTGCCGCCAGGGCGTCCATGTCGCGCAGCACGGTCCGGGTGGACACCTCCAGCTCGCGGGCCAGCTCGGGTGCGGACATCCGGCCGTGTTGCCGCAGGAGCAGGACCAGGGACACCAACCGGTCGGCACGCATCCGAGGAGCCTATCCGAATACATGACACAGGATGTCGTGATGGGTTGGGAGGGTTGGGGCCACGGAAAACACCCGTCCCGTAGGAGAGGTGCAACGACATGGCACACGAAGTGATCAACCCGGATGGCCTGCACGACCCGGTCCCGTTCGGTTACAGCCACACGGTCAGCGTTCCCGAGGGCTCGGCACTGGTGCTGGTGTCGGGTCAGTACGGGTCGGGCCCGGACGGCGCGGTCGTCTCGGGCGACTTCGCGGAGCAGGTGGGGCAGACGTTCCGCAACATCGGCGTCGCGCTCGCCGCCCATGGGCTGGGCCTGGGTGACGTCGTCCAGCTCAGGACGTACGTGGTCGACCACGACCCCGGCAAGCTCGGGCCGATCGCAGCGGCCGTGCGGGAGGGCTGGGGCGGGAAGCCGCCCACCCAGACCCTCCTCGGGGTGGCGAGCCTGGCCACGCCGGAGGTGCTGTTCGAGGTGGAGGCGGTCGCCGTCCGCCGCTGACAAGGCTGGGGCAGTCGGCCGCCGTACCATCGCGGGCGGCGGCGGGCTGTCTTTCGCGAGTTGATCCTCGCGCCAGTCCTCGGAGGCGGGGGTGAGCGCGGCGTTCAGCACGGCCGGTCCCTGGCGGCGAGCATGGCGGCGTCGGCCTCGGTTTATCGACCCGCAGTGTTGTCCGCACGGGTGACGGGCGGGTGTCCGCCCAGCTGGGACGGCCGCCGGAAGTCGGGTGATTGCCCGGCGATCGTCCACCCGGTCGCGGGCCCGGGGTCGAGCGTCCGCCGAACCCCGCCGCACCGGCCCCGCCGGTGCGACCAGGTCGGCGCCCTCGGCTTTTCCTCAACACCTGGGTCGTGTACAACACCCGTTGCATGGACGCCGCCGTCACTGACGTGACGTTTCGGGGCCTGCCCGGAGGACGGCCGGGTGGAGTGGTGCGGGATGGTGGACAGCCCGACGCCAGGCTGCTGCGGTGCTGCGGGTCGAAGAAGCCGCCGTTCTCGTCGTAGGTGACGATCAGCGCGGTTTTACTCCATACCTTCGGGTCGCTGGTGAGCGCGTCGAGGACGTGGGCGACATACCAGGCGCCGTAGTTCGCCGGGTAGACGGGGTGCTCGTTGAATAGCTCCGGGGCCGCGATCCACGACACCTGGGCAGCCGCCCGCTGCCCACGTCGCGGCGCAGATGGGCGAACAACTGGTCGAAGTCAGGCAGCCCGTTGGCGCCGATCGTGCTCTCGATGCGCGTTCCGGTGCGCGCCCTGCGGTACAGCGGACTGTCGGGGCCGGCGTTCTGGTACGCGGCGAAGTGCAGCAGTGATAGGCGTCGCAGATCCGTCGAGCCGCCCGTGCCGCTGCCGTCGAGTACGCCGAACCGCCCGCCCCCACCGACCATCCGCCACCGGGCCCACCCCGAGCCGCCCGGCGGCGCCGCGTCATCAGTCCGCCTCCCGCCGCGGGCGGAAGGCCGAGCCCTCGGCCAGGATTTCCAGCGCGTGGGCCCCCAGATCGAGCGGGTCCCGCGCGCCGCGGGCGGCCGGGTCGCGGGAGCCGTCTGCGTCGAGCTTTTCGCGCAGCGTGGCGGACAGCTCCTCCACGAGATCCCTCCCCTTGGGAGTCGGCTCCCGCGTCCGGTCGTCGGCGTGGAGCAGCGCCCGCGTCCGCAGGGACCGGAGGCGGGCGCGCAGCGCGGGCGGCGAGAGGCCCATGACCTCGGCGAGGTAGTGCGCGTCGGCCGTCTCGCAGTAAGTGACCAGGCACAGCAGCCAGATCTCGTCGAGGGAGACCTCGTAGCGCCGCCCCAGCTCCCCGGCCTTGCGCCGTACGGAACGCAGTCCGCCCCGGGCCAGGGTCTCCAGGGCCTCGCGCACGTGGTCGTCACCGGCGGGGAGGGAAGGGATGACGTTGCTGTCCTTGCGCACGCCGGTGGCCGTCATCGTCCGCCGCAGGGGAACGGCTGGGACGGCGCAGGCGAACGCCAGCACGAGCAGGGACACGGCCAGCCCGGCGAGGAACACCTCGTCCACGGCCGCCTCGTAACCGCCGAGGTAGGCCTGCCGGGCGGTTGGGGTCAGGCTCTCCGGAGCGATGGGCCGACCCATACGGATGCGCTCGGCCTCCGCGGCCGTGAACCGGCCCACGTCTGCGTCGCGGACCAGGTTGTCGACGAGCCTCCTGTTGAGGACCGCTCCGAACAGGGCCGCCCCGTAGATGCTGCCCAGGTTGCGGAAGAAGACCACCGCTGAGGTCACGACGCCCACGTCCTCGTAGGCACACGCGCTCTGCGCCGCGATCAGGGCGATCGGGGAGACGAGCCCGAACGCCACTCCCAGCACCGCCAGCACCGCGCCGTAGGCCAGGGCCGAGGCAGCCTTGGGCAGCGCGACGAACAGCAGCAGCCCCGCGACGAGGAGCACGGCCCCGATGATCGGGAAATGACGGTAGCGGCCGGTCCGTGCGATGGCACGGCCGATGGCGGTGTACGTCAGCAGCCAGGCGAGGGACGTCGGGAGCAGCATCATGCCCGAGACGGTCGGTGACCCCTCCCGGACCACCTGGAAGAACAGGGGCAGGTAGTTCACGATGCCGGACTCGACCACCCAGAAGAAGAAGGTCAGCGGAGCCACGGTGCGGAACACGCGCTCGCGCACCACCCGGCCGGGCAGCAGCGGTTCAGGGTGGCCGCGTTCGACCCACCGAAGCAGGACGCCGAGGGCCACGACCCCGGCGAGGAGCAGGAGCATCGGCAACGAGAGCCAGGGGTAGACGACCCCGCCCCAGGTCACCAGGAGGGTGGTCCCGCACGCACAGGCCGCGATCAGCAGACTGCCCCAGTAGTCGATCCGGGGCCGCCCGGTGGCCCGCTCAGGACGCAGACAGGCGGCGAGCAGTCCGATGACCGCCAGCCCGAACGGCAGGTTCGGATAGAACGCCCAGCGCCACGAAGCGTGCTCCACGAGTAGACCGCCCAGGAAGGGCCCCAGCACGTACGCCACAGCCGCCGCTCCCGCGACGTACGCCTGGTAACGGCCGCGCTCGCGAGGGCCGACGACGCCGGTGAGGACGGCAGGCGCGATGGCCCACATGCCGCCGGCCCCGACACCCTGCACAGCACGGAAGCAGATCAGTTCGGGCAGCTCCTGCGCGCGCGAGCACAGCACCGAGCCGAGGAGGAAGAGGACGAGCCCGGTCTGCAGGAGCGGCTTGCGGCCGAGCAGGTCACCCAGCTTGCCCCAGATCAGAGCGGAGCCGGTGACGGCGAGCAGATAGGACGTCACCACCCAGGACAGGTGCTGGAGGTCACCCAGGTCGGCGGCGATGGTCGGCAGCGCCGTGGCCAGGATCGTGGAGTCCATCGAGCCGACGAAGGTGATCAGCACCAGCGCGGTCAGCACCAGCCGGTCCCGGGCGCCAAGCCGGACACCGTCAGACGAGGACAAGGGCGCCTCCGGAGTCCCTCACACCCAGCTCCCCGTCCGCGGTCTGCGCAAGCCCTGAAGGACCATCGCAGGGTTCGCGCCCACTGCCGGTGCGCCATCCGCTCACCGGACTCCCCAACCACCCTTTCAGCGCAACGGACGGTCGACGGAGGAGTCGGGAGGTGCATGGACGCCGCCGGTGTGGCCGAGGGCGCACCGGCGCACAGGGTCTCGTCAGTGCCCGGCGCTCATGGTTGCGCAGATCCAGAGGTCGACCACCGTGTGGGCGGATGTGAGAAGAGGGTCGCCACTCTCGCGTCCGGTGGCGGCGCCCAGGGCGCGGCCGAAGGGAGCCCCTCTCGGCCGTGCCCGGGAACCGCGCGGGAGGTGGTGATGGCAGGTCTGTCGGCCCGGCTCAAGACCGACCCTTGGTGGCGACGATCACCGGCACCGGGGATCGGTGCAGGCACTTGCGCACCAACGAGCGAGGTGCCGGCCAGAAGGCGGAGCCGAGCCGGTCGACCAGAACGAGGACGTCATCAGGACCGAAGGCGAGACTGGGGAGCACCTTGCCAGGTGTGCCGCGCACCACCCGGCGCTCGACTGTCACGTCTTCCAGTTCGGCACCCCGACACGCCGTGTCCAAGAGGTCACGCGCCTTGCGCTCCAACGCCGCGCACATCTCGGGGCACGGCATCTGCAGTTCGGCGAGCTCACCTCCATAGGGCGTCCAGGTCGCGACCGCGACCAGGTCGGCCTTGCGCCGCCGGGCCTCTGCGGCCCCCCGCCGCAATGCGGCTACGCCCGATTCGGCACTCTCCACACTCACGACGACACGCCCGCGCGATGCCACGTGACTCCCGGACTTGATGGTGTTCATCAGAACCTCCGTACAGCGTATATCTCGGGGGGTAGTCGACCTGTTGCAGTGCGTGAGTGAAGCGGTCGCTCGGCTACCGGGGCCATTCGCAGTGATGCCCAGGGTGCTCGCCCTACGAGGGCTGCGATCAGTTCGTTCGTGTTCCCTGATGACCGTCCTGCTGGCGGTATCCACTCCACCATCTCTTCGCGGCAGGCCTGTCCTCCACTCGGACGAGCGGAGGGATGAACGGAAGGCCGCTGGGAGACCGTTGCGATAACCCACGCCGAGGCTCAAGGCCCCCAGCTCGCCCCGTCGTACCCTGCGGCGTCTGTCATCAGGCCTTTCCAGCGTCACGGGTCCAGGGTGGGTGAGCCGGTGTTGCGGTCGGGGGAAAGTGGATCGATGCCCGCCTCGGTGAAGGCTCCACCGACGGCCTCGTCGCAGGAGAGCGGCTCGCAGGCCGAGGCGTGGCGGATCAGGCCGTCGGCGAGAGCTGCGGCCCGGTGCTCGCCGAAGCTCAGGTGGGCGTAGCCGGGCCGGATGTCGTCCGGTTCCCACGCCATCGCGAGTCCCGGCGAAAGCCGGCGGGCGAGGATGGAGGTGGTCGTTCCTGTGCCGGGAAGCCCCGCCAGGGCCTTCGGCAGGGCGGCTGCGAGCTGCCAGGCGTCGGCTCCGAGGTGGACGACCATGGCGTCGGTGCGCGGACAGCGGCCGGGCGAGGAGAGTATCTTCGCGCGGTAGCACACCTGGGTCGTCTCCCCGCCGAGATCTTCCCTACCCCCGCCGGATGAGCTTCGCCGCCTGCAGATCCACGAGGAGAAGACGGTCGCCCGGCCGGCCGTTGTCATCACGGGCTTGTTGACCGGCGACGAGAGCGACATCCGTACGGTCCTGCGGTTGGACGTGCATCCTGCCGACGGGCTTGTGGTGCGTGACATGCTGGCCCAGCTGCTGCATGAGAGCGGACAGGTGATCGCCGAGGGCCCCCTACGGGAGGCGGCCACCTCGGCCTGCGGCGGATGCGGCTGCGGTGCAAACGGGGATGGGCCCAGAACTCGTCTGATCCACACCTACCTTCCCGACGTCGGCGCCGGTGCGGCGCCTCGCATCCTCCGTGACAACGACGAGGTTCGGAGACGGCTTCGCCCCGGTGCGTTTGAGGAAGGATTGGTCATCAACGCAGTGGTTTCGACGGCGGGAGAGGGGGAGAGCAGTTGTCGGCCCTTCGCTCGTCGAGTGACAGAGGACGCACCTGGCAGTTGCTCGTCTTGCGTGTTGTACCGGATCGGTCGTGACCGCTCTCCTGCTCGCATCCGCGATGGGCAAACGTGGGTCTCGTGTGTAGTGCCGTGTCAGCTGACATCGATGCACATTGGTCGCGAGACCCGGGGCTGTTCCACCGTTCCTTTGGCAGACCCGAGTTTTCGGGGCATCGGTGCGCCGGCTGACCCCTCAGGGCGGGCGGCCGGCTCCGGGCTGATTCCGTCAGCGGACGCCTGGCCGGGCCCGGGAGGCTGGGCGACCGCAGGCTGCGTGGGTCACCGGAAGGCAACATCCCGAGCCGTTGGTGGCTCCACTGTGGGCCGGAAGAACAGATCAGCCCCGGCGTAGGCCGCCGAGAGTGACGCCATCTCCAGGCACCGTCAGTGGTGGCCGAGGCGTACTGGCCGGACGGCTCGGGGTTGGCCCGTGTCGGTCACCCCGTCGTCCGTGACCGGCGGGCACAGTGGTGCGCGGGCCGTCACGGCGCGACGGCACACCTACGTCGAAGGAAGCCCTCATGGCCGAACATGACGCTGCCCCCGCGACCCGGCGCGCGGTCCTCTTCGCGGCAGGAACGGCCGGGGTGATCACGCTCGCCTCGGCCTTGGCCGCTTCGGCCGCTGAGGGCACGGGCGTGGACGAGGGCGCCGGCCTCTCCCCGGATCCGGCCCCGCCCGGCGCTGCCGCCGCCCCCCGCTGCGTGCTCACCACCGAGTGGGGATCCGGCCCGTACTACCTGGACCTGGACCTGGTCCGTTCCGACATCACCGGGGGACGCCAAGGGGTCCCCTTCCGGCTCGACCTGACCGTCGTCCGCACCTCACAGGGGTGCCGGCCGGTCGAAGGGGCCGCCGTGGACGTGTGGCAGGCGGACGCCGCCGGGGAGTACTCCGCGAAGGGGGCCACCTGGCTGCGCGGTACCCAGTTCACCGACAGCGCGGGCCGGTGCACCTTCCGGACGGTCGTGCCCGGCTGGTACGCCGAGCTGGCCCCGCACATCCACTTCAAGGTGCGACCGGACAACCACTCCGAAACGTCCTCACAGCTGTTCTTCCCCGAGGGTTGGCTGAAGCAGTTGTACACGCGGCCGCCCTACTCGCAGCGCGAGGTGCCCGCGCATCCCAACGAGCGTGACGACCGCTACCGGGAGTCCGGCGCCGCGCTGACCCTTGCACCCGACGCCGACGGCCCCGGCTTCCGGGCCGCCTACACGATCGGCATCACCTGACCCGGCCCCCCCGCAGCCCCCTCCGGACGACCGTCGACGGTCAGAGCAGGCGTTGCGGCGGAAGGCGCAGTAGAAGAGGCCGGATGCCAGGGGCAGGAAGGCGACGGCCAGACGGTAGCCGGGGCTCCACCCGAGCTCCGGCATGTGCTCGAAGTTCATCCCGTACACCCCGGCGACCATGGTCGGAACGGCGAAGATCGCCGCCTACGCCGAGAACCGCCGCATGTCGCCCCGGGCGGATCCGACAGGAGCCGTAGACCAGTGTGACTGTGCACGATAGGTGCCGGGATGGACGGATGCGATGCACAGGGGCGGGGCCCCGGCGTGACAGGGCGGCTGGCGAGTGGCCCGGCACCCCTGGGAGCCGTGCGCGGCGGCCCATCGACAGGAGGCCGTCAGGGGCGCAGGCGCGGTCAGTGGTCATGCGCAGCGCACGACCTTCGGAGCGGCGCGTTCCTGCATCGGGGAGGCGAGTGGAAGGCTTGGGGCATGACTTCGCGACCACGGCGGGACCTCCGGCGGTCCTGGCAGCCGGGTCATGCGCCCGCGCTGATGGTGATCCCTGTGGGTCTGATCGTCGCGGTCTGCGTGGTGGACGTGTTGGCTCCAGCGCACATTCACCTCGGGCCTCTGCTGGTGGCGGCGCCGGCGATCACGGTGGCGTTCGCGGGCGCTCGCGTGACGGCTCTGATGGGAGTGCTCGCGGTGGCGGCCCAGGTGCTGATCGGTGTGCTGAGGGAGAGCCTGTCCTCCGCCAACATCCAGGCTCAGATCGCCGCTCTGGTCGTCGTCTCGGCCGTCTGTGTCGGCATCTGCGTGCTGCGGGACCAGCGGGAGCGACAGCTGCACCGGGTGCGGTCCGTCGCCGAGGCGGCGCAGAGCGTGCTGCTGCAGCCCCTGCCCGGCCGCGCCGGCCCGCTACGGGTCGCCGGCCTGTACATTCCGGCCGAGGAGGAAGCCCATCTGGGTGGCGACCTGTACGCAGCCGCGCGGACCGATCACCACAGCACCCGGCTCCTCATCGGCGACGTCCGCGGCAACGGGCTGGCCTCGATCAACAACACCGCCCTGCTGCTCGGCGCCTTCCGTGCGGCCGCCCACCGGCAGGCCACCCTGCCCCGCCTCGCCATCCACCTGGACGCCGCCTTCCGCTGGGACAGCAGCCAGTGGCGCCCGGGGACGGAACAGGACACCGACGAGGACTTCGCCACTGCGATCCTGCTCGACATCCCCGACCACGAACCGCTCGTCCACCTCATCAACTGCGGCCACCCACCGCCGCTGCTCCTGCGCGGCACTCACGTCACCGCCCTCACGCCGGAGAAGAGCTACCTTCCGATCGGACTCGGCGGCGCCTTCGGCATGCCCGCCTACGAGGTCCAGACGTTTCCCTTCGAGGTCGGCGACCTCCTCCTCCTGTACACGGACGGCGTCATCGAGGCACGTGACGCCGGCCACCACTTCTACCAGCTCACCGACCGCGCGCCCTCGTGGACCAACGACGACCCTGCCGAGTTCCTCCACGCCCTCCATGACGACCTTCTGGCCCACGTCCACGGCCACCTGGACGACGACGCGGCCGCAGTCGCGATCCGCCGCCTGGCCCTCTGACTCCCGGTCCTGGCCCACCTCCGGGAGGAACGACTTTCGAAGGATGGTCAGCCGGCGGGCCAACTACCGCGCACAAGGGCCGACCAGCGTGCTCAAAGGCCACCTATCGCGCTCAGCCACATCATGTGTGACTGTGCAAGCTACCTGGCACCGATGGACACCACCACCGCGGCGGACAGGAACCGACCGTCACGCAGCGACCGCAGCACCTCGGTGACCGGCACCTGGAGGCAGGCGACGAACAGCAGCGCGCCGAGGACCGGGTTGATCGCGCTCTCCAGCCCCGGACCGAGGCCGGGGGCCGTCCATCCGAGCAGACCGCCTACGGCCATCGCCGCCAGGTAGATCGCCACCTGGTGGTGTTCCATCCGCTCGACCAGACCCTGCGGCCCCTGCTGCGATACCCGAACTGCTCCTTGGTGCTCCGCTGTGCCGCCCTTTTTGGCGGCCGCGCGTCGCCCGCCGCATCGGGTACGAGGGCGGCTGCCCTGCCGTCCATGGCCGGCGCAGCACGAGCTCAGGCGTAGAGGGCGCCGACGGCGTCGAAGAGGTCCACCTCGCGTCCTCGTTCGTCCACGGCGCGGCGGCCGGGGTCCAGGTAGTAGAGCTCCGCAGGTCGCCTGGCCGGAGAGCTGTTGATGATGCGCTCCAACGGATACATGCCGAGCATGATGCCGGGGCTGGTCTGGTAGCCGGCGCTTCTGATCCCGTCGAGCACGCGCTCGGCGCGGTCGAGGATCTTCCACTCCCTGTAGTCCTCGACGTGGATGCCGAGGTCCGTGCCGTTGCCCTCGTGTACGACGGCAGTGCGCAGAGCCTCCACCAGGTAGCTCGCGGTACCGAGTGCGGCCATGTCACGAGGCGGCTGAGTGTCGAGCAGAAGTGTCCACGCCGCGTCGCCGGTGGCAGCCAGGTCATCCAGCAGGGCCTCCAGGCGCGGCACGGCGTTCCTGGCCACATCAGCGCGTATCGGGGAGGCGAGCGCATCCAGGCCGTCGGATGCGCGGACCGTGACGTCGTCGCGCGCGACCTCCTTCAGTTCGGCGTGCAAGCGGTCCCGGAAGAAGTCGACCAGGCGGTCGTGCCGCAGATCGACGAGGTCGAACCACTCCAGGAGCAGGCCGGGGCTTGCCAGTTGGCGGCGGAACGCGTCGAGCAGGTACAGGTAGTACTGGACGCGTGGTATATCGATCGTGACGGTCAGCAGTGCATCGGGCGGGGTCGCGGAGGCCACATCCGCGATGGCGCGCGTCTGCCGCAGAACGGCTTCGTACTCGTACAGGGAGAGCTCCGGATCCGCCCACACGCGGGTAAGGCGGTGTGAAAGAGAATTCTTCCGGGGTGACAGGACATCGAGCTGTCCACCTGCTTCGTCGAAGACGCGCACGGCTCGCGCGCCGAAGAGGCAGGGGCCCGTTTTGAAATTGACGTGGTCCGGCTTCATACCCCCATCAGGTATGGCCTTGGCGCCCTGGAGGTGAAGGAACTGCGGCTGCGATCGGGCGAAGCGTGCCTCGGCGAAGACGACGGTGTTCTCCTCGTCCCCTGGATGGAAGCAGAGGGCACTGCGGGCGTCAGCCGGATACCCGCATCCGAACAGTGCTGCCACGCGGTCAAGTCGGTGCGCGGCACGCGTCGACGCCCGATGGAGTCTCCCCTCGTGACGGGAGCGTAGGGCGTCATGCTGAGTCCCCAGAGGCACGAAGTGTGCACGGGTGACGCCCGGAAGGGGGTGTGGACCGTCTCCGGTGTCCAAGGTGCTCAGTCGGAAGCGTGGGAGCTGTGCGCTGTCACCGTGGAGGACGGTGGCGAGGCGGGAAGGGGAGCTGGCGGCGTTCTTGGGGCCCGTACCCTTCCCGTCCACCGGACGGAAGACCGCCGGGACGTTTCCAAGGGGAACGGACAGTGATGTCCTCTGCGAGCTCATTCCACACGCCTTTCAGTTCGGTTCGGTGCCGGGTGGTGCTCAAACGGGCCCTCCCCCTGCCGGATCGTTTTCCCCTGTCGGCTCTCGCGGCCGAAGTACCGGCCTCAGCCTTCTACGGACGGGCGCCCGGAAGCGAGGAGCAGAAGGCCCCCACCGTGGTGTGGGGCGTGACCGCGGCCCTGTGGCCGAGGGGGGCCGACGAGGCGGTGACCTCGTAAGCGGCACTCTGACTCGCCGCGGCGGCCGCGCGAGCGTGGACCGGGCCTTCGGATGCCTGTGCTGCGTAAGCCAGGCCGATCAAGGCGAAGGTCGCGGCTGCCATCCCTGCGGTCGAAAGGACTCGGTGGGTACGCATGATCTGGTCCTCCTGGAGGCCGGGACCCATCGGTGCGATGCCGGATCGGGCAGGTCCCCTCGGGGATGGGCTTTGGGTCACAGATGGGCTTGGTTCCTCAGGCACCGACCCGTTCAGTGAAACCGCCGGGCCCCTGCGGGCGCGTCGCACGTCCGGAGGACACGGGGGGATGAACGGGCCCGACCAAGAGCAGGGCCGGGCTGCCGCCAGGAGGATGTCGGCGGGGCCGGGATGGCGGTGGACCCGGGCTGCGGGCCGCCGGGCTTCCACGGCCCGGCTCAGGGCGGCGGCCGTGACCTGCGGCGGGGGTGGCGGCCGGGGCCGCGTCGGCGGGGCACTCTCCCGTCTGCCGGCACGCCGGAATCGACATGTTCCTCCACCCCGGTCACCGGCTCCGCGGTTATGGGACCGACGCCGTCACCACACTCGCCACCTGGCTGTTCGGGTCCTGAGGACACCACCGCGTCACGATCGATCCCGCTACCGGCAACACTGCCGCCAGGCTTCGCCGTGAACCACGATCCGCGACCGAGTGCCGTTCCGGACCGGAGGCTTTCACGGCCCCTGTCACGTCGGGGCAGCGGTACCAGCGGCCGGAACTGTTCCTCGGGCGGGGACGAACCCGAGCAGCCACAGCACCAGCACCGCGGCCGCGACCCACCAGAGGACCTTCAGCGTGAAACCGGCACCGACAGGATCAGGGCGAGCAGGAGAACGAGGAGCAGGGGAGCCATGGTTATCAACCTCCGAAGCACCGGATGCCCGGTACTCCCCGCCCATGCGCGGATCTTCACCGGTTTTCCATCGACGCAGGCGCGCAACGGCGAGCGCATCGGTCCACCGGGAAGGCGGGGTCCGGGGACGCTCGTACGTGGTCGCGAGAGGGTGAGGTTTATCGGCCGGGCTCGGGAGCATGCGAGGGTCACGATCCATCCGGCACGTCACGAGGAGGTCCCCATGTCGGGCACCGAGAAGGCCAAAGCCCACGTCGAGCAGGCCGAGGGCAAGGCCGAGGAGATCGTCGGCAGGGCCGTCGGCAACGAGCGGATGACCGCCGAAGGCCATGCCGACCAGTTCAAGGGCAACGCCCGCCGGGCCAAGGAAGACGTCAAGGACACCTTCCGAAAGGGACGATGACCGGCCGCGGCAACGACCGGGCCCCGACCTCCTCCCCCTGGGTCGGGGCCCGGCCCCTGCCACGAACCGAACACTTGCCGCTCTGCGTTCAGACCCCTTCAGACCCTCATCCTGCCGACTTTCCGCGCACCAGGCATTCCGCGACGACCATGATCGCCAGGCCTCACTGCGCCATCGCGCCACTGCGCCCGCTGACCTCTGCCGCTGCCTGCCTCGACGCCTGAGACGCTCCAGTAGGCTGCGCTGGTCGTGGACACGCACGCCGCACCCGAACAAACCCAGCACCACGCGATCGCTTGTGGTCCGCCGATCCGGCAGCTCTTCCGGGACGTCATCGCCGATCGCCTGCCGGACCGCATGCCGCTCCAAGCGGCGATGCTGTTCCACTCGGAGATCGACCCCGACTGGGACGACCGGGCCTTCCTCGCCGAGTTCTACAACGAGATCCTCCACCAGGACACCTGCCAGCCCTACACCGCCGACGGCCTCGCCCTGCTCGCGGCCCTGGCCGTCGACGACCGGATTCCCGCCCGACACCGGTTCCAAGCCGTCGACCTGCTGTTCCGTGCCGCCACCGTCGCCGAGCGCAACCTCGCTGAAACCTGGCCGGCCACCCCGCAACATGCCGATCCCGACAGCGAGGCCCGGGCCCGCAACGCGGTCCAGTTGCGCACCCCTGATCTGCTGGCCCGCTGGTCCGCCGAATGCCCCGCAGTCCGGCTCGCCCTCGCCGGCCTCGCCGTCGTCTTCCCGACGGACCGCACTCTGCCCGCCCTGGCAGCGCGCCTGCACACCTCCATGAACCAGCACCCGCAGGGCACCGACATCGGTGACTACGTGCGCTTCGTCCTTGTATTGGCCGCCCAAGACGACAGCCGTACCCTCGCGGTGACCGAAAAACTCACCGACGCCTGCCGCCAGGGGCGCGAGCCCTCCACCTCCTCGGCCAGATGCTGACCAGGGTCGGAGCCGGACTCACCCGGCCAGGGACCGCCGGGCAGTGATGCCCCGCGGGAGCTGCCAAATCCCGGGTTCTGGCACAGCTTCCGTGCAGTGGCCACCGTGAGTGAAGGCTGAGCGTCGCCGGGCAGCGCTCGAAGTCGCCCAAAAATGAGCCGTGGTCAGGGCAGTCGGGCTGACAGTGCGGGGCTGTGGACGAGGTCGTGCTCCGACTGAAGGAGCTGTTGTTCCCGTCGATCGCGAACGTCGCGGTGCTGTCGGTGGACGTGGGCATCGCGATGGTGCGTGTTGACGCGAAGTGCACCGCGACTGACGCCGCCTGCCCGGACTGCGGAGCCTGGTCGACCCGTGTTCACAGTTCCTGCCTGCGGTTTTCCTGCCGACGTGCCCAGCGCCGGGCGCAGGGTCGTGCTGCAGCTTCGGGTCCGGCGATTCCGGTGCCCGACGGCCTTGTGTCGGCGCCGGACCTTCGTGGAGCAGATATCCGGCCTGACCGGCAGGCATGGTCAGCGCCCGGAACGACTGCGCTCGACCCTCGCGGCACTCGGTCTCGCCCTGGCTGGCCGGGCCGGCGCCCGGCTGGCCGCCGTCCTCGGCGTGTCCGTGGGCCGGAGCACTGTCTTGTGCCTGGTCAACGCACTGCCCGAGCCGGAAGTACCGGCGCCGCGGGTGGTCGGTGTCGACGAGTACGCCACCCGCAAGGGCTGCCACTACGGCACCGTCCTCGTGGATGTCGAAACCCGCCGTCCAATCGATCTCCTCCCAGACCGGGAGGCATCCAGTCTGGCGGCGTGGCTCGCCCAGCGGCCACGCGTCGAGGTGATCTGCCGGGACCGAGCACCGTTCTTCGCCGAAGGCGCCGCCGCCGGAGCACCACAGGCCATCCAGGTCGCGGACAGGTGGCACCTCTGGCACAACCTGAGCGAAGCGGCCGAGCGGAAGGCAGGCCACAGCCAACGCTCGGTCCAGCAACAACTCGGGATGACCTGGCGGGCCGTCAAACAGCTCGCCGATGCCGCGAAGCCGGAGGACCTCTCCACCGGACAATGGCAGAACCGGCCCTCCGTTCTCGACGACTACAAGCCTTACCTGGATGACCGCTGGGACGAGGGGCTGTACCAACGCCTGGACACTCTGGAAGGAGATCCTGCCCCTCGGCTACAAAGGCAGCTACCAGCGCGTCCGCGCCTACCTGCACGACAAGCGCACCTCACCACGGCCGGTGACTGCCGGGCCGCCCTCGCCCCGCGCCTTGGCCGGATGGATCCTCCGACACCCGGACACCCTCACCGAGTCCGAGCAGCTTCAACTCAAGTCCGTCCGCACACGCTGCCCCGAACTCGACGCCTTGACCGGTCACGTCCGGTCCTTCGCGACCATGCTCACCGAGCGCCAGGACGACCTTCCCAGCCTCCCCACTCTCGCTGCGGGCATCCACCGAGACCTCGATGCCGTCATTGCCGGCCTGACCCTGCCCTGGAATTCCGGAGTCGTCGAAGGCCACGTCAACCGGATCAAGATGCTGAAGCGTCAGATGTTCGGCCGCGCTGGCTTTGACCTCCTGCGTAAACGAGTCCTGCTGGCGTGACGTCCTAGACCGGCTCCTCGTACACATCGATCTCGGAGGGCACCCGAGCAAGCAACAACTCGAGGTGCCCCTCCATGGCGGCGAGCCACTCGTCGAGGTCCGCGTCGGCGTCGTGGAAGAACCAGGAGTTGAAGCTTCCCAGGGCCTCCAGGGCGGGTTCGCACTCGTAGCGGAGTTCGCAGTGCATCTGTACGTAGCGGTCGTGCTCACCACCGTCGTCGCTGATGTCGAACTGTCGCGTGAGGTCCACCGTGAACATCGGACGCCCGCTGAAGGCGTACGTGCCGTACTGGAAGAGCAAGCCGTCTGAGTCGGGGGTGGGCGCAGTCGCAAAGCGCTGCCGCGCGAATCGCATGAAGGCCAGCCATGCAGCCCGCGTGGTCAACTCGGTCCTCGTCGATCGCTCGACCTCCAGCTCGGCACGCAGGACATCGAGGGCTCCCTCTATCCGGGGTCTGTCGTGCACGTCAGCTCTCCTCGGTTCGTGAATCAGCACCCTAACCTCGCAGGGCCGGATCAAATCCAGTCCTGACCAGCGAGGCAGCCCCCATTGCTGCACGGAAGCTGTGCCAGAACCCCTAGAAGTGAACAGAGCTACTCAGCCGAGGTTGCCCCTGAGGAACGTGGCAATGCGGGCGGAGAGGTTGCGCATGTCCTCGCCGGCCGCATGAGCCGTGGTGATCTCGAAGTTCCAGTCTTCCTCGGGCGGCCGGGGGCGGATGCCCCACGTCAGATGGACATATCCCCGCGAGCGGTGCTCCGCGGAGAGGGTCAGATCGCCTTCCAAGGAGCGCCAGGTGCGAAGCCCTTCCCAGCCTTGGAACTCCTCCGCCAACGAGGAGAGGAAGGTGTCGAGGCCGTCGCCGCTCCATGTGCGCACCGATGTCTCGATGCGCACCCCTTGCCCACGGGCTCTGACGAGGAAGTCCAGCGTCGGGTCGTCACCGTAGAGTTTCGTCGGCTCGGAAAAGACCAGGTGGACGGCCCGCTGCGCTGTCTCGCCCACACGTACGCATGGGCCGTCGATGATGCTGTCTTCGATCATCTGCGGAGGCTACGAGGGTCGCGCTCAACTGGCCAACTGAAATGCACAGTCACAATGCGGCGGGCCGCCGAGAACGCTCCGGCAGCGGCCCGCAACCTGATGGCCGCCCACGATTGCGAGGCCGTGATGACCACGCCCTGGCCGACCCGGCGCACAGCGCGCCGTCCGCTCGGCGGCTTCGCGTAGCTCGACCTCCCGGACGGCGGCTGTGGCGTCGGCGGCGAGCTCGGCCTGGACGACGTCGTCGACGTCCGGGTCGTAGACGGTGCCCGCCGGCAACGCGGTGAGCAGCTGGTCGATGCGCTCCCACTCGGCGATCTCCGCCGCGCCGCAGCGGTGCTCGGCCCGGCCATCTCGACCGGGCGGCACGGCTCGGCGTCAGAGTGAGTGCCGTCCAGTCGGCGCGGCGTGGCGGTCTGCACACCAACCAGGTCGCCAGCTCCCACCACGGCGCGGTGCCCTCCTGTTCCCGGGTGGTGCCGACGGCTACGTTCTTCTCGGCCGGTTCACGGTGGCGTGCGGTCTCGGCGGCGGGCCTGTGTGGGTGCGGCGGCGGGACCGGCGTCAAGACGCTGGCTCCGGGCCACGCCATCGCAGTCGGCGAGCACGCCTCGCTACTCTGGCGTCCCTTCCTCGTACGGGGCCAGTACCCCGAAACACCCCAAAGCGTCCTTGTTTCCCCGATACGCTGCCCTCCACCGGCAATCCGAGGAGCACGCTGTGACCCGACTTCGGCACCTTCTGACCGCATCCACCGTGGCGGCCGCGTCCCTGCTCACCGCCGTCCTGGCCACCGCGCCGGCCGAAGCAGCCGGAAAGTCCTGGGGCAAGCTCTATGCCCGCGACGACTCCGGGAAGCTCGCCCGCGCCTACGGGGACTTCGCCAACAACGGCGGCGTCTACGCCACCGTCGGCGCCAACTGGGACGACCTGCGCCGCAGCGACCACAACCCCGTCTACGTCGAAGCGGAGTTCTTCTTCCTCAAGAACGGGAAATGGGAGAGCGCGGGGACAACCCAGACCCCGCGCACCGACACCTCCGCCAGCGGCTCCATGTCGCGCAAGCTGCGTCACGACGCCCACGCCGCACGCGCCGTCATCAAGGTGTGCGTCGACCGGGCGCACTGGTCCGACATCTGTTCGCCCCAAGCGGTCGTCTCGTTCAGCTACTGACGCTCAGGGGACGACGGCGTTCGCGTCATTGCGCCGAGTACGGCTACGCCGACACCAGCACGGCGGACTACGAGGAGGACCACCTCATCGCGCTCAGCCTCGGCGGAAACCCCACGAGCCCGCAGAACCTGTGGCCAGAGCCCCGCTACCAGGCCGGCGGCTCCACGGCGGGCGACAAGGACACCGTGGAGTACAAGCTGTACCAGGCGGTCTGCGCGGGCACCATCCAGCTCGCCCCGGCACAGCGCGCCATCGCCACCGACTGGACCACAGCCCTGGCCGCCGTCGGCATCAACAGACAACCGCCGCCCCTGCGCCGCACTTGAACAGCCCTCCGGTTTCCCGGCTTCCACTCCGGATCCCTCCCCGCGGAGGCGCACGCCGGGGGCCGGCCCGGCCGCTACCGCCGATCTGCTGATCACCACCGCGCTGCGGAGGTTCGCTGCCGGTGCGCAGCCGGCGGTGGACACGCTGCGCACGGCCCGGAATGCACACGCGCTCCGGGCCGCCCTGCTGCACTCGGATACAGGGGCCGCAGGTGCTCTGGCCGGCCGACTGGCCGACATGCTCGCTGCTCTCGAGGAGACGCGCTTGTGTGATCGCGTGCGGACACGGGCGGGGCTGGCGGCGTCGGTGTAGGAGGTCAGTGCGGCTGATCGCCCGTAGGGGGCGGCTGTGCCGCCGGGCCGTGACCGGAGCGTTCCGGCCGGCATTGACCGACCAACACACCATCCCCGAGCCGAAGGACCAGCGGGCCAACCGCCGACGCCGGGGGAGCCGGGGCGGCAGGCCGGCCGGGTTCGACAAAGAGATGTACAAGCGCCGCAACGAGATCGAGCGCACGGTCAACCAGCTCAAGCACTCCAGGGCCGTGGCCACCCGCTACGACAAGCGCGCCTACGTCTTCACAGGCACCGTCGCCCTGGCCTCGACCCGCCTGTGGCTCAGGCCGTAGGCCGTTCCGCCACTCCAAGTCCGGACCCTGCACCACACTTCTGCGCAGCCTCCCGGCTGACGCTACGTCGATGTCGGACGGTACTCGTCTCCGCAGAGAAAGCACTGCGCGTGCTCCGCGAGGGTGCTGTGCATGCGCTCGCAACTGCGGTTGCGGTGACGGTGGCTGCTGCAACCCACAACTGGCGGCCAACTACTCGGGATCCAACTGACCGCCGACGGTGACAGAGCGTGTTCACCCTTGGATCGGGTGGGTCAGGCTTGGCCGAGCACTCCGGGTGTGGGGGTCAGAGCCCAGTCGAGCGCGAGGTCAGCGACGGCTTCCCAGCCGTCTTCGCCGCAGGTGTAGTGGCTGCGGCCGTCGAAGAGCTTGGAGGCGGTGATCGCCTGGGAGTGCTTGGCGTTCTTCTGGTAGTTCTCGTGCTGCACGGCCGAGGGCAGGATGTGGTCGTTGCCGCCCGCGATGAACAGCAACGGGGCGCGGTCGTCGTTGGCGAAGTTGTAGGTCGTCGCCACGTTCGGGGTGACGGCGGCGAATCCGCCCTGGAAGAGCATGCGGCCGGAGACCGGGACCGAGTAGCGGTCGTAGACGACCTTGGACTCCTCCTCGGTCAGGTTGTTGGTGAAGGCGTAGTGGAACTCCTTCTCGGTGATCGGCACCGCGCGGCTCTTGTTGGCCGGGTTCTTCAACACGGGGAACGTGGCCTTGATCTCGCTGAACGGCAGCGCCTTCACGCCTTTGACGGCCGCGCCGTCGATAGAGACCCCGGCCGAGCCGTAGCCGGCGTCCAGGAGGAGCTGGACAAAGGCTCCGCCGAAGGAGTGGCCCACGATGATCGGCTTGGTGTCGAGTGCTTCGACGAACTCCGAGAGGTGGTCGAAGACCTCTCGTACGCCGAGCCCGGCCAGCGGGGAGGGGTCCCTACGGAGCGCGTCGACGCCTTCGGTGCCGGGCTGGATGCCCGGGTAGCCGGGCGTGAGCACCTTCATGCCGCGTGCCTCGTAGCGGGTGACCCAGTGCTCCCAGGAGAGGGGTGTCATCCAGAGGCCGTGGATGAGGACGACCGTGTCCGTCGCTGCTTGCTGTTCCATGTGCCCGATCCGAATCGTCTGGGAGCGGCGCCCCCGCGCTCCGCCGGCACCTGCTTGGGGCCAGCGGTCCGTGGAGCGGCGGCCAGCTGGTGCTGCACCGGCTCTTCCACGCTATTCGGACGCTGGGGAAAGCTACATGGCCGCGCCGCTGCCGTTCTTTGCCGAAACTCTCGTCCGGGCTAAGCCCTCCGGCTGGCGCGCCACTCGCGTGGTGCCATTGCGTACTCACGTGCGAAGGCGCGGGAGAACGCCGCCTCGGAGCCTGGCTTCCGGGTCGGTGCAGGGAGTAGTGGGAGATGCGGGCGCGTCAGGAGGAGCACACGATGGCCTTGTACGCACCGTCGATGAAGGGAGGCGTCGTGCCCAGAGGATCCAGCTCCAAGCGCGAACGCCAGTACGAGCACATCAAGGAGTCCGGTGAGAACCGGGGGATGTCCGAGTCCCGGGCCAAGGAAATGGCCTCCCGCACCGTGAACAAGGAACGCGCGCAATCGGGCGAGAGCAAGACCTCGAGTCGCAGCTCGACACAGGGCAAGTCGGCCTCCCAGCGGGGCGGCCAGAAGTCCGGCGGTGGCGGCGGCTCATCCGGGCGGACCAAGGACGACCTCTACCAGGAGGCGAAGAAGCGCGGCATCGAGGGCCGCTCGACCATGACCAAGCAGCAGCTGAAGAACGCCCTGGGCCACTGACTCCAAGCAGCCCCCACATTTCCGCCCGGTCCAGGGCGCGGGCGGGCGCCCAGCCCGGGCTGGCCCAGGCTACAGATTGCCGCGCTTCGGGTGCCGCTGTTGCGCTCGGACGTCTCCACGCGGCGGCCTCAGCCCGCCTGAGCGACGAGCTTTCGGTAGAGGATCAGCAGCTGTTCGTGTCTGCGTCCGCCTTCCCGGAGAGGGACACACGACTGCTCACAGGAATCTCGTCTCGTCACCCCTTTCCTGTGGGCGCCAACTCGTAGGGGGGCCGCCTGTGTACGGCTCTCTTTCCTGAGGGTCCGGGGTGATCACGCCTGGCCCGCGCGTAGCACCGGCTCTTGGAAGGGCGACTACAGCCGGCTGCGGATGTGGGCGATCGACGGTACGTGGGACCGCGTCTTCGCCGCCCTGCTCGCGCAGGCCGACGCAGAAGGGGCCCATGTCCCGTCGCCGCGCCCATATCGCGATGGTCGGCATCCCCATCGTCAGCCATGTCCTGCCCAGCCTCGCCCTATCCGCGAGCTGGTGGACCGCGGGCACCGGGTCACCTACGCCAACGACCCGTACGTGGCCGACCGGATCGAGTCCACCGGCGCGGAGCCGGTGCCCTGCACCTCCACGCTGCCCGTCGCGGACAACGACTGGCCCGCCGATCCCATCGCCGCGGCAAGCCTCTTCCTCGACGACGCCGTCCAGGCGCTCCCGTAACTGCGCGCTGCCTACGACGACGATCCGGCCGACCTGTACCTCTACGACATCGGCGCCTATGCCGCGCGCGCCCTCGCCGAAACGCAGGACCGTTCCCCTCGTGCAGCTGTCCCCGACGTTCGTCGGCTGGGACGGCTACCAGGAGGAAGTCGCGGCGCATCTGCGGAAACTGCCGGGCGCCGACGCATACCAGGACAGGTTCGCACGGTGGCTCGCCGACTGCGGGGCCACCACGGACGTGGACACGTTCTCCGGCCCGCCCGCCCGGGCCCTCGCCCTCATACCGCGCTCGATGCAACCGCACGCCGAACGAGTCGACACCGACACGGTGACCTTCGTCGGCCCCTGCTTCGACACCCGAGCGGACACGGACGGCTGGACCCGCCCGGCGGCCGCAGACCACGTGCTGCTGATCTCGCTCGGCTCGGCGTACACGCGCCAGCCGGGGTTCTACCGCCAGTGCATCGCCGCCTTCGGCGACCTACCCGGCTGGCATGTCGTACTCCAGATCGGCAAGTACACCGACCCCGGGGAACTCGGCACCATCCCGCCCAACGTCGAGGTGCACTCCTGGGTCCCGCAGCGGGCGGTCCTGGAACAGGCCGACGCCTTCGTCACCCACGCCGGCATGGGCGGCTGCGGCGAAGGACTCCTCGCCGGCGTTCCCATGATCGCCGTGCCGCAGGGAGCCGAGCAGCTCATGAACGCCGAACCGGCTCGTGGAACTCGGCGTCGCCCGCCGTGTGGACACAGCTGACGCCACCGCCGAGACCCTCCGTACGGCGCTGAACGACCTGGTCACAGATCGGGAACGGATCGGCCAGTCCAAGCAGTTGCAGGCCGCCGGCCGAGCCGAGGGCGGCACCCCGCGCGCTGCTGACCTCATCGAGGACATCCTGGCCGCCGCCGAGGGCCCCGCGCTCTGAGCTCAGCAGCGGGACGCTACGTCAGCGCCGACCAGGCACGGATGCGCCGTGACCTGCAGCAGCCTTGGTTTTTGGAGGAGTTTTTGAAGAATCTGAGAGGTCGTGGGGCGGTCTGGCCGCTCGCCTTCAATAAATGATGGTTTCTTGACGCCGACAGGCCGGTCTAGGCTGCGACAGTCGTTGGCCACCAAGGTCGGCGCGGTAAGGAAAGGCAAACGATGCCGCAAGCGCGACCCGCGACCGGCCCGGGGGACACTCCAGGCCGGCGAACGCTCAGTGCGGTAGAAGAAGCGGCCCGGTTGGACGCAGTGCGCCGCTACGACATCCTCGACACCCCGCCCGACGGCGCGTTCGACCGGGTGGCGGCCATGGCCGCCCGGCTGTTCAAGGTGCCGGTGGCGAGCGTGACGATCGTCGACGAGGACCGGATCTGGTTCAAGGCCGCCCACGGCCTGGAAGGCGTCAGTGAGATCGGCCGGGAGCCGGGCCTGTGCGGCTCGGCGATCCTCGCCGACGAAACACTCGTGATCCCGGACACCCTCACCGACCCCGTCGCCTTCACCAACGGCCTGGTCACCGGACCGATGGGCGTCCGTTTCTACGCTGCCGCGCCGATCATCACCGGCGACGGGCACCGGCTGGGCACCGTCAACATCCTCGACACCAAGCCGCGCCTGATCACCGAGGACGACACCGCCACCCTCGCCGACCTGGCCGCGATCGTGCTGGACGAGCTGGAGATGCGCCTGGCAGCCTTGAACACCCTGCGCACCGAGCAGGAGCGGCGCATCGAGCAGGAGGCCGCCCGCGAGCGCGCGGAGCGCGACATGGCCGCCATCCAGGCGTTCGCCTCCACCCTCCAGCGCACCCTGCTGCCGCCGGCACTGCCGGTGGTACCGGGGCTGGAGCTGGCCTGCCACTACGCCACCGCCTCCCCGCGGGACGTGGGCGGCGACTTCTACGACGTCTTCCCCCTCGACGGCACGAGGTGGGCGTTCTTCCTCGGAGACGTGTGCGGCAAGGGACCCGAAGCGGCCGCCGTCACCTCCCTGACCCGCTACACCCTGCGCGCCGCCGCCCTGATCGACCCCGACCCCGAGAAAGTCCTCACCGCTCTGAACACGGCGCTGCTCCTCGACCCCGCCGTCGGTACCCGGTTCTGCACCGCCGTCTTCGGCATCCTCGAGCCCGACGAGAAGGACGGGTTCACTGTCACGGTGGCCACCGGCGGGCACCCCCCGGCCTACCACCTGCGCGGGCAGGGAGCAGCGGAAGAAGTTCGCCCCCCAGGCGGCATGCTCATCGGCGCCCTCGCCGAGGCGCGCTTCGCCTCCCACACCATCCACCTCGCCCCAGGCGAAGGACTGCTCCTCTACACAGACGGGCTGACCGAGGCCCGCACCCTTGGCGGTGAAATGATCGGAGAAGAGGGCCTGACCCGTTTCCTGTCCGCACGCACCGGGCCCGTCAGCGCGGCGGCGGTCATAGACGACACCGTCGACCTCATCAATGCCACGCCCCACGGGGCCGGAGACGACGTCGCCCTGCTGGCCCTGTCCGTCCCCCTCACCGGCACCGCGGACGGCCTCACTGCGACCGCCACCGCCCACACCATCGCCCCCGCCGACGAGATGTCGGAGAGCCACCCGTGACCGACTTCCGCCTCACCACACAGCACACCGAGGGCGACCTCGCCCTGGCCCACGTCTCCGGGGAACTCGACATAGCCACCGCTCCCCACCTTCGTGCCCAGGCACTGGCCCTGATCGAACAAGGCCACCGCCACCTGATCCTGGACCTCGGAGCCGTCACCTTCTGCGACTCCACGGGCTTCAGCGCTCTCGTCGGCATCTACCGCTGCGCCAAGACCTCCGGCGGCACCCTGACCCTTGCCGCCGTCCCCGACCGCCTGGAGCGGCTGCTGGACCTCACCGGCCTGAGCACCCTGCTGCCCGCCCACCCCACCGCCGCCCACGCCCTCGTCGCTCACTCCTCCAGCCAGGACACGGCCACCGCATAACCCCCTGCGGTGGCCGCCGGGCAAAGGCGGCCACCGTAGCGTCAAGGAGGGCGGTCGGTTCGGGTCCGGCTCCGCCGGCGGATGCCACTGTTCCAGGGCCGGGCCGAGCGGCGCCGTGGGCGCGCCAGGTCCGGACGTAGGCAGCCTGTCCCTGTGGAGGGCCTGGCCGGCTGCTGCCGGCCGGGCCTTCGCCGAGGGTGGTCCGAGGGGTGGCGTCGTGAGCCGGAGGGGCCAGGCTGGGGGCTCCGGCACACGGCGACCGCCGCGCTGCGCTGCGGCCAAGCCGTCTTGGGACGCCACCGCCACGTTCACCGCCCCCGACCTCAAGGCCGCCGGCCAGCCCGGCCCCGACCTGGTCACGGCCCGGGCGAACAAGAACGCCCAGACCGCCTTCGAGATCACCAACGGCCCGCGCCCCGGCCGCCCACGGGGCGCCCGACCGCAGCGGTCGCCCGATCGGGAGCTGCCATTACCTCCCCGGACGTCGAAAGCGTCTCGTTCCCTGTCCACGACCGGGCAGGTGCGCGCGGTGCCGCGCGACCGAAGAGCGGTCTACCACGCGCACGGGTGACACATGGCCAGAGATCAGAACAGGTCATCAGCCCGCCCCCTGACCGCCGGCACGCGTGAGGGCCCCAACCGCCCTGCGGTCCGGGCCCTCACGGCGCGTAGGTCAGTGCTTGAAGACGTCCTTGATCTTCTCCTTCGCCTCACGCGCATCGCGGTCTCCCCGGCGCGGGACACGGCCGGGGACCCGCTGGGCTGCCGCGCCGATTCGCCGAGTTTCCTGCCCCTGGGGAGCGCGCTCCTGCAAGCGTGATCGTCGGTGTCACTTCCTGTCCGGGTTCGCCGGTGATCAGCCAGGCGCGACGAGAAGCTCGTGTCCCGCCGCGTGTAGCCCGTGGGCTTCTCTTTGGGCGGCCCGGTACAGCACACACTGGCGAAGCGGCCCTTCGGGCACGCTCGGATCCTCGAAGTCTTCGGCCGGGTCGCGGGTCATGCCAATCCGGCGCATCACCGACTGGGAGCGAATGTTGTTGACGGTTGTCGACGCAACGACTTCCTGCAGCCGGAGGGCATCAAATCTGAAGGCCAGGTAGGCCAGGGCGGCCTCGGTTTGACGGCGTGTCGTCGTTTGACCTCTCTTTCAGAGTCGGTCATCTGCTACCCAAGAACAAGACTGCAATTTTCAGGCGGGGAGCGGGACCATGGCACGCGTGACCTCTCCTTCCTCGGACGCCGAGACCAGCAGAGAACTGTCCGATCTACTCGCCCACGTCCGCTGGATCGCCGGCGGTACGGCCTCCGGTAAGAGCACGCTGGCCCACCTACTGGCCGACCAGTACGGCGTCGAGGTCTACGACGGCGACCGTGCGGAGCACGGCTGGCTGACGCGATGCACGCCGCAACGCCACCCGCGCCTGTCCGCCATGCGCGGAATGCCACCGGGCGGGATGTGGGCGAGCCGCACCGCAAAGGAGGTGTTCCAAGCGATGGCGAGCCTGTACGGAGAGACGACCGGCTTCCTCATCGAAGACCTCCTCGCCATGCCCACCGATCACATCATCCTGGTGGACTACTTCGGGATCCTGCCCAACCACCTCGCACCTCTGCTGTGCCGACCCGCCCAAGCAGTCTTCCTTCTGCCCACACCCCAGTTCCGGCAGGATGCACTCGGCGCGCGCTATGCGGATCCCGCCCGCGTGAGAGCCACCTGGGGCAGGAACGATCCCGAGGCCATGCTGACCAAGCGCCTTGCCCGCGATGCCCTCTGGGACGAGGAAGTCCGCAGACAGGCCTACGACCACCGGCTCGACACCATCACGGTCGACGGCAGCACTCCCGCCACCGACCTCGCCAATCAGGTGGCAGTACGCTTCGGATTGGGCCACAGAGCGTAACGCTCGCCTGGCCAACGCTACCCAGGGCGGCGGCCGGGCTCCGGCACAGTCTCTCGAAAGCCCGAACTGGAACCGGGGCCTGGTGTGTTGTCCCGGGACGTTGGTGACACGCGTGCTGGGTTCTTGAATGGGTGAGGGCCTCCGGGTTCGGTGTGGATTGCGACATCTGCACCTAGTGACCTGAGTCAGAGATTCATCGTTGGTTTGGTGTGAGTCGTCCTGGACCGAAGATCCCGCCGTAGTCTGTGACCGATGCCCAGCGGGCTGTGCTCGAGGGGTGGGTGCGTCGTCGTTCTACGGCTCAGGCCTTGGCGTTACGGTCCCGGATCGTGCTGGAGTCCGCGGAGGGCCATTCGATCGCGGAGGTGTCGTGCCGCCTGGGGATCGCTCCCGAGACGGTCCGCACCTGGCGGCGCCGGTTCCTCGACCGCGGCCTGGAGGGCATGCATGACGAGCCCCGTCCGGGCGTCCCGCGGAAGATCACCGACGCGGATGTCGAGCGGGTGATCGTCAAGACCCTGGAGGAGACGCCGAAGAACGCGACGCACTGGTCTACCCGTTCGATGGCCGCGGCGACGGGGATGTCGCAGTCGGCGGTTTCGAGGATCTGGCGGGCGTTCGCGCTGGCCCCGCATCGTTCGCAGACGTTCAAGCTGTCGACCGATCCGCTGTTCATCGACAAGGTCCGCGATGTCGTCGGCCTCTATCTCGACCCGCCGGAGAAGGCCCTGGTTCTCTGTGTGGACGAGAAGTCGCAGATCCAGGCCCTGGACCGGTCCCAGCCGGTCCTGCCGATGATGCCGGGCGTTCCCGAACGCCGCAGCCACGACTACGTCCGGGCCGGCACCACCTCCCTCTTCGCGGCCCTCGAGGTCGCCACCGGCAAGGTCATCGGCTCGCTCCACCGTCGTCACCGGGCAGCCGAGTTCAAGAAGTTCCTGGCCAAGGTCGACAAGGAGGTGCCGGCGGATCTCCCTGTCCATCTGATCCTGGACAACTACGCGACCCACAAGACGCCGGACATCAAGAGGTGGCTGCTGGCCCACCCGCGGTTCCACCTGCACTTCACGCCGACGAGCGCGTCGTGGCTGAACCTGGTGGAACGGTGGTTCGCCGAGCTCACGCAAAAGAAACTCAAGCGGGGAGTCCACCGCTCCGTCCAGGCACTCGAACGCGACGTCCGGGCCTGGCTCGCCGACTGGAACGAGCACCCACGACCCTTCGTCTGGACGAAGACAGCCGACGAGATCCTCGACAAAGTCGCCGCCTACTGCCACAGAATCTCTGACTCAGGTCACTAGGCTCCGAGGAGCCTCCAGAGCTGGTTGGGGTTGCCTTGCAGGCCGTGGTGGCACAGTTTTGCGCCGTCGTTGGTGGAGGCGTTGGTGACGCTGATTGCTCCACCGCGGTAGTCGGACACGATGAAGTACTCGTTCTGGGCGACGGGGAGCAGGTGCCATTTCTGGTGCGATGCGTCTCTCCAGGTCCACAGGTTGATGTCGGGGGCGTTGCCGGGGTAGGGGCCGTGGATCGACATGACGCGGGTGGGGGCGAAGACGGAGGTGAATTTGTAGAGGTCGCCTGCGAGGCTGTTGAGTTCCCAGCGCTGGTGGGATGCGTTATACCAGCCCTCTTGCCGGATGGAGGGGCTGTCGTCGTTGTAGGGGCCGTGGATGGTGGCGAACTTGCCGCTGAGAACGGATTCCAGCCGCACTCTGGGGAGCAGGCCGGTCAGCTGGTTCGAGGCGTCGGGCAGCAGCAGGAAGCCGATCTCCCATTTCCCGTCGCTGCCGGAGTCGAAGATCAGTGCGCGTTTGGAGGTCCGGTAGGCGCCCAGGCGCAGGAAGATCTCGACGATGGGCTCGCTGGTGCGGGTCAGCGCGGCAATCTTGCGCACCACTCCCTCGGGTGGAGGGTTGCGCAGGGTGTCCTGGATCTGCTTCTGCAGCATCAGCACTGGTTCGGGTACCAGCAGCGAGTAGGTGCCGATGTGATCATCCTGGTTCGTCAGGATCTGCCTGATGAAGGTGAGGATCATCGCGAACATCGCTACGACCGCTGGGGGGACTCCGACGCCCGTCAGCTCACCGATGACGGTGTCGACCATGTCCAGCCAGGTCTCGATCGACAGCTCGGCCATCAGGATCTTGAGGACCTCGTCGATGATCATCTTGGCCTTGGCGTCACCGCCACCGTGGTCCATCTCCCAGGCGTCGACCACCACAGCAAGACCGCCGTTGGCCACCGCAGTGTTCCACAGCCGGTTCGGCTCGAAAGCGCGGGTATCGCCGGTGTTCATGCTGAACTTCTCGCTGGTGTAGTTGCGCTGAGTATCCCCGTCACACAGGGCCAGCGAGAACTTCGGCTCGTCCTTGCCCCACTCGTTGGACTCCCGGTGGCATGTGAGGTAGTCGAGCGACACCCAATACTTGCCCGCGCCGCCCGATCGTGCGGTCGCGGCGGTGGGGTGGTCGAGGGGCAGCCCCATGCAGACCAGCCCCCATCCCTTGTCGGCGGTCTCCTGCAAAAACGCTGCGCTGGGCTCGGGTACGGCCGCCTCCTGCACCGCCCCCGCATCCGGATCGTCACCGAGCGGGCCCGTCGGGCGGGTGGCGTCCACCGCCCGAATGTTGCTGCACGTGGCGAGGAAATCCCGGCCCAGCTGCGGCAGATCGGCCCGCAGGTCGGCCAGACCGTAGGAGTCCTCCACTCCCAGAGCGGCGAAACGCCCGGGGAATAAGCTCCCGCGGACCTCCGGCGCCGCCGCAGAGAACGCCTGCCCCATCTCGCCGAGCTCGTCGGCCGTGAAACCCGCACGGGAGAACGCGTTCGTAAAAACGCCTTCCAGGTCCGACAGGGGCTGCCCGGCCGCGTGCCGGGCGAACCCGTTCAGCATCACGGCCAGCAGGACGTTGGTGGAGCTGCTGCGCTCCATCCTGGCCCCCATGCCCGAACGGGCGCCCGTACCACCCAGTGCGCCGCAGATTCCGGCCACCACGTCCCGCTTGAACTCATCGTCGTCGTTGACGACCTCAGTCATCCCCACACCTCCGCAATGCTGCCAGGCGCCGATGAACGCCTGCGGCCGGACACCGCCCACTCGACACCCCCGCCTGCGCCGGCTCCCGCCGGTCCCCGACAGGCCGGCAGGGATGCCGCTGACGGCCGTGGCGCGTGCACGCCACGTGACGAAGTATGTCTCGCGCCGAGGCCCACAGAACGGATGATCCAGAACGTGGCTGAGATCAGCGCCAACCGCGCCGTGGACCGGGGCGGCGTCTGGCGCCACCAGCTCCGCTTTAAGCGGCTGCGCCTGGACGTGACGGTGGGGGATGTCCCCCGGTTCGGGGAGGGTCGGGCCGCCGCAGCCGGATGACCGGATTTTCGGCGTTCGCAGGGGGTTGCGGGGCTAAAGGGGGCAGCGGTGTCCCGCGTGCGCGAGTACAGCTCAATCCTGCTTTGACCTGCGGGTTTGTCGGGACTTGCGGGGCTAGCCCTTGTCTCCCGCACTGTGCGGATCATGCCTCCGCCGGGGGTGTGATCCGCGTTTTCACCTTTAGAGTCATCTGTGATGCGCATGTCTGAAACGCAGGGCACCCCGGTCTGCCACGGGTGCGGTGCTGCCCTCGCCGCCGAGGTGGTCCCGCAGAGGCACGTCATGTGCTGACCGGTGGTCCTCGGACCGACCGACGCAAGCGCCGGCCATCGGAGCCCAAGGGGGCTCCGATCGAGAGCCCGCAGCAGACCGGTGATCGAGTGCAGGAGCGGGCAGGTTTCGAATCGACGTCGAGCCGCACACGACCCTGAGGGATCAGCGATTCGAAGCAGCCAGGTATGCCGATGCGCTTCGCTCACCTGCACCTCGCCCTGGCGCGCTAGCGCTTGCCGGGGGCGGACCGCCCCGAGGGGCGGTCCGCCGGCGGCCCGCAGGGCCGCACGGCCCGGGGCGGCAGGCCGCCGGCGAAGTCCCGGACCGCTGCACGGCACGAAGCGCGCTGGCGGTCGTTGGAGAGAGCGACGAACTGCTGCTACGACAAGGACTCGCACTGTGCGTACTCGCTCGCTCTTCACGACCCTGCTCTTGTTGGGCGTCGCCAGCCTTCCCATCGCGTCTGCTGATGCCGCCCAGCCATGCAACTTCAGGGGAACGAAGGTACAGAACAGCCACTTCATCGTTGCCTGTCGCGACGGACGGTTGGTGGTTGTGACCCGCTGCCAGGCTGGTGCGGTCGCTGTGCAGAAGGGCGACCACGCCATCTGTCATCGGGTGACTGAACCAGAGCTCTGAGCCCGGCAAACGGTGCGCACACCGTCAGCTGGTACGACTGGTAGCGGGCCCCTAAAGGGGCCCGCTACGTCGACCAACGGGGACGGGGATGGCGCGGGGTACGTCCGGGGAGCAAGCGGGACCTCGTCATGTTTGTGCTGCTGCTCTACGATCCGTAGTCGGAGCGCGGGTTCCTGCATGCGTCGCATCTGTCGGCCTGTCGCCCGTAGGGCGGCCTGCGCCCGGTGCTGCTGCGTAGCGGGTGGCGATAGCGGTGGCGCGGTTTCGCAGGGAGTCGCGCAGCCACTGCGGTGCCAGGGCCTCCGCGCTGGTGCCGAGCTGCCACACTGCCCATTCGGCGTGTCTGGCGTCCTGGAAGGTGGCTTCCAGGCGCAGTGGGTCGTCGTCCGGGAGTGGCCGCCGTCGACTCCGCGCCCGCGAGGATGGTCCTGCCTCGGTGAGTTGGGCTGCCCCGGTAGTCCGTCGACCCCGCGCCCGCGGGATCGTCCTGGGATCAGGGTGGGGTCAAGCCTAACCCGCTAGTGGATCCCGCGCCTGCGGGGATGTGCCGTTCGACGAGGCCACCGTCGACGCCTGGGAGGAGTTGGCGCCGCGCCGACGGGGGATGTGCTGGCCCCCTTTCGGTGGCGGTCAGGCCTGAGCCGGTCGACCCCGCGCTGGCGGGGGTGTGTCGGTGGCCACCAACCGACCTACGACAACGACGACTTGCCCCCTGCCTGCGGGGAAGTGCCGTCGATCTCGTTGAAGATATCGACGACCGTCGGGTTGGCCCCGCGCTCGTGGGGATGGTCCGACGGTCGCGGAGCCGGACGCGAAGGTTCTTGAATCGGCCCCGCGTCCGCGGGAGGCGTCCGGCCTCCTGTCAACCGCTCCCTGTTCCGGGACTGTAAATCGTTCGGTGTAACTCCCGATCATGGAGGATGCACCGATGACGAGTGAGAACGTGACCGAGGCAGAGACCGTCGAGCCCTCTGAGCCGACGCCGTCGAGGGCGGTGGATGACCGGCTGATCGACGAGCTGGTCTCCCGCGCCCA